>JAUSFN010000018.1 GCA_030649935.1 Candidatus Planktophila sp.
GACATCGGCCGCTCCATTCGCGCGAGGTCTTGCGATCCCCCGCTTTCATCCTTAGATCGTATGCGGTATTAGCGTAACTTTCGCTACGTTATCCCCCACTTCCGGATATGTTCCGATATATTACTCACCCGTTCGCCACTAACTCAGGAGCAAGCCCCCAAGCCCGTTCGACTTGCAGGTGTAAAGCATACCGCCAGCTTTCAATCTGAGCCAGGATCAAACTCTTAAGTTCAATACCTGTTTTGGTTCACTGCTGAACCGATCTTACTCAAAGAAAATCACATAACATGATTTTTTTCGACTTTGCGTAAGCACTACTATATTTTAAAGTCGTTATCTTCTGCCCTAAGGCGAAGAAACTTCCCAAAAACCAAGCACCTACACTCGTCGATTGTTTAATTTATTTTTTAAAGAGCGTTCGCTTTGCAGCGAAGAGGTCAGCATTATAGAGACTTAAAACATCTTGTCAACTACATTTTGAAATCTTTTGAATCGACTACCAAATTCGTTCTGCTGCCATTTCTGGGTTGCGGGGACAGGATTTGAACCTATGACCTTCGGGTTATGAGCCCGACGAGCTACCGAGCTGCTCCACCCCGCGTCAGCGAAGAGGGGCGAATTATACGGACTAAAAACTCATTGTCAAATGAATCTTTGCTATTTTTTATGTTGGCACTAAATGTAATATGACGATGGGGAATTTTGGTTGATCCCTGCTCTCAGTCGCCGTCATATGCCACGCCACTCTGATCATCTGCATAAGCCTGAATGGGATGACTACATGCCTGTCAGCCCTCCACGACCGTCCACCGTGTAATCAAACAGGGTGGGCAGCGGGACATCAAGCGCGACTCGAACGATTGGCATGTAGGGTGTGATGACAGAATGGTGTGATTATTGCAGATAATGAACACTTGAAACGAGATCGAGCATTTATTCTGCACAAAGCAAAAACCCCCACCGTTTCCGGAGGGGGTTATGCATATAAGGAGTCTGACGATGACCTACTTTCACATGGGTAATCCACACTATCATTGGCGCGGAGTCGTTTCACTGTCCTGTTCGGGGTGGGAAGGAGTGGGACCAACTCGCGATGGTCGTCAGACAAACTGGTAAGTTACTTGCGATGTT
>JAUSFN010000021.1 GCA_030649935.1 Candidatus Planktophila sp.
GTCGAATTAAGACACAATAGTGTTGTGAAATTATCGACCATGAGTGCAACGGGAAAATCCGATGATCCACGCACCCGTGAACTTGTTGCTCGTTCAATCCTTGAGAATGGACCATCGAGTGCTCCGACCCTTGCTATTCGATTAGGGTTCACTCCCGCCGGAATACGCCGTCATTTAGATCACTTAGTGGCAGATGGCATCTTAGAGGCGCGCGAACCGCATCCCGCCGTCGTACGGGGCCGGGGTCGACCCTCAAAAGTTTTCCTTATGTCAGATTATGGGCGCGAAAAATTTGAACACTCATACGATGACCTCGCAGTATCGGCCCTCAAATTTATGTCGGCCCACATGGGGGAGCACTTAGTTGCCGATTTTGCAAAAAACCGTGCCGAAGAGATTGAACGTAAGGCCGCGCTTGTTCTGACTAAAAGAGGAAACACAAGCATGGAGCTTGCTCAGTTTTTAACTGAGCAGGGATATGCGGCGAGCCTTAAAGTTCGCCCAATGGGTGAAGAGCTGTGCCAGCATCACTGTCCTATAGCCCACGTTGCATCGGAGTTTCCTCAACTGTGTGAGGCCGAGACGGAAGCACTCTCGCGATTACTTGGGACTCACGTGCAGCGTTTAGCGACCATAGCTCATGGCGATGGCGTCTGTACAACTTTTATTCCTACTCCACACACTGGCATCAACAACAGAAAGGCACGTGCATGACAATCGCGCATCCAGAACTCGACGGCCTCGGAAACTATGAATACGGATGGTCAGATAAGAGTGAAGTTGGCACTAATGCACGTCGTGGCATCAATGAAGATGTTGTCCGCGATATTTCTGAGAAGAAGTCTGAACCCCAGTGGATGCTCGATCTTAGACTAAAAGGCTTAGCGCTCTTTGAAAAAAAACCCATGCCAAGTTGGGGTTCTGATCTTTCAGGAATCTTCTTTGACACTATTAAGTATTTCGTGCGCTCTACCGAAAAGCAGGCGGCAACGTGGGATGACTTACCTGAAGAGATCAAAAATACTTACGATCGATTAGGTATTCCGGAGGCCGAAAAACAACGCCTGGTTTCTGGTGTGGCCGCACAGTACGAATCTGAAGTTGTCTATCACTCAATTCGCGAGGATTTAGCGGCTCAGGGAGTTATTTTCTTAGATACCGACACGGCGTTGAAGGAACACCCAGAGTTATTTAAGGAGTATTTCGCGACGGTTATACCAGTGGGTGATAATAAATTTGCAGCCCTTAATACCTCGGTATGGTCGGGGGGTTCCTTTATCTACGTGCCAAAGGGAGTTCATGTCGATATACCTTTACAGGCATATTTCCGCATTAATACTGAAAATATGGGTCAATTCGAGCGTACTTTGATTATCGCTGATGAGGATTCATATATTCACTATGTTGAGGGATGCACCGCTCCGATTTATAAATCTGATTCCTTGCACTCTGCGGTAGTTGAAATTATCGTGAAGAAAGGCGCGCGCGTTCGATATACAACAATTCAGAATTGGTCGAACAATGTTTATAACTTAGTTACAAAGCGCGCTACCTGTGCAGAGGGCGCAACCATGGAATGGGTCGATGGAAATATCGGTTCGAAAGTCACAATGAAATACCCTGCAATATTTTTAATGGGACCGCACTCTAAAGGCGAAACTCTATCTTTGGCATTTGCAGGCGAGGGCCAACACCAAGATTCAGGTGCAAAAATGGTTCATGCCGCGCCATACACATCATCGTCAGTTATTTCGAAATCTGTTGCACGTAACGGTGGACGAACTTCCTATCGCGGACTTGTACAAGTGCAAGAAGGCGCTCATCACTCTAAGAGCACTGTTAAGTGTGATGCACTATTGGTAGATACGATTTCGAGATCTGATACGTATCCTTATGTTGATATTCGTGAGGACGATGTTTCGATGGGCCATGAGGCCACAGTTTCAAAAATTAGTGATGATCAACTTTTCTATCTGATGTCTCGCGGTTTAACCGAAGATGAATCTATGGCCATGATTGTTCGAGGCTTTATCGAACCTATCGCACGAGAACTTCCCATGGAGTACGCACTTGAGCTCAACCGACTTATAGAGCTTCAAATGGAAGGCGCCGTTGGTTAATGTCGATTTTAGCTACTAATTACTTAACACCAACTGGACGTGAAGAGGCCTGGCGTTTTACACCACTCAAACGTTTGCGTGGACTCCATGATGGAACTGCCGAGATTAGTCTGCGCTCGTCATTAATTGTAAAAGGTGCCTTGCCTAGTGGCGTAAGTTTTGTGCGCCAAGAACTCTCTCCACTTGCATCAAGTGATGACATCATCATTGAACGTATCCGGGGGAATTCTCAGGAGGTAGCCCACCTATCTATCTCTGCAAATACCGAGCTCCTGGCCCCTATTCATTTAGGCCGATTAACTGGCGCACTTGATAGCGCTGAACTATCTCGTGTGAGAATTTCGCTTGGCGCACACGCCATTGCCACGGTCGTTGTGGAAAACTCTGGCGATACTGTATTGGCCGAGGATTTAGAGATCTCATTAGCTCCTGGATCTTCATTAACTTTTATTACACTTCAGGAGTTTGAATCTAAAAGCGTCTATGCCGCTCGTCATCACGCAGTTATCGACAAAGATGCCGTTTTCAAATCTGTGACGGTAACTGTAGGTGGGGATGTAGTTCGTATTTTGCCAACGGTTGAATTCATTGCACCCGGTGGCTCTGCCGAACTCCTTGGTGTGTATTTTGCTACAGCGGGGCAATTCTTTGAACACCGAATGCATGTGGATCACGCCGTTCCAAAAGCGAAATCAAGAGTTAATTTTAAGGGTGCTCTCTCTGGTCGAGATGCACACACTGTCTGGATAGGCGATGTTCTGATTCGCGCAATCGCTGAAGGAACCGATACATATGAGCTTAACCGAAATCTATTGCTCAGCGATGGCGCACGAGCAGACTCAGTTCCTAATTTAGAGATTGAAACAGGCGAAATAGTCGGAGCAGGACATGCAAGCACTACGGGGCGTTTCGATGATGAGCAACTTTTCTATTTAATGTCACGTGGTATTGCTCTCGAAGATGCACGACGTTTGGTTGTTCGGGGCTTCTTCAATGAAATCGTAATCGAGATCGGTATTGAAGCGATTCAAGAGCGTTTAATGAATCGAATTGATTTTGAACTTGAAAGAGCAGGAGCATAGATGTCAGATTTTAAGTTAGATCAATTAGAAACAGGAGTGCCAGTTAGGCTTGAAAAGGCGGGCAAAAGTATCTGTGTTACCCGTGTCGGTGACTTAGTTTTCGCAATAGACGACACATGCACGCATGCGGAGGCTTCACTTTCTGAAGGAGATGTGAGTGGATTCAAAATTGAATGTTGGCTACATGGAGCCGAATTTGATCTGCGAACAGGTGAGGTAATCACTCTTCCAGCCACTATCGCACTTGCAACATATCCAGTAAGAGTCGACGCAAATTCCGTAACAGTAGAGATTTAGGAGAAAATAATATGAGTACATTAGAAGTTCGCAACCTCCACGTTTCAGTAAATACGGAAAATGGTGCCGTTGAGATTCTTAAAGGCGTCGATCTCACCATAAAATCTGGTGAAACCCATGCCATCATGGGACCAAATGGTTCAGGAAAATCTACGCTCGCATATTCAATTGCGGGCCACCCTAAATACTCAATTGTTGAAGGTAACGTCACTCTTGACGGAGCAGATGTCTTGGAAATGACCATAGATGAGCGGGCAAGAGCGGGACTCTTCTTAGCTATGCAGTATCCAGTTGAAGTTCCTGGCGTCTCTGTTTCAAATTTTCTACGTAGCGCAGCAACTGCCCTTCGTGGTGAAGCACCAAAACTTCGGACCTGGGTAGCAGAGGTTAAAGAGGCGATGGAGGCTCTGAACATGGATCCTGCATTCGCATCTAGAAACGTAAATGAAGGCTTCTCTGGTGGCGAAAAGAAGCGTCATGAAATCATGCAACTTGAACTCTTGCGACCAAAGATCGCAATACTCGATGAGACTGACTCAGGTCTGGATGTGGATGCTCTCCGTGTCGTTTCAGAAGGAGTCAATCGTGCTAAAGAGAATAATAATCTTGGGGTTCTATTAATCACTCACTACACACGTATCTTGAAATATATAAAGCCGGATTTTGTTCATGTCTTTGCTAATGGACATATTGTTGAAGAGGGTGGAGCTGACCTTGCAGATAAGTTGGAGGCAAACGGCTACGCAGATTATGTGAGCATGTAAGAAATAATGTCAATTTCCGTCTCGCAGATCCGTAAAGATTTTCCAATCTTTGAACGTACGGTTCGTGGCGGAAAAAGTTTGGTCTATTTAGATAGCGGTGCAACGAGTCAGAAACCTATCAGTGTCATTGAGGCTGAAAGTAATTTCTATAAATTGCACAACGCTGCTGCCCATCGCGGAGCGCATCAGCTTGCCGAAGAGGCCACAGATGCCTATGAGGGTGCACGTCAGATTGTGGCCGATTTCTTAGCTGCTCCAGGGGGCGCAGATGAAATTATCTTTACAAAGAGTGCAACTGAATCCCTTAACCTACTCGCCTATGCAATGGGTAATGCGCCAATAGGGAATCGATTTGCGTTAGAGCGCGGCGATCGAATTGTTGTAACCGAGATGGAGCACCATGCAAATCTGGTTCCATGGCAGCAACTTGCTTCTAGAACAGGTGCGGATTTAGCGTGGTTTGGTATCACCGACGAGGGACGTTTAGATCTATCAAATATAGATGAAATTATTACGCGTAACACTAAAATAGTTAGTTTGACACATCAATCGAATGTCCTAGGAACTATAAATCCGCTCTCTGAAATAATCACTCGAGCCCATGAAGTTGGTGCAATTGTGATTCTCGATGCCTGTCAATCCGTCCCACACATGGCCGTGAATGTAGAGACGTTAGGTATTGATTTCTTAGCTTTTTCAGGCCACAAATCTTTAGGACCAACTGGTGTCGGTATTTTGTGGGGACGCAAAGATTTGCTCGATGAACTGCCCCCATTTCTCTATGGCGGATCAATGGTACGAAGTGTTGACATGACTGGTGCTACGTGGTCTGCGGTTCCACAGAAATTCGAAGCTGGTGTTCCAAATATGGCACAGGCAGTTGGACTTGGCGAAGCTCTGACTTATTTAACCCAGCTCGGTATGGATAATGTGAGCGCACACGAGCATGCCTTAACAGGTTATTTACTCGAGAAGATGAGTTTCATTTCTGATCTCACAGTAGTAGGACCCACTAAAAACCTCTCACGAGGTGGTGCAATCTCCTTTACCCTGGGCAATATTCATCCGCATGATGTTGGCCAATATTTAGACAGTCAAGGCGTTGCCGTTAGAACTGGGCACCATTGTGCTTGGCCTTTGGCTAAACGTATGCAAGTACCCGCAACAACTCGAGCATCGCTCTATATTTATAACGATGAGTCCGACTGTGATGTACTCATCGAGGCGATTCAAGGTGCCTCCAAATATTTTGGGAGTCGTTAAAATGGAGTTAGATTCCCTGTATCAAGAGGTAATTTTGGATCATTATAAGCACCCTCAACACAAGGGATTAAACTCTACATTTGATGCACAAGTCCATCATGTCAATACAAGTTGTGGCGATGAAGTTACATTGAATATTAATTTGGATGGCTATTGCATTACCTCGCTTTCGTGGGATGGACAGGGTTGTTCAATTTCTCAGGCAAGCGTGTCAATGATGAGCGATCTTTTGACGGGGAAAACTTTGGAAGAAGCAGCTTTCATCGTAAAAAACTTTATCGATCTCATGGGAAGTAAAGGTACTTCTATTGGTGACCCATTAATCCTTGAAGATGCCGTTGCATTTGCCGGTGTTTCGAAGTTTCCAGGTCGTGTAAAGTGCGCACTTCTTGGTTGGATGGCATATAAGGACGTAGCAATTCAAGCCCAGGCAAAGAACTAAGGAGAGATATGACAACGAGTGTAGATGATGTAACAGAGGCAATGAAAGATGTTGTCGACCCGGAACTCGGTATAAATGTTGTTGATCTTGGTTTGATTTATGACGTAATGGTGGACGATGCAAATATTGCAATCTTAAATATGACGCTCACATCGGCGGCCTGCCCACTACAAGATGTTATTGAGGATCAAACTCGACAAGCATTGGCTGGGATGACAAGCGATGTAAAGATCAATTGGGTCTGGATGCCACCGTGGGGTCCAGATAAGATTTCAGATGATGGTCGTGATCAACTTCGCGCCCTTGGATTTACAGTTTAACCGCTGAATCCATAGGCTAGAGCCATGTCAATGCAAGCCGCCTGGATGACCCATCGCTCCATGACTGCCGATCCCTCGGTGAAAGCGCAACGATTAAAACCTGGAACGGTTAAGCGAATTTTTGCCTTTGCTAAGCCATATCGAACGAGCATTTTCATATTTCTTGCCACCGTTGTGGTCGATGCCGGATTTATCGTTGCGACACCGCTTCTGCTTTTGCGATTAATAGATGACGGTGTGATTCCTAAAAATGGCGCGCTAGTAACAGAACTAGCGCTTTTAGTAGGTCTACTAGCTATCGCGGATGCCGCAGTAAGCATGTTGGGGCGCTATTTTTCTTCTCGAATAGGAGAAGGTTTAATTTATGATTTGCGCGCTCTAGTTTTCGCTCATGTTCAGCGACAATCAATCGCATTCTTTACACGAACCCAAACCGGTGCTTTAATCTCACGCATTAACTCTGATGTTATGGGTGCTCAGCAAGCATTTACTGCAACCCTTTCGGGAGTTGTAAGCAATGTAGTCTCACTTGTATTAGTCGGCGTGACAATGCTGATTTTGTCGTGGCAAATAACTATATTCTCACTTTTGCTTTTACCACTGTTCCTAATACCAACTAAATGGGTCGGCCGAAAATTGCAGGCTTTAACTCGTGAATCCTTCGATGTTAATGCGCAAATGTCGAGCACAATGACTGAGCGTTTTAATGTTTCAGGTGCCATGTTGGTCGCGCTCTATGGTCAGCCAGCTCTGGAACAAGAGTATTTCCGTTCACGGGCGCGCAGAGTTGCAGATATTGGAATTAAAACGGCAATGCTTAACCGACTTTTCTTCATCGCTCTCACTAGCGTTGCAGCGATTGCTACCGCATTTGCATATGGCATTGGTGGACACTTAGCGATAAACGGGGGAGTCACTGTTGGAACTTTGCTCGCCATTACTGCGCTCCTTGCGCGCCTTTATGGTCCTTTGACCGCCTTATCTAATGTACGCCTTGATGTAATGACCTCATTAGTCTCTTTCGAGCGAGTCTTTGAAGTATTGGATCTAGAGCCGATGGTTAAAGATCGTGAAGCTGCCCAGACATACAGTGGCCGCAATCCCCAATTAACTTTTAGTAATGTGGGCTTTGCCTATCCTCGTGCACACGAGATTTCACTGGCATCTTTAGAGTCTGTGGCCAAGGCAGAAACCGTTGAGAGTGGAGAAGTACTCAAGAATCTCTCCTTCACCGCCGAACCCGGTACTTTAACTGCACTTGTTGGTCCCTCAGGTGCCGGCAAAACAACAATAACCACGTTAATACCTCGCCTCTACGATGTTACTAGTGGCACTATCTCTATCGACGGTCACGATATTAGGGATTTAACTTTAGAGTCTCTTAGGAACTCAATCGGTGTAGTTATGCAAGATGCACATCTATTTCACGAGACTATTGCAGAGAATTTGCGTTATGCCAAGAGCGATGCAACTCAAGAAGAGATGCAGGCTGCATGTGAAGCTGCGCAGATTTGGAAACTCATTGAGTCATTGCCTAACGGTTTTGACACAATGGTGGGAGAACGTGGACATCGCCTTTCTGGTGGTGAAAAGCAGAGGCTAGCAATTGCTCGATTGCTTCTTAAATCGCCTGCACTCGTCATTCTCGATGAGGCGACCGCACATTTGGATTCGGAAAATGAATCACTTGTGCATGCAGCCTTAGAGAGTGCACTCAAAGGACGAACAAGTATTGTGATTGCCCACCGTTTAAGCACCGTTCGAGATGCAGATCAAATTCTTGTGTTGGAAAATGGATCCATCATTGAGCGAGGAAAGCATGATGAACTTGTTGCTCTTGGGGGGTTGTATGCCGATCTCTATAACCGTCAAGATTTAACGGGCTCGGCGAATGAGAATTCTTCCATAAATAATTAGGCCTCCAAAAAATATCCATTGAAGTGCATATGCCATATGCGGGCCATCGCTGAGTTCAGGTAATTGCGCCGTAACTGTTGGAGTGAGGTTTGGCAAAGATCCACTGAGTAGATCGAGATAGAATTTCTCGGTACCTATACGCGATTGGGCATTGAGCTCGCCCACTAATCCCGCGCCGCCTGCCGGTAGAGCAAAGAATGAGCCGCGAGGCAGCGATGAATCTAAGCGCAATCTTCCCGTTATCTCCACAATCTCTGTGGGAACTCTGGCTACAACCGGCGGTGTAGTTGCATTTCTACCCGCTTTCACCCATCCACGATCCACCCAAAAAACTTTCCCATCCATTGAAGTAAATAGCGTTAGTACCTCGAATCCATAAACGCCCTCTGAATATCTATTGCGTAACAATATTTGTTCATTGGGGCTGAACTTTCCTGAGGTAGTGACTCTCTGCCATTCAAATCGAGTTGGTTGCCAGGCAACTGTTATAAGTGGAGTTGGTGGTAATGCAATGTGCTCGGTAATCATTGAATTACGTGCGTGGCGAACTATCCCTCGTTGATACTGCCATTGGGCCGCCCATAAACACGCTGCAATAAGAGCCAGAGCTACAACCGATTTGAGGATTGCCCAAGGCTCGCGTTGCATTCTCCTACTTTAGTTTAATGCAGGTGGATTCTTATCGCGTATGTGGGCGCCGGGGGTGATCGTTTCGCGACCCGCATTGGCAATCACTACAGCGAAATATGGGAGGACAACGGCTCCGAATAAAGCAATCCATCGATAAGGACTCGGTAAAACGACAGTCAAAATAAAGCAGGCAGTTCGTATCATCATTGAAATGAAGTATCTTTTTTGGCGAGATGCTTGATCACTACTTAACGCTTTGGGAGCGTTGGTAATATCAAAGAACTCCTTCTCATCGGCCATACTGTCAACCCTATTGCTAGCCACGCAGCTCTGCATCTTTTGAATACCTCTCAGTAGGCACTAGATTAAAGTTCATGAGTTCACTTGCCCTTGTCACTGGCGGCAATCGTGGAATCGGTTTGGCCATTGCGAAGGCCCTTAAATCCGCCGGCCATGATGTTGTAGTCACATATAGAAGCGGTCCAGCCCCCGTTGGTTTTAACTGTGTTCTCATGGATGTCACATCTACCGAGAGCGTAGATAGCGCCTTTGACTCAATTGAGAGCCAATGGGGAGTTCCAGAGATAATCGTTGCTAATGCAGGAATTACTAAAGATGGCCTTGTAATGCGAATGAGCGATGCCGATTTTGGAGATGTCATAAATGCAAATCTCACGGGTGCTTTTCGTGTCGCTCGCCGTGCAACACGCGGTCTGCTCAAACTTAAACGAGGCCGTTTAATTTTCGTCGGGTCAGTAGTCGGAGCAATGGGTTCTGCCGGTCAAGTTAACTATGCCTCTAGCAAGTCTGGCCTTGTTGGAATGGCGCGATCTTTTGCACGTGAAATTGGAAGCCGCGGAATTACTTCAAATGTAATAGCTCCGGGTTTTGTTGAAACCGATATGACGGCGACATTGGATGAAAAGCGTCGCGCTGAAATTGCAGGATCAGTTCCGCTGGGACGATTCTGCAGTGCAGAAGAGATAGCGAACGTAGTTGCATTCATCGCATCACCAC
>JAUSFN010000022.1 GCA_030649935.1 Candidatus Planktophila sp.
CACATCACTAAATGCAATTTCAGCGGCAACCATGTCTCTAATCGTCACCGATGGAAAGCGTGAACCATAGCGTTGACCATCGGGTGCAATCGATGATGGGCCAGTTGAGCCCTGGCAACCACCAATAACATTGGGGCAGACAATAAAATACTTATCGCTATCAAATGCCAGCCCCGGACCAACCATCGATGGCCACCAGCTTGGAATATCGGACCAGCCCGTCATTGCATGGTTGACCAAGATGGCGTTGTCACCACTTGCATTCAACGTTCCCCAACTTTGATAAGCGATCGTAATGTTTTCTAAGCGCTCTCCACTTTCAAGAAGTAGGCCTCCGATATTTACGAAAAGGCGATCACCGGGTGCATGAGTTTCAAGCCATGCCCCGGTGACCAATCCCCGTAAATCCTTCATTACTTAGCTGCAGCAAACCCATCACTTAAATCGGCCTTTATGTCGTCGATATCTTCAAGGCCCACAGATAAGCGAACTAAACCAGGCGTTACTCCAGCATCCAGTAACTCCTCGGCCGATAGTTGTGAGTGCGTGGTCGATGCTGGATGAATCACAAGGGATCTCACGTCTCCAATATTTGCAACGTGAGAATGCAGCGTTAAAGCCTCAACGAATTTCTTTCCTGCCTCAATTCCACCTTTAATTTCAAAGGAGAGAACTGAGCCTGAGCCCTTAGGTGCATACTTTGTGGCTAGAGCGTTATACGGCGAATTGGGTAGCCATGAGTAGTTAACCTTCTCCACCTGCGGATGTGCCTCGAGCCATGTTGCAACGGCCTTGGCGTTTTCTAAATGTTGCTTCATACGAAGTGTGAGTGTCTCTAAACCTTGGGCGAGTAACCAGGCGTTGAATGGCGACACTGCAGCTCCAATATCGCGAAGCAAAGTCAGGCGGATTTTGAAGATGTAGGCAAGGTTTGCGCCAAAGGCACTACCAACGCCGAGAGCTTGGGCATAAACCAGTCCGTGATAGGAGGGATCTGGCGTATTAAAGCTCGTGAACTTCTCTGGATACAGCGCGTAATCGAAATTACCTGAATCCACAATTGCTCCCACAACGGCGTTTCCATGTCCGGAGAGAAACTTAGTAGCTGAGTGCACAACAACATCTGCGCCGAATTCTATTGGCCGAATTACATATGGTGTCGCAACTGTATTATCAACAATCAGTGGAACATGGTTTTCGTGGGCAACTTTTGCCACGGCTGCGATGTCCAAAATATCGTTGTTAGGGTTTGAAATCGTCTCACCAAAAAATGCTTTGGTATTAGGACGCACTGCTCTGCGCCACTCCTCTGGATCATTTGGATTATCAACAAAAGTGACGTCAACTCCGAAAGTCGGCAGGGTGTAATGGAATAAGTTATATGTTCCACCGTATAAATACTTTGATGAAACAATGTGATCTCCAGCAGTCGCAACTGCTAAGACGGCAAATGTAGTTGCTGCCGAACCTGATGCTAGAAGCAGTGCGGCAACACCACCTTCAAGAGATGCAATGCGTTTTTCAACAACATCCTGTGTTGGATTCATTATGCGGGTATAGATATTTCCAAGCTCAGCCAAACCAAATAAATCTGCGGCATGTTTAGTGTCGCGGAACTGATAGGCAGTCGTCTGATACAGCGGAAGCGCACGAGCGCCAGTTGTTGGATCTGCTACCTGCCCGGCATGGATCTGACGGGTTTCAAATGCTGCCTCTTCAAATGTAAACGATGACATTAAATACATTCCTCCCAGTTATGGGACCACTCGAGTACTTATGCCGACGCTGGCTATTTTAAGACGGTTCGAGTAATCCACGCTTATCGATGGCGTTGTTGCTATCGATCTGGTCTTCACCCGGAGCACCCCACCGTGGTGGAGGGTTGCCGTCTAGTAAGCCGGGGCTAAACACTAGAACTCGTGACCTGGGTGGACTCTAACAGAGAGTCGGCGCTAGTCAAAAATGCCGGCCGTGACCTTTGGGTGAAGCTCGCAGCGCATAGCGGCAAAGGCGGCGGCGGGCCAGCCTGAACCAAAGACACGACGCAGTAAAATCGTCAATGAGTATTGCGGTTGGTCAATACTTGCCCGATCAAGTGCGCGATAGGCCAGTGCAATATCCCCACTCTCGTATGCCAGTGTTGCAAAGAGGCAGGCGACCGGTGCGACAAATCCATCTGGTGCTATCTGAAGTAAGTACTGCCACATCGCCCAATATGTGTGAAAGCTTGCGGCGTTATGGGATCCAAGTGCAAAATCACGTACTTGAACATCGCTCAAGCGCCCCAAAACTTTAGCAATGTTTTCAGGAGAGCTCTTTTGTTCAAACTTTTCAAACTCAAGAGCTAAATCGATGACAGCAGTTGCACCATCGCGTTGTGAGTTATTAATATCAGGTGAATCCTCATTGATGGCGAAACTCTTAACAAGTGCGATGAAATTTAAATCATGCGCTTGGTCGATCGATGCAATCGATGGTGCCTCTTTTTCAGTTGTCATGCTCTTCTCATTTCGTGAAACGTGTTGGGGCCGATACAACGGTGACGGTTGCCACCGAGGCGTTAACTACTTTTCCAGTTATTGCCCGAACTGCTCCGTTATGTGTAAAACTGCCATTCCATGTTGTTAGGAGCAGAACTGGATAAGTGCCGGGCTTTGAATACATATGAGTGATCATCGCTTTTGGAAATGGAGCGCCAGGATTGGTAGTGGCCCACATTGCGCCGTCGCCATAGGACCAGATAAAACCTGGGCGCAAAGTGACATCGACAACTTCACCAATTATCTTCACGCGGCTTTGAAAAACCTGTGGTACATCTACCCAAAAAATCACCGGCACATTTGTCAGAGCCTCGAATTCGGGCTGGAAGGCGATACCGGCAGTTGGAACTAACTTAATCAAACGATCACTGAGATTGGCCGTTCGCGTAACTCTCTTAGGCGCAGCTGTACGCGCTCTGTGGCTGTGCTTTACGTATGGCCTCGGTGCAGGCGAATATTTGGGCGGAAACCACAACGTTGACGTGGGAGATGGTTTTGCCTTTGGTGCGCGTTGTGTAACTGTGGCACTACTACCCTTATGGGCTTCGATTATTATCTGGTTATTTTTCGTGTACACGTCAACGCAGGCTGAACCGGTGCAATCGGCAAAGGCTGGAGTAGGCGCGATCAAAAGTGAGGCAATTATTGGGATTATCAAAGCTTTCATTCCCGTGACGATAAGTGAGGGCGCCGACCGTTGCCAGCCTCACAGTACTAACTGTGGATAGTTATGCCACTCTTACATCATGGCGCATAGAGATGGAGATGGCTGGATCCAATGCCAGTGCGGTAATAAGCACTGGGGTCTAAATGGCGCGGCCGGAATCCTGATTGTGCGTGGCCATGAGATTCTTTTACAGCATCGAGTTCCGTGGGTACATAACGGTGATACCTGGGGAATCCCAGGTGGTGCGCGCGATAGTCATGAGAGCGTGATTCAGGGTGCGATTCGTGAGGCGATTGAAGAGACCGGGATAGATCCAGCTTTCCTTACTCCCCTCCAGATACATAGTGATGAGCATGGCAACTGGCGCTACGACACCGTAATTGCAAGAGCCACAGCTGACTTGGTTGCACATGAAGTAAATGATGAGTCACACGAAGTACGGTGGGTAGCCATTGACAGGGTTGCAGATTTAAATCTTCATCCAAGTTTTGGGAACTCCTGGCCAGCTTTACGCGAAATTCTTAATGAACTTGTCGGTTCTCGTTAAATCATGTGCGGGAATCAGTTGTTGCTTGAATAAATGAAGAGCCTGCGAGATAGCGCTATTTCTAAACGGTTTCGTTAAGCCTGCGCAATGACTCTCGAACAATATCCTTATCGGATGTTCGCCAAAGCGGTGGCATTGAGTTGAGAAGTACGCTCCCATATCGCTTTGTGACGATTCTCGAATCTAGAATTGCAACTACGCCTCGATCATTAACAGATCTAATGAGTCGACCTGTGCCCTGCGCCAAAAGCAGCGCCGCTCTTGGCAGAGAAACCTGCATAAAACCACTTCCGCCAGCGGCATCGGCCTGAGCCGCACGCGCCGACATAACAGGTTCATCGGGTCGCGGAAAGGGAATCCGGTCAATAGCAACAAGGATGCAACTTCTACCAGGTACATCTACGCCTTGCCACAGTGACATCGTGCCCAGCAAAATCGAAGTCTCATCCTTTGCAAAGCGTTCAACTAGCGGAGCGACGGCATCTCCTCGCTTTTGAGTAAAGATCTTTATTGGAAGTTCGGCCAAAACTTTACGCAGATGTGCATCAGCGGCCTCTACCCCGCGCCATGATGAAAAGAGTGCAAGAGTTCTACCACCAGCGGCATCGATTAATTCGCCTAATTCAGTTAACGCTTAAATACTTGGGCCCTCACGGCCAGGTTCAGGTAAGTGCTTAGGCATATATAGAACACCTTGATTTGCAAAATCAAAGGGAGAACCAACATCCAACATCTGCACATTTGCTGGATCAACTTCTCCGCTCTTAACATCGCTATTTAAATCATCTCCCACTAAGAAACCAATACTCTTTGCCAGAGAGTTAAATGAATTACCCACTGTTAATGTCGCCGACGTTGCGATTACCGGAGTTTGCGTGAGTAAGTTTTCTCGTAAGACATCTGATACTGAAAGTGGCGCTAAATGAAGTGTAGAAAAAACCGGCTCGTACCAAAGAACAAAACCGTCACTGAGTTTTAATAGTGTGGCCGCAGTTGTAGATATTTCACTTACCGCCCCTTTTACTCGTGCACGTTCGGCCAGAACATCGGTGTCAATAATTTCATCATCGGCTGAAAGGAATTGAGTTATTGCCTGAGCGCTTTCGCGCACTTTACGTATGGGAGCTTCAAGAGATTGTGGAATCTCTTTCAATCGACCTTGTGCAGTAAAATCTCCGCGGATTGATTCGCCGTAGTCAACCATAGATTCATGAAAATCATTAGCGGCTTTATGAAAACTATCTGAAAGCTTGCCCGGCATGAATTTTCGTGCCATTGCTGATGCACGTAAGACGCGGGCCGAAGTAAGTTCCTCAGTTACGGCCTGTGTCGCGCGATCCATAAATTCATGGGCTTCGTCTAAAATAACGACATCGCGCTCGGGTAAAATGGGATGAGAATCCACAATTTCAATTGCTAACAGAGTGTGGTTAGTAACAACGACATCGGCGGTTTGCGCCTTTGCTTTAGCGTTAGCGGCAAAGCATTGCCGGCCAAATGCACAGGAATCTGCACCCACGCATTCGCGCCCAGAGACTGAGTTAGCTGCCCACACTCGTCGGTCAACATCAGGGGCATCATCGCGATCCCCGGAAACTCCGGATTTTCGGGCCCATTCGTGCAGGCGTTTGGCATCTTTTTCAAGTGATGAAATACCTAACATAATGTCGCTATCTGGATCAGGCTCTTCGCTATTCATTTTTTGTAGGCAGATATAGTTACCAACACCTTTATAAATGGCATATGTAATTTCACGACCAAGAACCTTTTCAAGGGCTGGGACAACTGCAGGTAAATCACGCTCCACTAGCTGACGTTGCAGCGCCAAAGTCGCCGTTGCCACCAATGTTTTTTTCCCGTGCACAAGGGGTGGAATTAAATAGGCCAGTGATTTTCCTGTGCCAGTACCTGCCTGAACCATTAAATGGTGGCTATCGCTCAAGGCGTTAGCAACGGCTTCGGCCATCTCAATCTGACCTTCGCGCGGCGCCCCACCTATGGCGATGATTGCAGCATCGAGTGCCTCGCGCACCTTTTCCGACATTGCACTCATTTGAGAGGCTAAAAATTCAGTAGTGCAATGGCTGCTGCGGCACTGTCGTAACCCTTATCTTCTATGCTCCCAGCACCTCCAGAGCGCGCAATTGCTTGATCTACATCATTACACATCAAAACGCCATAGCCAATCGGCTTTGAGAATTTAAGTTGAACATCCATGACACCCTGAGTCAGACCTTGACAGACATAGTCAAAGTGCGGTGTTTGACCCTTGAGAACGAGTCCAACTGCAACGACTGCATCAAAACCTTTTTCAAATGCTTTTTGTGCCGCAAGTGGAATCTCCATTGAACCAGGAACAAAAAATACTTCTATCGTTGAAACCTCTGCCTCTTCTAATGCGCGCCTAGCGCCTGCAACCAGGTCATTACAAATATCTAAATGCCAAGAGGATGAGATGATCGCAATCTTAGCCATTGGAGTTTTAACTACTGATATTGCGGGTCCGGGTCCAGCCATTAAATGCTCCTTACATGTCCGAGGCGCTCTGCCTTAGTTGTTAAATACTTTTTATTAAATTTATTAACTTCAACGGGTAAGGAAATCTGTTCGCAGGCTATACCGCTTTCGAGCACAGCCTTAACTTTAAGTGGATTATTTGTTAGTAGCATGATGGATGTGAGGTTGAGATTTCTAAGTATTGCGACAGCTTCGCTCCAATCACGTGCATCAATTGGGTGGCCGAGCTCTACGTTAGCATCGACTGTATCGAAGCCTTGATTTTGTAGGATGTAGGCTTTAAGTTTTTCGCTAAGTCCTATCCCACGGCCTTCATGATCTCGAAGATAGATAATAAATCCATAGCCATGCTCTTGGATCGCAATGATTGAGCGATTTAACTGCTCGCCACAATCACATCGCTTTGAACTCATCACATCTCCTGTAAAGCACTCTGAGTGCACCCTCACGAGAGGAGTTGTGCCCTCTCTGCCAAAGCGCATGACAACCTGCTCGCGGTGTTTAAGAGATGGATACGTTGCAAGGCTCCATTCTCCAGATTCAAGTTGGACATTGACCCACTCAAACTCATACTGCGGATATGCAGCGTTAGTCTTAGGCAGAGCTAGGGAGATCTGATACTCCTCAATTTCAGCGATAGAGATTATTGGAATCTCATGTTCGGCGGCAAAGTTGGCCAGTGTTTCACCTCGAGCCATAGAACCATCTGGGGCGACAATCTCTGCAAGTAAGGCGGCAGGGTAGGCGCCAGTTAACTCTGCCAGTGCAATACCTGCCTCTGTATGTCCTTGGCGCATGCCCAAGCCCTGTTTATGTGCAATAAGTGGGTAGATATGGCCAGGTCGGATGAGATCTGAGTGGCGAGTTGCGTCACTACCAAGGGCTCGAATAGTTGCGCTGCGATCGGCGGCGCTAACACCGGTGGTAATGCCATAGGCAGAATCTACCGAGACGGTAAATGCTGTCTTTCGCAGATCTTGGTTCTGCTCGACCATATAGGGAAGGCGCAACCGGTATGCCTGTTCCTCTGTAATTGCAACACATAAAATTCCAGTTGTATGACGGACCATAAATGCAGTCTTTTCTGGAGTTGCATATTCGGCCAACATAATTAAGTCGCCCTCATTTTCGCGATTGTGATCATCGACAACGATGAGCATTTCACCATTTTTAAATTCATTCAGTGCATTGAGAAACTTACTCTCCACGGGTGAGCCCCTTTGCAACCATTCGTTCTACATACTTTGCCAAAATATCAACCTCAATATTTATTAAATCACCTAGCTGCCTCGAGGAGAGATTTGTCTTTGCTAGCGTTTCAGGGATGAGCCAAACCGTTACTGTGCAGCTCGCATCATCGATAGAGCCCACAGTTAATGAGACTCCATCGAGTGCAATAGAGCCTTGGGCTACGAGATAGCGAAGTAGATGCTCTGGAACTGTGAGAGAGAACTCAGACCATTTCTCTCCAGGTTTAATTGAGCTGACGCTGCCAACTCCATCGACATGGCCCTGGACAATATGCCCGCCCAGCCGCGCATTGAGTCGTGCGGCTAATTCGAGATTTACGGGGCTACCTACAGTAAGTGCAGATAATGAGGTCAGCGAGAGAGTTTGGACCATAACATCGGCGGTAAAAGTATTTCCAGATACCGATGTCGCCGTCAGGCACACACCGTTGACGGCGACGGAATCGCCCAGTGTGATCTCGGAGATTAATTGGGGGGCGTTGATAGTAAAAAACGCCGAACTCTCACCCCTTTCAATTGCGGTGATTGTTCCGAGCTTGGCAATAAGTCCTGTAAACATTACTCACCATTTCTTATGCGATAAACAGATTTAACATCGCCATCTAATACATCGGTGCTGATGTGATCAAGGCGCATCTGATTGTTAATTGTCGATGGATGATCAAAGCTAAAGAACTGCTTTCCTGAGCCCAACAAAGATGCTGCCTGATAGATGATTAACTCATCCAGTAACCCGGCATCAAGCATCGCGCTGCCAAGAGTTGGGCCAGTCTCTACCAAGACATGATTGAGCTCCTTCTCATTGAGCTGTGCAACAAGCTGCACTAAATCCTTGGATTGAACAAGCAAGGTCGGAGCGGCATTATCAAAGATTTGAGAATCTTTTGGCAAACTCTGCTCACCACATATAACTCGGATTGGGTTGTGGGTAAATCCTGCATTATCTGCCTGAGGAATTAAGTGTGGATCATCTGCAATAACCGTATTGGTACCAACCAAAATCGCATCGGCCGCCCGCCGCAACACCTGCACATCTGAGCGCGATTTTTCATTGGTAATCCACTTGGATGTTCCATCAGTTGCAGCAACCTTGGCATCGAGTGTTGTCGCAACCTTCCAGGTAAAAAACGGTCGATTCTTTTTAATCTTCATCAGCCATGCCCGGTTTGACCATGAAGCCTCCTGGCATAAAACATTGTCAACAACTCTAACTCCAGCTGCTCGCAATGCATCTGCTCCACCAGCAGCAATGGAGTGTGGTTCACTTACGGCAAAGACAACGGTTGTAATGCCGGCATCGATAATTGCTTGCGTGCACGGGCCAGTACTGCCGGTGTGATTACATGGTTCTAACGTCACAACGAGGGTTGCACCATTAGCTCGCTCCCCTGCAGCTTTAATTGCAACAACTTCTGCATGATCACGTGCCTGCATGCGATCATGAAAACCTTCTGCGATAAGCGCACCCGATGCATCAATAACTATCGCACCAACTATTGGATTGGGAGCAGTCTTTCCCAAACCTTTTTCGGCAAGGGCAATAGCGCGGCGCATTAGCGGTACGTAATCCATATCTACCCCCACTCTTCAATCGAGTTGCCGGGGTGAGTGCTCTCAACCATTGATGTTGAAATGCACAGAGAAGGTAGGCAAGAACCTACCTCTTGTTGGTTTCCTCTCATCCGGACTTTAACCGTCGGTCCCAGAGTTTCACTGAGTCAACCGATACCTGGCTGGTATCGGGTCGCGGACTATAACCGCCGGTTCGGATTTACACCGACCCCGGAAACAACGCCATGAGTCTATCGCCCTTGACCGACTAGCGTCACATTGGCGAAGGATTTCACGCTATTACTACGGCACGACCTGACTCAAGGCGTGCTATGGGTACCCGGAATGGCGAGCAAGAAACATAGTCAATACCCAGTGAATTAAAGAAGTGGATACTCCTTGGATCTCCTCCGTGCTCACCGCAGATTCCTAATTTAAAATCACTGCGTAAACTCCGCGCAAGATCAACTGCCGTGCGTAGAAGAATTCCTACTCCAGCTTCATCTAAAGATTCAAATGGATTAAATGGCAATAGTTCGAGATCTAAATACCGGGGTAAGAAAGTAGATTCAACATCATCTCGACTAAAGGCCCACGTTAATTGAGTTAGATCATTAGTACCGAAAGAGAAAAAATCAGCATAAACTCCCAATCTATCTGCGGTGATTGCCGCACGAGGTGTTTCGATCATTGTTCCGATTGGAATTTCTACTGAAAGACCTGAACCTTTGAAAGTTTTAGATATCTCTGCTTCGAGAGTTTCTCGAAGATATAAGAGTTCACGTTGAGTCGCGACTAAGGGAATCATCACTTCAGGACGTGGGTCGTGACCTAATTTTCGAACTTCAAGAAATGCATGTACAAGTGCGCGCACCTGCATCTTATAAAGCTCGGGAATTAAAATTCCCAGTCGAACTCCGCGCAAACCTAACATTGGATTCGCCTCATGTAGGCGACTCACTGCAGAAAAAAGTGCTTTATCTCGCGTAGATACCTCTTCGCTCAGCGCTTCGGCTTGTGCCATAGCAGCGCTGAGTACAACTAAAGATGGTAAAAACTCGTGCAGGGGTGGATCTAACAAACGAATTGTCACTGGTAATCCCGACATAGCCATCATGATCCCGACGAAATCCGCTCTTTGTAATGGCTCCATCTCTGCAATAACTGAACGTTGAACATCATCGTTTTCGGCCAAAACTAAACGCTCTACATATGAACGGCGAGGACCTAAAAACATATGCTCGGTGCGACAAAGACCAACACCTTCTGCACCTAAAATTCGTGCACGAATCGCATCTTCTGGAGTATCGGCATTGGTATGAACTTTTAAGCGTCGCTTACCATCGGCATGCATCAAGATGCGATCAACTGCCTTTACAACTGGGGTTGCCTCATCGGATGCTGCCGATAGACGGCCTTCCAAATACGAGGTTACAGAAGATGCAACAACTGGTACATCCCCCAAGTACACCGCACCTGTTGTGCCATCAATTGAAATAACATCACCTTCATAAACAGTTGTCGCACCCGCAGTAAATAAATTGGCGCGTTCATCAACTGAAATTGAATCGGTGCCGCAGACTGCCGTTTTACCCATTCCTCGAGCAACAACGGCGGCGTGAGAGGTTTTGCCGCCACGACTAGTTAATATCCCTTGTGATGCAACCATTCCAACTAAATCATCTGGGCTTGTTTCTCTGCGCACTAAAATAACCTTTTTACCAGATTTAGAGAGATCAAATGCTCGCTTTGAATCAAAGACAACTTCACCAACGGCAGCCCCTGGAGATGCCGGAATACCACGAGCAATTTCATTGAGTGCACCTGATGTGTCGAACTGCGGGAACATTAACATTGCTAATTGATCGCCAGTGGTTCGACGCAACGCCTCATCCATTGAAATTTTATTCTCATCAACAAATTGAAGGGCAATTCGAAATGCTGCCTCGGCAGTGCGTTTGCCTACGCGGGTCTGCAGAATCCAGAGTTTTCCACGCTCAACCGTGAACTCAATATCACAGAGATCTTTGTAGTGAGTCTCTAATAACTCCATCACAGCATCTAATTCACCTGCGACACCCGGACTCAATTGACCAAATTCGTCAAGTGACATCGGGGTGCGGATACCTGCAACGACATCTTCACCTTGCGCTTTTTCAAGATAATCGCCGTAGCGCCCAACCTCCCCTGTCGATGGGTTACGAGTAAAAGCCACTCCCGTTCCCGAATCATCACTGAGATTTCCAAAGACCATCGATTGAATATTAACTGCAGTACCAAGGTCAGAGGGAATTCTTTCGCGGCGTCGGTAGAGCTGAGCACGCTCTGAGTTCCACGATCTAAAAACGGCTTCAACGGATCGTATTAGGTGTTCGCGGGGATCAGCTGGAAAATCCTCACCCGTTGCTAGTTGTATAACCTTCATAAAGCCATCACACAATTGCTTGAGACCTTCAACTTCAAGCTCCTGTATATTTTCCACGCCCATCGAAGATACAATTCGCTCTTGTACTTTATGAAACTCTTCCGGTGCAATGTCACAGACGATCTTTCCAAACATCTCAATGAATCGACGATAAGAATCCCATGCAAATCGCGGATTTCCAGATGAATCAGCAAGTGACTGAGTTGTCTCAGAGGTCATTCCAACGTTAAGAACTGTTTCCATCATTCCGGGCATCGAGAACTTTGCACCAGAGCGCACTGAAACTAGAAGTGGATTTTCTACTCCACCAAATTTCTTTCCAGTTTGACTCTCAAGATCTCTCAAGGCGGCATCGATTTCGCCAGATAAAGAAGCTGGCATTTCTCCAGATTGAAGGTAGAGCCGACATGCATGAGTTGTAATAGTAAAGCCTGGTGGAACTGGCAACCCTATCCGTACCATTTCTGCGAGGTTGGCACCTTTACCGCCTAAGAGATCTTTTTGTGTCATATCCCCGAAAGTGAAGGGAAAAATCAATTGTTCAGACATCGTTCTCCTTAGTTGTTTTCGAGGGTTAACGCGCTTTTCTCTTCATTGCTAGATTCACTTTAGTATGGGGAAACATGTTGGAATCGTATAGGATTCATCAAAGAGCGAGGGCGAGGATTAAGCGTGGCCAAAAACTTCAAGCGACAGTTTCCGAGGGTCAATGAGTTAGCTCCGCTTCTCACTTTTAAACTTCCCTCCCTCCCAAGCCGTCACAAGCGTCTGGCCAAGGCGCTAACAATCTGGGATTTACGCCTTATCGCTAAGCGGCGCACACCCACAGCTCCATTCGATTACACCGATGGTTCAGCCGAATCTGAGATTACTCTTGAACGGGCTCGACGAGCCTTCTTAGATCTTGAGTTTCGCCCTAATATTTTGCACGATGTAAGGGATGCTTCACTCGACTGTGAAGTTCTTGGAGAAAGATTTGCGATGCCCGTTGGAATCGCCCCCACGGGCTTCACTCGAATGATGCACTCTGAGGGAGAAATCGCCGGTGCACGAGCGGCGCAAAAGTTCGGAATCCCTTTCACACTCTCCACCCTTGGCACAACAACTATTGAAAATGTAGTTGCTGCCGCACCAGAAGGAGTGAACTGGTTTCAGTTGTATATGTGGAAGGACCGCGACGCTAGCATGGAGCTCGTTCGCAGGGCCCAGACGACAGGAGTCAAAAACTTAATTCTCACCGTTGACGTGCCTGTTTCAGGAGCACGATTAAGAGATACCCGAAATGGGTTAACGGTTCCGCCATCATTGACGGCTAAAACAATTATAGATGCCATACCGAGACCAGAATGGTGGATTAACTTTCTTACTACCCCAGCAATTACTTTCGCATCTATGAAAAATTGGGAAGGAACCGTCGCTGAACTTTTGGATTTCATGTTTGATCCAACAATGACATTTGAAGATCTTTCATGGGTGCGGTCGCAGTGGAATGGTCAGTTAACAATTAAAGGAATTCAAACTGTAGAAGATGCAAAAAAAGCGGCACAGTATGGCGCTGATGCAATTATCTTATCTAATCACGGAGGTCGGCAATTAGATCGCGCCCCTGTGCCACTTCATTTACTCGTTGATGTTAAAAAAGAATTAAAGAAAGATTTAGAGATCCATATTGACACCGGCATAATGCATGGAGCAGATATTCTGGCCGCTTTAGCACTCGGTGCCGATTTCACATATATCGGGCGTGCCTACCTTTATGGTTTGATGGCAGGTGGCCAAGAAGGTGTTGAGCGCGCATTGTCAATTTTGCAGACACAAATGTTCAGAAATATGAAGTTGTTAGGCGTTAATACACTAGAGGAACTTGAACCAAAGCATGTCCGCATACTGCCAACTCTTGCCGGACTCGGCTCACTATCTGGGGGAAAATAGATGAGAATCGCGCGAATAGGTGCAGGTTGAACCCGATTAAGCCCGGCGTTGCTAAGTCCTCTGCGCGTACCTCGGTCCTCTCCGATGAGACCTACGGCAAGATTAAAGAGATGATTGTGAAGTATGAAATCTCTCCGGGCTCCAGAGTCAATATCGATGCACTCTCACTTCAACTTAAAACCTCTCAGACTCCAATACGAGAGGCACTAGCCCGCTTAGAATCCGATGGACTCATCAAAAAAGAGCCACTTAAGGGTTATAGCGCTACTAATCTCTTAACTCTTGAAGAGTTCCACGACTTATTTCAATTTCGACTCCTCATCGAACCGTGGGCAGCCGAACAAGCGGCAAAAAGGATTACTACTGAGGGAAAAAGAATTCTTAACTTAGAGATGAAAAGTACAATGAAAACTTTGAAGCAGAAGAGTGTCGATGAATTTAAGAGTTTAACTGAACATGATGCTCGCTTTCATAAACTGATTTCACAACTATCTGGCAGCAAATCCGTTGAATCAGCCTTTGAGAGAACACACTGCCACTTACATTTATTTCGACTCTATATGGCCCATAGGCTTCACTTGATCGAAAATAATTCAAGAGCCAAATTCGTAGAAGGTCTGTTTGAACAGTACTACCAGAATGGTTCAGGACAACTGGCAATTATTGAACATAGTGCTATTTCGAATGCAATTATCGACGGAGATTCCAAAGCTGCACGAGCTAGTATGCACTCACATATTCAATCTTCATTGAAACGCTTTTCAACTTCGGTAGAGTAGGTAAATGCATTTAATCGCTCTAGCGCATCGGGCCTGCGACAATATTTGCTAATGGCTGACCAGTTGCAAAGCGTTTAAGCTGACTCTCAATAAGAGTTCGTACGCGCGGATTAAACGCACTTGAGTCTCCACCTACATGTGGAGTGATAATTACATTTGGCGCACGCCATAAACGATGGCCTTTTGGTAATGGCTCTGGATCCGTAACATCTAAACCGGCGGTGATATGCCCACGATTCAAAGCGTCTACCAAAGCATCTGTATCGACTACAGGACCTCGAGCCATATTTATTAAGGTAGCACCCGGCTTCATCGCATCAATCCTCGATCGATTCATCAAGTGACGTGATTGCTCAGTTAATGGAAGTATGAGAATGACTACATCTAGGGTTGGCAGTAACTCATCAAAGTCGGCCATTGTCTTACTTGCGTTATTTCCGCTGCGATTAAAACCGATGACCTCGACATTAAAGAGCTCTAGCTGCCTGGCAATCAATGAACCGATGCTTCCCGTGCCGACAATTCCCACGCGCGAATCTGCTAAAGCGCTACGTCGCTCGTGAATCCAAAGACCCTTAACTTGGTTTGCCATGAAAGTTGCAAATCCACGCCTTGCGCTTATCGCTAATCCAATTGCCAACTCTGCTGTGGATGCATCATGGACACCCTTTGCGTTACATAATGTAACGCCGGGTGGAAGAATCTCAAGGAGATCATCTACCCCGGCATTTGGACTCTGAATAACTTGAAGAGAAGACATCATTGAAATAGCTTCTAGGGCTTGAGCACCTGACATATAAGGGGGAATGTAAAATTGAATTGATGCGAGAATCTCTGGCTCTGGAAACTCTCCCCGTATCGGAAAGGCTTCCAATGATTCAGGAATCGCCAATCCAGAGAATTCGCACCAGATTATTGGTGCACTCATATCGTTTGACTCCACATAATTGAAATCCTATAGGAAGTTAGTGAGCTTTACACCGGCTTCAATCAAGTATCTCCGGGGATTTTCAATCGCCTCTTTAGTGCTTCCAGCCAACTCAGACAGAGCGACACCGCCCAGATTCGGGGTTGGAAATTCACCTTCTATTGATCCCACACAATATGCAATTGGCACACCTGCTGCAATTGCACGTTCTGAGATGTGACCGACCACCTTCCCTCGAAAACTTTGGGAATCCAATCTTCCCTCACCTGTGATTACAAGATCACTTACATGTATCGCATCATCGAGTCGGCAAATCTGCGCAATCTTGGCAGCGCCGATTTCAATAGTTGCTCCCCACAATGCACATAAACCAAAAGAGGTTCCGCCTGCCGCACCGCTCCCGGGTGAATCAATATAATCAGTGAACCTCGAAAAACTTTGTAATCCCAATTCAAGTTGAATAATCTCATTCTGCGTTGCACCTTTTTGTGGAGCAAACACTGAAGCCGCTCCATCAACTCCTAAGAGTGGTGAATCTACGTCCACTAAGAGAGTCACACCACCTGTAGGCGGCACAACTGCGGCGTTATTTGAAATGCTTACAATTTTTGAAAGCTGCGCTCCGCCTAAGGAAATTGATTGACCCGTAGAATCTAAGAATTCAAAACCGAGGGCCATAAGTGCGCCTACTCCGGCATCGGTACTTGCCGAGCCACCAAGTGCGCAATACATGCGCTCCACTCTCGGATCTCGTGCAGCTATCGCTAAAACCTGGCCAAAGGCAAATGTGTGCGCGCCCAGTGGATCCAGATGTGGCAAAAGAGATAAACCCGATACTTGAGCTAACTCAACAATGGCTGTTGAGCCATCAAGTAATAACCAATAGGCATTGGGTGAAACTTCAGGGCAGTAGTTACGCACTACATCTGGTCTTGCTGCCTCAATTGCATAAAGCGTTCCTTCTCCCCCATCAGCAAAAGGGATTTGAACTACCTCATCATCGGGGCGTACTGATTTCCAGCCCTTAGCAATAGCCTCTGCTACTTCAGTACTCGTTGCGCTACCTTTAAAAGAGTCAGGCGCAATGAGAATTCGACTCATTAAAGCGCCATTAAATCCATGAACTCATCTACCGGTGTAGCAATGAGCCTCTCATAATCCATTGACAGGCTAAGGATTTTCTCTGCCGTTGGCACGTCAAATATGCGGGCAAGATTTGTTCTGTACTTTTCAATCAAAAGCGGAATACCGGCGGTACGGCGACGGGCATGCCCAATGGGATACTCAACTACTTCTTCGCCCAAAGTAGTTCCATCATTAAACTCGATTGTTAAAGCATTAGCGATGGAGCGCTTCTCTGGGTCATGATAATCAGCAGTAAAGCCGGCATCTTCAACACAGATAATTTTCTCGCGAAGCGCGTCAATTCGCGGATCTGCAGCAATGTTATCTTCGTAATCACGCGCTGTGAGTCGGCCAAAAATTAGTGGGACTGCAACCATGTACTGAACACAATGATCTCGATCGGCTGGATTATTGAGTGGACCCTTCTTATCAATAATTCGAATGCATGCCTCGTGGGTGCGGATTGTAACTTTCTTAATATCGGCCTGAGTTTTTCCCGCAGCGAGCATTGCTGCGTGAAGGGTCATTGCTGCCTCAACTGCAGTCTGTGAATGAAACTCGGCAGGAAATGAGATTTTAAACAAGATATTTTCCATAACGTATGTGCCATAAGGACGTTGAAACTTAAAGGCATTACCTTTAAATGAGACGTCATAAAAGCCCCACGTTTTTGCGGTTAATGCCGATGGATAACCCATTTCGCCAGTCTTTGCGATAAGTGCCAAGCGAACTGCGCGCGATGTTGCATCCCCAGCGGCCCATGATTTACGCGAACCTGCATTTGGAAAATGTCGGTACGTGCGAAGAGATTGTCCATCTACCCAGGCAAGAGACACGGCAGCAAGTGTCTGATCGCGTGTTAAATCCATCATCTGCGAAACAACTGCCGTTGATGCGACTTTAACTAAAATAACGTGATCTAAACCAACTTTGTTAAAGGAGTTTTCCAAGGCGATACAGCCCTGAATTTCATGGGCTTTAATCATGGCAGTTAGAACATCTTTAATCGTAAACTTCTTATCTGTAGTGCGTGTTAACCAATCTGCGGTGGAAAGAATTGCACCTAAGTTATCGGATGGATGTCCCCACTCGGCAGCAAGCCAGGTATCGTTAAAATCTAACCACCGAATCATTGCGCCAATGTTGAAAGCTGCCTGTACTGGGTCTAAAACATATTTAGTACCAGGGACTTTTACTCCGTTTTCTAGGTTGGCACCCTCCACAACCGGGCCAAGCAATTTAGTACAGGCCTCGTATTCAAGGGCTTCAAGCCCGCAACCCAAAGTATCCATGAAGCAGTTCCATGCCGTTTCATAGGCCAGCGGTGATGTGATTTCATAGTTTAGAACATAGTCAACTATGTCAATAATCTCTTGATCATATTGTTGATTTGATTTTGAGATATTGCTAGACATGTCACCTATCGCTTTTCTATTGGTTGGAAAGTTAAATCCTCAGGGCCGGTGTAATTAGCACTTGGACGGATAATCTTGTTATCAATGCGTTGTTCAATGACGTGAGCGGCCCAACCAGTTGTTCGAGCGATAACAAAAAGAGGTGTAAAGAAAGCCGTAGGTATCCTCATCTGGTTGTACGCAACAGCTGAAAACCAATCCAGATTGGGAAACATGTTTTTTGCATCCCACATTACCTCTTCGATTCGAGCGGCGACGTCGTAAAGAGCGGTGCTGCCATTGTCTTTGGAAAGCTCTAGCGAGATAGATTTAATAATCGCATTTCGAGGATCAGCGACGGTATAAACAGGATGACCAAAACCAATTATAACTTCCTTTGACTCTACTCGAGAACGGATATCCGATTCAGCCTCATCGGCAGATACGTATCGCTCTTGAATTTCAAGGGCGACCTCATTTGCCCCACCATGCTTTGGTCCGCGCAGTGCACCAATTGCTCCCGTGATCGCTGAATAGATATCAGAGCCCGTACCCGCGATAACTCTGGCGGTAAAAGTAGAGGCGTTGAATTCATGTTCAGCATACAAAATGAGCGAGGCATGCATTGATTTAATCCAGAGCTCACTCGCAGGTGCGCCGTGAAGCAGGTGCAAAAAGTGGCCAGCGATTGAGTCATCATCGGTTTCAACGCTGATTCGTGTACCGGAGTTAGCAAAGTGAAACCAGTACAGCAGCATTGAGTTTAAACAAGCGATTAATTTGTCGGCTATTTCTTGAGCACCCTCTTGTGGGTGCTCAGATGCTTCAGGATTTAGGCTTCCAAGGGCTGAAACACCTGTACGCAGAACATCCATGGGATGGGCGCTTGCCGGAATCTGCTCAAGCACCGCCTTTAGGTGATCGGGCAGACCGCGAAGGCCTTTAAGCTTTGTTTTGTAGGCATTTAACTGAGAGTGTGTGGGCAAGAGCCCATAAATTAAAAGATAGGCGACCTCTTCGAACTCGCAATGTGCAGCTAAATCAGCGATGTCATATCCGCGATAGTGAAGATCATTTCCACTTTTTCCAACACTGCACAGAGCAGTGTTGCCTGCAGGCACACCTGAGAGTGCAACGGATTTCTTTGGCTTGAACTCGACCAATTATTCTCTCCCTAAAGTTTTATCTAATGCTTTTTCATACTCATAATAATTAATTCGCTCGTACAGTTCTTCACGCGTCTGCATCGTGTCAATAACATGTGACTGTGTGCCATCGCGACGAATTCTTTCATAAATATTCTCTGCCGCCTTGTTCATGGCTCTAAATGCCGAAAGTGGATAGAGAATCATTGAAACTCCATGAGCAGCTAACTCGTCGCGGGTAAAGAGTGGTGTTAAACCAAACTCTGTTATGTTAGCCAAAATTGGCCTGGAAACGGCCGCGCTAAATTTACTGTAATCATCTAAAGTGCGAATAGCCTCTGGAAAAATTAAATCAGCCCCGGCTTCGATATATGCATGCGCGCGCTCAATAGCAGCATCTAGACCTTCTATTGCTATTGCATCGGTGCGCGCCATAATTGAGAAATCGTCTTCAGTGCGTGCATCAACGGCGGCCTTAATACGATCTACCATTTCAGATGTGCTAACAACTTCCTTGTTCGGGCGGTGACCACAACGCTTAGCCCCTACTTGATCTTCAATATGTATTGCAGCAGCGCCAGCCTTAATTAATTCTTTAACAGTGCGGGCGATATTAAAGGCCGATGCACCGAAGCCAGTATCGGCATCGACTAATAGTGGGACATCGCAGATATTTGTAATGCGTCGTACATCGGTGAGCACATCTTCCAGAGTGGTAATTCCAAGATCAGGCACTCCTAACGATCCTGCTGCAACTCCTCCGCCAGATAAGTAAATAGCTCGGTAGCCTGCGCGCTTGGCCAAAAGGGCGTGATTGGCGTTGATAGTTCCAATGATTTGAAGTGGGGATTCATCGCGAAGTGCGGCTTTAAATTGGGCACCTGCTGAAGTTGAGCTCACGCCAAGAGTCTAGCCAGCCTAAGAGAGAGGGCAAATACAGTTCCAGTTGTAGTTGAACTTTCAACTACTTTTTGCTACAATCAGCTATGTCGAAAATGCCCGCGCTCTATATCGGCCACGGTGCGCCGATGCTTCTCGATGATCAACTATGGACATCTCAGTTGCGAGGAATATCAGAGGAAATTGAACGACCAAAGGCGATCTTAATTGTCAGTGCGCACTGGGAGTCGCAACCAATAACTTTGAGCAACCCCGCGGCCAATGCCCCACTCGTATATGACTTCAGTGGCTTTGATCGTAAGTTTTATGAGATGACATATAACAGCCCAGATGCGACTTCGGTTTCAACGCTGGTCGCTTCGATGATGCCTGATACCGAACCAGTGCATCAATCCAGTCGAGGTTTAGATCATGGTGCATGGGTGCCCTTGCGCGTGATGTATCCGGATGCAGATATTCCCGTTGTCCAAATGTCTATGCCAACGAGTGATCCAGCAAAACTTTTAGAACTCGGTAAAAGACTGCACCCATTGCGCGATCAAGGAGTTCTCATCATTGGATCTGGTTTTATGACCCATGGGTTGCAGTATCTTCGCAACTGGTCACCTGACGCACTCGCACCAACGTGGTCAAGTGAATTTGATGCATGGGCAGAAAAAGCTCTGGCGGCTGGTGATGTCGATACACTTTCAAATTTCCGCGAATTAGCCCCCGGAATGCCGTATGCCCATCCAACCGTTGAACATTTCACACCGTTATTTATAACTTTAGGTGCGGCCAGCGTGGCCGATGCTGCCCCGCAAACCCTTATAGATGGTTACTTCATGGGACTTAGCAAGCGAAGCATTCTCGTTGCTTAAATATCACTGCTAGTAACTCGCTGTTAATAACTTTCTCAAATTGTCTGAGTCCTCCGTTTTCTCTTTGGGAAATCCTTTCTTTTCACAACGATAGAGATGATTTTCGATTTTCTATGACTGATTTTGTTGCCTGGAATGTGAGGCGGCATATAGGTAGTCCTCAAACAAATTACTTGAACTATTTTCGCTATCGGCTCGAAATTTTTGTTTTGCCAGAACAAAAAGATCGAGGCCAACCTCTCCCCTTGTAAGGAAATTGGTTGACCTCGAATGAGAAAAATGTTGTTATGAGCAACCAGATGTGTTGCCACACCCTTCGCAGACATAGCAGGCACCAGACATGCGCATCTTTACACCGCAGGTCATGCACAGCGGCGCATCGGCTTTGACACCAGACAAGGCCTCCATTAGTTCAGTCGATGAACCGAACTGTTGCTTGCTATCGATAGTGACAGCAACTGGTTTAGGTACAGAAATCTGTACTGCAACGGGTGCGACTACTTCCAGATTTTCATAATCTTCAACAATATCTTCGGTGTACTCGCCGGTCTCTAATGCACGTGCACGTTCGGAAGCTGTGTAAAGCCCCATCGCACTGCGTGTTTCAAAGGGTAAGTAATCTAGTGCTAAGCGACGGAAGATGTAATCCATCATGGACTGTGCCATGCGGATATCGGCATCATCGGTCATGCCCGCTGGCTCAAAGCGCAAGTTAGTGAATTTTTCAACGAAGGTTTCCAGTGGAACTCCATACTGCAATCCGATTGATACTGCGATGGAGAATGCATCCATAACACCGGCCAGAGTTGATCCCTGCTTGCCGAGCTTAAGGAATACCTCTCCGAGTGCGCCATCGGCATAAGCACCCGAAGTCATGTAACCCTCTGCCCCGCCAACAGAAAACGATGTAGTCGTTGATGGGCGTGACTTTGGTAAACGTTTGCGAAGTGGCGTTGAAGGATGTGATGCAACCACTGGTGCATCACTCTTTGCCGCTTTACCATCAGATAAAGGCTGCCCGACTTTGCAGTTATCGCGATATACAGCCAAGGCCTTTAGCCCTAACTTCCAGCCCTCGTAGTAAACCTCTTCAACCTCTTCAACGGTTGCATCCGATGGCAAGTTAACCGTCTTTGAAATCGCACCAGATAAGAATGGTTGGCAGGCAGCCATCATCCGAACATGGCCCATCGGAGCAATGGAGCGTGCCCCGAGTGCGCAGTCAAAGACGTCATAATGCTCTGGCTTTAATCCGGGAGCATCGATAACGTGGCCATGAGTAGAGATGAATTCAACGATCGCTTCAATAGTCTCCTCGGTATAGCCGAGCTTGCGAAGTGCGGCCGGTACTGTCTGGTTAACGATCTGCATAGAACCGCCGCCGACAAGCTTCTTAAACTTTACGAGTGAGAAATCTGGTTCGATTCCTGTTGTATCGCAATCCATCATCAAACCGATTGTGCCGGTCGGGGCAAGGACAGAGATCTGAGCGTTGCGCCAACCATTCTTTTCACCCGTTGAAAGACATGCATCCCAGGCTTTGTTGGCCTGGGTCCAAACATCGCGATCAAGGGTGGTCTCTGATTTTGCAGATGAAGATGCTGCGGCATGCTTACGCATCACGCGGGCGTGGGCGCTGGCATTCTGGGCAAAGCCGGCATATGGCCCAACAATTCCAGCTAGTTCCGCCGAGCGCTTATAGGTAATTCCGCTCATCAATGAAGTGATGGCACCAGCGAGAGCGCGACCACCATCAGAGTCATAAGCAAGACCCGATGCCATCAAAAGCGCACCTAGGTTTGCATAACCAATACCTAACTGACGATAAGCCTTAGTGGTGTCGCCAATTGCCTCTGTTGGGAAATCTGCGAAACAGATTGAGATATCCATGGCAGTGATAATCATTTCTGCAGCCCGACCAAATGTTTTAGCATCAAAAGAGCCATCTGATTTCAGAAACTTCATTAAGTTAAGTGAGGCTAAGTTACATGATGAGTTATCTAATGACATGTACTCAGAGCATGGATTCGATGCATTAATGCGACCTGTTTCTGGATTGGTGTGCCAATCATTGATTGTGTCGTCATATTGAATTCCAGGATCGGCACATGCCCAAGCGGCTTGTGCCATCTTTGTAAATAAAGTTTTAGCATCAATGGTATCGATGACTTCACCGGTACCGCGCGCGGTTAAACCAAACTGCTCGCCCTTTTCAACTGCACGCATGAACTCATCGGAAACACGAACTGAGTTATTTGCATTTTGATACTGGACAGAGATGATGTCTTTTCCACCAAGATCCATATCAAAACCTGCATCGCGAAGTGCGCGAATCTTGTCCTCTTCTTTTACTTTAGTCTCAATAAACTCTTCAATATCTGGGTGAGAAACATCTAGAACAACCATCTTGGCCGCACGGCGTGTTGCACCACCTGATTTAATTGTTCCGGCAGAGGCATCGGCACCACGCATAAATGAGACTGGCCCAGATGCAGTTCCGCCTGATTTTAATAGTTCTTTCGATGAACGGATGCGAGATAGATTAAGTCCAGCACCTGAGCCGCCCTTGAAAATCATTCCCTCTTCGCGATACCAGTTAAGAATGCTCTCCATTGTGTCATCGACAGAGAGAATAAAACATGCACTGACTTGCTGTGGCTCATTTGTTCCTACGTTAAACCAGACCGGAGAGTTGAAAGAAAATATCTGGTGCATCAGCATATGCGTGAGTTCGTGCTCGAAGATTTCTGCATCGGCATCGGTTGCAAAGTAGCCATGCTCTTTACCTGCCTTTGTATATGTAAGTACAACGCGATCAATAACCTGCTTGAGTGAATACTCACGGTTTTCGGCACCGACTGCTCCACGGAAATATTTAGTCGTAACAATGGTAGATGCATTTACTGACCAGAAATCTGGATACTCAACACCGTGTTGTTCGAATACGGTCTCTCCCGTTTTCCAGTTTTGCTGCACTACATCTCGACGCTCCCATTTAACTTCATCGTACGGGTGAATACCCTCGTTGGTGTAGATGCGTTCGATCGTTAAGCCCTTACCTTTGATTGTGTTATGAGCTTTGATCTTGGCTGGTCGGTTGATAACCGTCTCTGACATATATATTTCCCCGTATTTCTTTAGTAGGCCGTTAATTAATCATTTGAAGGTGCAGCGTTTGTACTTATTTTTTCTTTACTTACATCTGCACGGGGTATCTCTGCAGTTCTTACGTTCGAAGGCATAGCGCGCAGTAATGCGATCTCGCCTTCAAAATCCTCAAGAGAGGCAAAGTTACGGTACACCGAGGCATACCGTAAGTAAGCCACCTCATCGAGTTCGCGAAGCGGTGCCAAAATCGCCATGCCAACTTCTTGGGCCTCGATTTCAGCTTGACCAGTGCTTCGTAGAGTTTCCTCCACGCGCTGGGCGAGTAACACTAAATCATCTTCATTAACTGGGCGTCCTTGGCAGGCTTTGCGTACGCCAACCAGGACTTTTTCACGACTAAATGGCTCAGTGGCGCCACTGCGTTTAATAATACTGAGCACGGCGACCTCTTGAGTTGAAAAACGTTGGCCGCACTGTGGGCACTCGCGGCGGCGGCGAATCTGCGTTCCCTCTTCGGCAGGTCTAGAGTCAATGACTCGAGAGTCATCGTGTCTGCAAAACGGGCAAATCACCTCGGCGTGTCTCCCTTCATTTATCGAGTCCCTATGTAGCGCTAAAGAGGGGATTTCCAAAACTACCGTAAAAACACTACTTATGGAAGTTTCGGGCTCTCCTACCCCTATATATAGTGGCAACTATAAAGCATTGGACGAGAGTTTGCCGTTAGGAACTGCGTCAATAGGGGTTTAGGGCGTGTCGTTTTACTCACCCTCATCACAGCCAGCGCTCAGCCAGCGTAAGGCCAGTAAGCCAGAACATTGTCCCATCTTCTTAAGCGATTAAACGAGCCCCTTTGTGGGCCTTGGCTAAGGCGGCGTCGCATGTCCAGAGCGTTGCCTTGATGGTGCTGGCTGTGGCACTGATGATCGCATCTGGAGTTCGAAGGCCCGTACTAGCCCTGATATGAGTGGCTACGACTGCAATCTCACTAGAAAGAGCAATTGGCTCACCGAAATGCTTTCTAATCTCCTCAGCCATTTCGTTGCAGGCCTTAAGAGAAATTTTAGCTGGCCTTACTAAGACTTCGGTCAGAGTTATTGTTGAAATCACCAGTCTCTCTTCGATCTCGGTTACCGCTTTTCTAGCAGCCGTGTGGTGTTTATCAAATGGCGTGAGCAAAGCAATAACCACTGAGGAATCTAAAACTATTCCGGCCATGCGCTCTTGCGTTCCTCGGATAGATCAAAGTCAGCAAATAAATCCCCATACTTGGCGACTAACTCATCGAGCGCTCTCATTTTGTCGTACTTACTTAACTCGATAAAACCAGCGTCGTTAACTACGAATTCCACTTCATCCCCTGCCTCTAAACCTACTCTTCGCAGAATATCTACGGGTACTGTCAATTGATTCTTAGAGCTCAACCGAGATGTGGATGTTCGACCGGCACGTTGCACCGGAACTTTACGTTTTAGGGCTCGCTTTTTAGCTGTTTTCTTAGCCTTTACCTTAGAAGCCATAAGTAAAGGCTAACACAATTGATATCTCCTCATCAATTACGCTGTTGGGATTCGAAGGCGAGCGCCAGCGGCTATGTCATATCCAGTGAGGTTATTTGCCTCACGGATAGTTTCGACCATCGCGGTGATATCGCCATCGCTATAGGCGGCGGCGATTGACCACAACGTGGCACCCCCTGGAGCGACCACGCTTACAAATGAGGGCGTATTGCTGACGTGATCTCCCGCACCAGAGCGGGCGGCAAAGCCAGCGGCCAGAACAACGGTCAGTGAGAGAACGACCAGAGTGCGGGCAAGACGGGCACGGCGCGATAAGCCTTGATTTACACTGCTTTGCGGGGCTAATGAATTAAATACCACTGCGCTCATGTCGTTCTCCTCGTGCATTTTAAGCTGTAATTACCTTGGGGAAGGTACCCGAACGCGTGTTCGAATAACCCAATTAAACACCACGCCACTGACAAAGGCAAGAAATTTTCGAACAGGTGTTTGAATTTGCCGTCAATCTCTGTCACCATCTACCCATGAGCACACAGCGCACTCCAAACCCGGCCGGCTTAAGCCCACGTCAATCTGAAATCCTCACGGTCATACAGGCCTCGATGAGCGATCACGGTTATGCCCCATCGATGCGCGAAATCGGAGCGGCGGTCGGATTAACGAGCACCGCCTCAGTTAAATACCAGCTCGAAATCCTAGAAGCTAAAGGCTTTATCCGGCGCGACGAGAGCAAGGGTCGAGCCCTGGAACTTACTCCTGATGATCACGGCGCACCTGTAGATAAAACTCGATTGATTCCCTTAGTCGGACGCATTGCAGCGGGCGGGCCGATTACGGCCGAACAAGAGATTCAAGAGTCCTTTCCACTTCCTGAATCAATTGTTGGGAGCGGTGATTTATTTATGCTCAAAGTCGTTGGTGAATCAATGATCGATGCTGCAATTTGCGATGGTGACTTCGTGGTTATTCGTTCTCAAAAGGATTGCAATAACGGTGAGATAGTTGCCGCGATGATTGATGGTGAAGCAACCGTTAAAGTTTTTTCTCGCAAAAACGGCCACATCTGGTTGCTTCCAGCTAATGAAAACTTCGCTCCCATCGAAGGTGATTCCTGCGAAATCTTAGGCAAAGTAACTGCAGTTCTTCGCTCACTTCGTTAAATCTAAGTAGCCTTGACTTATGGCTTTAGTGAGCAATAGCACTACGGATCCAGGCTCGCCTTAGTTCGGCCATGTAGTTACCATAGAGTCAATTCTTCACAATTTTTCTTTACGAAATGCAATTTTGGATGGAGTGTTTTCAATGAGCGATACAAGTCCGGGCTATGGGATAACCATTCGAGTCGAAGCCACAACGACATCATCACCGACATCCTTGATTCCAGCAGCAATCGTGGCTGCCGGTGGAACACTCACCGCACTCGATGTCGTTGAATCACACCATGATCGCGTCGTAGTTGATGTCACCTGCGATACGCGGGATGCTGATCACGCCGAAGAAATTGCCGCAGCGATTAGCGCCGCATCTCCAAATTTTAATGTTAAAAAAGTTAGTGACCGAACATTTCTTATGCATTTAGGTGGAAAATTAGAGGTTGCATCCAAGGTACCTCTTAAAACACGAGATGATTTATCTCGGGCTTATACCCCCGGCGTTGCACGAATCTGTTTAGCAATCGCTGCCGATAAATCCGATGCTCGTCGATTAACTATTAAGCGAAATACTGTCGCCGTTGTTTCGGATGGCTCAGCTATTTTAGGTCTTGGAAATCTAGGTCCCTATGCGGCTATGCCCGTAATGGAGGGCAAGGCCGTTTTATTTAAGCGCTTTGCCAATGTCGATGCATGGCCAATCTGTCTGGATTCACAAGATACTGAAGAGATCATCCGCGCAGTTCAATTAATCGCGCCGGGCTTTGGTGGCATCAACCTAGAAGATATCTCTGCACCGCGCTGCTTTGAAATTGAAGCACGGTTGAAAGAAAGCCTTGATATTCCAGTTTTTCACGATGATCAACATGGCACTGCAATTGTTGTCTTAGCTGGCTTGCTCAATGCGTTACGCATTGTTAAAAAAGAGATGAGCGAAGTTCGCATTGTGATGATGGGTGCAGGCGCAGCTGGCAATGCCATCTTACGTCTACTCTTTCTTTCAGGTCTAAAACATGCATCGGTCTTTGATTCAAAAGGTATCTTGCACAATGAGAGCAAGGCCGATAATGAGATGCGCAGATGGCTGATTAGTAACACTAATGTAGAAAACAAAACACACTCAATCACTGAAGAGATGAAAGGCGCAGATATTTTTATTGGGGTGAGCGCTCCAAACGTAATTACCGAGGCCCATGTTGAATCCATGGCTCGCGATGCCATTGTCTTTGCAATGTCCAATCCCGACCCAGAGATTGACCCAGCTCTTGCCCAAAAGCATGCCCGCATAGTTGCCACCGGTAGAAGCGATTACCCAAATCAAATCAATAATGTTTTGGCTTTCCCAGGGCTATTTCGCGGGCTCCTAGATGCAGGAGTTTCAAAGATTACCGATGAGATGTTAGTTGCGGCAGCTCGCGCAATTTCTGAGTGCGTAAAGCCCGATCAACTCAATGAGAATTTCATCGTCCCTAGCGTATTTGACCCAGCGGTCTCCCCTTCCGTATCAAATGCCGTGTATAAAATCGCAACTGAGAAATAAAAACTTTAAATTACTTTCTCCTGCGAGTAATAATTACACGTGCTTGATCGCCATGATGCACACTGCCCGGCTCGTAAACATCAATGCGCAGAATCTCTGGGCTTTGAATTAATCCAAGGTCAACTAAGGACGCTAACTCTTGCTCAAAACCTCTACTTTCAAAATGCTCATTATTTACTCCAATCACCAACCAACCATTGTGTTCTAGTAGAGGCAGCAGATTGGCGATGCACTCTGGACCTAAATGCCCATGCGTAAAAGTTCCTGAGCTAAACAGCGCCTCATAGGGCGGATTCTCATTTGGAACTGCTCTCGTTAAATCCCGTTCAAATAGCGCGCGATAAACGGCTGAACCATCTTGCCGCAACTTTGACTGAGCTTGTGCCAACATCTCAGGTGAAATATCCATGCCATCAATAACTAAATCTGGGCGCAATCGCAGCAGATACATACCGGTTAAACCAGTTCCGGTACCTATATCTAACACTCGAGTAACTGGACCGACTACATCGTTAAAAACTTCAGCAATCGCTTTGGGATAGCGATACTGCTTAGCATCGACGAAAGATGTCTCATACGTTGCCGCCCACTTGGCATACAAACGCCGATTATCATCGGGGCTCTTTACTGAATACGCCTCGTCTAGACCAAGTGGTTCATCGCTCATTTCTAACCGCCGATTGCCGACATTGGTCTGGTTGGTTGAATAAAACTCGGATCATTAATCCCATGCCCAGGAAGTTTGGCTTTAACCGTTGCCTGAAATGCCTGTGCCATAGCATCGCGCTTTTGTTCAGTCGTTAAATCGCCATTTCGCACAATTGCACGCATATCGGTTTCAACCAACGAAAATAAACAGGCCCTAATCTGTCCATCTGAAGTTAAGCGAACTCGATCACATGATGCACAAAATGGACGCGTAACTGAGCCGATGATTCCTACCGTTGCAGGCCCGCCATTGATATAGAACTCTTCGGCCGGTGATGATCCTCGGGTTTCAACAGGCGTCAAAGTAAATGCAGTACTGAGCTGGGCAAAGATTTCATCGGCCGTGACCATCGCATCTCGCGACCAAGCACCGCCGGCATCAAGTGGCATCTGTTCAATAAAACGAAGTGAGAGTCCTTCAGCAAGCGCCCAGTTCAAAAGCGAGATGGCTTCATCATCATTTGTGCCGCGCATTAATACCGAGTTAATCTTTACTGGCTTTAAACCAGCGCTGCGCGCAGCATCGATTCCTGCAAAGACATCATGTATGCGATCTCTAAAGGTTAACTTCTTAAAGCGCTCGCGATCTAGCGTATCTAAAGAGATATTGATTCGGCTCAATCCGGCATCAAATAAAGGCGCAGCAAGGCGGGCCAATGCCAAACCATTTGTAGTCATAGACAGTTTTGGTGGATTGGCAATCGCATTTATTCGCGCAACGATTTCAACTATATCTGGCCGCAATAATGGTTCCCCGCCAGTTAGTCGGATCTCATCAATTCCCTGTGAAACTGCGGATTCAATCACCTCAATGAGCTCATCGGTTGTGAGCAGTTCGGCACTAGGTAGCCACGCGGCAAAATCATGGGGCATGCAATATGTACAGCGAAGTGAACAGCGATCAGTCAGTGAGACACGCAGATCGCGATGGACGCGGCCATATGTATCAATTAAGGCGCTCATAGGGATCTGCTTCGGCTCAACATTTGGCTGATACTACTATGACGGCCAAGGCTCTTAGATACCTCACATTAAGGCTTTTGGGCTTGATGATCTGCCTATTGAACTAGCAATGTTGGTATTAGTTGTTATCATTTCTCACATGACTACAGATGGCGAGCAAGCCCTAGAGGTACTTCGTACTGTCTGGCAAGGCCAACCAAGTTTGGCTCCAGATCTTGAACTTGATGAAGATTGCAATCCAAACAAATCATGCAAGAACATGAAGGAAGTAACATTCGACGGCTTTGCAGAGCCTGGCCAGGATTTAGGCACTGCATGGCGTGAAAAACTTGCTCGCGAGGGAAAGCTCAATACCTCCGGCGGCTCCATTCGTGATCTTATTCTTAGCTCGATCCAACCTAAATAATTTAAAGCAATCACCGGGTATGTAATCAGATGAGTACATCAAATGACCCGCAATCTATTTCAGTAGATTCCTTAATCACCGACCTAAAATCTTTGGGTTACATTGCCGATCGCGGACTTGCAACTTCGATTTTCATTTCAATGAAACTTGGTAAGCCGATTTTACTTGAGGGCGAAGTTGGAGTTGGAAAGACTGAGTTAGCAAAAACTTTAGCCGCACTCTATGGCCGCCAATTAATTAGGTTGCAATGCTATGAAGGCATCGATACGAATCACGCACTCTATGAGTGGGACTACGCACGTCAAATGTTACAAATTCGTGCAATGAATCAAGTTGGAACGACGCAGACCTCGGTTCAAACCCTCTTTGGCCCTGAGTTTTTAATTGAGCGACCTCTGTTGCAGGCAATCCGCGCAGGAGATCAATGTGTTCTATTAATCGATGAGATCGATCGCGCCGATGATGAGTTCGAAGCCTTTTTACTTGAGCTGCTCTCGGATTTTCAAATAACTATCCCTGAGATTGGAACCGTGAGTGCTGCCACTCGCCCGATTATTATTCTGACATCAAATCGCACACGCGAACTCCACGATGCGCTCAAACGCCGCTGCCTGTATAGCTGGATTGGCTTTCCAACTCCTGAGAGAGAGATTGAAATCGTTCGTTCACGCCTGCCTCAGATTGGGGAGCGCCTAGCGCAAAAAGTTGTGACTGCAGTTAATCGCCTGCGCGATATGGAGCTAGAGAAGGTTCCTGGTGTCGCCGAAACTATCGATTGGGTTCAATCCCTCAACGCCATTGGCAGCCATGATTTAGATGAAGATGGTGCCTCCAATACGTTAGGGGCAGTTATTAAGTGCCGTGATGACATGAATTACGTCAGGCAAAACTTGAAAGAGATTGTCACTGGTGTCTAAGAGCGCCTTCGATGAGTTATTCGTCGAATTTGGCGCATTTCTGCGCGATGCAGGTCTGGGGGTTGGCACCGATGATGTCATAACCTTTTGTCAAGGAACTGCCGAACTAAATCCGACCGATGTTATGGATATCTATTGGAGTGGTCGCACAACACTCGTTCGGCGCAGAGATCAAATTCCCACCTATAACGCAAAGTTTCGCGAGTTCTTCTTAGATATTAAGGATGACGAGCCAGATCAACGAAAAGTTAAGATTAAATCATCATCAAATACCGCCGCCACTCTTGAAATCCCCTCCGTTGAACCTGGAGCTCCAGGCAATGGCGAAGAGGAGACAAAGATGGGCCATATGGCATCGGCCGCTGATACATGGAGGAACAAGGCCTTTGCTCAGTGCACACCTACTGAACTCAATACTTTAAGGAAGTTAATTTCAACTTTGCGAGTATCACCACCTGTGCGACGAACGCGACGGATTAGGCCAAAACTTCGTGGTAGCAAAATGCATATGCGCAAAATGGTGCGAGAGACGCTTCGTACTTTTGGGGATCCTAATACATTGTTCTTTACGCAACGTAAAATAAAATTGCGCCCAATAGTTTTTATTCTAGATGTCTCTGGCTCAATGGCTGACTACTCACGCAACCTGCTGCAGTTTGCATATTCGGTCCGACGCGCAAATGCAAAAGTTGAGGTCTTCTGTTTTGGTTCACGGCTTACTCGCATCACTAAATCTTTAAGTAAGCGCACCCCTGATGAGGCGATGGAGCTAGCCGGTAATGAGGTTCTAGATTGGGATGGCGGAACTCGGATCGGCGACAGTTTAAAAACCTATGTTAAAGATTGGGGCCGAACACGAATTGGTCGCGGAGCCATTGTGATTATCTGCTCCGATGGATTAGATCGTGGATACCCAGAGGTTTTAGCTAAGGCGATGGAGGACCTATCTCGCCTTTCTTATCGAATTCTCTGGATGAATCCGCATAAGGGAGATGCTCACAACTTTGAGCCCAATACCTTGGGAATGATCGTGGCCGATCCTTTTATCGATGAGGTTTTTTCAGGTCATAACTTAAAAAGCTTAGAGGAATTCAGCCATAGACTCGTCCGACTACGTTAGGAACTCCAATGAAATACTCTGTCTCCATTGCCGCAGAAGGTGATCGTGTTATCGCTCTTGAAGAGGTTGTCGAGTTAGCCGATGCAGTTGCACCATTTAGCGGCGTTGCATCTGGTGCTGCAACGCAATCATATGGAGTGCAGATTTTAGTTGAGGCCGAGAATTTAGATTCGGCAATCGATATGGCCATGCAGATTTTTTCTAAAGCTGTAGTAACTGCAAAACTGCCCGTGTGGCCGATCACCCGTGCAGAGGCGATGAATGAAGATGATGATTGGGATGACTTCGACGAATGATTCGCCTTGGCTCACTTGCAGGTTATCCATTTGAAGGTCCGCGCGCCCTTGCGGGTTGGACTGCTACAAAGATTCCAGCTGTCTATGCCATTATGTGTCGCAACGAGCCAGATGCTAAACCACAGGAGTTCTCTGTAATTTACGTAGGTCAAAGCGATGATTTAACTCAAGAGGGATTTCCGCTCAAACATCCACATACACATACATGGGTTGCACGAGCCGGCAATAAATACAATCTGCATATCTGCTGGTATGAAATTCCAGGTGGTCTGCCAACTCACCGCGAACAAATAAGCCGTGAATTAATGGCAATTTATCAACCAAGCTGTAATACTGAAAAATATGATCAAGCCTGGAAAGATGAATGGATCGGTCAGTATTCCAATGCTTTCACCGACCCATTAACTACCGAACGCGATCCAAACTCTTCTAATTAAAGCTACTTACCTACAAAACCTACGCCATCTAACATTCTAGAACGACGTGTGCGACTTGCTGGGAAATTAGGTTCACGCTCTTCATGTGGATCTGGCTGATATGTTGCACCGACAACAATTGCCTCGGCCATTCCGTAGAGAAGTGGCAACGCGCCGGCGACGATTCCGCCAGTTACGTTGATGCGCTCTAAACCTGGTTCGATCAGATCGGCATCGGCCTTAATCTTCCAGACCAAATCAGCGGCCTCTTCAAGGTTTCCTGCGACCTGGGCTAGCTGCCTACCAACTATAAAGAGGTAGATCGCAAGGCTTGCGATTAGTGCAACGATATCGATAACGCTAAATAGCTGAAGTGATGTCATGAGCGCACCTTCTCTAGTACTCGACCTAAGAACAGGTGGTGCTCAAGACCCTCAGCCAATACTGCATCTACACCAACGGCAGTCTCATCGATGAGCTTAGTATGTGAAGTATTGGCCTGCGCCGCTGTCAGCGTTGCTTTAATCAACGCAACACGCTTATTAATAACGTTAACGAGAATAACTAAAATCGTAAGAAGTGCAGCAACCGCAACTACTACAACGGCGCCAAGAATATTGGCAATGAACCACAGTGTATGTACTTGATCGCTCATGATCAGCCCCCCAACTTCTTTCTGCCACGATTTAGACCGGCAACGATCGCGGTGGCATATGCGATCGTTGTTTTAAGATCTTTCAGGGCGGCAGTATTGACAACTGCGCCTTCTAGGCCAGCGTTGATTCGCGCAGCCTGTCCGCCAATTTTGTGCGCTAGTAGCAAGATTGGAACTACAAGGGCTACAACAACTAGCACCACTACGAGTGCGATGATGTAACCCAATAGCCAACCGCTATGTGAGGTGAAATCCATTTCCTCTTCCTCCCTAAATAGATTCTGCGAAGTCGCGGACGGGCTTCAAACTTGCATTCACTGATGTAACCACTGGCTTGACTGTGGCGGTCTTTGCAACGATGACTTGCACGCCGCCGTCTAAAGCATCAAGAGTCTTAGCGACCGCGCTCAAGTGAATAATCACTCGCGTCAGACCAAGGGCTGCCGCTGCGATGATGAGTGTTGCGAGAATTAGCGTTACTACGGCTACTGTTGGCATTTTTCCCTTACCCGAGCAACTTAGAGACAGGACCGGCGTAGCGAACTGCGCCATTAGCAACTTCTTTAATCACATAATCAGTCTTTGTCAGCAGTGCTGGCGTTGTGTTGAGTTCACCTATTAAGGCAACTCCCCCATCGAGTGCGTCAACTGCTGCACCACGGATTCGCTCAAGCGGCGCTAGAACTAGATTCAATAGCGTAACGAGAACTGGAACGATGACAATTAATAGAATTACATTACCTATTGCCCATAAGCTCATAATCTCTCCCCTTTTGTATGTTTCTCTAGTTACCGACGTGCCGTTGCCTGATATGGCAAGAAGAAACGGCTGAAAATGCGCTTTGCTCCGCGCGATACAACAATTAACCCGATTGCAACTGCGCTGGCAGATTGTGGACCCCCAACTGAGTTTGGATCTTGGCCCAGTGAAATCGCCTTCATGCGATTCTTCATGGTTGTGGCGGTTTGATTAACTAGAACCGCAGTTATGTCACTTATTAGGCCACGACCAAACTGCGCCGCAGTTCCAGAGAGCTGTAAGTCGAGTGAGACATTTACGCGCGTTCCTTGTGGCGATGCTGTCAGTGTTGCGATTAAGACCGCTACTGCCTCTCCGCGACCTTTGCGATCGGCACCTGATGCATCAAGGGTGATGATTTTCCTAGCATTATCACGGCTTCTAACCTTGGCAGCGCCATCAAACTCTAACTTCACAGGACCGGCTGAGATAATTACGCCACCTTTGTAGTGGTCGGTTGCAACTTTTTCAGTGAGGTCAGCACCTGGGATGCATGCCGCAATTTGAGGCACATCATCGAAGAACTTCCACACGGCATCGATCGGCTGATCGACATCGATTGCTTGTGATATTAGCATTCTGCCTCCTTGTTGTTATACATTTTTAATCTCCTACCGTGCAACTTTGTTAAGAAATGAATGTGGATCTTTTTCAAAAGAAGTACGGCATCCGCTGGCGCAGAAGTAATATGTTGTATCTTCAAAAACAAATGGGTTATTTGACTTAGTTGGTGCAACGCTCATGCCACAGACCAGATCGATAACATCTTCAATCATCGTGAGCGCAATCTTTGAGTCAACTGGCTTTGAGAGCTCACCGCTAGCGCGAAGTTGCACGAGCTCGGCCAGAATGGAAACTGCCATCTCTCGGTGAGTGGTGCTCCCTAAATCTAAACCGACAGGGACTTTAATCTTTGCTAATTTCTGCTCAGATACTCCGCGATCAACTAAATACTCAAGGACTACGGCCCCGCGCTTGCTCGATGCAACCAGACCGATAAAGCGAGGGTTATTCTCCAATGCAATCTCAAGTGCATCTTCATCGCCATGGCCTTGCGTTGCGATAACAACTACTGACGATGGTGTAACCATTGAGGCCGTTAGATCATCGCCGTCTATGATCTCAACAGTCCAATCTAAATCCCGCGCAAGATTTGACAGTGTCAGTGCCATTGGTGAGCGCCCGACGATTAAAAGTTGCGGAGAAACCTTTACTGGCTCAATGAAAATCTGAAGTGCGCCATCGCTTTGGCAAGAGATAGGAATCGTTACAACTCCCTCAGGAATATGCATTCCGACGAAATCAGCATCTTGTCCTAACCAAATTAACTTTGCTTCACCATTATGCAGAACTGCCTTTGCTTCACGGATTAAAACTGGTTCAGCACATGCTCCGCCAATCCATCCATAAATTACGCCATCTGCAGTAACAATCGCCCGTGAACCACGTTGGCCAGATGATGGACCTTGGCGCCAAACAACAGTTGCCATTACAAAGCTCTCTCCAGCTTTGGTTAGTTCAACTGCGCGCTCTAAGACGCCGATTCCTTCAACTGCCCCGTTGCTCATGTATTAGTTACCAACTCGCACTGGTGGCATTCCATAGACATCGTTGCCAGTTGTAAGAGCTTCATAGACACGGTTAGGCATCAATGGCATATCGATATTACGAACGCCCTTGTCCTTAAGTGCATCCATAACGGCGTTAACAAATGCCGCAGGCCCACCCACAGTTGCGCACTCACCGACCCCTTTTGCACCAATTGGATGGTGAGGACATGGTGTGACAACTTCGTATAACTCAAAGCCAGGAGTCTCCCAAGCAGTTGGAAGAAGGAAGTCCATGTAGTTAGCGCCGATGCAGTTACCCTCTTCGTCATAGGTGATGTACTGCATGTTCGCCATCGCATATGCCTCGGTGAGTCCACCCATGATCTGTCCTTCGACAATCATTGGATTGATACGTACACCGCAGTCATCGACTGCAACAAACTGTAAAACATCCCAAACGCCGGTCTCAGGATCGATTTCAACTTTGGCGATATAACAAGCAAAGGGCCAGGTTAGATTTGGTGGATCGTAGTAGGCGTTGTTCTCTAAGCCTGGCTCCATTCCATCTGGCATATTGCTATAGGCAGCCATTGCACACTCTTGAATTGTCACGCCGCGATCTTGATTGCTGCGTACATAGAAGCGACCTAACTCCCACTCAATATCCTCTTCAGAGACTTCAAGTAAGTGTGCTGCAATCTTTCTGGCCTTAGCGCGAATCTTTCGTGCAACCATTGCAACTGCAGCTCCTGCAACTGGAGTACTTCGTGAGGCGTAGGTTCCCATTCCAAATGGAGCGGTATCTGTATCGCCCTCTTCTACAACGATATCTTCTGCCGGGATGCCGAGTTCGTGAGTGACGATCTGTGCCCACGTCGTCTCATGTCCTTGTCCCTGAGACTTAGCACCTGTGCGCAGTAGAGCTTTACCGCTCATGTGAACACGAAGCTCTGCAGAGTCAAACATCTTGATTCCCAGAATGTCGTACTCACGGCTATTACCAGCACCGAGTGGTTCAGTCATCGTTGAAATACCTATACCTAGCAAGCGTCCGCGCGATGCTGCCTCTGCCTTTTCTTTAGCAAAGTTCTTATATCCAATCGCCTCTAAACCAATATCTAGACACTTTCCATACTGTCCTGAGTCGGTAAGGAAGCCAAAGGCGGTGCGGTGTGGAAACTCGTCATCTTTAACAAAGTTAATACGACGAAACTCTGCTTGATCCATTCCTAGATCATCGGCTGCGGCCTGCACCATTCGCTCTTGGAAAAACATCGCTTCGGTAACTCGGAATGAGCAACGGTATGCAACTCCACCCGGTGCTTTGTTGGTGTAGTAACCCGTTGACATCATATGAGCTACAGGAATGTCATAGCAGGCAAAAGCTGAGTGCATGAGGCCAATTTTGAACTTACTTGGTTGCGCATCGGAGAAGAAAGCACCGTGATCTGAGACTGTGTTCATGCGAACACCAAGGATGCGACCATCTTTGCGAAGAGCGAGCTCTCCCTTGAGATAAACGTCGCGACCAAAACCAGTTGAGATTAAGTTTCCAGTCTTATCTTCGATCCACTTCACTGGCTTTTCAGTCAAGATCGAAGCCAAAATCGAGATTACATACCCTGGATAAATTGGAACCTTATTACCAAAGCCACCACCAATATCAGGTGAGACGATACGAATCTGGTGCTCTGGAAGCTCTGCAACTAGCGCAACTGCTGCACGCACAATATGTGGTGCCTGCGAAGTCATATAGACCGTTAACTTGCCAGTTGCGCGATCGTAATCTGCAATAGATCCGCAGCACTCAAGTGGTGATGGGTGTGTACGTGGGTAGTGCAGTTCAATCTTTGAAATCTTATCGGCTGCGGCAAATGCTTTATCGGTACCGGCCTTATCGCCAATCTCCCAATCAAATACCTTATTTCCTGGTTGATTTTCCTTATCGTCGCGAATCAATACAGATGCTGGATCTGCGGCTTGCAGTGGATTAACGATTGCTGGAAGAATTTCATACTCAACAACAATCTTTGCACAGGCATCCTTTGCAATATAGGGATCATCGGCGATAACGGCGCAGACCTCTTGGCCTTGAAAGCGCACTTTGTCAGTTGCTAACACTGCCTGTGTGTCATACGAGAGCGTTGGCATCCATGCCAAGTTACGCGCAGCCATCATTTCACCAGTTAGAACTAGACGCACACCTGGTGTATCCCATGCTTTGGAAACATCGATTGATTTGATTCGCGCGTGTGCAACTGGGCTGCGCAAAATCTCCATATGGAGCATGTCAGGCAAGACGATGTCATCGACATAGTTGCCCTTACCACGAATAAAACGATTATCTTCTACGCGCCGACGGCTTGCACCCATTCCGCCGATCTTTATCTCATCTAATGGCATGTAAGTCTCTCTCTCCCCTACTTAGATTCCGCGCGCATTTTTTCAGCAGCCCAAAGGATTGCCTTGACGATATTTTGGTACCCAGTGCAACGGCACAGGTTTCCAGAGATTGCCCAACGAATCTCATCCTCAGTTGGATTCAGATTCCTTTCAAGAAGTGCCTTTGCCGCCATCATCATTCCTGGAGTACAAAAACCACATTGCAAACCATGCTTTTCTTTAAAGCCCTCTTGAATCGGATGGAGCTCACTTGCTGAGGCTAAACTTTCAACGGTTTCGACTTTATGACCATCGGCCTGGACTGCAAACATTGTGCAGCTCTTAATTGGTCGGCCATCAAATAAGACTGTGCATGCACCACAGTTGGTCGTATCACAACCGGTGTGTGTGCCTGTTAACTTCAAACCTTGACGAATCAAGTGAGCTAAGAGAAGTCGTGGCTCAACATCGACGGTGCGTGCTTGACCATTGACGTTGATTGTTACTCGACGAACCGGAACATCACCAGCAGGTGGCGTGCTGATTTCTTCGTAAAGGCTAGTCATGTGGCTCACGCTGCTTTCTTTGTTGAGTTAGCGATACTGGTCAAAATGCGAGTTACAAATGTACGAATTATCTGACGCTTGTAGTCAGATGAGCCGCGGTGATCACTGCGAGGTTCGGCAACGGCTGCAACTGCTGCTGCCACCGTTGCGATATTTGCCTCAGTCAATGCCTGGCCAACAAGTGAAGATGCGGCATCTGTTGCATCGATCGTCTTGCCGCCCACACCTGCCATTGCAATTCCTGCACGGACAACTTTGCCGCCAGTTATTTCAAGGGCAACGGCAACTGATGCCGTAGCAAAATCGCCTACACGGCGCTCTAATTTGAGGTACCCACCGCGAGCTTGGCCCGCTGGCGCTGGAATAACCGCCTCAATCGCAATCTCATTAAACTCCAGCGCAGTTTGGAAAGGCCCGAGAACAAAGTCTTTCATCGCAATTTCGCGCTTGCCCTTTGGGCCTTGCACAACAACACGACCGCCGAGAGCGATCATTACCGCTGCCCAATCACCTTGTGGATCTGCGTGACAGAGTGAGCCAACAAATGTTCCGCGGGTGCGCACAATTGGATCAGCAACAAGTGGAGCTGCTGCGGCAATTGTTGGCTGCCCTTTTGCAATCACATCTGAGTGCTCTAAATCTTCGTGTCGACAGAGCGCACCAATCCGCAGAGTTCCATCTGAGTCAAAGCGATGATAGTTAAGATTTGGAATATTATTGATATCTACGACCGTTCCAGGAAATGCAAAACGCAGTTTCATCATTGGAACCAAACTTTGTCCGCCAGCTAATACTTTAGTTTCGCCAGCTCCACTATCTAAGAGTGCAATCGCATCTGCAAGAGTTTTTGGGGACTCATAATTAAAACGAGAGGGATACATTTAATTCTCCTACTTCTTTTTTGTTACATCGCGAACAGCGACTGGCATTGAATCGGCATCTGGATCTGGACGTGGCTCTTGATGTGCAGGCCAAGGGCCTTGCACTGGTTGACTTGCAATTTTTAAATACTCAGTAATCTGAGGCCACGCCCAAATAGTTGGGCTACTTCCCTCTTTTGGTGAATTCTCGATGAGTGCAAAGAAACGTGGATTACCCCGCTCGTGCCCAGTAGATTCAATTGCCATGTGATATCTCTCTCTTGACATTTAAGGTCCACGTAAAATAACACTAAAACTTTGCTTGTACTAGATTAACTTCCATTTAATATTTGGGCTTATCTACCCAGATAGCGCTCAAAATCTTCAGGGGTATCTAAATCTGAGCCATCGGCTAACTCGTCCAATCTCAAATAATGGATATCACTTCGCCCAAGTAAATATTGGCGAGCGCCAACATTGCCATGGGCGGCCTCGATGATGCCGGCCCAGTGAGCCCGTGCAAATTTGGCAGGATGTCCAGGCACTTCTATATATGTAGCAACAACTAAATTCCTCGGCGTCTTGGCAATCTCGGCAATGGCTTGAGCCGTTAAGCCAGGTAGATCAACGAGTGAGATGACCACACTATCTATCTCGGCGATCTCTGTAATATGTCTGAGACCTGATTGAAGAGAGCTGGCCATACCGCTCTCCCAATCGGCATTAACAATGATTTCTGCGCCTTCGACCTCACCAATCCATGCACCTAAAACAACAAAGACGTTATTGATTCCAGCGCTCTTAAAGTTTGCAACTGCACGATCAACTAAGCGCACACCATTTACCTTGAGGAGCGCCTTTGCTCCACCCATGCGCCTGCCGGCACCTGCAGCCAAGATAAGTCCAGCGATCATTGGCGCATCATCTCACCTGAACTAAAAATTTTGCCTTGCTAGACTCCAGCACATGCGCGAGATTATCGATGAGATCACACCTTGGTATGAGAACGGCACGCCCTTTGCTCTGGCCACAGTTGTTCGAACCTGGTCATCTGCGCCTCGTCCAGTTGGTGCTGCGATGGCCGTGTCTTCAAGTGCAGAGGTGATCGGCAGCGTTTCAGGTGGCTGCGTTGAAGGCGCTATTCATGAAGAGGCCTTGGAGGTTTTAAAAACTGGTCAAGCAAAGAGCGTGACCTACGGCATCAGCGATGACAACGCCTTCTCTGTCGGTTTAACCTGCGGCGGAACGATTGAGTTATTTATTCAACTCATCGATAAGCAGAACTTTCCAGAGTTTGGCCAAATAGTCCTAGCAATTAAAGAGCAACGCCCCATTGCAGTTGCAACGATCATCGATGGTCCTGCAACTATTGGTGCGCGCATTATCTTTGATGCCGATCAGGTGTGGAGCTCTCTCAATTCAGCTGGATTAGATTATTCAGTGAGGGAAGATGGTCGTGGATATCTAAGCGCTGGACATACCCACACCCTCAAACTCGGTCCTGCCGGTGAGCGCTTAGGTGATGATGTCTCGATCTTTATTGAGTCATTTGCCCCAGCCCCGCGAATGATTGTCTTTGGTGCTATTGACTTTGCTGGCGCCGTTGCTCGCATTGGAAAATTCCTGGGCTTTCACGTCACGGTCTGCGATGCCCGTGCGCTATTTACAACGAAAAAGAGATTTCCAGAGGCCGATGAAATCATCGTTGACTGGCCGCATAGATATTTAGCGACAGTCGATGTAGATGAGCGCACAGTTATCTGCGTACTCACTCATGATCCCAAGTTTGATGTTCCAGTTTTAGAGATTGCCCTTCGCAGTAAAGCTGGCTACATCGGTGCAATGGGCAGTCGTCGCACTCATACCGATCGATTAGCACGACTTCGTGAGATTGGGATGAGTGAGAGCGAACTTGCCCGTCTTAGATCCCCTATTGGTTTAGATATCGGTCCGCGCACTCCAGAGGAGACTGCCATTTCAATTGCCGCCGAGATCATCTCTGATTTAACAGGTGGTTCACGTCAGCCATTATCTCAAGGCAGTGATCCCATTCATAAGAACTCACTTGCCAGCGAGAGCGGTATTGGCCCGATTTTATGAGTGTTTTACTGTGGAATCGGCAGCCATCGTGTGGGACTACCAGCACTCACTAGTACAAAACCATCGGCTGCTGCAACACCGCGCAGCATGTGAGAGCTTAAGTAATCCGTTGGAATGCACATATTATTTTCAATCACACTCGGCACCAATCGCGCAAAGCCATCTTGAACTTTCATCTCTTGGCTCATTTGTACCGTGGACAAAACAGTGGGTGTAGCACCACAGAGCGCATCGATTACGGGGCGGCCAAATGAAATGAGTGCAGCAATTGCCGATTGTGGATTGCCGGGAAGGGCTAAAAATGCAACGTTTTTTCGTTCTTGGGCAGCAATCTTTGCCAACAAGATGTGATAACCGGGGCGCACTTTTACGCGATCTATTACATACTCACCACCGAAAGCGGCGATAGCAGATTTAATAAAATCGCGTGGCCCATCGGCAGTTCCACCCGTTGTAATTACCATATCTATTGCATTATCTTGTGATTGAATCGCCACCGAAATCTTGCTCACAAGCAGATCTAAATCATCAGTGACACAATCGCTCACAACGACCTCAGCGCCAAAGGCGGTGAGCATCGCTGGCAGTTGTGGGCCGAGTGCATCACGCACTAATCCATCTACTGGCACCCCACTGTGCATCAACTCATCGCCTAAAAAGAAGAGGGCAATGCGTGGTCTCCTTGTAACAATCACTTCGTCGTAACCAGCTGCGGCCAGTAAACCAATTTTGGGCGGGTTCAAAAGCGTACCCGTGCAAATTAAAAGCTCACCTTTTTTACTCTCGGCTCCGGCTGGACGAATATTTGCGCCTAGTTCACTGGCACCATGAATACAACCGTCGCGCTCTTGGGCAAGCTCCCATTGCACAACTGCCTGACCTCCATCTGGAATTACCCCGCCAGTTGCAATAGCCAGACACTGCGATACACCAAGTGAGATGTCACTGATCTGACCAGTTTTTACTTCACCAATAATTTTCCATGGTCCACTTCCACTTACAACCCAACCATCCATCGCAGATGTCTCAAAGGCAGGCAGATTACACAGCGAGTGTGCATCAATGGCTAATACACGGCCATTCGCATCACTTAATGAAAGTGATTGCGTTGGAAGGGATGTAAAACTATTGCGCGAAATTGCAAGCGCGGCATCCCACGAAGCTTCAATAAGTGTCATCGATGACTATTTTCCTTTAAGGACACTGATTGCTTGGGCAAGAATTGAAATCGTAATTTCAGCCGGCGTTTGTGCACCGATATCAAAGCCTGCTGGGCCATGGATGCGTGAGATGTCAGTAATATCGCGATAGGCCAACCAATCTTCACGATTTTCCTGCATTTTCTTTGACCCCAATGCGCCTATATATCCAGCATCGCTCTCTAGCGCCGACGCCAAACAACGAGAGGAGCTCTCCACATCGTGTCCCATGATGACGGCACAATCGAGTGGTGAGAGAACAGCCATAAAGCCAGAGATCATTTCGGGGCGAGACTCAATCTGTACTTGCCAACCAAGGTTGATAGCACCAACTGCAAGTGCTTCGGCGATCGCTCCGCTGCCTGCGATAACTAACTTTGTAATGGGTGCATAAATTGAAATAACTTGATCGCTCTCCTCAATAACAGCAGAGACACCTTTGTTAAAAAGGTCAACAACTTTGCTATCGGCTAGCGCAATTGTCTGGGCTGTAAAGAAACTTGTCTCAATAACTTCTCCACCTTCAATATAAGCAACTAATGCGATGCGCTCACGAGCTAAAAGCGCCGGCCACATCTCTGTAGAAATCTGATTGGCTGGCACAATAATAAAACGGGGCTTAGAGTGAACCGGCAAACCCGATGTCACCGATTCAAATTCACTCACCGATAGCTCAAGAATTCGCCCCGTTGGTAATGCCCTAGTTGCAGCTTCGGCGAGTTGGCTATCAAATGTCTTACCTAATAAAACTCCGATTCGACCACCCCCTGGTGTCACTAGTAAAGCATCGGTTGCCAGCGAAGTAGGATTAGGTGAAATCATCCAGGCGATATCGGCGCGAGTCTTTGAGCGCAGGCATGCGCTAACGCTTAAGGCGATTTCATACATTCGACGAGTATACGAGAGCAGCCAAATTGTGCCTATCCATAATAAAATAACTCTCGGCACCTACTCAGGTGATGCGGATTAAATCCGCACCCCGCTCTATCCACTTAGAGCTCGACCAGCGCTCCCGCATCAATCGCATCAATCGTGCCACCCAACAGTGTGATGACTGGCTCATCCTTCATTCTGAAGTTTGTTCTGGCTCTGAATCAGTTAACCTTGGCCCTAGATAAATTTCTACATCTGGAGGAATCATGGAGCAAGAGGCACAGTGTCCATACACCGGCAGTCACCTCAATACAGAAGGTACATACACCAGCGATTGGTGGCCCGATAATTTAGATCTCTCGGTACTTCGCCAGAATTCTCCTGCCTCAGATCCAATGGGCGAAGATTTCGATTATGCAGCGGAGTTTTCAAAGCTCGATATTAAAGCCGTTAAAAAAGATATTGAAGCTTTGATGACTACATCCCAGGATTGGTGGCCCGCAGATTACGGACATTACGGGCCGTTCTTTGTGCGCATGGCTTGGCACAGCGCCGGCACATATCGAACATACGATGGTCGTGGCGGTGCAGGCGCCGGCATGCAACGCTTCGCACCCTTAAATAGTTGGCCCGATAACGTTAACTTAGATAAAGCGCGCCGGCTTTTATGGCCCATTAAAGCCAAGTATGGAAAGAAATTATCGTGGGCAGATCTCATGATTCTTGCCGGAAACTGCGCAATCGAATCAATGGGTCTCAAAACATTTGGTTTCGGTGGAGGTCGCGAAGATGTGTGGGAGGCCGATCAGAGTTATTGGGGCAAAGAGCAGACCTGGCTTGGCGATGAGCGCTACAGTGGCGAGCGCGATTTGGAAAACCCCTTAGCTGCAGTGCAGATGGGGTTGATCTATGTAAATCCAGAGGGACCAAATGGAGTGCCAGATATTTTGGCATCGGCAAAAGATATTCGCGAAACCTTTGCGCGTATGGCGATGAATGATGAAGAGACCGTCGCCCTGATCGCCGGGGGGCATACATTTGGAAAGGCACATGGCGCTGCCGATCCGAGTAAGTATGTCGGTCCAGAGCCAGAGGCCGCGCCAATAAATGAAATGGGGCTCGGCTGGGCAAATACTTACGGCAAAGGAAATGGCGCAGATACTATTTCAAGTGGTCTAGAAGGTGCGTGGACCCCAACACCGACGACGTGGGATAAATCCTATTTCACTACTCTATTTAAATATGAGTGGAAACAGACAAAGAGTCCAGCCGGTGCAACGCAATGGATTCCAACCGATGAATCGGCAGCAGCAACTGTGCCCGATGCACATATCGCCGGAAAAACACATGCACCGGTTATGTTCACAACCGATCTTGCACTACGCACAGATCCGGTCTACGAAAAGATTTCACGTCGCTTCGCCGAAGACTTTGATGCATTCACCGACGCTTTCGCGCGTGCATGGTTCAAATTAACCCACCGCGATATGGGTCCTATCGCCCGCTACCTCGGTGATCTAGTACCTGCTGAGCAGCTAATCTGGCAAGATCCAGTTCCAGCTCCTGCAAAGAAGTTAATCGGCAAAAAAGAGATCGAGGTTCTTACTAAGAAAATCCTGGCAAGTGATCTGAGCATCGCAACGTTAGTCACAACGGCTTGGGCATCGGCTTCGACGTTTCGTTCAACCGATAAACGTGGAGGCGCAAATGGTGCCCGTATTCGCTTAGAGCCACAACGCAGTTGGGCCGTCAATCGCCCTAAAGAGCTCAAGAAAACTCTGACCACATTAGAGACGATACAAAAATCCTTCAATAAGAAATCAGATAAGAAGGTATCGCTGGCCGATTTAATTGTTCTAGCGGGCTGCGTTGGTGTTGAAGCGGCGGCAAAGAACGCCGGGATTAAAGTAAAAGTCCCTTTTACTGCTGGTCGCAGCGATGCAACTCAGGATCAGACCGATGTCGCATCTTTTGCAGTATTAGAGCCATTGGCCGATGGTTTCCGCAATTACATGCACGCATCTAATACCCAATTGGCAGAGGTCTTACTTGTAGATAAGGCCGCACTTCTATCGCTAACACCACCAGAGATGACTGTTTTAGTTGGCGGCCTACGAGTTCTCGGCGCTAACTTCGATGGATCACAGACGGGCGTGCTTACAAAGAAGAAGGGATCTCTGACAAATGATTTCTTCAAAAATATACTCGACATTAAGTATCAATGGTCACCTACAAAGGGTGATAGCAATGTATTTGAGGCAGGCGATGGCAAGAGTGGTAAGCCCGTGTGGGTGGCATCTCGCGCCGATTTAATCTTTGGTTCGCACTCAGAACTACGCGCTTTATCTGAAGTCTATGCAAGTGATGATGGGGAAAAGAAGTTTGTCTCCGATTTCATTACCGCATGGAGCAAAGTAATGGATTTAGACCGCTTCGATATTTAGAGAACTTCGACATTTATTGTGTGCCAACCCTCGGCGCCATTTGGATCAACTGGAACATATGCCTCTGGCTGCACAACTCCATCACCATCGGTTGCGCGTACGGAGATTACATGCACACCTTTTTTAGGATCCCAATCGATCCACCACTGTCGCCATGTTGTCTTTGCAATCTGCGGGCCAAGGGTCGCCTCTCGCCACGGCAGATTTCCAATCTTTACCTCAACTTTGGAAATACCCCGAATCATGGCCCATGCAACTCCGGCAATAGCTAACGTTTCGAGTGGCAATTCAGCGCCATTACTTGGCGTGTCAATTCGCGAAGCGGTTTTAATCGGTGCCCGCTCAGACCATCCGCGCGAAATCCAATAACCATGCTTTATATCAAAGCGTGTTAATTCGATTCGGGTTAACCACTTAACGGCTGAGACATAGCCATAGATCCCGGGAACAATGATTCGCGCTGGAAAACCATGAGCCAATGGCAGAGTCTCACCATTCATTCCAATTGCAATCATTGCATCGCGTCCATCAAGGGTGGCAACCGGAAAGCCCGCAGTAAAACCATCGACCGAGTAGCCCATCACCTGATCGGCATCGGCAGAAGCTCCGGCTTCGCGAATCAAATCATCTAGCCGAACTCCCAACCATCGGGCATTACCAACTAAATCTCCACCAATCTCATTTGAAACACAGGCGATTGTTGCATCGAGTTCAAAAACCGGTCGTGCGATTAACTCCTGATAACTCAGAGTAAATGGATTATCGACCATTCCAACTATCTCTAGCTGCCAATCCTCGGTTGAAACATTAGGAATTGCTAACGAAGTATCTATCCGATAGAAATCTTCATTAGGTGTAAAGAGCGGTGATAGCCCCGGCGTAGTTATGGCCGGATCCACTGGGGGGTTAGGTAAAAACTTCAACGGTTTAGGAAGTGCGATCTTGATTCTCTCAATTTGGACGCTGGCCTTTTGTGCCAACAATTTAGCGGCCCCCATAGCTGCAATACTTACCGCTCCAATCACACCGATTGCCTTAAATACATCTCGACGAGAAATCTCTACGCCTGAATCCACACTCTCGCTTCCTTGTTGGTTCAACCATCGCAGCACATACAGGGTGGTTCCTCCAGAAATAAAGGCAGGCAGAACTGAAAAGAGGTTCGAGCGCGCATCTAGTAAGGCCGCCCAGCTTGCGGCAATCGACATTGCCGCAATAATTGAGTATGCAACGCCTCTTTTACCGCTCAAATATGCACGACCTACAAAAAGTGAGAGTCCAAAAACAACCGCAAAAATAGTTGCAATAAGAAAGAGCTTGTCGTAAGTACCGAAAAGATTAATTACTAATTTTTTTACCGGTGGCGGTACATAATCGATGATTCGATTTCCCAGAGAGATAAGAGGACTCTGCCAATTGCTATTTACCGAAGCAATAAAGTGGCCGATAGATAATCCGGCAACCATTGCTAGCGGACCAAAAACGCTTCCTAATCTCTTACTTTCCATCAGCCAAGACCGGACCCATCTTCCTCATGAGCACTCCCCTCTGGAAGATCTAAAGTCAATCCATCGAAAACCTCTAATTTTAAGCCTCAATGAAAATCGAACCTGCATCTTCACTTGCAACATATTTACGGAGCGCTCTTTCAGCTGGGCCACGAGTTACAGCACCAGTAACGGCGTTGAAACCTGAGCCATGGCAAGGACAGGCTAAGGCTCCACCTGAGCCTCTTATTTGGCACCCTTCATGTGTACAAATTGCACTCACCACGATTACTAAGCCCTTAACGCGAGTCAGAGAAACCGGAAATGTGGGTTCGTTAGCGGGCTTAACGTCGAGTATTTTTATTTCGCCTTCAGCGATATCACTGGATTTTGCTACGAAAGTTAATGCGCCCATGCTCTCGGTCGGAGCAGGTGTGGCGCTCTTAGTTGGTGTAGTTGTTTTAGTTGGAGTGGGTTCAGCATTGGGTTTACCGGCAACAACCTTTGCTCCCTTTTTCCAGATCAACTTTCCCTTTGATTTAACACAGATGTAGGCATAACCCTGGAAAACTATTTTCTGTCCAAGCTTTGTTGGCTTCAATTTTGGACCAGCCGCAGCAAGGGCGTTTGATCCAAAAATCGACAGAAGCGCTGCCGGGATTATCGCAAGAAGATTACGTCGGACAAGTTTCATGCGTTAAACGGTAGTGCTATCTCTCAATTTCTGCGATACAGAAGAGTTTCAACAGTCAATTTTGAGCCTAGTCTGAACTAATCGGCGCATTAAAACGCACATTGTTTGATGTATATTCTCTCCATTACGAGCGAATCTAAGGTAGAATTCAGACAATTAAATCGCACATTGTTTGTAAAGGAGAATCCATGAAATCGAGCACCCAAAGTCGGATTGCACGCTCCGTTAGCCGAAGCAAACGTGACGTTTTCCTACGTACCGATTTCAGTAAATTTGGAACTCCCAGTCGAGTGACTCGCGGTATCAGTGAGCTAGTTAATAAAGGAAAGTTAATCAAACTTGGATATGGGGTTTATGCCAAAGCTGTGCCCAGCGCTATAACCGGAAACCCTGTACCTCGTAAAGTGCTCGAAACTCTCGCAGTTGAAACATTTAGTTTATTGGGGGTTCCCATCACAATGGGCAGCGCCCGGACTAACTATTCCACTGGCACATCAACTCAAATTCCTATGTCCATTTCAGTTTCAACCGGCTCCACAAGAATTAATCGAAAATTGAAATTGGGCAACCGTGAGATCGCGTATGAGAAGCCTTTCCCTCGAACAAGTTAAGCTCATTGTTGATGCGGTCAATGAAGACCTCACACTTTTTTCAGCAGGAGCCCTTGAAAAAGATTTCCATCTTACCGAAGTTCTGAGAGCGCTTAGCCGTGTTGAAAGTGGAGATTTCAAACTTAGCTTCTGCGGAGGAACGAGTTTAGTAAAAGCCCACGGCTGTCTTAATCGAATGTCCGAAGATATCGATATCAAAATAGTTGATCAAGCGCTATTAAATAAATCGGCTACAAGGAGAAAACTCAATCTCCTTAAAGTTAGAATTACTAAGGCACTCACTGATGCAGATTTCCATATAGAAACAGTTGAGGCAAAGAATGAAAATAGGTTTTTAACTTACAACTTGATGTACAACCCGGTATTTCCAAAGGAAGTCAGCTTAAGAGCCGAAATTAAGTTAGAGATAACTTACGCGCAAGCTGCTTTGCCCCTTGAAAACCTCCCCATTAGAAGTATCTTACTCAGAGACATCGGATTTACCGAAACTGAACTTCTATTTCCCTGTATCGCACTGGAGCAAACGCAAGCTGAAAAGGTTCTCAGTTTTCTCCGACGATCAAGAAATTCACAAATGAATAACAATATCGACGACACCTTAATTCGGCATATTCATGATGTGCATATCCTTGATAGCCTTAATCTGAATTTTCTGAGAGTAAAACAAGCCTTTAATATGGCAATACTTGAAGATGTAGCCAAATTCAAAAATCAGGATTATGAGTTCGCTCATAATCCGAAATTAGTTCTTACTTCCACCTTGAATCAAGCCAAATTTGATTCAACGCTTAAACCAGCATATATAAAATTTGTAACTAATCTTGTTGCAGGTGATGCTCCATCATTTGAATCGGCAATTTCTACTTTTTCGTCAGTGGCAGAAAAGTTAATCGAAACTATTAACTAATTTTACCTTAATGTAATTATCCATATTTATGCCAGCGCTTCTTTAATCTGATTCCCATGATCTCGGGGATGATTTGAATATACCTTTAACCATTTCGCAATTGTGTACTCTCCGGATTCGCTGTGGACCCCGGACTTGCTCAAATCTGAATCCTTCAATCGCTTGAGAATATCCAACGAAGCCGCTCTTACGGCAAGCAGCACAGCGGTAGAGTTTTCAACGGGGAGTTCGGTGTAACCCAAAATCTCATTGTTTGCCCAAGTCGCTTCGTCGTAACCCTGAATCAATGAGCCTTCGGGCTCTGCAATCAATCGACGTAATCGTACATACGACTGCGCTTCGCTATCGGCTAAATGGTGGATCACTTGACGAGGCGACCATCCACCCACTTGATGCTTATCTAAATCATCGGTAGATAGCGATGCAATTATGTCGGCAACAAATTTAGTTGCTGCCTCATACTCAGCTGCAAGGGCTTCCATTTACATCTCGACAGCTTCGTAAACCTGCACGCCTGTCTTACTTGGACAACTCTTTGCAATCGCAACAGCGGCATCCATGTCCAAGGCTTTTATCAGGGTGTAACCAGTGATTGGATTTTTATCAGCAGTTATCGCCGAAGTCGAATCCTTAGTAACGTTTAATCCCTCCATAAATGGATTACCCATATCAATAATACTTGCGTTAATAGAAGTAAACCAAGCCATCCACACATCCATGGAGTCATCTGCCGAAGCTTCATTTGGTTCAAAGTTATAAAGGAATACAAATTTTTTCATTGATCTCTCCGAATCTGCATGGACGGGATCTCATCCATGGTGCGATTAATTTAATTCTTCGCACGCAAAATTGGAAGAGTTTTAAGGTGTCTTTTCAGCTAACAATTTCGTTAGATAACTAGAGCCTTCAAATGACCTTGAAAACCAACTCTTTGTCAGCCCCTGCGCTCACAACCACGTTCGATCCATCGGGAATCTCGCCTTTGAGCAGCATGCTAGCCAATCGGTCACCAATCGACTTCTGAATCAAGCGTCGCAGAGGTCTGGCACCATATGCGGGATCAAAGCCATGTTCGATCAGATAGTCCTGGGCGCTCTCATCGATCTCCATGGTTATCCGTCGATCGCTAAGGCGCTGAGCAAGTTCTTCAACAAGTAGGAACATGATCCGTGAAATCTCCGAAACGCCCAATCGATTAAAGATTACGATCTCATCGATTCGGTTCAGGAACTCAGGCTTGAAGTTTGCACGCACCATCTCCAACACAGCAGCCTCTTGCGCCGTGCGTTCTAAGCTTTGATCTACTAAATATTGCGAACCTAGGTTAGAGGTCATGATGATGATTGCATTTCTAAAATCAACGGTGCGACCTTGGCCATCAGTTAACCGCCCATCATCAAAGACCTGTAACAAAAGGTCAAAGACTTCTGGGTGCGCCTTTTCCACTTCATCTAGCAGGATTACTGAATATGGACGACGCCTTACCGCCTCAGTTAACTGTCCACCCTCGTCATAGCCCACATAGCCAGGGGGCGCACCGACCAGGCGCGAGACCGAAAACTTCTCGCCGTATTCGCTCATATCGATGCGCACCATCGCGCGTTCGTCATCGAATAAGAACAGCGCTAAAGCTTTAGCAAGTTCAGTTTTTCCAACACCGGTAGGACCAAGAAATAAGAATGATCCGGTTGGCCTATCGGGATCGGAAATCCCCGCACGCGATCTGCGAATTGCATCGGCAACCGCATGCACGGCACTTGCTTGTCCAACTACTCGTTTTTCAAGCTCTGCATCTAAACCAAGCAAGCGTTCATTATCTGCCTGCAGTAATCGTCCAGTTGGAATCTTTGTCCACGCTGAAATAACTTCAGCAATATCATCAGCGCCGACTTCCTCTTTAACCATTGCGGTTTGCGAATTCACTTCATGGCGGGCTTTATTTAACTCACTTTCAATCTCGCGAATTTTCCCATACATCAACCGAGCTGCAGTCTCTAAATCTCCCACCCGCTGGGCTTTTTCGGCTTGAATGCGGGTAGCGTCTAACTGCTCCGTCAAATACCCAATTCGATCGAGTGCAGTTTTTTCCTTTTCCCAACGAGTACGAAACTCAGCCAGCAATACTTCAAAGCCTTTTAACTCAACGCGCAAATCATGTAAGCGTTGCTTGGAAGCCTCGTCCTTTTCTTTTGCAAGACCGAATTCCTCCATGCGCAAGCGATCCACGTTTCGTTGCAGTTGATCAATCTCTTCAGGCGATGAATCAATTTCCATTCGAAGTCGTGATGCTGCTTCGTCCACTAAGTCAATGGCTTTATCGGGCAAAAATCTATGCGTGATGTAGCGATCAGATAAAGTCGCAGCTGCTACTAGCGCACCATCGCTAATCGTCACTTTATGGTGAGCCTCATATTTTTCGCGCAAGCCGCGCAAAATAGCAATCGTGTCTTCAACCGATGGTTCGTTTACTAAAACTTGTTGGAAACGGCGCTCGAGCGCGGCATCCTTTTCAATATATTTACGGTACTCATCTAAAGTGGTTGCACCAATCATGTGCAGCTCACCACGAGCAAGCAACGGCTTCAACATGTTGCCAGCATCTAGCGCTCCGGGCATCGCGCCCGCGCCAACAACGGTATGGAGCTCATCGATAAAAGTAATAATCTGACCTTCGGCCGCCCTTATTTCATCGAGTACGGCCTTTAAGCGTTCTTCAAATTCACCGCGATATTTCGCACCCGCAATAATTGCGCCAAGATCCAGGGAGACAACCTTCTTATCCTTTAACCCCGATGGCACATCCCCCGATGCAATACGCAAAGCAAGAGCATCAACAATCGCCGTCTTGCCGGTTCCGGGTTCGCCAATGAGCACAGGATTATTTTTGGTGCGACGTGATAAGACTTGTATGGTTCGACGAACTTCGTTATCTCGCCCAATGACTGGATCTAACTTTCCATCGCGAGCACGTTGGGTAATATCAACGCCATACTGCTCTAGCGCACTCTTTTCTTCCTGCCCCTGTTCCAGGGTGGACTGGCTCATTTTCGACCCCTTTCGACTGCGCATCGACGTTCGCATCCACTAGCGATAACGCCAGAAACCTCATTTCTATTTCCACATATAAAAATAGACCTATATTCACTGCACAGCTTCGGTGCCAGCCCTTAATCTGTATCCATGCCACCTAAAGATCCAACTCGAGAAGCCCACTTCCCCGCCATTGAAAAACGCTACGGCGAAAAAATGGCCTACTGGTTTAGAGTCATGGCCACACTCGAGGGCAAGAAATATCTAGAACAGATCGCCCACCTAAAAGAGAGCTACGGATTTTCCCAAACCCATGCCAACGCCTTGGTAATGTACTCACGCGGATCCACATCATCGCGCCGCTTTGAAACGCCAAAGGATTACTTCAAAACCCTAAGCCCCGAGCAACGAAAAACGATCAAGGCGATCTTCGCAGCGATCACAGGTAAGTATCCCAAATTAGAGCTGGTGATCGCCTGGAACCAACCAATGCTTCGACTTGATAAAAAATACATCTTTGGCGTATCAACGACTAAAAATTACATTCTCTTAGCTCCCTTTAGCGCCGATGTATTAGATGCCTTCAGACCAAAACTAAGTGAATACACAGTCAATAAGAAAACAATCGCAGTTCCAAACGATTGGTCGGTCGATACCAAATTGCTACTAGGGATGGCAAAGATGAGAATGGCTGAGAGTTAAAATCGAGTGCTGGCCTTTTGTATCTCGAACTCGGTACTCTCTGTCTGTGCGCAAAAACTTACTCAGAATATTTACTGTCGTCACATTGATCTCCTTGACGTGGCCAGTGCAGATATCTCTGGCTAATCCAAATGAAATACAGCTAGAGATTGAAAGCATCGATACACCCACTGTTCAAGTTCAAGGCTCTAACGGAGAGCGCGGAGCTGCACTAGCACGTCTTGCAGATGGTCGCTTACTTCTAGGTGGCGGTGCTAGCGGGCTCAATCTCTATCTCTATGATTTAAACGGTGGTACTCAAACTCTGCTTGGGCGAGCAGGTAGTCCTAGTGAGCGCATCAATGATTCACGGTTTGCAATCACTGATATCGCCGTTTTGCGCAAATCTGCAAATACTCTTCAATTAGTTATCTCCTACCCGCGGTATGACCGAGCTAAAGAGTGCGTATCGGTTGTTCTCTACTCTTATACCGCCGACATTGGAATCAAGCCTTCGTTAAAACGCGGAAAACTCTGGTTTAAAAGCAAGCCCTGCGTTCCAATTAGCGCAGTGCAGCATGCATCTGGTCGCATTGCAACTATTGATAAAAAATCTCTCTATCTCACAGTCGGCGATTTAGGTTATACCGAGATCGGTAACAGGACTAAACGCGCGGATTTAGGTTCAGTCTTTAAGATAAGCGCAAACAAAGTAGTCAAGATTTCTTCAGGACATAGAAATGCCCAAGGAATACTTCGAATCGGCAAGCATCTCTACATATCAGAACACGGTCCACGTGGCGGAGATGAACTTAATTTAATCGAAACCGGTGGCGATTACGGATGGCCCTTCGTGACCTATGGCGAACCATATAGTTCAGGAGATTACGTAAAACCAACTAATACCGGTACTCACGAAGGCTATAAGAAGCCGCTGTATTACTGGGTTCCATCAGTTGCCCCCACTGAGTTGATTCAATTACCCGCTGATAAATCCTGGGGTCCATGGTCTTCATACATTGTGATGGGTACTTTAAGAGAAGAGGCGTTAATTTTTATCGAAATGCTGGATCGACGCCAGATTGGCAAAGTCGTGAAGGTGGATGTGGGTGAGCGAATTCGAGATCTAGATCTATCAATAGGTGGCTCAATAATCGCAACGACTGATAGTGGAAAACTCCTCGTTATTAATCTAGCCGGTTAGTACGAATTCTCGTTTTTCAGAGTAGTTTCACTCAATACCAACGCTCCATTAACCCACAGTTATCAATCTCGTCACATGCGCGCGCGATTATGCATCCGTGCATCTATTACATATTCCGATTTACTTTCACACATACCGCCAGCAAGTCGATGAATACACCAAGCTAGAACTCGATCAGCAATCACGTCTTAGTCGCATCCGTCGCGACACTCAAACTTTCGATGAAGAGCTCGCCCGCCAAGCTGTATTGATCGATCACAGCAGGAGCATCGCCTAAACAGCACAGCTCTGGCCCTATCGCGATTTAATCCAAACGCATCGACCCCATTGGGTATCTCAGGACTTAAAGTTCTTGCCACCATCGCGAGAGACGAAGATTGCCTCGGCAGTCACTGCAACGAAAATCTTTGCATTTACCGAGATGCTACCGATCTCAGTAGATAACATTGCAATCTTTTTCCAACTCTTTCCACTATCAACTGAGCGATAGATCGCCTTTCCGGAAGATGCATAGAGAGTTGTTCCTACAATTTCTACCGCACTCCACTTCAGCGAAGATTTCATAGAAGTTGTTGTTTTAAAGGCATTGGTGGTTTGCAATAATTTCCCCGACGCAAGAGCAAGCGCGCTGCCACTCTTGGTGCCCAGCACCGCGATGTCTGAATACTTATTTGCACCCAACTTTCGCCATTTCTTGCCGCGGTCTGAGGAATACATCAACTGCCCGCTGCTTGAATCAGCGCCATAGATTTCGTTTTTACCGACCTCTAACATATGAAAATCAACTTCACCTTGCAGCGAAACTTTCTTCCACGACTTTCCCCCATCCGTAGATGAAAGGAGTCCGATTGGATTAGGAAGATTTGAATTAGCCCCTGGGTGGCCACTGGAATAAAGGGTTCGCCCATAAGGAGCTAACCCCATCACATCAAAATCATCCCTACCTATTTTCTTCATCAAATTCGCAGCTAAATACTCATAGAGACCTTCGTGCGTATTGAGCAGAACCCGATCCCCAAATACCTTCACATCATGAATATGTGAGACCGATCCATAGGTAGCTGCAAAACTCTGCGGCACCCACGTCAACGTGCCAATTAACGCTATGGCCAACCCCGCATTTACAGATTTTCGCATGAACTAATTCTATCCGCGCTTGATTTATTCCGCTCGGCTGAGCCTAATTTGGCAGAAATACTCGTCACTCGGAGTAGTTTCACTAAACCCACCACGCATTCAAATATCGATTCACAAAAACACCAGGGGCCCAACCAGTGTTAAGATTCGAAAGCGTTATGGAGTTGAATATTCACAGAGTTGCACAACTAAACCTCGTAGAGAAATCCGCGGGGTTTTTTTTGTGGGCTTGAAATCCAAAGTGGCCCTACGCGACTAACCGTAAGGCCACCTAGTGTGCGTGTCACTGACGAGATTCGAACTCGCGACCTGCAACATAGTCGGTGTGCTGCTCTATCCTCTGAGCTACAGCGACACGCAGTGATGAACTTATGCGAAATTCATTCCCGCATCCCTTGAGGTAACAGTGGCTGTGGACAATCCAGTGGTGCTAATATGCAACCACATAGTCAGTGTGCCCTCGTTAATCACGAGTTACAGAAGATAAACCCCGTAGAGAAATCTGCGGGGTTTATTTTTTGCAGAATTGTTTCGCATCAGTCGCATTTATTCACAGGCGCTGAAGCAAATTGCTTGACTGCCAACACTTTCAATTACATTCCACTCGCCTGAATTCCTTATCTCACATCAGTAAGCACGCCGCCAGCGTCACTTATTGATTTCCCAACACCCGTTGGGAATAGAGAAAGGAAGTGCAAATGAATGAATCTAAATTATTGTGCGATGTTAATCATCGCGCTTGCCAATCTCGGAATTCGTTTCTGGGAAATGCGAAAGGCCCGTCGGAGAAATACCGACGGACCCGATCAGCTAGCCGACTGATTTCGCATAAGGCAGTTGGGTCGGGATAAGGCACCCCGATTCAACTTCACTAATTAAAGCAGAAAAACTCGTCACTCGGAGTAGTTTCACTTCAGCACCAATTAAATAATCCTGCGAAATTAGATGTGGCTCCACGCAATTAAATTACGCAGAGCCACCGAGGTGGTGCCCCCGACAGGATTTGAACCTGCAACCTCTTCCTTCGGCAAAGTAGCGCTCTATCCATTGAGCTACGAGGGCACCTGTGTAAAGTAGAGATTTTTAGATTAGTTCATCAGTTTGAAAACTTTCCGGTGGATAACTAATACAAAGCCTCCTCTACTGCTATCGTTAAGCAACTTCGGCAAAGAAGCGTTTTGTTTAAGCATTGAACTACAAAATAAACCCCGTAGAGAAATCTGCGGGGTTTATTTTTTTCTTTTCTGAGTCAGCACACAAATCATTAACGAAGTAACTATTCTTTAACTATGAAAACAATCGGCTCGATAGCAGCCTTCGATTGCATCGGCACTGACCTGGGCATACCAGTTCTATCGCCCACACAATCTAGGAATTGCAACAATCGCACTCGCACTCTGTGCGGCCTTAACAATTCCCCTTTTAGTAATCACCGCCCGAACATCCATACCGACAGCCATCGCCCTTATCCCCTACCAGTTATGGCTAATAACAGCTGCAGGACTTAGTTATTCATATATGAGGCGGAATTAAGTACCGCCGCATCAACTCTTCACTTGCCTCAACCTTTTAAATCAAGACAGCTTTAGGCTTTGGTTACACAATAAACCCACTTATTCACAGGCCTTGAAGCAATTAACTTTCGCATCAAGATATTCACTTACCTTTCACACGCCTTAATCCCTTAACTCATATCAATGAGCACGCCGCCAGCGTCTCCCATTGATTTCCCAACTTCCGTAGGGAATAGAGAAAGGGAGTGCAAATGAATGAATCTAACTGATTGTGCGATGTTGATCATTGCGCTAGCCAATCTCATGCTTCGCGTATGGGAGATGCGAAGGACCCGTCGGAGAAATACCGACGGGCCCGATCAGATTGAGACCTGAGTTCGCATCTGGCAGTTGGGTCGGGCCTAACAGCCCGGCTCAACTTCACTAATTAAAGCACAAATACTCGTTACTCGGAGTAGTTTCTCAATTCACACTCTTGCATTTAAATATCGTTATACAAAAGAAGTTCGAACCAGTGTTAATCTTGTAGCAGTCAGGAAGGTGCACCATAGAGTTACAGAAATAAACCCCGTAGAGAAATCTGCGGGGTTTATTTTTTAGTGTGCAAATGAAAAAGACTCCGCCGACGAAGCGAAGCCTTTTCACATGCATGGACCTGGTGGGACTCGAACCCACAACCTCCAAATTCGTCGTATCGGCGCTCTATCCATTGAGCTACAGGACCACCCTCGGAACATAGAGGTATACCCAGACATCTAAAGTATCTTTGCAACCCTGTTGTGGATGACGACGTGCTAGTCTTTGCAAGTCGTATTGGTGCACAATTGAGTTACAGATGTAAACCCCGTAGAGAAATCTGCGGGGTTTATTTTTTTGCAGAGTAGTTCTGCCTCTCTTAACTCCCCCAGCTCACAAATCACCAACACGGTAACTACTCTTTAACCATGAAAACAGCCGGCTCGATAATCGCCATCGCACTGGTATTCATCTACGCCATTGGCTCTGGTATCTGGGTTAACACAGGTGATAACTGGTATCGCACCCTCAACGCCCCATCATGGCAGCCACCTGATTTTGTATTCGGAATCATCTGGCCATATAACTTCATCGTCCTTGCAATAGCTGCCGTTATCGTTGCCAATAGATCCTCTGATTCCACCACATTAATATTTCTATCCATCATGGCCCTATCGATTGCAGCGGCACTGACCTGGGCCTATCAGTTCTATCGCCCACACAATCTAGGCATTGCAACAATCGCACTCGCACTCTGCGCGGCCCTAACTATTCCCCTACTAGTAGTCACCGCTCGCACATCCATACCCGCAGCCATCGCCCTTACCCCCTACCAGTTATGGCTAATTACGGCTGCAGCACTTAGTTATTCATACATGCGGGGAAATTAGGTAGGTAGGGAATTAAATCTCAAGTCCTCTCCATACCAAATCTAATGACGCCTAATATAATTCCACCAATCAGTGAGCAAAAGCGAATTCAATGCTCATATTTTTGAAAAAATTGCGTTCCAAATTTCAAGCACATACCAGTCTCTTTTTGATTTCAACATTACTGACCGACCTCGCGAGTATATCTTGTAGTTCAACGAAGGCTTTTGGGTTATGCCGAGTTTTCTTGCAATAACTCGGAGCTCAGCAATTGAAAAAGACCTGAATCCTTTCCGGATCTGCTCAAGCCTAATTCCAGCAGGGGGCTCCGAGAATATCTTCCATTTTTCCAAATAATCCTCTAACGAAGAGGTTGTGTTTGTCTTCCGATTGCGAATATGTATCACTTCGGTAGGCACAATCCAACATTTACCTGTAAAAGTGTGAACACCAATGAGAAAGTCGCTCTCATCAGGAGTGAGCACCGTCTCTCTTGAGCTAGCGGAGCGGCTAATTTGCTCGCCAGACCTTCCTCCAGATGTGCAACTTATATTTTTTCCATCTCCCGTCTGTTTAATTTCAATACGGAAAAGTTCACCTTTAGCGTCAAGCACAGCGTCATACTTGGAATCACGCCATGCCTTAAAAAATAGGTTATACCCACAAGCCAGCGCTCGGCCAATAACGATGGATTCACCTGCATAACCCAAAATGCTACGGACTAATCCCTCAGGTAATTTTGCAAGGTTACGAGTTTGTGCCCATCCTTCTAGCGCTGGTGCCTTTGATTTGACCACTTCGAAATCATCCTAGTTCAAAACATTCCCGTCAAGCTGTTATAAGCCGCTACGAAGCATAGCCACAGTGTAGATTTTCCCCATGAGCGATTCAAAATTACCTTCAGTTGGCAGCCTGAAATCTGCAATGGTGAAAGTTTTGGGATTGAATGGAGGTCAAGGATCGAATTCTGAAATCCTTGAATGGGTATCGCAAGAATTAGAGCTAGACCCCAAAACCTTGGCGGTCATGCGCTCTGGGAATCGAACTGAAGTTGCATACAGACTCGCATGGGCGCGAACACAGGCTCGCAAAGAAGGGCTCATCTTGCGTTCGGGTCCTTCAAAATGGTCATTGCGGACTAAGTAACGTAATGCATTAACAGCTTTATGTCAGTCCCAAAAGGTAAACTCTAATTACATCAATGAATTGAAATGAGGAGAAGTGGATTTTGTTTTAGGAGAGCTTTTTTCTGGCCCGGGTGGAATGGCTCTGGGGGCCCTCTCTGCAGAAATTCAAAAGGGGAAGTCGAAATTTCGCATCGTGCATGGATGGGCAAATGATTACGACGAAGATACCTGCAAAACCTATGCTTATAACATCACTCCTAACAATGAAAATACAGTAATTCATGGAGATGTGAAGCAACTTAGGATGAAAGATCTGAAAGAGATTGATGCCTTTGCTTATGGCTTCCCTTGTAATGATTTTTCTATTGTTGGAAAGAAAAAGGGTTTTGGCGGTGATTTTGGACCGCTTTACATGTACGGAATTAAAGTGCTTAATAAATTTAGACCAAAGTTCTTTGTAGCCGAAAATGTAGGTGGAATAACTTCGAATAATGATGGATTGGCATTTCGGAAGATTTTAGATGATCTATCCAATGCGGGAAATGGTTACGTAGTAACCGCCCACTTGTATAAAGCAGAACAATACGGCGTCCCACAGACACGACATCGCGTAGTGATTGTCGGTATCGACAAAACTTTAGGACTTGAGTTCAAAGTGCCCTCACCTACTACGCCTAAGACGCCAATGTCAGTAAGTCAAGCTTTTAAAGGTATTCCAAAAGACGCTGCAAATAATGAATTTACAAAACAATCTGCCATAGTAGTTGAACGTTTAGAATTAATTGCACCCGGTGAGAATATATGGCAAACAAGCCTTCCAAAGCATCTTCAACTCGACGTTAAGGGGGCAAAGTTAAGTCAGATTTACAAGCGCTTGCACCCAGATAAACCTTCTTATACCATCACTGGAAGCGGTGGTGGTGGAACGCATGGATATCATTGGAAGTATCCAAGAGCTCTAACCAATCGAGAAAGGGCGCGAATTCAAACCTTTCCAGATGACTTCATTTTCCAGGGATCAAAAGAAAGCGTCAGGAAGCAGATAGGTATGGCAGTACCAGTGGAACTTTCACGAATCATTTTCGAGGCCATTTTGAAAACTTTTGCAGAGGTTCCTTATGATTTTGTTCCAAATTCCATAAATAATGAAGGAATCCGTTTATTTAACCCTCGAAAAGATTAATTTGGAATCATGACAAAAGCCACAACTAGAAAACGTAGTGATACCCCATTAGCCACTTATGAGGATCATTTATTAAAACAAGTTTCAGATGCTCTAAGTGAGAATAAATCAGTCGCCGAAAGAATAATTTCTGCTGCTATCCAGGGGAGGGAGACCAAAAATAGCGTCGATGCAATCGAAAACTGGATTTCGAATCAGCTTATCCCTAATACTGTGGTCATTGATAGGGACGGCTATACAGAAATGTGTATCGATGCTTTAAAAACAACAAGTACCCAAGTTTTGACTGATTTTGGCACTTCGCGTCAAAGAGACTTTGGCCAAGCGTGGTCTGACATGATTCGTGGATATCTTGGGGAATTTGCCGTTACTAAATTCCTCGAGCAAAATTTTGCTCTTCAAACAAAATTAGCACACCAACGCGGGATCGCAGAAACATTTTATGATAGTGATATCTCTGAAGTCCTAATGGTTGGACTTTGGAGGAAGCCTAAAATAAATGTCGGAATTAAAACAACTAAATATAACGGACTATGGCTTGATATTGCGAAGGAACAATTTGCAAAATCACATCTCCATGTGCAAGTGAAAATTGGTGGCGGTTCAACTCACCTATTTTCTTTTTTCAAAGAACTCAGTGTCTTTAAAGATAAGATTCTTAAAGTCGGCTTGGAAGGCAATTTCCTTACCCCAGATGAATCCGAGCAAATTTTGAATGACATCCCCGACTTTAAACCGATCTCCGCTTATATTGCTGGATTTGCTTTGCGAGACTTCGATTACCTTCCCCTGGATTACGACGGACATATGGCAAAAATTCATTTTACGATTCATACATACAAGGGACTACTCCCCAGAAACTACAGAGAACAAATTAAAGAACGAGAAGGGGTTTCTGCCAAGGGAAATGTTAAGTTTGAATCTATAAATGAATTTTCTTCAACGGATAGATTCTTATTCAACACCGGTTCCATTATGAAAACTAAGTCTGAATGGCAGGCCATAGTCAACCAACTCTAGAGTTTTAAAATCAAACTTTAATCCTCCCACCACAATCCCCCAGATCTTTCTCTTCATTCAGCACCTTTGCAATGTCCAGAGTCTATGCGCGCTGTTCCTCTTCGCTGAGTTCAAAGAAGTTAACTGGGATCTTCAAGAAGTGTTTGCGTAGTTGTTTCTATTCAGGTGTATCCATAATCAATCATTCTCATTTTCCCAGTGCTTAGTGCGCCTGGGCGGCTCTTCCTGTAAGACCACCGTGAACGAAGTTACGGTTGGTAGGTAATCTGCTACGGGTCAGATGATTACCTTCTTGAGCTATTTGAAAGATAGCAGGTGGCACTGACATTTCTGGTGACTCTGGGTAGTCGATGCATTGAAAGCAATCAGAGTAATTATTAATGTCTGAGGCGGCAGATACAGTTACACCGTCATGACCCGTCCACGCAGCGAAAGCGGTGGGCGGGTTTTCACTCTACGAACTGTGGATAGCCAGTCATCGCTCTAAAATCACTATAAGTTCATCGCTATGCCCAAGCCAACTGTCATTGTCTATGTCGATGGATTTAACTTATATCGCTGGGCGCTTGTCGGGACGCCATATAAGTGGCTTGATTTAGAAGCGCTCTTCTCGCACACCCTCCAAGAATTTGAAGTAATACAAATCAAGTATTTTACTGCTCGTATCCAGCCGAAGCCACATGAAAAATCACAACACATTCGACAGAATATTTAATTACGTGCTCTTCAAACAAATCCGATAATCGAAATCGAATACGGGAAGTTTAGCAGCGAAACGAAATCCTTACCCAAATCCCCCTGGCAATATGACGAAGAAGGAATCCCACTTCAGGCGAAAGTTAAAGTGCATCAAGAAAAAGGGTCTGATGTAAACCTAGCAACTAATTTAGTTTTTGACGTGCTAAAGAAGCGGGCCGAGGCGTTTATTGTCGTCACAAATGATTCAGATCAAGTCGGTCCATTAAGGAAACTAAAGAATGAGAACGAAGGACTTATTGGCCTAATTTTGACATCGAAGGAGGCTGCGGTTGAACTCATGAGTATCGGTTTACCAATCATCCGCCAAATTCGTGAGGGCATACTTTCAATTTCTCAATTACCAGACGAGTTATCTGATGCTGTCGGAAGAATCCGTAAACCAAGTTCTTGGTAAAAGACAGAGAGCCCGGCTTTCGCTGGGCTCTCGTACTCAGCCATCGAAATGACTGAGGATGTATTCAAATCATAGCCGAAATGACGATAGATTGAAAACACTTGGGGATTTCTCTTGAATATTTCCGCTCACTCTGGGTAGTCGCATTCTTTTGTCAGCGGTACCTGCTACCTTTTTACTTGCCGCACATTAGGTGCGGAGAAAACTGTCCGAGGTTTAGGCCTCGCAGAAGAAGGTTTTGGAGCGTTAAGCCCTTCGGCTTGCTCCACGCCAACCGGGCAACCGCACCGGTGGAACCGATGGATGACAGGCTGTAAGCCTTGCATGTGAGGTGTTACGGAATGCGGATTCGAACCAGAATCGAATCCCTACTTTATAAAGGGAGAATCACAATGGAGCTATCCGAGAAAGATAGGAACGATTTCCTGAAACGTATTGGTGCAGTACAAAAGGTCCGTAAAAATGGTGAAGAAGTTCCGGGGGAATATGTGGGCGAGGATGGCAAGGAATGGGACGATGACGACATCTTGATGCTGATTGCTTTCGGGTTTTAGGAAAGAACCCTTAACACTAAAAAGCGAAGAGGCCTCACGCAACTAACTGTAGGGCTACTTAGAGTGTGCACCGCTGACGGGATTCGAATTCTCTATGGAAAGCAACAAAACTGATATTATTCACTCACTTCAGTCAGAAGGTTCTTTAACGCAAGAGTTACAGAGCAAAAGCCTTGCAGATTCACCTCTGTGGGGCTTTTGTGTTTTGTTTAGGACATATGTCAGTGGCCTTGCTTATGGTGGCTGGTATGAGAAATCTGCGGCTGGGTTTCAGTCTGATTGGCCTATCTATCTTTGCGCTTTTGATACTCGACTTTCTGCCCGGGCCATGGGTTAATGAGATGCGCTATGCGGATTCGACATTTAATTACGTTGTGATGGGATTGATCTTCTATTGTGCTATTTACTTCTTGGGGTTGCAATCACTTGAGTTTTTCCGACTTCCCCGAATTCATTTCAAAGCTCTGCTTGCGCTTTTGGTCGCATCCTTCTTTGTCATCGCGGGTATAGCTAACTCTGAAAATGCTCATCTGAAGCCTTGGGTTGCAGTGCGCGGGATTGGCTTTTTGCTGGCAATTGGCTTTGGTGAAGAGATGTTATCCCGCGGCTTTACATATGGGGTGCTTCGAAGATTTGGAAATGTGAGGGCAATATTTATCTCATCCGTACTCTTTGGGTTGCTGCATTTGAATCTTTACGTCGGCGCCGATTGGGGCAGTTGGCTGGCATATTCGCATGTGATGAAAACTTTTGGCTTTGGGGTATTTATATGCACGCTGATGATTGTGACACGGAGTATCTGGGTAGCCGTTATCTTTCACGCCTTGTGTGATTGGAGCATTGTCTTTGATAAGGCGTTTATTGATACGGGCGATGAGAGTAATTGGCAGCCCGGGTTGTGGGAGGGATTGAGTTCACCGCTATTTGAGGTCTTTATCTTTTGCGGGCTTGCGATGGTGCTGCTCTGGATAGATCGCGGAAGCGTGCCAGCGTGGATGCATCGCTTGGCGCTTAAGTGGAAGTTAGTTAAACCTGGTTATGAGTTAACGGCTTAAGTCAGCGCGAATGTTTCGCAGATTCATCTCTGTGGGGCTTTTGTTCTTCTCGCTATTAGGTCGGCGGTCATTGAAGAATATTGACAGCCCTAGCTACGACTAGACCAACAACAATTAATGAGGTTGTTGACTGCAATAACATCAACATTTTTGCCCATATCGTTAACGGCATTACATCGGTTGGACTAAATGCACTTGCATTAGTGAAAGACATGTAAAGATAATCAAAAAACTTAGGGTGCCAGTCACTTGGCGCATACGTTGGGTCAGTCATTTGGGGAAAAAGAAAATCGGGCCAATCTTTCTTAGCTTCAGCCCTTGATCCGGGGCCACCTCGATCTAAATCCCAAAACCATAAACTGAAGATCACAACATTTGTCAGCCAAATTGAGCCCCCAGAGGCAAGCAACTGAGACGCCGATCCGATTCCGCCAGATATTAACTCTGAAATTAATTTAGCTGCCGATGCAGTGTTTGAAATTGTCATGACGCTCGTAAGTATGAAGCTGACCAGACGAGTTGGGGGGTGATGCTTCATTAACCGTTTTGGGCCGAAGGTATAGAGGCTAAGCAGAATCCCGAACTCCACTAGGCAAATCCATTTTTGAAAACTCAAAGAGAGGTTGTCGGGTAGTGCAAACTGCAGAATAATCACGACCATAACAACAATTGAGACTGGGAAACGATGCTCGCCTAGGTGTGGCTTTTGCCAATGCGGTTTTGGCGGACTCATATCTAAACTATAGGTTAATGAGTTAAAGAATTGTCACTAAATAGCGAGATGGCTTCGAAGATTGATTGAAATGCACTTATTTACGCGTAGTGTCCGCGGAGGGCGATGATTTCTAGCGTACTTCCAGAAACGCGGTAGATAATCCGGTGCTCTGAATTAGCTAACACTATTACTTGACCACTGAAAAACCTTGCCTGTCAGTTGCTCAAGATCATGAATAGAATCTTCAAAAAGTGAGTCCAGGTATTCTCTGTCGGCAAGGTTCATTGTGCTGTTAGGTATTTTGGTGAAAGTCATACGTGAAATCCAATTCTTCACTGGAGTTGAAAGATACTTTCGAGATCTAACCCAGCGTACAAACTCTGGAAACATGGATTTTCGGGCGACATTGATATTCGGCAATACAAAATCAATTTCCATATTTTGAACTGTCTCGGCAGGAAGTAGGAATTCAAACACCTCCATGAGGATTTTCTCTGAATTAGCTACCAGTTCAGCAAAATCAATTATTAAAATCTGTTCGCGTTCGAATTGTTCATAATATGATTGTAAGTTCTTTGCATAGAAACCTTGCGAAACAACATCACCATAGGCGACTCCTTTGAACTCTTTGTAATTTCGAATTGCATCTCCAAAACTAATTGTTTTTGAGATTGCTCCATTGCGGCGTCCATGCAGATAAGCAGAGTATGCCCGATCGGCAGGATTTCGCAATATCGCAATAATTTTCATACTTGGATAACGTTGGGCAACTCTTGCTGCAACCTTGTCGTTTGCAAGATAGCTAGGAGACTTTTCTCCGACTATTTGGTCCGGACGAGCTTCCGAAAAATTTGAAAGGTACTGAGCAAAGCCATCTGGGTCATTATATTTATAGTCTCTGCTCCAGAAATGGCATTCCTGTTTTGCAACATAGAAATATTCGGGTTTACGCTCAAGAAATCTCATAAGGCTTGAAGTGCCAGACTTCTGTGCACCAATGATGAGGAAATCAATTTTCTGCATTGTGTAATAATAGAGAACTGAAGCGTTGATATACAGAAATGACCGGACTAATCTGCATTTAATAGCTTTCCACCCAATTTAGAAGAGATTCACAAGAAACTCACCAACTTCTACGCCTGTTATCTAAGTAGAAAGTTCTCGCTTGCTTCTACTATTGGAAATTGTTTTGCCAAAGAAAGTCAGAGCTCGGGAGCAATTCAGGCGGGCAAAAGTTCGGATAAAAGAGTTTCTACACGTCCTTGAATCTCATCTCGGATCACGCGGATAGCTTCGATTGATTGCTCTGCTGGATCATCGAGCACCCAATCTTCGTACCGCTTTCCTGGGTAGATAGGACAGGCATCGCCGCAACCCATCGTGATAACTGCATCGGACGCACGGACAACTTCATCGGTGAGCGGCTTGGGAAACTCATGAGTGATATCAATTCCGACTTCGGCCATCGCTTCGATAACTTCAAGAGAGATATTTTCTTTCGGCGAAGAACCCGCCGAGCGAACAACAACTCGATTACCGCCTAATTTTGACATAAAGCCAGCGGCCATCTGTGATCGGCCGGAGTTATGAACGCAGACAAAGAGGATATCCAAAACATTTGAAGTCACTTGATGGGTAGATTTTACAAGTGCATTTAGTCGCTCCTTTGCAAATCGCTCAGTCAACGATGGCAAGTAAATCTTGACCTCACTTTTGGCATCTAGGAGCACATAGGATTCAAAGACATACTTCTCAATCGTTTCAACATTGAGGTTTTCTTTAAAGTGGGCGTGCAATCTCTCTGCCGCTTTATGCAAAAGCCCGCGGGTGTCATCTAACATCACGAAGCCCTCTAAATTGGTTTTTTCATTCACCGCTATCCCCCAACTGTTCAATTTGAATGCCCTATTGACTAAAGGTCACTGCCGCTAATCTGCTTTTTAGTATGACCTGATTTATAGGCTGACCTGGTTTATTGGGCCAAGAATATGAGGCGGGAGTGCGGGAATTGATTACCGCCAAGTGAACAATGGGCAAATATCACATAACGTCAGTGCTGGGCTTTACGGTGCAGGTTATGGGGAGTGCTGAATGGGAAACTCACTTACTTGAAGTAAATTCTCATGCCAAAGCTGGAAAAACTACATATGTGCGAGAGAATTGTCGTATGTCTCTATTTGAAAATCGCGGGAAAAGTGCACTATTAGTAATCGATGTCCAAAATGGCGTGGTCGATAATGCCTTTGGACGTGAATCGGTGATCGCCCATATCAGTGAGGTTATTACTAAAGCGCGCGCAATGAACGTTCCAGTTATTTGGGTCCAGCACTCTGATGAAGAGTTAGAGATTGGCAGCGATAGTTGGAAGATTGTGCCCGAACTTGAGCCAGGCAGCGATGAAGTGATTATTAGAAAGTTATTTAGAAGCTCTTTCGTAGAAACGCAGTTAAGCGAACTCCTTGCATCTCTTGGAGTAGATCACCTGTACATAACCGGGGCTCAGACAAATAACTGCGTTCGCCACACCTGCCATGGCGCACTTGAATTGGGCTATGACATTACATTAATCAGTGATGCTCATACAACAAGTAGTTATGAGTGGAAAGGTCGAAACATTACTGCCCAAGATGTGATCAATGAACAAAATGATAATTTGTCGGGATATAGATTGCCTGGACGCAAAGCCAAGGTCGTCGAAAGCGCTGCGATTACTTTTTAAAAGTTGGGACTAATACTCCAAGATCTAAAACTCGCTCTATCTGAGCAAGGGCGGTTACTAAATGAAGTTCATCATGTGATGGGGCAACCACACCTAAACCAACTGGTAACCCTTCGCAGATTCCCATTGGTACGGTGCCTATCGGCGCGCCTGCAATTGCGGGTGCCATTGTGATCCATGAGTTTTCACCATAATCATCGCCTGTATCTAATGTACTTTTCCAAGCGGGTGAATACGTAGCACCAATTAACACATCGACTCCAACAAAGGCATCGGCGAGAGTTTTCTGCGCCCACGCCAAATTCCGCGCGCGTTTGGCTTGATAAGCGCTATTTCGGCCGCCGAGAGTTAACGCCTTTTCAAATAACTCTTGACCGAAGAATTTAAGCTCACTCTCTTTGTGAGCAAGGTTGTAAGCAACTACATCGGCCAGAGATTTTAACGTGGTATCTGCACGCACAGTTAGATATGCACCTAAATCTTCGTATAACTCGTGCAATAAAACTTCGTACTCATCATTGCCCACATCATCACTCGGTGTATCAATGTGTACCTCAATTAATGTCATACCCGCCCTTGATAACTGCGAAAGCGCAGATTCAAAGATTGCATCGGTCGCACTGTGACCCGTTAGCCAGGATCTCACGACGCCAACTCTCAGGTTCTGCAAATCATCGCTTGCCGCAACTAAACCAGTAGTCGCGCTCAGAATTTCTAATAAAAGTGCGGCATCTTTTACCGTGCGCGCCAACGGGCCGGGAGAATCTTGGCTAGAACTAATGGGAACAATGCCTTGGGTTGGTACACGCCCAACCGTTGGTTTTATTCCAACACAACCGTTGAGCGATGCTGGGCAGATAATCGAACCATCGGTTTCAGTTCCGACCGCTAATGAAACTAGACCTGCTGCGATTGCCGCACCAGAACCCGATGATGAACCACCTGCACTGTGCGAATGAATCCATGGATTTGCAGTTAAACCACCTACTGCCGACCAACCGCTCGTTGAAGAAGCGGAGCGAATATTTGCCCACTCAGAGAGATTTGTAGCGGCAATAATGTTGGCACCGGCGGCACGCAAGCGCTTAGTTACAAGCGAGTCGTGAACAACCAGATGGTCTAGAAGCGCAGTCGATCCTGCCGTACCGGGAAGGCCTATCGCTTCGATATTGTCTTTAATTACAATCGGCAGACCGGCTAGTGGAGAATTAGAATCGAAGGTACCTTCGTCGCTTTGATGTGCAATTGCGAGAATTGAGTTGAGCTCATAACCTGTCGTATCTATTACTTCGATTCGATCGAGAGCCTGTGCCGCCAGAGATTCCGCGGTTTCTACTCCCGCACGAAGATTCTGAATCGAATCTATCGCCGAAACGTAGTGTTTAAAAGAGTCGAAAGCCAACGGCGCGCACTGCGGAAAGGGTTCTCGGTCCTCCGGCTGAGATGATTTTTAAACGCAGTCGAGATGCATGCGTATCTAGCAAGTGATCACTGGTGAACTCTGCAGAGATTCCAATCGCATTACAAATCTGCTCACGCGTGAAGACGCGGTTGGGTTCCTGCATCAATACATGTATGAAGTCAAACTCAGTGCGAGTAGTCGGAACTAATACGTCATCGACCTTAAGTTCGCGGCTGAGAGTATTTAGAGTCAAATTATCAGCGGTCAAAATCGTTGCTGGTTCGGCACTTCCTGCGTTTTTTTTCCTAAGTTGATTTTGAATTCGCAACCCTAAGATTGTCTTTGAAACTGGTTTTTTTATATAATCATTTGCACCGGCAGACAGGCACATGGCCTCAGCTATTTCATCTTCCTGCAGAGTCAACATAACAATGGGAACATCTGAGACCTTACGCATCCTTCGACAGATCTCAAGTCCGTCCGGCTGCCCAATCCCAATATCTAAAATTATTAGATCGGGCTTCTCTTCCTCAAACCTCTTCATTGCCTCGTATCCATCTGCGGACTCGATTACTCGAAAATCCTCACTTTCAAGGCTCAAACGCACGAAAGCTCGTATATCAGGATTATCATCAACAATAAGAATTAAATCTCTCAATTTAAGCCTCCTTAAGATTTTCTAGCGCTGCCAATTTGCTCTTGAGAGCTCTCAATAGTTCTACTCTACGGGAGTCCACCTCACTTGTATCCACTCCATCCTGTGTTTTAAGCCAGCGTGAAAAGAGCGCAATCTCATCGCTGAGAGTTTCCAACTCATAAAAACCGAGTGCGCCAATCATTTCATGACAGGTTTCTTCTAAATCAGAATTCGCGCAGGTTTCTATCGCAGTTATGGCACGTTCAAGGACTCCGTTTTTTCGCTCATTAATCATCTTTTGTAGCTCAGAAATATGAGCGGGCAGATCAAGAGTAAATGTCGAACCGATCCCTTCTGTAGATTCAACGCCTATAGAACCACCATGTAAATCAATGATTCGTGAGGTGATTGCCAAGCCCAAACCCGAACCTGGGATACCACTACTCTGAACGTTGCTAGCCCTATAAAAACTTGTAAAAATCTCTGCAATTTGGGATTCAGGGATACCCATCCCCTGATCTGTGATGGAGATTCTAATAAATCTACGTGCGTTCTCGTCGAATTTTTCACTAACTCTTATACGAACAGTCGTATTAGTTTCAGAGAATTTAAGGGCATTTGAGAGAATGTTAGATAGAGCTTGAGAGATTTGATTTTTATTCGCGTCAATTACAGTCTCAATATTTTCTTCTACATCCACATCAAAAGCAATTCCCGAGGCCTCTTTTTGAGGAGCTAGAGCGAAAATACATTCGGCAATAATGGCTTGCACATCGACCCTTGTTTTTACAAGTTCTGATGAAGTTGACTCCAAACTGGATAGAGAGAGAATCTCCTCGACAAGATTTAATAAGTCTGTTGAATTTCGTTCAATAACTGCCAAAATTTGCTCACTCTGAGTGTTTAAACTGGTATTAATACTCTCTCGTAGAATACCAACATATCCAATGATAGAAGTTAATGGCGTGCGAAGCTCGTGATTTATTGTAGAAATAAAATCACTCTTTCTTACGTCGAGTAATTTTAACTTCTCGACTAATATTTCTGCCTGGATTAAGTTATTATTTGCGGTATCGAGTAAAATTAGTTGAGCATCGATCGACTTTAAGATCGCCTTGTACTGCTTATTGAGGGTATAAATGAAGGTCGAAACAAAAATGAGTGATAAGGAAGTGGTTAGTATCAGTAAAAAGAGATTGATATTTGCCTTTTGACGACGATCTTTCGCGGACTTTTCTAGTAATTTATCAAGTTGAGCTCTATATTCGACTGCAAAAACTCGACTAAAACTTAGCATCTCATCAACAAAGATTTTTGATTCGGTTTTAATAGCACGATAATCATTTCTAGATAGATACCCAGGCTTAGAGTTTAAAATAATTTCGTCAGCGATAAATAGATTTGCCAAATATTGATTAACGAAATACTGCCTTGCAACTTCGTGTTGAATTTCTACACCTGATAATTGTTTCTTCAAAATAGCGCGCGCAACAATTACATCAATTAGTGGAACTTCTCCCGCCCCCCATTGGACGAATTTAATTGTAAAAGCCAGTCCTTCTCGCTGAAGGAGGGCAAGAGATTGCGCCTTTTTTTGAATAGAGGAAAAAATTTTATTATCCTCTGATGCTCCATTTGAAATTTGGCTCGTCGAAAATGTCAATGCAACCATGCTGAACCCTATGATGATGAGTAAAGCGATCTGGGCGGAGTTAATACCAAAGCGTTTAATTGGTGTGCCCAAACTCATAGAGTTAAGAACTTTCGCTTTCAAAAATTGAATTGACTTTTTGGACCAGCTTTTCTGGTCTAAAGGGTTTTACAACATAGGATGTAGCGCCAAGGTCAATGGCCATATCAATATCCTCAACCGATGACCTCGATGTCAACATCAAAATTGGTATCGAATTGATCTTTGAATCTCTATCATTGCGAATCTTTTCGAGGACCTCAAACCCATTTAAACCTGGCATCATCGCATCTAATAAGATTAAATCTGGCTTGGCTGTCCTAGTTTGGGCCAAACCATCGGCCCCATCAATACCCGTCAGTACAGTAAAACCCGCATTTTCTAAAATTAGCGTCAGGAGATGTCGAATATCCTCGTTGTCATCAATGACAAGAACACTCCTCTTACTCTCACGCAATTGTGTTATTCCCCTATTCTGCGCCGATTATTACTCCTCAAAGTGTGCAAGCCACGAAAGGTGCCCGCGAGGCTAATGAGAGGTTACGGTCTTATCTTATCTCCATGGCTCAGCTATCAACTCGTAAAAGCCTCCACTCTAAAAAGAGAGGTGGAGGCTTAAAACGCGTATTTGCGGCCCTCTTTATAGCCCTCATTGTGGCAACACCTACAGTCTTGCAGAGCTATTTCGGCTTTGGCATCTCCCCCGTTTTATCTGGGAGCATGAGCCCCTTTGCCCAGGCAGGGGATGCCTTTATCACCGTAGAGCGACCAGTCTCGCAGTTATCTGTTGGAGACATCGTCACTTTACATGTTGCAGATTCGGAGGCCTTCTATGCCCACCGAATTATCGAGATTAGGGAGCAAAGCGGCGGTATAAAGCGAATTGTCACTAAGGGTGATGCAAACCCAACCGCTGAGGAAGATCCATTTATGGCCTCACCTCAATCAGTGGTCCCTGTGACGATTTATAGTGTCAAATGGATTGGACACGTCCTGGTCTACCTCACATCGGTGCAGGGACGCCAAGCTGGGTTAGCGCTCATAGTAATCGCCAATGTTCTCATGCTTTTACTTTCATTATTTAAAAAACCAACCACAGAGATTTCCTCTCGGGGCCAAGATATCTATAAAGGCCTTTACGAGGAGAGTTACGAAAATGCAGCAAATGAATACAAGAAGAGGGAGATCTATCGAGATCTCTATGAAGAAGCACACTGGGAACTACAAACTATCAGGGAGAAATAAATGAAACTAGGATATCTGTCCACACTTAAAACAGTTGGGACACTTACAACAAAAATAGCAATAGTCGCAGCAGCATCTATTGGAGGAGCATCACTTGTCTCTTCCTCAGTTTTTGCCGCACTTACTGCTAGTGCAACTAATACAACTGCCACCGCAGTCTCATCCGGATACATGAGTCTTACACAGGCTCCGGGAGGTGCATCGGGAGGATTCACTACCGCCATAACAGCCATGGCACCGTTGGACTCCGTTGTTCGTTTAGTCACTTTAACAAATGCATCTACATTAAATGCAGCCTCGATGACTGTGGCAGTATCTGATGCAACTCCAACCGTTTTGACTACTAATGGCACAACGGGATTACAGACAACAATTCAGCAATGTAGCGTCGCTTACACTGCCGTTACTTATGCTTGTTCTGGCTCAGAAACAACGGTCCGTGCTGCATCCTCACTTCTTTCATTAGCTACACCACAGGCCTTGACATTAATTCCAGCATCTCTATTAGCGGGCGGCGTCACATACCTGAAAGTCACTATATCTTTACCAGACTCTACTGATAACACACTCAATGGAGTGATTCCGGCAGGCATTCAAAATAAGAGCGCTGCCTTAACCTGGACAATTGCTGCAACTCAACGAACAGCAACTACAACTAACTCCTAATACGAGATAACACCAGTGTGGGGATTGAAGGGAGGGTAAATTTTATGAAGAAGATAAAGCTTGCCCTCATTGCAGCTGTAGTAGGCGCCATGTCCTTGGCGCCTACTCAGTTGCTTCCTGCAGCTGCAGCGATTTTAGGCAGCGCAGTATCTCCATCACAATCAGTTAGCACGGGCAATTACGGAGCCGTTGCAGGCGCTTCCTCTGCTGCAACTGCTACAAGTGCATTTGTGGTAGACACTATGGTCTCTTCCTGTTCCTTCAATCAAAGTACTGTGAACTCAAATACGCCTAACAATTCATCGACTATTTCTCTAGTTGCCGTAACAAACTTAGCAGTGGGAATGATTATTTCAACTACAACTGGAATCGCTGCCGGTACGAAAGTAACGGCAATTAATACCGGAACGAGGGTCATAACAATTACTCCAAATACGACCGCTCAAATAGGTAAAAGTGTAGCTTTAACTTTTTCGGGTTGCTATCAGAAATATTTCAATGTCAATAACATTAGATCTATCGCACTCTCTTCATTTCAAATTCAGCAGACAGTTAATACCACAGCTCCCGACAGTGTTACTCTGCAATCCTGTGCCGGTACGTGGACCGAGGCAACTGGCGCATGTACTGGCGCGATTACTAATATAGTTGTGACAAATAGCGGTACCAGCGCATTCACGACAGTTACAGGAGCCCTTGCGGCAACAACCGGTACGGTTCGCCTACGAGCCTTGTCTAACACCAGTGGCAGAACCTCAACCATTTCAATTAACATAGCGCGGGTTAATTTGCGCGCGGCAATAACTACAAACTCTTAATCAACGACCCAGGTATCTCCAGAATGAAGGAGTTTCTCCAAATCCCCGGCACCTTGCGCCGCAATGACGCTAGCTAGCTGATCGTTGACCATCGACGAATAGCCAGGTCGAATAACATCTCGAAAAGTACCTATCGGAGTGTGCTCGAGATCTGAGCCAGATAGACGAGAGAGCGCAAAGGCATATGAGGGATCTGGGTCGTGAGCATCATGAATAACGAGCTGAGGTTCATCCACTGCGTTCAACTCAACTAACTTAAAAGATGCCCCGTCTCGAATCACACCAAAAGTTGAGGATTTGATGGGTTGACCATGGACCATCTGTAGCAGAGATCCCTCTTTGGTTTCATTGTCTTTGACTTGATCAAATGCACCATCGTTAAAGATTGGACAGTTTTGATAGATCTCGATTAAGGCCGAGCCTTTATGGGCGGCGGCCTGTCGCAGGGTCTCCGTTAAGTGTTTGCGATCACTATCGATAGTGCGTGCAACGAAAGTCGCTTCAGCGCCGATAGCAAGTGAGACTGGATTAAATGGAGTATCAAGTGAGCCATACGGCGTGGACTTTGTAATCTTTCCCTGCTCACTGGCTGGAGAGTATTGACCCTTAGTTAAACCGTAGATTCGGTTATTAAATAGCAAAATCTTTAACTCTACATTACGGCGAAGTGCGTGAATTAAGTGATTGCCACCAATTGATAGAGCGTCACCGTCCCCGGTTATTACAAAGACGGTCAAATCTGGCCGGCTGATCGCCAACCCCGATGCAATTGCTGGAGCACGTCCATGGATTGAGTGCATCCCAAAAGTATTGAGATAATAAGGAAAGCGCGAAGAGCAACCAATTCCTGAAATAAAGACGATGTTTTCGCGCGGAATTCCGAGCTCAGGCAAAAATGCCTGCATTGTGGAAAGTACCGAGTAATCACCACATCCAGGACACCATCGAACCTCTTGATCTGACGTGAAATCTTTCTTTGTAAGTGCGACATCAGTCATTATGAAGTACCCCCATTGCAGCTTCGACTAGTTCGGCCGTTGTAAATGGCAGACCTCGTACCATGTTGTAACCCACGATATCCTTTAAATACTTTGATCGAAGCAGCATCGCTAACTGCCCTAAATTCATTTCAGGTGTTATTACCGTTTCATACTTGGCAAGCACTGCACCTAAATTCTTAGGAAATGGGTTTATATATTTAAGGTGAGCTTGGGCGATTTTCTCACCATTGTTGCGAAGCTCCTCAACTGCCGATGCAATTGGACCAAAGGTTGAACCCCAACCAAGGAACAAAACCTTTGCATCACCGCTTGGGTCATCGACCTCGATATCAGGAACTTCAATTCCATCGATTTTTGCCTGCCGCGTACGCACCATAAAATCATGATTGGCTGGCTCATAATTAATCTCACCGGTCTTATCCTGCTTTTCAATTCCCCCGATGCGGTGCTCGATTCCGGCAGTACCAGGGATCGCCCAAGGTCGTGCAAGAGTTTCTGGATTTCTCTCATAGGGAAGAAAATTCTCTTGGCTCTTGGCAAATCCGATATCAAATTTCGGCAACGTGGCAACATCTGGAATCTTCCAAGGCTCTGAACCGTTGGCGATATATCCATCGGATAATAAAAATACCGGGGTTCTATATGTCGTCGCTATTCGCACCGCCTCCATCGCCATCGTGAAACAGTCACTTGGAGTCGATGCGGCGATAACGGCGGCGGGTGACTCACCGTTTCGACCAAACATAACCTGGAGCAGATCTGCCTGCTCCGTCTTAGTTGGCAATCCCGTTGATGGACCACCACGCTGCACATCGATAATTATTAAAGGTAGCTCCAACATAACGGCGAGGCCAATCATCTCGCTCTTAAGGGCGATTCCTGGACCCGAAGTGGTTGTGACGCCTAGCGCTCCTCCATATGAGGCACCCAGTGCCGATCCCACTGCAGCAATCTCGTCCTCGGCCTGAAAAGTAATAACGCCAAATTTTTTATGCTTTGAAAGTTCATGCAAAATATCTGATGCAGGAGTAATGGGATATGAACCAAGAAATAATTTCAATCCACTTTGTTGTGACGCAGCGATTAATCCATAGGCGAGTGCGATATTTCCGCCGATGTTTCGATATATCCCTGGGGGCATGTGTGCAGGAGCAACTTCATATGATGTTGCAAAGTCTTCACTTGTTTCGCCGTAGTTCCAACCAGTGCGATATGCGATTAAGTTCGCCTCTAAAATATCGGACTTCTTTGCAAACTTCGCCTTTAAAAACGCCTCTGTTGCATCAGTTGGACGGTGATACATCCATGAAAGAAGTCCGAGTGCAAACATATTTTTTGCACGTTCAGCCTCTTTGCGTGAGAGTGGAAGCTCTGATAGCGCCGATACAGTCATTGAAGTAAGTGCAACTGGATGAATCTTGTAACTACTTAATGTTCCATCCTCAAGAGGATTAGTTAGGTAGCCAACTTTAGTTAAGTTGCGAGTAGTGAATTCATCTTTATCGACGATGATAGTTGCACCTCGTGGGATGTCTTTGATGTTTGCTTTCAATGCCGCTGGGTTCATTGCAACTAATACATCGGGGGCATCACCTGCAGTTCGCACATGGTGATCGGCGAAGTGAAGCTGAAATGAAGATACCCCTGGCAACGTTCCTTGAGGTGCGCGGATTTCTGCAGGAAAGTTCGGCAAAGTCGAAATATCATTTCCTAAACTGGCAGTGTCCATTGTGAAGCGATCGCCAGTGAGCTGCATTCCATCTCCACTGTCTCCGGCAAATCGGATAATTACGGATTTGACGGCGACAGTTGGTTTGCTCATGGCTCACATCTTGCCACCGTAGAGCCCGCGGGGCATTAGTTTTAGAGCATCTCATTGGTCACGTTTTGCACACTCTTCAGGGTTAGCCCTCTTTTAAGCCCCTACCTTCTAAAGAACCTCCGGATGCGCTTGAAAAGCACCTTCTTAACGGGGTTAATCTGGCTCTGGATTGGGACTTTCAAAACTCTGGCCGATGCGGGCTCATCAGGTGTCACAACTTCGCGAAGGGATGGTGAGTTTAAATCAAGTGAGTCGGCGATGAGTTCGATGTTAGCTACCATTGAAATTCCTCGAACTAACTGTTCTTGATCAATATCCTTGGCATCTGAAATGAGCGCTTCAGCTAATGCCGAACCTGCCTCTCGAGCATCTGTCGTAGCGCTTTGGTGCAAATCTTCTGAGCTCGATGTTTCATCCTCAAACTTAGATGAGATTGCATAACTTGCCGCAGACAAAGCAACGGCTATCACTTTTTGAGTTGAATCGGCAATTCCACCTTTGACTGCTGAATCAAATAACGTTCGGGCAATTGTGCGAATCTCTACAACAGTGTGTTCCAGTGCGATACCTTGAATAAAGATCTCTTCGGCTTCATCCTTCTTAGCAGTTGAGAACCAGCGCGCATGTCCTCGTGCTTCAACTGATTGAGCACGGATAATTGGAATCTCCTCGTTAAGAATTCGCGCTTTAGCAAGCCAATTTCCCGCCTCTTTTTGCGAATATCCCGAGGCAACGCCTTCTGACATAGTTGCAAGTAAAGCAGCTGCCTTTACACTGACCGATTTAATTTGATCCAAAGAGCGGTCAAAGGGAGTTTTGTGGTGGGAAAAATAAGAAAAGAAGATAGCAATTGCCGCACCAATGAGTGTCGAGCCAAGTCGATGCAACGCTGTGCTCTCGGGTAAACCTGGACTAATGACTATGAGCGCGGTGACCGGAACATTGATAGATGCTACTTCACCTAGGTGTAGTGCCCGAGCAACGACTGCACACATAATTATTGTGAGGCCAACGGAGATGAAACCAAAATCAAAGAGCGCAACTGCAGTAAGGGCCACACTCGCACCAATGGCAGTACCGACAATTTGACCGAGGCCTTCCCGAAGAGATTTGTGGAGCGATATACGTATGCTTAATGCACAAACAATCGCAGCGACAACTCCCCCATTTTTAATGAGTAAATCACCCACTTGCCATGCCGTCGCACCTGCCAGACCAGCAACGGTAATTTGCCGAACCCAGGTTTTGCGCTCGCTAAATAGGGCGATAACCCTTCTCATTAAGCCAGATTTCTTATCCATGGGGCACTCTCGCAAAGTTCGAATCAATGGATGTGAGATCTCGTCCCACGGGGCTATTAATCAAAATCAGTGCACTCAAAAGCGTTAAAGCAAGTGCGATTACGGTCGAAATTCTCTTTCCCAAACGCTGGGGAAGACCGCCAATATCACTTTCGATATCTTGCGCTAAATCCTTCAGGACGTTAACGAAGTGAAAGGCAACACCGAGCATTGCACCCACAGATAACACCCATAGCGGTGGTGTGCGATCGATTGCATAGAAGATAGATGCCGGCAATGCAGCACATGCCACTGCATACGGTAAGGGTGAGAGTGGAGAGAACTTAAAGTAAAAGTTATAGGCGATCCCGCAGCCAACACCTAACAGGTAGAGAGAACCGCCTTTGAGGCCGAGCGGACCAATTAAGTTAGCTATTACTGCTATCGGTACTAGTAGAAACGTTGCCCTGCGAAGCTGTTGCAGTGAAATAGCCCCGGCAACTAAAGGCTTGTTTGTTCTGCCGTGTTTTACATCATCACTGTAATCATAAATATCATTGCTCCAACCAATTACTAGCTGGCCTAAGAAAACCGTAAAGGCGATAAGAGATGCAGCTCCGACCCACCACAACTTTGCCGAAAGTAGAAATGAGATTGCGGTGATAAGCATGGTCGGGCCAAAGTGCGCCGCTTTTGCATATGCTTTTAATCTCATGGTTCGGTTGGTAAATAGTGCTTGGCTAGACCATTTCGAGCAAAGGCTAAGAGCGTTAAGTTGAACTCTGCTGCCAAATCAATTGCTAGTGAAGTCGGTGCGCTGACGCCAACAATGGCTGAGATACCAGCACAGATAGATTTCTGCACTAACTCATAACCGATCCGCCCTGATACAACCAAGGTCCAATCATTCAATGGGAATTTCTTTTCTATAAGCGCAGCGCCAATTACTTTATCAACAGCGTTATGACGACCAACATCTTCGCGAACCCAGACAGGCTCCCCTTTCGGACTAACCAGGAGCGCTGCATGCAGACCGCCCGTTTTCTCAAAGATGCGTTGACGTCCAACTAGAAGCGAGGCCATTACAGCTAATTCTTGAATACTGTGGCTTGGAGATGGGACTTTAATAATGCCGCGCTTATGCAAATCAGAAATACTTGTAGAGCCACAGACGCCACATGCCGAGGTAATTGTAAATCGTCGCTCTAAAATCCTTATCGGCTCTTGCGAACTCTGTACAACTTCGGCAATGACAACATTTGCTCTCTGGCGAAGCGAGAGTGTCTTATCGGCACATACCTTGATGCTTACCAACTCATCAGGAGATGTAAGAAAGCCCTCACCCCAAAGAAAACCTGCGGCAAGTTCTAGATCATTGCCGGGTGTTCTCATTGTGATGCCCAGTTGTTCTTCAACTTCCCCACGTTTAATGCGGATTTCAAGGGGCTCTTCAACTACGACTGAGTCAGAGGTCGGTGCAGCTGAATCTGTTCTTTGCACCCATACTTTTGCAATCGATGAAGGTGCGAGCTCATCACCTGACATGACGATAGAACTCAACGTTCTCTGGAGGCAAAGGGGCCCTACCAAGAATTAAATCGGCGGCTTTTTCTGCCACCATCATTACCGGGGCATATATATTGCCATTAGTGACATATGGAAAGACCGATGCATCACAGACGCGTAGCCCAGAAACTCCGTGAACCTTCATTGTCAATGGATCTACAACTGACATCGAATCAGTACCCATCTTCGCCGTACACGATGGATGCAAGGCGGTTTCAGCGTCCTTGCGCACCCATTCAAGAATTTCTGCATCACTTGAGACTGAATTTCCAGGAGATGATTCACCTGCGTTGTACTCATTCATAGCGGGCTGAGTCAAAATTGTGCGGGCTATTTTTACAGCTTCAATCCACTCGCGGCGATCTTGATCCGTGGATAGATAATTAAACTGCATAGCAGGCTTTTCAAATGGGTCAGCGCTTTTGATTTTCAACCAACCACGCGAATCTGAGTACATTGGACCAACGTGAACTTGATAGCCATGCCCGCGAGTATCTCCTGTGCCGTCATATCGAATCGCAAGAGGCAGGAAATGAAACATCAAATTGGGATACGTGACTTCATCATTGCTACGGGTAAATCCACCAGCTTCAAATTGATTTGTTGCACCTGGACCTTTACGAAAAAATAGCCACGCTGCTCCAATAAATGGCCTTCGCCAAAACTGAGTTATTGGTTGTTGCGTAACTGGCAACTTACATTTGTATTGAACATAGACTTCAAGGTGATCTTGTAAGTTAGCTCCGACGCCGGGCAGATTGTGAACCATCTTTATCCCAAGTGGAGTTAAATCCTTCTCATTGCCAATTCCTGATAGCTGAAGAATCTGCGGTGTATTTATGGAACCACCACATAGAACAACTTCACGCGAAGTAAAAATCTTTTTCTTTCCTTTAATCAGCACCTCAACTCCTGTTGCCGTTGTTCCGTCAAAGAGAACTTTGGTGACATGAGCCCGTGTTTTGATAGTTAAATTTCTTCGCTTCATGACAGGATGTAAGTAGGCTCGTGCAGCACTTAAACGTCGCCCACGATAAACATTTCGGTCAAAGGCGGCAAAGCCCTCTTGGCGATAGCCATTTACATCATCGGTGCGTGGATATCCAGCTTGTTCGGTGGCCTTAAAGAAAGCGGCGAATAGTGGACCTTTAACGGGACCGCGTTCTAACTTAAGGGGACCACTGTGGCCACGAAAAATACTATTCCGATCGGCTAAAGTATTTTCCATCTTTTTAAAATAAGGAAGACAGTGGGCATAGTCCCAACTACTCATTCCGGCATCGTGCGACCAACGTTCGTAATCCATTGGATTTCCACGTTGCCAAATCTGGCCATTGATAGATGAGGATCCGCCTAAGACTTTGCCGCGCGCGTGATAAATTCGGCGATTGTTCATGTGTGGCTCCGGCTCGGATTCATACATCCAGTCGTAACGTTTATTTCCGATTGGGAAAGCTAGCGCTGCAGGCATATGTATAAAGACATCCCATTTGTAATCTGGACGGCCAGCTTCAAGAACTAATACTGTCTTGGATGGGTCTTCACTCAATCGATTAGCTAAGGCGCTCCCAGCAGATCCTCCACCAACGATGATGTAGTCATACATGGATTCCATGTCGCTCACTCTACTAATAAAACAACGCCTGTACTTAGCGATTTCTCGCTAAGTACAGGCGTTGTTCTTATCTTTTGAGAGTTAGCCGAGCCAAGCCGCGACTGTGTCAGGGTTAGCATCGATCCACTTCTGAGCCGCTGCTGCTGGCTCCATACCGCCTTCAATATCGGCAGCTACTGAGTTCTGATCAGCATTGGTCCATTTAAAGTTCATCACAATTGTTGAGAAGATTGAACCTGAGTCCATCAACTTCTTACTCATTAACTTTTGTAGTTGAGTCTCTGGATAATCAGTTAGGCCGCTTGCTTTAGCAGCATCGCTCCAGTCGTTTGCCGGAAATTTAATTCGTGACTGTTCTAGACCAGGAATCTTTATAAAGAGAGTTCCTGGAGTATAAAAATAGGCAAGGGCAGGGGTCTTATTTGCCTCTGCTTTGGTAAGAACATCAACAAGCGCGGCCTCTGAGCCAGTTGCAATCGCTTTGAAGTTCAACTTATTAGCTGCAATCATCTTCTCGCCAATAGTTGTATAACCCGGAGGACCTTCATACCAAGCGCCTTTACCACCTGAGTCGGCAGTTTTAAACATATCTGCATATTTATTTAAGTTCGCCGAATCCAAAATATCTGGATACTTAGCTGCCATCCAAGGAGCCACATACATACCGATCAGGCCTACGTTTCCGTTGTCACCTGCTTCTACGACTGCGCCGCGATCTACCCACTCCTTCCAGCGTCCGCCGCCCCAATCTTCGATGATTACATCGATTGATCCAGCTTCCATCGCATCATATGTAACGCCGGCCTCTTCAAGGGTTGTCTGCGTAATTGTGCAGCCATTTGCCTTTGCAACTTCGGCGACAACTTGAGCCGATGCCGTATATCCATTCCATGCATGCATCGCAATTGCCCATGTTCCACAATCGCTAGCTTCATCAGCGCTCTCATTTACGCTTGAGCTGCAACCTGCAAGAACAAGTGCTCCCACAACTACAAGCGATACCGCCGCTGAGCGGCGTCCAAGGCTAAATTTCAATTTTCTCCTCCTAAAGGTAAAAACGTTTATGCCGAGCGTATTCTAGGTGCGGGATTAAAGTAAGAGGTAAGACCAAGTGTTTTAGCGTTTTTTACACTCTCTGTGCACTCGCCTGCGCAATACGGTCAATCATCACACCAAGAAGTAAAATCACTAAACCAGCTACTAGACCTTTGCCCTGTAGTTCAGGCTTTGAGCCACCTAAAATTACTAAATAGCCAAGGCCACCGGAGCCGACAAAGCCACCGATTACAACTACCGCTAACACGAAGATCATGCCCTGATTAGTTGCCAGCAAGATAGATTTCTTAGCCGCTGGTAACTGAACTTTAGTGATTATCTGTCGCACAGTAGATCCAGCCGCAGTTGCCGCTTCAATCATTGATTCGGGGACGCTACGGATACCTTCGCCAACTATTTTCACGACTACTGGGATTGAATAGACGATTCCAGTAGCTATTGCAGTGAAACGAGTCGGCCCAAAAAGTCCCAGCATCGGAATTAAATAGACAAAGGCCGGCAACGTCTGGCCGGCATCTAGAAATGGACGAAGAATTTTTTCTGCACGTTTATTGCGACCGACCAATATTCCAAGAGCTATTCCAATTGTCATTGTCATTAATGTTGCAACAATTGTCTGGGTTAATGTAATCATCGCCTCATGCCAAAGTCCTGAAAAAACGATGAGCGAGAGCAGTACTGCCGCAAGAATGGCAACGCGGTTTCCGCCGATGACAAGGGCCAAGAATATAATCGCAGCGAGAGTTACATACCATGGAGAAAAAGCTAAGAGCGTCTCCAAGGGATTTAATACCCAGTTAGAGATGAAATCCTTAAAACCAACGGTGAAGATATAGAGATTTGTTGTTATCCATGTTGTCGCACTATTCGTTACATCTTCCACCTGCGAAGAGAAATTTATTGAAGTTGGCCATACGGCAAGTGATAAAACCATACGAGATGCGAAAATCGAAACAATTGTGGCTAAACCAGCAGCACCGATTTTTATCCGATTATTTCGAATTTGAACCGCAGTCGGTGGAATAAAACTCTCTTGGGCTTTAGCCGCTGCACTTGTGCTTCGATCCAATAAAATCGCTACAAAAACAACTGCAAAACCGGCAACAAAACCTTGGCCGACATTTCGAATAATGAGGGCATCAACTACGGGCTTCCCTAAACCCGGTGCGCCGATTAATGCGGCAATTACGACAAATGAAAGTGCGGCCATTACAGTTTGATTAATGCCTAATACGATCATCTGCTTAGCCATTGGCAACTGGACCTTCGTAAGAGTTTGCTTTCCAGTAGATCCCATTGAAACCGCAGCTTCAATAGGTGATTGATTCAAATTTCGAATTGCATGTGAGGTGATACGAATTGAAAGTGGGATGCTATATACCATTGTTGCAATAGTTGCTGAGGCTGTTCCGATTAAGAAGAAGAGGGCTAGCGGCGCTAAATAAACCAACGTCGGAAGTATCTGTGCTAGATCTAAAAATGGCGTCAATATTTTCAGCACTCGATCGGATAAACCTGCCCAAATCCCTAAAGGAATTCCGATAAGCAGTGACAGGAGCACAGATGCAAAAGTCATAGCCAATGTATCCATAGTGAACTGCCACATACCAAGTGCACCACACGCCAACAAAAGTGCGGTTGCAAGAAGTGCGGTACGCAATCGACTTGTGGCGTAAACCGTAAATGCAACAATTGCTGCAACACCAAACCATCCAATAAGCGGAATGATCGAGTTACCGCGAGGAACCGAAATGAGAGTACGAATCGCCTCAACAAATCCATTGATTGTGGCGCGAATAGGATTAAAGAAATAGATAAAAGCCGCGCTCTTTGTTCGGTTTCCGCGAATCGATGCCGCTGCATCACCAACAGAAGTAGTAAAAGAGGTATTTTCTGCAGTTGACAGTTCAAGTGTGTGATCGCCTTGGAAAATACGAGAAAGGAATACCCAGATGAGTCCACCACCAAGTAAGAGCTGTGATTTTTTCAAATGAAGCATTTATGCGACACCGGAAATTAGCCGCAAAACATCTTCGCTAGAGACAACGCCCAGTGCCCTGCCATTGTCGTTTACCCGAACAGGCTTATGCGTCTGCAATATCACTTGAGCGGCGTCGCGAATAATCATTGTGGCTGGTAGCTCGGGGCCATCTGTATCTTCACCGGGTTCGGCCGGACGCGCTAAATACTTAAGTGATAAGACATGCGATTTAGCAATGTCGCGAACAAAGTTAGCGACGTAATCATCGATTGGATTAGCGACTAACTCTTCAGGTGTACCAATCTGAACAACTGCACCATCGCGCATGATGGCAATACGATCGCCTACCTTCACAGCCTCCGATAAATCGTGAGTGATAAAGACCATCGTCTTGCCGAGCTCGTGGTGAAGACGGATAACCTCTTGCTGCATATCGCGACGAATAAGTGGGTCTAGTGCACTAAATGGCTCATCTAAAAACAGAACTTGAGGATCTACGGCCAAAGCTCGAGCTAAACCAACACGCTGTTGCATTCCGCCTGAAAGCTGTTCGGGGTAGGCATTGGCATAACCCTGTAATCCAACTAGTTCTATGACTTCATTGGCACGCGCATGACGTTCGGCCTTTTTAACTCCATTTATTTCAAGGGTGTATGCAATGTTGTCAATAACTTTTCGGTGGGGCAATAAACCAAAGTGTTGAAAAACCATTGAAAACCGGGTCTTGCGCAGTTCGCGCAACCGCTGCGCATCGACAAGTAAGACATCCTCGCCCTCAAAAGTAAGCGAGCCTGCTGTGGGTTCAATTAAACGAGTCATGCAACGAACGAGTGTCGACTTTCCAGAACCAGATAAGCCCATGACGACAAAGACTTCACCCGGCGCGACATCAAATGAAACATCCCGAACTGCGATTGTATTTCCAGTTTGAGCACGAAGCTCTGAACGCGTTAAATCGGCGAGTGGGCTGCCTATAACTTTTTCAGCGTTTGATCCAAAAACTTTCCAGAGGTTTTTAACTGAAATCATTGGTGCTTCATTACTCACTCAATAATCCTTTCATTCGTTAATCTCTGAACCATCCAGATCGACTAGGAGCATTGTTGGTCCAAATGTGTTTGATTTCAAGGTACTCACCCAAGCCGTGCTCGCCTAATTCGCGGCCAATTCCCGATTGCTTGTAACCACCCCACTCAGCAGCTGGACGATATGGACCAAAATCATTGACCCAAATGGTGCCATGACGTAATGCACTGGCCACACGAGCAGCTTTTTCAGAATCACTACTCCACAGGCCTCCTGATAAACCAAAATTCGTATCATTTCCTATCGCTATTGCTTCAGATTCGGTATCAAATACTTCCACAGTCATGATCGGTCCAAATGACTCTTCTTGGACGCAAGACATTGAAGATTTAGCGTTATCTAGAACTGTTGGCAGGTAATACCAGCCATTGGCATGTTCTGGCTTTTCACTACGTCTTCCACCAACTAAGAGTGTGGCACCCTCAGAAACACCCTTCTCAACATATTCGCTGACACTTTTTAAATGTGCCGCGCTAATTAATGGACCAGCTTCGGCCAATTCATCATCTGGTCCCCCAAGTCGAATCTTTGCTGCGCGTCGAACAATTTCATTAACTACACGATCATGAATCGAACGTTCAACTAATAATCGAGTTCCTGCCGAGCAGACTTGTCCAGAGTGCAAGAAGGCTGCAGTGACGGCGTTATCAATTGCAGCATCAATATCGGCATCGGCGAAGATAATGTGTGGATTTTTACCACCGAGTTCGAGGGCTAATTTTTTCACCGTTTGCGCTGCCGCCCTCATAATTGTCTGGCCCGTTGTTAACCCACCAGTGAAAGAGACTAAATCAACGCGTGGATCATTAATGAGCAGAGTGCCAACCACAGAGCCAGGACCTAAAATTAAATTTGCAACTCCACTTGGCGTGCCAGCCTCTTCAATTATCTTCATGAGAGCAATTGCACTCTGAGGCGTTAACTCGGAGGGCTTAACAATAAAGGAGCATCCCGCTACTAATGCAGGAGCAACTTTCCAAGCGATCTGTAAGAGGGGATAGTTCCAAGGCCCTATAAGGGAGGCAACACCGAGTGGCTCGTGAACAATTCGGCTACTTACATGCGGTAGACCAACATCAACTCTGCGGCCGTGTTCCTTAGCGCCAAGGGCCGCGAAATGTCTAAAGGTTGATACGACATCGGCGACATCATATTGGGCTTCGATAAATCGCTTTCCGGTGTCATCACTCTCTTTGCGGGCGATTAGGTCGGCATCACGCTCTAGTAAGTCGGCAATTGTTGAAACTAAATCACTGCGTTCTTTAAAACTCCAAGAGGTAAATACACCAGAGTCAAAAGATCTGCGGGCTGCGGTGATTGCATCGTGCACATCGGCCTGTGTCGCTTGTGAAACAGTGGCGACAATCCTTTGATCATGCGGGCTATGCACATCGTGGCTGCCGCCATCAGATGCCGCTTTCCAAACACCATCGATGAAAATCGTTGCGACCATAGTGGATTTAATCTAGTTGGCTTTTGCGCATTGCGACAAACTCGTCGAGTTCTTGACGCACCCGTGGATCCATGTCAGGAGCCACGAAATCCTCCAACTTTTTCTTGTAAATTTCACTAGCGCGGGCCTTGGTATCTTTGCCGCCTAATCGGGTCCAGCGTTCGAAATTATCGCTGTTAGTTAAAAATGGTCGATAGAAACAGTCACGGAAGCGCTCCATGGTGTGAGCTGCACCAAGGAAATGCCCCCCATGTCCGACTTCTAGATGGGCATCAAAGGCCAAGGATTCAATATTAAATTCAAGCGGAGTGAACTCAGTCATGAGCGATTGGAGGATTTCAATATCGAGAATAAATTTTTCATAACAAGAGACTAGGCCGCCTTCTAACCAACCTGCAGTATGCATTACCCAGTTAGTGCCCGATAAAAATGTTGGCATCATCGTCATCATGGATTGATATGCAGATTGTGCGTCGACAGTCTGTGAGGAGTTCAAGCCGCCGCCGCCACGGAATGGAAGATTAAAGCTACGTGCAATTTGACCGGTACAGAGAAGGCCAATTCCAGATTCAGGGGTACCAAACTGTGGTGAACCCGATTGCATATCGATGTTAGATAGAAAAGAGCCAAAAACTATTGGACATCCCGGATTGAGTGTCTGCGCGAGCGCAATTCCAGTTAATGCTTCGGCTATTTGTTGTGCCAATGTGGCAGGAATCGTTACGGGGCTCATTGCGCCCATCAAAAGAAATGGTGTAACTACAACTGGTTGCCCCGCTAAAACATACTCACGAAGTGAATCCAGCATTCGATCATCCCAACGCAAAGGTGAGTTGCAATTAATCAGAGATATCAAAGCGGGAGTTTCAACTATCGCTTCACGACCTCCATGAATTATCTCTGCCATTGCGATGACATCTTTTGCATTCTGGGCCGTGACAACATTACCCATAAAAAACTTATCGGTAAGCGTAGCCGCGGCATAGGCCATATCTAAGTGGCGTGAATCAAGGGATAAGTCATTAGGTTCGCAGACGACACCACCGACGCTATCTAGCGCATCAAATGATTGGGCTAACTTGCAAAAATTTTCGTAATCATTAAAGGTCGCATCGCGGCGAATATCGCCTTCGCGTACAAATGGTGGACCGTAAACGCCACCAAAGACCATCGAATTACCACCAATGTGAACATTATTTTTTGGGTTGCGAGCGCGAAGGTTGAACTCACGTGGCGCTAATGCACACTGCTTCAAAATCCAGTCTGGGTCAAATTTAACGTTTTCACCTTCAACGCTTTGGCCAGCCTCACGCAGAAGATCTATAGCCCAAGGCGACATGAACTCAATGCCAATCTCAGAGACGATTCGGCGCCAACCAGCCGTTAACGTCGCCATAGATTCTTGGCTTAAGATTTCATATCGTGGCATTCGATTTTCAAACATGAAGCACTCCTTCGTGTCTATTGACCATTGGGCACCAACGAGAATACCCTTAGATAGTGGAACAGTGGTTCCATATTATGGAACACTATGGTAACTGTAAAAGGTGGGGCGATGAGTGAGTTAGTGAGTGGAACACAGGCTATCGATCGTGCCAGTGCCTTGCTTATTCACATTTTAGAATCTTCGACCCCGCCACTTTTATCTCAACTGGCTCGTACCTATGAAATTCCAAAGAGCACGACCTCACGGATGCTCAGTGCTCTAGAGCGCCAAGGGCTTATACGTCGAGATCAACAAGGAGCCTTCATCGCCGGGGATGTTCTGACTCAATTTGCCCGCTCACAAAATCATGACTCGGTTTTGGTCGCACGAGTACATTCGGTTTTGGAGAAATTAGCAATGATTACCGGTGAAACCGCAAATTTGGCCATTGCAAGTAATGGCGAAATGAAGTTAATCGATCAAGTAGATGGCCATTACTTGTTAGGTGCAACAAACTGGGTTGGTAGAGGTATTCCATTTCACGCCTCAGCTCTCGGGAAAATTCTTTTAGCATATGGCGCAGCAACGATTCCACTTGGCAAACTTGAAAGACTCACAGCAAAGACAATTACTTCCAGGCCAAAACTATTGACCGAACTCGAGAACGTTCGCAAAAAAGGATATGCAATTATTATCGATGAGCTAGAAGAGGGATTAGTTGCAGTAGCAGCACCCATTCGTGAAGATGATGGACGAGTTGTTGGAGCAATTTCAATCTCTGGTCCATCTCCACGATTAACACTTAGAGATTTAGCCAAGATAGGCGAAGTTATTATCCAAGAGATCCACTCACTCCAGGCAAACCATGAAGGAAAGATAGGTGCAGCATGACTCATGACGACATCATCAAGGCTCTCTTTGACGAGACCTTAGTTGGTAATGCTCCGGCAGTTTTAGAGTTAACTAAAGCGGGAATCGCCGATGGCATGACTCCGAGCACAATTCTCTTTGATGCACTTATTCCGGCACTAGAAGAAGTGGGTGCTCGTTTTGAGCGCGGGGATTTTTTTGTTCCAGAGATGCTCGTCTCAGGTAAGGCGATGTCGGGAGCTCTCGCATTTCTGCGACCCTTATTAGCTGAAACAGGCGCTGAAACCGTAGGTACATATTTGATGGGAACTGTTAAGGGCGATGTTCACGATATTGGCAAGAACTTAGTAAATATCATGCTCGAAGGTGCCGGCTTTAACGTTATTGACCTCGGCGTACAGGTTGCGCCTGAAAAATTTATCGCTGGAATTCTCGAACACAAGCCAGATATCGTTGGAATGTCTGCCTTCTTAACAACAACTATGCCGATGTTTAAAGTCAATATTCATGAAATAACAAAGGCTGGGCTTCGCGATCAAGTCATCATTATGGTTGGTGGAGCTCCAGTTACTCAGGAATATGCCGATGTCGTCGGCGCTGATGGTTTTGCCGCCGATGCATCGACTGCGGTACGTATTGCTAAGGATTTAATCGCTAAGAAGCGTACTGCGGTTTCTGCATAAGAGAAAAATGCTAAAAAAACTTCTCCCCTTTGTTGAACATGCCTTGAAAGCCCCTGTTTGGGACTGTCGCATGTGTGGACAGTGCGTGCTTCATTCAACGGGAATGACCTGTCCGATGACCTGTCCCAAAACATTGCGCAATGGTCCATGTGGCGGAGTACGTGAAAATGGTCACTGCGAAGTTATTCCAGAGATGCAGTGCATTTGGGTAAAAGCCTACGATCGCACTATTTCTCTTCCATTGCCAAAGGTATGGAAGCAGCATTACAACGAACTTCGCCCGCCGGTCGATATGCAGTTACAAGGAACTTCTTCGTGGGTCAATTTAGTAACTAAACGCGATCAGCAAGTTCCAGGGGGATGGTCGGTACAAGGTAGTGAGCACTAATGTCGGTGCTGCGTGAGAAATTAGAAAATTCAAACGATGTGGTTTTCACTGCTGAGTTTCCATCTGTCGATGGCGGTGGAATGGCAAGTGTTGAAAGAAATGCAGCTCGCTTAGCGCCATGGTTTGATGCCGTAAATGCAACTGATAATCCTGCAGCTCATGCACATACATCTAATACAACCACGGCCATAGCAATGAAGATGTATGGCTTAGAGCCGATCATGCAGATAGTCTGCCGCGATAAAAACCGTCTAGCAATTCAGTCGGACATGATGGGTGCGTCCCTTCATGGGATAACAAATCTCTCTCTTTTAACCGGCGATGATGTCACTGCCGGCGATGAGCCAGAGGCTCGAAGAGTCTTTGATATTGATAGTGCTCAAGCCATAAATATCGCTCGGATCTTGGGGGAAGGTAAGTACCTTTCAGGAAGGCCGATCAAACCAGCTCCAGATTTTTATCTAGGAGCCGTTGAAAATGCCGCAGCCCCTCCATTTGACTATCGAATTCAACGGGCACTGAAGAAGTACCGCGCGGGGGCGAAATTCTTGCAACTTCAAATCTGCTTTCACCCTGATCGCCTTGAGGCTTTTTGCAAAGGTGTGGCAGAAGTCGCACCTGATCTCAAACTCATTCCGACCGTTGTCTTAGTTAAAGGCGCCAAAGGATTGGGCTTCATGAATGATAAGGTTCCCGGCATAGACGTTCCGGTCAGTTTTCTGGCACGAGTGCAAAAGGCCAGTGATCCCAGTGTTGAGGTCATTAAGTTAACTCTTGAACTGGCTCGGCACGCACTTACTCTCCCTGGAGTCCGTGGCCTTCACATCACAGATTTTCGTCACGATGATTCACTTGATAGCTTTATGAACGATTTAGGCCGAACACCGAAACGCCAGACAACGAATAGATAGGGGCGCACGATGCATACAGTTCTCTCTTCACCTGGCCAGACGGTTACGATCGGTCACGACCAACCCTTTTGCATTATCGGCGAACGTATCAACCCAACGGGCCGAAAAAAGTTTCAATTACAACTTCGCGCTGGTGATCTTTCGGCAATCGAAAAGGATGTGGCTGATCAAATCGCAGGCGGCGCCAACGTTCTAGATGTGAATATGGGAGTCCCCTTAACGGATGAACCTCTCCTTCTATCTAAGGCAATTACCTTAATTCAATCCATAACCGACACGCCAATCTGTATCGACTCATCGATTATTGAGGCGTTGCAAGCTGGTCTTGAAACATATCAAGGCAAAGCTCTCGTCAATAGTGTAACTGGCGAAGATGAACGTATGGATTTAGTTCTACCACTTATTAAAAAGCACGGCGCTGCAATCATCGCACTACCTAATGATGAGACTGGAATACCTGCAACGGCCGCCGAGCGCATAGTGATTACTGAAAAGATTGTTCGCGCCGTTGAAAAACATGGCATCCCCCTTGAGGATTTAGTTATCGATCCATTAGCAATGACCGTCGGCGCCGATCCAGAAGCGGTCAAAATTACTTTAGAAACAATCTATTTGATTCGTGAAAAATGGGGGCTAAATATGACCCTTGGCGCATCTAATATTTCTTTTGGTCTTCCCTATCGCCATGCGCTTAACGCAGCATTCTTGCCCGCGGCAATGTCACATGGATTAACCTCTGCGGTCATGGACTCTCGTACTCCCTTAATCGTTGAATCAGTACGTGCAGCAGACTTGCTGCTCGGTCTAGATCCATGGGGATCAAACTGGATTACACGTTTTAGAGCGATGGAGGCTGCAAAAACTGCTGCGACCTCTGAAAAAGGTGAATGAGAATTAGTAGCAAAGAGCTCGATCCTTCACTTGTGCCCCATCATGACGGTACTGGTCGGGTCAAGCTCGCCTTTAGATCACTTGAAAAAGATAACTCAGTTGCATCGGAAAAAACTATTACAGTTCCGACAGGTGTCAGTGCCTTCGATGCCGCTTCTTGGAACGGTATAGCTATTGATTCGACATGCGGTGGATATGGAACCTGCAAGAAGTGCCGCATCAAAATTACCGATGGTGAAGTTGATCCCTCTAAGTTAGATTTTCGAGCCTTCACTGAAACCGAAATTAAACAGGGCTGGAGATTGGCCTGCCTTGTGCGCACAAGCACCGATATTTCTATTGATGTTCCTGCCTTAACAACTCGCCCAAAGGCTGCAACTGTTGGCGTAGGGCGCCAGGTTATTTTACGTCCCGCGGTGCAGAAACGTTACGTTGAATTAGAGGAGCCGACGTTACATGATCAGCGAACCGACTTGGTGCGCTTGTTTGATGCTATTGATGATATCGAAGGCACAGCATCCCTTGCGGCAATGCGCAATATCCCACGAGTTTTACGCGAATCTAATTTTAAAGTAACTGCAGTCTTTGTCGATCAAGCCTTCATAGATATTGAACCTGGAGATACAACGGCCTTTCGCTATGGAATCGCATACGACTTAGGAACTACAACCGTGGTGGCAACTTTGTTAGATTTAAATACCGGTACGCCGTTGGCAGTTAAATCTATTCTCAATAAGCAGCAACCATTTGGCGCCGATGTAATCACACGAATTAGTGCAACGATGTTGGATCCAGCTGCCCTTGAAAAACTATCATCGCTCGCACAAGAGACGCTAAATCAACTTACTCAAGAAGTCTGCATGGAGGCCGGTGTCGACCCACTGCATGTGTATGAAATCGCTATCGCGGGTAATGCCACTATGAACCAATTACTTCTGGGAATCGACCCTGAACCACTAGGAGTTGCGCCATTTATTATGGCGGCAGCAGATTTTCCCGATGTAGAGGCTAAAGATATTGGGATTGATATTCACCCGCGCGCAAAAGCGATTATTTTGCCATCGTTAGGTGCATACGTTGGTGGAGATATTATCGCTGGTGCCCTTGCATCTGGAATGGATCGCGACAAGCGCTTGCGCTTATTTATCGATGTCGGAACGAACTGTGAAATCGTCCTTGGGGATGGTGAAAAGATCTTGGCGACAGCGGCCCCAGCTGGTCCGGCATTTGAGGCGGCAAGCATTAAATGCGGCGTCCGCGCCGCCTCTGGTGCGATAGAAACAATTAAAATTACCGACGGCCAACTAGTGATCGGCACTATTGATGACACTCCGGCCATTGGTATCTGCGGCTCAGGTTTAGTCGATGCATGTGCCAGCCTCGTTGGCATTGGCTTACTCGATCACTCTGGACGCTTTGTCACCGATGAGATTGCTAAAGAGTTAGCACCAACCTTGGCGGATCGATTACTTATGCGCGAGGGAGAACGGGTATTTGTTTTAACATGGAGTAAAGAGGTCGGCGACTTAACTGATTGCGTGTTTTTAACTCAACGTGATGTGCGCGAACTTCAATTTGCAAAGGCGGCCATTGCAACCGGGTGGGCATTACTTCTAGAAGAGTTTGGTGTGGAAGAGTCTGAGATTCAACAAGTCCTTCTTGCCGGTTCTTTTGGCTCTTACCTCTCCCCCGCATCTGCCGTTAAAATAGGTCTCGTACCTAAACTCTCCGTTATGCGCATTTTATCGGCGGGCAATGTTGCCGGAGAAGGTGCAAAAATGGTCTTGCTTTCTGCTCAAGAGCGACATGGAGCGGCGGCATTATTGGAAGAGATTTCATATGTCGAACTCTCAGATCGCGCAGATTTTAACGATAAATTTGTGGATCGCTTAGCCTTCCCAGCATGAGTATTGGCATCGTAGCCTGTGGTGCATTGGCCACACATATCGGCGAAATTGCAGGCGATGCCGACCTTGATATAACTATTTATCCATTGCCACCGCTCTTGCATAACCACCCTGAAAAAATCGCTGCCGAAGTCGATGCGCTTTTGTCCGAGATTAAAGATAGGCACTCTAAATGCGCTGTTGCTTACGCCGATTGCGGAACATATGGCGCACTCGATGCTGTAATCGCGCGCCATGGCGTGCAACGTTTAGGCGGTAATCATTGCTATGACATCTTTGCGGGGGCCTCTGAAATTGAGAGGTTAATGGCCGAAGATGCTGGAACTTATTTTCTCACCGATTTTCTCGTTAAATCCTTTCATCGAAGTGTGATTGTCGAGTTGGGCTTAGATAAGTATCCCCACCTGCGAGATGATTATTTTCGCAACTACTCGCGCGTGGTCTGGCTAGCCCAAAGGCCAACTTTAGAGTTAGAGCAAGCTGCTACGGATGCAGCAAATGAAATTGGTTTACCACTTGAAAAGCGAATCGTAGGAATTAAAGGCTTACGAAAACAACTGGAAATACTAATTAGCCACTGATGTAATCTGAATAGCTCGCACCACAACCGGTGAGAGTAATGAATGATCTACATCATTTTGCAGCCGTTCAATCATTACTGGAGTCCAGAACTGCTCAATATGGTGGGCAACTTTAATTTCAGGCGCATCAGTTGCTAAGAAATTGGCCGCAATCTGATTGGCCATTCGAACTATGGAATTTAATTGAGGATCTCCACCGATATGTGTCTCGATCATTGCACCCGGACCTTTAATACTTGGTGCAATTTCAACTGCTGTGACTTTATATTCGGGACAGTTAGTTGCCCAATCTGAAAAATCAGTCGTGATGACATTTGCGCCACTTTCTGGGAAGTGGAAAGTTGTATAAACGACACCTGCTGGAACCTCTTCGGTGATTCGGGCTTTCAGAATTGTTTCACCTACCCGACTTGAGAGTTTGACCCACGAGCCATCGGCAATTCCACGCAATTCGGCATCGGATTCATGCACATCCAAAATATCTTCAGTATGCCAAATGTTATTTGAGGTACGACGAGTTTGGGCTCCTACGTTGTATTGGCTCAAGACGCGCCCCGTGGTAAGTAGAAGTGGGTATTTACGTGTAGCTTTTTCATCAGTTGGGACATATGGAGTTTTCATGAACCGACCTTCGCCACGTACGAATTTCTCTACGTGCATCATCGGTGTTCCTTCTGGCATGGCTTCATTACATGGCCATTGGATACTGCCGCATTCATCTAATTTTGCAAAAGAGACTCCAGCAAAAGTCGGTGTTGTCGCTGCGATTTCATCCATAATTGCGGCGCCATTTTCATAGGACATTGGATAGCCCATAGCAGTTGCTAAATCACAGGTGACTTCAAATTCGCTCTTGCCTGTCTTTGATTTCATGACGGGACGAACTCGATTGATGCGTCGTTCTGCATTTGTGAATGTGCCATCTTTTTCTAAAAATGAAGTGCCTGGCAAGAATACGTGCGCGAATTTTGATGTTTCATTCAGAAATAAATCTTGAACAATTACCATTTCCATCGCGCGCAGTGCTGCATGCACATGTGATGTGTTCGGATCAGATTGTGCAATATCTTCACCCTGCACATAGAGTCCACGGTACTCACCAACGATTGCGGCATCAAACATATTTGGAATGCGCATACCTGGCTCTGATTGAAGTTCGATTCCCCATGCGTCGTTAAAAATCTTGCGTGTATCGGGATTTGAAATATGGCGATATCCCGAGAGCTCATGTGGGAAAGAGCCCATATCGCACGAACCCTGTACGTTGTTTTGCCCACGAAGCGGATTAACCCCAACGCCTTTTCGCCCGATATTTCCAGTTGCCATTGCAAGATTTGCAATTCCCATCACCATTGTCGAACCCTGGCTGTGTTCAGTCACGCCCAAGCCATAATATATAGAACCGTTTTTCGCACTGGCGAAGAGATGGGCTGCAGCCCGTATCTGCGCTGCAGGTACGCGGGAAGACTCCTCTAAAGCCTCAGGAGAATTTTCGGGTAGAGAGATAAAATCTTCCCATTCCTTAAATGACTGTGCATCACATCGCGCTTCAACGAATTCACGAGAAATCAATCCATCGGTTGCAATCACATGAGCTAATGCGTTAATAACTGCAACATTTGTACCTGGCATTAATTGCAAGTGATGGGCGGCAACAACACCAGGTGTACGAACAAGTGGAATCACGCGGGGATCAATGACGATTAATTGGGCACCTCTACGAATAGCTTGTTTCATGCGCGAGGCAAAAACAGGGTGGGCTGCGGTTGGATTAGCCCCAATGAGCATAATGACATCACTATGTTCTACCGACTCGAAATCCTGGGTTCCGGCCGAAGTTCCAAAAACCTGTCCTAAGCCGTAGCCAGTTGGCGAATGGCATACACGTGCACACGTATCTACATTGTTATTGCCAAATGCCGCTCGAACCATCTTTTGGACGACAAATACTTCTTCATTTGTACAGCGTGAAGATGTAATTCCACCAATTGCATTGACTCCACTTTCACTTTGTATTCGTTTCAAACCATCGGCGGCAAAAAAGATCGCCTCTGACCAGGAAACTTCCCTCCAGGGATCAGTAATCGCGTTTCGAATCATGGGCTTTGTAATTCGATCTGAGTGTGTGGCATAACCATAAGCAAAGCGGCCCTTAACGCATGAGTGTCCCTCATTTGCACCGCCTGCTTTTAGAGGAACCATGCGGACAACTTCTTCTCCACGCATTTCGGCTTTAAAACTGCAGCCAACACCACAGTAAGCACATGTTGTAATGACCGATGAAGTTGGTGAACCAATAGTTAATAAAGTCTTTTCAGTTAAAGCTCCAGTAGGACAAGCTTGCACACAAGCACCACATGAGACGCATTCACTTTCAATAAAAGATGTACCCGATGATGAAACTCGTGCTTCAAATCCACGGTTTTCAATAGTTAATGCAAACGTTCCTTGAACTTCATCGCACGCTCGTACGCAGCGATTACAGACGATGCACTCTGTGGAATCAAAAGTAAAGTATGGATTACTCTCATCTTTTTTCAATCCTAAATGTGTATCAACGCTGGCGTATCGACTTGATGTAACACCGACTTTCCTAGCCACTCCGTGAACTTCACACTCATCTCCAGTGGCACAATGTTCGGGATGATCCGAAAGGTACAACTCCATTACACCTTTACGAATTCGATCAAGCCTTTCTGATTGAGTTGAAACTTTCATTCCCTGGGTAACAGGAGTTGTACACGATGATGGCGTGCCGTTGCGACCATCAACTTCAATGACACATAGTCGACAAGAACCAAATGCCTTTAAGCGATCGGTGGAACAGAGTTTTGGAATATCGATTCCAGCCTCTAATGCAGCGCGCATAATCGAGGTTTCGGCGGGCACCGTGATTGATCTGCCATCAATTTCAAGGATAACTTCATCCGTACTGTGACTGGCAGGTGTACCAAAATCAGATTCAAAAATCATTGTCATCTGCGTGCTCCATTGAAGTCTGACGGGAAGTTAATCATTGCACTTTTGACCGGCAATGGGGTCAAACCGCCCATGGCGCAGAGAGATCCGTCGGTCATCACTTCGCAAAGATCAAGAAGTAGTTTCTTATTCTCATCTACACTAACGCCTTTTATGATCAGGTCAATTGTTTCAGCCCCGCGAGTAGAGCCAATTCGACAGGGTGTGCATTTTCCACAGGATTCGAGGGCACAAAACTCCATCGCAAACTTAGCTTGCATGGCTAGATCAACCGTGTCATCAAAGACCACAATGCCACCATGCCCCAACATTCCGCCGGCAGCGATGAGCGATTCATAGTCCATTGAAGTTTCAAACTGCGCCGTTGAAAAATATGCCCCTAGCGGACCGCCGATTTGTACTGCTCGAACTGGTCGACCAGTGAGTGTGCCTCCCCCATAGGTATTCACCAACTCATCGAGGCTGATTCCAAATGCACACTCCACGATTCCACCTCGTGCGATATTTCCAGCTAATTGAAATACTTGAGTGCCCATTGAGCGTCCAACACCACGAGCCTTATAAAAATCGGCCCCTTGCGCCAAAATCATCGGAACCGTGGACAGTGTTAATACATTATTAATAACAGTTGGTAGGCCAAAGAGACCTTCAATCGCTGGAAATGGGGGCTTTGAACGCACTACGCCACGTTTGCCTTCAATACTTTCCAACATTGCAGTTTCTTCTCCGCAGACATAGGAGCCAGCACCCACCCGAATCTGTATATCAAATGAATGAGGGGTTCCTAGAACTCGATTACCTAGCCAATCACTATTTCGTGCAATATCAATTGCTTTTTGTAGAGTTGAAATCGCATATGGATACTCAGATCGAATATAGACATAGCCTTGAGTCGCACCAACTGCAATCGCTGCAATAGTCATACCCTCAATCAAAGTAAATGGATCGCCCTCAATTAACATGCGATCGGCGAAAGTTCCACTATCGCCCTCATCGGCGTTACAACAAATATATTTTTCTACACTGGTGGTCTGCGACACTGCGCGCCACTTTATGCCCGCTGGAAAACCTGCACCGCCGCGACCGCGCAACCCCGACTCTGCAACTTCATCGATGATCGAATCCTTTTCAAGCATGAGCGCTTTATGCAAACCAATCAATCCACCATGGGCACGATAGTCATCGAGAGAGAGTGGATCGATTATGCCAACTCGTGCAAAGGTGACACGATCTTGCGAGGCTAACCAAGTAATCTCATCGCTTTTTCCAAGTGACAAAGGATGCGCGCCGCCCTGTAGAAAATCGGCAGCTATTAAAGAGAGGACATCTTCGGGTCCAACTGGCCCATAAGCGATTCGCCCAGTTGGGCTTTCCACTTCGACAAGAGTTTCAAGCCACAACGCTCCACGTGAACCATTTCTAACAATCTCGATATCTGGTAGTAATTCTGCAAATGCCGCAGCAACTTCATCGGCTCCTACTGAAATCGCCGCACTATCTCCAGGAATAAAGAGCCTCATTGGCGGGCTACTTCGATTTTTTCAAGCGTGGCACGCCCAATAATTGTTCCATCCACCATTACCGCAGGACCAAGGGCGCAGTTTCCAAAACAGTAACTCTCCCGAGTTTCCTGCGGAAATTTAGCTTTCACATCGCGCTCTAACTCTCGTGCCCCAACAGCTTGGCACGCCTCAGCTACGCAGATGGAGATCTCATGCGGTGGTGGTGGCGTAGTTCGCAAATCATGATAAAAAGTCAATACACCATGTACATCGGCCCGTGATTTATTAAAGGTTTGTGCGATGAGTTCTACGCATGCCTTATCGACATAACCAAACTCGCTCTGCATTAACTGCAGGGCCATGAGTACTGCTCCTTTTTCTTCGCGCAGGGTCGCAAGAAGAGCAACTGCTCTCTCGTGCGACCACGGCGAATACTTCATTAGAACAAACCTACGACCTTTCCATCAACATAATCAATGCGTTCAGCTGCCGGAACTTTAGGCAGGCCTGGCATTGTCATTATTTCACCACAGATCATCACAATGAATTCGGCGCCGGCAGAGAGCTTTACCTCGCGGATATTGAGTGAATGACCACTAGGTGCCCCGCGAAGGGCGGCATCGGTACTAAAGGAGTACTGAGTTTTAGCAACGCAGATAGGAAATCCACCATATCCAGCGGCTTCGAGCTCTTTTAACTTAAGACGTACTTTTGCATCTGCGGTAACTTCCTTTGCACCATAGATTTTTGTGGCAACGGCATTAATTTTCTCCCACAAACTCATCTCATCCTCATAGACGAAGTTCATTTGATTGGGTTGCTCGCAGAGTTCCACAACTGCATGAGCTAAATCTGTTGCTCCAGCGCTCCCATCTGCCCAGTGGGTTGCAAGAACAATTTTTACCCCCATAGCTTCTACGCGTGCACGAAGTAATTCAATCTCAGCAGCAGTATCGCTTGTAAAGTTATTAATTGACACAACTAACGGTAAATTATAGACGTCTTTAATATTATGAATATGGCGCTCTAAGTTAACAATTCCAGCATCAAGAGCTCCTAGATTCTCTTCAGTTATTGTTTTTAGATCTGCACCACCGTGATATTTGATTGCGCGAATGGTTGCTACTAGAACACATGCCGATGGACGCAGGCCTGACTTTCTGCATTTAATATCGATAAATTTCTCGGCACCAAGATCTGCACCAAATCCAGCTTCGGTTACTACATAATCTGCTAACTTCATAGCCGAAGTCGTTGCAACAACCGAGTTGCAGCCATGAGCTATGTTGGCAAATGGTCCACCATGAATAAATGCAGGGGTGTTTTCTAAAGTTTGAACTAAATTAGGCTGGAAAGCATCTTTCAAAATAACCGTCATTGCACCTTGAGCATTGAGTTCGCTTGCAAGCACTGGAGTCTTATCGCGCTTATAGCCAACAACGATTTTGCCTATTTTTTCCTTTAAATCTTCGATCGATGTTGCAAGACAGAAGATGGCCATAATTTCAGAGGCCACAACAATGTCAAAACCATCACTGCGTGGATAACCATTCCCTACGCCACCAATTGATTGAATTATTTCGCGCAGAGCCCGATCATTCATGTCGATAACTCGCTTCCACATAACTCTACGGATATCGATTGCTAACTCATTGCCGTGGTGAATATGGTTATCGATAAGAGCTGCGAGCAAGTTATTTGCCAGAGCAATGGCATTAAAATCACCCGTAAAGTGAAGATTTATGTCCTCCATTGGAACTACTTGGGCAAATCCACCTCCGGCAGCGCCGCCCTTCATTCCAAAGACCGGACCCAGAGAGGGCTCGCGTAATGCAATCATCGCATTTTTGCCGATGTGACGAAGTGCATCGCCCAAACCAACCGTTGTAGTGGTCTTGCCCTCTCCTGCTGGAGTTGGACTAATTGCAGTAACCAAAATTAGTTTTGACCCTGTTCGCTCAGGGAGTGCGGTTAAGTACTTCAAATTTACTTTCGCCTTATATTTTCCATATGCCTCAAGATTTTCAACATCAATACCAAGAGATGCTCCAATCTCATTGATTGGTTTCATGGTTGCAGCTTGTGCAATTTCGATATCTGACATTTTTTATCCCTTAGCCTGACGTATGGCGCTTGTGAGCGCGGGTATAATTTGGTGTAAATCTCCGATTATTGCGTAATCGGCATAACGAAGTATCGGAGCTTCTGGATCGGTATTGATAACGACGATTGTCTTACTATTTTTCATTCCTGCAATATGCTGCATCGCTCCTGAAATTCCCGCAGCGATATAGAGATCCGGTGCGACTTTGGTTCCAGTCTGCCCCACTTGTTCGGCATGTGGGCGCCAACCAGAACTAGTCACAACGCGAGAACAGCCAACTGTCCCACCTAACAGTTCTGCCAACTCTTCTAACTTTCCAAAGCCCTCGGCTCCGCCAACTCCTCTTCCTCCTGAAACTATTACCTTTGCATCATTGAGAGTGACCCCACCTTTAGACTCTCCGGAATCACGGCTCAAAATTCTTACAACAGTATCTGCAGGATGCAACGAAGGCTCGAAGGAGACAACGGTTGCCGGCTCGCCACCTGTTGTTTGTGCTTCAATTGAAAAACCAAGAATGGTCGCAACCAATAAATCGGAGTGAACAAACGCTGATTCAATGAGGTTGCCCGCCCATCGCGCTCGGAGCACGTGATGTGGTGAGCCCAAAGTAATTTCAGAGCATTCCGCGGCCATTGGAATATCTAAAAAGGCGGACAAGTGCGCAAGTTGTTCATTTCCTCGTGGACTGCCGGCCGCTAAAACCGCGGCGGGCTTTAGTTTTTCAACTAAATCCTTAAGTGCCCGGCCCGATGCCATCGGTGTGTAATCGATAATGGAGCTATGTGTTGCAACGTGTAATGCCGTTGCGCCATATTCGCCTACAATCCCGGCAAGTGAAGCGCCTTCACTTCCTATCGCAACGGCTTCGACCTCATGGCTTAACTTTCGCGCAGCAGTGAGTGCTCGCAGAGATAACGGATCGATTTCTCCACGATCATGATCTATCAAAACCAAAATCATTAGAAAGCTCCAATCTGCTTCAACACTTCAACCAAGGCTGGAACTGCTTCTGTACCTTTACCTAAGATTTCAGCGCCTTTATCTTTAGATGGCGCTAAGGCGAGAGTTACTTTCTCAAGTTTTGGAGTTCGCGGGTCGGCCTTTTTCAAATCCACAAATTTTTTACGCGCCTGCATACGTCCTGGTACCGATGGATAACGGGGGATGTTGAGACCATCGCGAACGGTCACTATTGCAGGTAGCGGTGCCTCATAATGCTCGCGACCATTAGCTACAACACGCTCACAACTCACAACTCCATTTTCTACTTTCATAGACTTTACATTTGTAATAATCGGACGGTTAAGGGCATGGGCAACTCGAATATGAATTTGGTAGCCCGCACTATCTGCCGACTCGGCACCAAAGATAATTAAATCAAAGTTCGTCTCATCGGCATTTATAGCTTCGACCAATGCAGCTGCAGTCCCTTGTGGATCCCACTCCTGCCCATCGGTTTCAATTAAAACTGCACGAGTCGCACCAATTGCTAACTGCGATCGAAGTTGTTCTTCGGCATCACTAGGCCCAAGAGTTAAAAGCGTGAGCGTGCCATTCATTTGTTCAACTAGCTGCACGCCTGCCTCGACGGCATTTTCTTCGTGGGGAGAAATGCCAAAACCTAAGTGCTTCGTCTCAATGTCTCGAGAATCTGGAGTCAGAATTAAAGTTCCGCCTGCTAATGGCACGCGCTTTAAACAGACAAGTACATCCATTAGGCCATGATCCTTTCATTTGAAGGATCAAAGACCGATGTTGCACCTACTTCAGCAACTGAACATGGATAATGCTCACCCAAATACTCAACCAGGAATTTATTGCCGGCGACGGCCAACTCTGTTGGTAGGTATGACATCAAGATGTGCTTGCCTAGTGAAGGGGCAGATCCCGCACTTGTAACATACGAGCGGCGACCATGCGAATCTATAATTGGTTGCTTATCAAGAGTAAGAATTGGTTCGTTACCCATCATGTATCTCTTTTCACCAGCCGATGATGTGTGATCATCAACAAAAAGTGTGCAGAGCATTGCGATTGGTTTTTCACCTCGATGCTTAACGTGGGCTTCCTTACCGATGAAATCAGCCTCTTTTAGCTTAGGTGGGGTCATTCCAGCCTCTACAACCGTGTATTCGGTTTCAAGTTCAGGACCATATGCGCGGTAACACTTTTCTAACCGGCCAGTAGTGCCATAAACGCCAATACCGACTGGAATCATCTCGTGGTCTCTACCACTATCCCACAACATTTCCCACAATTTAGCGCCTTGTTCGATTGGAATGTAGAACTCCCACCCAAGATCGCCCACATATGAGATGCGAGATGCTAAAACGCGAAGTGGTCCAATTTCAATAACTTTGCAGGTACTGAACTTAAATGAATCTTTCCCCATGTCGCTCTTTGTAACTGCTTGAATTATTTCGCGCGCTTTAGGTCCCCAGACTCCGATAGTTGTGTATGAAGAAGTTAAGTCAAAAATCTGTGCCGAACCATCGGCCGGTAACAAGTCGCTAAACCACTTCTTATCTGCCATTCCATGAGCGCCACCAGTCACAACACGGAAGTGATTGGTATCAAGTCGCATAATTGTTAAATCTGATTTGAACCCCCCATTTGGTCCAAGGACTGGTGTGTAAACAACTCGACCAATGGCGACATCCATCTGTCGTAGCGCCGCCTGTTGCACCACTGCTAGTGCGCTTGGTCCAGTTACATCAAAAATCGTAAAGGCTGATAGATCAACAATTCCTGCGGTTTCACGCATTTGTAAGTGCTCGGCATTGATTATTGGTGACCACCAACGCGACTCCCACTCGGAAGTACGTGGCATTACATTCTCGCCAAATTTTTCAACGAGATGCTTATTTGACTCATACCAAAATGGTCTTTCCCAGCCAGCGGTCTCATAAAAAACTGCGCCAAGATTCTTCTCCGCCACATAAAATGGCGAGAGGCGCACATTGCGGTTCGATGCATACTGTTCAAGTGGATGAACAATTCCATACGTTTTATTAAAACTTTCATCAACTCGAGCTTTAATATGGAACTCAGCTTTTTGGTGATCATGAAAACGTGCGATGTTTGAGGAGTGAAGATCAATCTCTGAATCTCCAAGAATCATCCATTCGGCTACAGATTTAGCTGTACCAGGTCCTTCTTTAATCCATACCGCTGCTACCGACCACAAACCTTTTACCTCTGGAGTTTCGCCGAGAATCGGCATCCCATCAGGTGTGTACGAAAGAATTCCGTTGATTGCATATTTTTCACGCACATTTTCATCGCCAACAATTGATGGCATTAATTCAAAGGCGTGTTCATCTTGGATATCAAAGTCAGCTTGGGTAAAAGCAAACTCAGTTGGTGAAAGTGCTGCCGTTGCATTTGACGGCAGATCCTCTGGTGTATAAAGAATTGGGCGGTGAGCATAAGATCCAATCTCTAACCCTGTTCCATGTTGGCGTTCGTACATAAAGACATCCATATCGCGCACGATTGGCCACTCGATATCACCTTTTGCATCCTTAAAAAATGGAACGGGTCCAATGTCCTTCATTTGGTGCACCGCTGGCGTCAAGGGAATATGTGCACCTGCCATCGCAGCAAGTTTAGGAGACCAGCAGCCAGCTGCAATAACAACATAATCTGCCGCGATTGTGCCTTGATCGGTAACGACGCCAGTGACATGGCCATTTTCAACAGTAATATCTAGAACTTCGATATTGGCAAAAGAGAGGGCAGCACCGATTTCAATTGCACGCTCACGCATTAAGGTTCCAGTGCGAAGTGAGTCAACTACACCAACGGACGGCTGATAGTAGCCACCCACAATGACGCTCTCGTCAATGAATGGAACCAAAGTTTTAACCTCTGCGGGCGTAAGAATTTGACCACCATCAATTCCCCAAGACTTTGCTGACGTTATACGACGTGCTAACTCTTGCATTCGCTCCGGAGTGCGAGCAACTTCAATGCCGCCGGTTTCGGTAAATGTTCCCCACTCTTTATATTGGCGCATACTCTCTGCTGTAATTGCCGTCATCTCTTTAGAGTGATCGACAGGAAAAATAAAGTTTGAGGCGTGCCCAGTTGAGCCGCCAGGGTTAGGCAATGGCCCTTTATCAATCTGAACAATTTCTTTCCAACCCAATTTCGCTAAGTGATACACCATTCCATTGCCGACAATACCTGCGCCGATCACGACGCACTTTGCTTTTTCAGGTAACTTACTCATAGCGTTTATCCTCGTTCTTTTAAGTGGTGGGTTATAAAGATTTACGTATAGATGCTTCAAAACCTTCAACGTGATCGCGCATTGCCTTGCCTGCCGCACTCGCATCAGCACTTGCAATCGCTTCAAGAAGTGCGCGATGTTCGATTATCGCTTCTGTTAAACCAGTAACGCGATCCAAAGCTAAAAACCAGATACGTAGAGCGTGTGCATAGTAGTTATCGAGCGCCGCTGCCAAGAATTTATTGTGAGTGCATTGATAGATATGGTGATGAATGCGTTGATCTAATCCGATTAAAGTCGCCATATTTACATCGCCTTTTATAGCATTAATTTCGGTGATGAGAGCTGTAGTAATTGCATGATCTGCTAACGTTGAGCGCTCTGCGGCAAGTTCGGCCGCTTTAATCTCAAGTACCGCGCGAATTTCAGAGAGCGCTGAGAGATTTTGTACATCTACGCTTGAGACAAACATTCCGCGGCGAGGATAAACCTCCACCAATTTTTCATTAGCTAGGGATCGAAGGGCCTCACGAATCGGCGTACGACCAAAGCCGAGTTTGGCCATTAACCCACTCTCACTCAGTAGTGATCCTGGAACTAACTCCAATGTGATAATCATCGAGCGTATTCGGCTATAGGCCTCGTCTGAGAGCGAACCGCTCTCTCTGGAGAGGATATGAATGGCCTGGCTCATAGAGTTGATGATATATCAGTCATATACAGATTGATACACCAGTTCTGGTTTATCCCAGATAATACTTATTAAATAGCCAGGCTGAGGCTCCAAAACCTACGGTAAGAATCAAGGCGCGATAGACAAGGACAGGCATGCGGGCGGCCCAATGACCACCAAATGTGCCCCCAATGCTTGCACCTAAAACGAGGGCAAGGACGAAGGACCATTCCGCCCGGCCGCTAAAGATATAGATGATGTTAGATATCAGTGAGGTCCATCCGACGATGAGGTTCTTCGCTGTATTTAAGCTCTTGGGATCACGGCGGATATCACGAGCCAGGACGGCGATAACTATGACTCCCTGGCCAGGGCCAAAGTAACCGCAGTACAGCCCACTTCCGAACAATCCAATTTTTTCAACCTGCCCGTGCCGTGCACCTCGATCGGGTTTAGCCTTGATTAAAAATGAAAGACTCGCAAAAAGGAGTAGAAAAGGCACCATCTTTTCAAAAACCCCTGGTGGAACGGTCAATAAGGCCACTGCTCCGATGGCTGAACCGGTAATTGAAATGAGAATCAAGGTTTTGTACTGCTGAAAATAGGCTCGCATCTGATGTCGCACGGCAATGAGTGCAAAGAAGTTTGCGGGAGTAACACCTAAGGCGTTTGTAATTGCCGCGCTCACAGGTGACATTCCGGTTGCAAGTAATACTGGATATGAGATGACCGATGCTCCGCCTGCCATTCCATTTATTCCGCCGACTAAAATACCGACTGCGAATATTAGGAAGTATTCAAGCATGGCATAACCATACAATGGTGAAATGGATAATGGGGTAGAAATTAGATTCTTTGCTGCCGCTCGCGCTGCTGCAGGTGTCGATCAGATGTATTGCCCTAGTGCGCAATTTCAAGAGATTATTAGCGAAATCTGTCGAACCCGACCGGCTCTGGCCCACGTAATTGCACAGTGCAGTTTCTTACTTGATTCAGTGGCTGTACATGATCAAAATTTTGTTGTACATGATGGAAGTGTTATCGATGTGCTTCCACGTTTTGCTGGTGGTTAGCTAGGCCGTATTGACCCACTCATCGCTTCCATCGGTAAAGCGTTGATGCTTCCAGATGGGCAATTTGGCTTTAATCTCATCTACTAAGGCCGAGCAGGTTTCAAAAGCTGCTTCTCGATGTTCAGCTGAAACTGCAACGCCAAAAGCTGTTTCTCCAATTGCTATCTCCCCATATCTATGCGAAAGCGCTACTTTCACGACATCGCGCCCATTAAGCAAAGCAGTTGTAATGAATGCAATCTGCTCATGTGCAGTTGGATGAATCTCATATGTCAACGATAAGACTTCTTTGCCTCCATCATGGGTTCGCACGTCTCCGCTGAAAACTACTACTGCGCCGGCGCGATTATCTCTAACCAGTGCGGCGAGCTGCTCAATTACAATTACTTGTGTCGTGACATCTGCGCGCATGACCTCTGACATCAGTGGTCTTTACCTTCGAGTTGATCCAATATGTGTGCTGCTAACCGCTCAATTATCACTAAGCCATCACGTACGGCACCTGGCGAGCCTGGCAGATTTATTATCAGTGATGTGCCATTTGTTCCAGTTAATCCTCGTGTTAAATCAGATGTTGGCGTTTTTTCTCTAGAGTATGCCCGCATAGCTTCGGCAAAACCCGGAATAGATTTTTCAATGAATGCCGCAGTAGCCTCCGGAGTTACATCCATCGGTGAAACACCAGTGCCGCCAGTTGTAACGATCAATCTAACCGTGCTCGATAGTGCTTTGGAAATCTCTGCCGAAATAGCCTCAACATCATCGCGCACTACAACTGGAGCACTCACGTCATATCCGAGTTCTTCTAAGCCCGCTCGAAGCAATTCACCACTTGTATCTGAGTACATACCGCGCGATGCGCGGTCACTAGCGGTAATTACACATGCACTTCGCTTGCTCACGTGCGCGACCAGTCACCGTTCTTACCACCAGATTTTGAATCAATCTGTATATCGGTAATACTCGCAGCAGGGTCTAAAGCTTTAACCATGTCGATGATAGTCAGGGCTGCAACGCTAACTGCAGTTAACGCCTCCATTTCTACACCTGTGCGATCTGATGTAATCACACGAGCATTGATAGCCACACCAGTATCTGTAATTGATAAGTCAATAGTTATTGAATTTATTGCAATTGGATGAGTGAGCGGAATCAACTCGCTCGTCTTCTTGGCAGCCATAATGCCGGCAATTCGTGCCGTTGATAGAACATCGCCTTTAGGGGTTGTGCCATCTCGCAATAATGAGACAACGTGGGATGAGAGATTGACATTTGCTGATGTATCGGCGATTCGAACCGAGATTTCGCGACCGGTAACATCGACCATATTCGCCTCACCGGCCGAATTTAAGTGGGTTAAACCATCGCTCATAGAGTTAACTCTAATTCCTTAAGGCAGCGATAGCCAACGGACAGATTCGCCTGCAGAAGTTACCTCTTTAGTAACGACAGCAAATCCAGTTGCATGGGCTAAACCCCGTAACATTGCCGATCCTAAATATTGGCCGACTTCAAACTGCCCATCGACAATATTTCCAATAATAAGTCGAGTGAAATCTGCTGGAGCTGTTAACTCGCTTCGGGTTAAAACCGTAGGAAGTTCGCTCCCAGATCGACCCAGCATTGATGCAATTACTGGAGCGCCTAATGAGATTAATGCCACGACCGCTGACTGTGGATTACCGGGCAATCCTAATAGTGCGCATTTATTGTGGCGTGCTAAGAGCATTGGGTGGCCCGGACGAACGGCAACAGTATCGATAAGAATCTGCGCATCGATGTGTACAAGTGCATCATGGAGAAAATCTCTTGGACCGTGGGCTGTTCCACCTGTAGTAATGACGATATCGCCATTAGCGCAACCATCATTAATCGCTTGAATCACCAGTGAAATCTCATCGGAGATAAATTTCGTACTTACAACTTCGCAGCCCAATTTTTCTAACCAGCCTGGGAGTTGTGGACCTAATGCATCACGTACTAATCCATCACTTGGTACACCCGCTAATTGAATTTCATCTCCAAAGAGAACAAGTGCCACTCGGGGTTTACGTGTAACCCATATTTGATCTAAACCTGCGGCAGAGAGCAAACCTAGACTGCCTGGGTTTAGCTCGGTTCCAGCAACTGCCAAAACATCCCCGGCTTTACACTCATGAGCGGCAGGTCGAATATCTTGATTTTCAAAAACATCGCCCTCCACAATATTTTCACTTACTGTAGCGACTTCCCATCGGATAATTCCACGTGTGCCTGTTGGAATAACTGCGCCTGTGGCAATTCCAACTGCATAACCTTCAGCTAACTCTCCTTTCATTGGAAGACCCGCTTTAACTTCGCCAATAATTCTCCAAGGTCCAATTCCGGCAACGGCATATCCATCCATCGCAGACGTTGCATACGTTGGTAAATCACAGAGTGCTTGTACGTCACGAGACAGCGTCCTGCCGACACCATCTTTAACCTCGATTAGTTCATCAGGTAAAGATGTAAAAGATTGTGTTGCGATACTGCGTGCGATATCCCAACTTCCCTCAATGAGTGCGCTCATATCTACAGACCATCCTTCATGTGTGAGGCAAAAGCGATGGCACGTTCGAGATCTTCGGTCGTATCGATGTCACTGAAGGCTAGTGCAACCTCTTTACTCATTTCAATTTCGCGGATGTGCAGATGCGAAAGCATTGTCTGCATTGATTGCCCATGAGCATTACCCATCAGAGACAATGCCCGCTCCACTGCTTCGACACGATAAATAGCCGCGAGTGATTGCTTAAATCCTTCTGCATCAGCATATATGACGGCATCATCATGCGGCTTCATTGACTCCATGAGATGGAGTGTTCGAGATAGTGCAAAGGGCATATCCGTTGCAATAAGAACAACGATTTCGCTCGTACATAGTTCAAGACCGGCTTTGAATCCAGCAAGCGGTCCGCCACCGATGGGGTGCTCTTGCACGGTTCTATAATCTGCTTTAAGAATCATTGGATCTGGCCCAACTATTATTGTTTCGAACTCAGATGGAATCGACGCAAGAATTCTTTCAATTAAACTTACTCCACCAATTTTTGCTTGTGATTTATCAGAGCCGAAACGTTTGCTCGTGCCGCCCGTTAAGATTATGACGCTCGCGCTATTGGATTGCATATGGCTAGGATACCGACTATGGCTTTTGGACGGGGTGAGGCTAATGCCCTTGGTTGGCGCGATATTGTTGAACTTGCGCAGGAAGAACACACTGGTCACGCCTTTCCGAAAATAAGTACTCCCCTGCTTCTTATGCACCATCTATCTGATTTACATGTCTGCGATGCGCAATCACCAACGCGTCCTGAGTATTTAGATCGTTGGGCCGATCCCGATAGCCCAATCCGTGAAAAAGTTGGAACAATCGGAACATATCGTCCACATTCAATGTTATCCCCGCATGTCGTGGAGGCGATGATTCAATCGCTCAATGCCATTACATCAGGTCCACTGTCTGGCCATACAATAGATGCAGCAATTATCACTGGTGATACAACTGATAACGCGCAGTTAAATGAAGTAAGTTGGTATTTAGCGCTTTTAGATGGTTTAGATTTTAGGCCAGACTCTGGAAATTACGACGGTTATGAAGGCGTCATTGATGAGGGAGTTGAGAATTACGATCTACGATATTGGCATCCTCATGGGACTCCCCCTGGAAAAGAAGATGATGATGCTCGAGCCAAGTATGGCTATCCCGTTATCCCTAATCTATTGAACTCTTGCCGCAAACCCTTTAAAGCTACCGGGTTAAAATTTCCTTGGTTTGCAGTGCACGGAAATCACGATGCTCTTTTGCAAGGCACCGTTGCACCGGCACCGGCAATAAATAATGAGATGATCGGTAACAAGCGATACATTGGTTTACCTTCAGATGTAACTCTTGCCGATGTCCTTACCAGTTTTCAAGAGATTGGCCCCGCCAGTTATCCTGATGCATTTGATGCTCCATACGTTGAAGTAAGTGCAGATATCGAAAGACGAGCAGTTGAGCGCGGTGAATTTGCAGCAATGCATTTGGCGTCACCAGGTTTACCTGTAGGTCATGGATTCACGGCGGAAAATGTTGATAAGAAAAACATGTATTACTCAACACAGATCGGTAAAGTAAAACTAATAGTAATTGATAGTGTCAATCACTTTGGTGGTTGGCAAGGCTCGCTAGATGTCGAACAGTTTGAGTGGTTGGAACATGAAGTTTCTCGCGCAGATAGGCCTGTGGTACTTGCCTCCCATCATCCATTGAGCAAGATGTTTAATAGTTATGCACCGGTTGGTAAGCGTGTATGTGTTGAAGAGATTCAGGAGATGCTATTGAAATATCCGGGCGTTATCGCCTGGTTTGCCGGTCACGAACATCGCCACCACATTAAGTGGATTGGACCCGAAGAAGAAGTGCGTGGTTTCTGGCAGATCGAAACAGCCTCGCATGCTGATTGGCCACAACAATCACGCACAGTTGAAATTGTTCAGGATGAGCTTGGAGATATTTACTGTGGGCTAACCGTTATCGATCATTTAGGAGGCACAGATTTTGGTGATGCGAACGAGCCAGTTGAGATTGCGGCACTGTCACGTGCGCTGAGTGCAAACATTTGGCAGAAGAGAACGGAATTAGGCGCAACCCACGACGTTAATTGGTGGTGCGGGCGGCCAACAGATCGCAATGTTGTTCTAAAAATTAAAAGCGTTAAAATGAGCGATTTATTGATTTCTCAAACACATGTGTCGACCGTAAAATAATCAAAATGATCAAAGTTAAGCCGACACCTGCAATCTGAAAACCAAGACCCACAGCAACTCCCACGGCGGCAGTTGAAAATACGGTAGCTGCAGTTGTGACGCCTTGAATTCCTGTGGAATGTTTATCGGTAAAAATCAGACCTGCGCCTAGAAAACCTATTCCGGTGATGATTGCATGAAGGGCTCGAGCAGGGTCGCCGTTCTGTGATGCATCATCAATAATCGCACCAATTGTGACAATGGCAGCCGATGCCGAGCCTACTAAGGCCATAGTTCGCGGACCAGCTGATTTTCCTGCGCGATCACGCTCCCATCCAATGAGTGAGCCTAAGAAAGCAGCAATTGAAGCATTGATAATCACAGTTAATTGTTGCCACACATCAATAGAGTGAAGGTCAATCATTGACTCAGGGTAGTGGTTTTCGTGCAGATGAGCCATGATTTCGCCGTATAGAATTGCGCTATGAGCCAATATCAAATCATGCGGTGGCGAGAAATCCCTTCAATGGTAATTGCGCGTGAGGGCGAATCAACAATCAAAGTAATGCTGGCCTCACGTTTTCAAGAGGCGATTGATGAGGCTGCGATGCGCCTTGGCGCGATTGATGCCGATGCATACACCGCCGGTTGGAATCGAGATCCATGGGTTGAGGCGGAAGATGTACCTGAAATTTTGGCGACCAAGATTGCAACTGAGTTAGAGGGTGAGTTGAGTGAAGAAAAATTAGAGGAGCTAATAAAGGCTATGGGAGATAAATAATGTCAACTATCTACGAAGCACTCGCACAAGCAACGCTTGCATCCGATGGCGCAATGGGAACAATGTTGCAAGATCGTGGATTAACCGACGGTGGCGCTCCTGAATTATGGAACGTCGAAAAACGAGAAGAAATCGAAGCGGTGTTAGAGGCTTATGCAGCAGCAGGTGCGCGTTTTATCACTACGAATACTTTCGGTGGAACTCACGGTCGCCTTGCGATGCACGGTCTTGAAGATCGAGTCTTTGAACTTAATAAGGCAGGGGCTGAAATTGCACGCGCAGTGGCCGATCGTCATCCTGGCTGTTTTGTTATGGGCGACATTGGGCCATCTGGAGATTTGATGGAGCCGATGGGCACAATGACCCTTGAGAGTGGTCAAGCTCTATTTGCCGAGCAGATTCGTGGCTTAGTTGCCGGTGGTGTCGATGCGATCCTGATTGAAACTATGTCTGATCTAGGCGAAGTCGAAGCGGCAGTAAATGCCGCTAAAGAGGTAGCACCTGGCATGCCAATTATTGCAACTATGAGCTTTGATACAAATCTTCGAACGATGATGGGAGTAAAGCCAGGTATGGCAGTTACCCACTTAGCTGCGTTAGGTGTACGTATTATCGGCGCAAACTGCGGACGTGGTACCGATGAGATGCAGGTAATTGCACAAGAGATGGTTAACGCTCGCCCAGATGGGGTCTTCATCATTACACAATCAAATGCGGGCTTACCTAAACTTCAGGGTGATGAGTTTATTTATGATGGAACCCCTGAAGAGATGGCAAAGTATGCAGCCAAGATGAAAGCTATGGGTGTCAATATTGTTGGCTCTTGCTGTGGCTCATCACCTGCACATACGGCAGCAATTGCAGCTGCATTAGTTTAATGAACCGCAATGAACTTTAATAAAGTAATTCTTTACTACGGATTTGCGCCAATTTCTGATCCTGAGGCTGTAAAGCTATGGCAAAAAACTCTGTGCGAATCCCTCAATATCAAAGGGCGCATCCTTATCTCTCCTCACGGTATAAACGGCACATTAGGTGGCGCCATGGATGAAATAAAAAAGTACATCAAGAACACGCGTCACTATCCAGGATTTAAAAAAATCGATTTTAAGTGGTCCGAAGGTACTGGTCAGGACTTTCCAAAGTTGAAGATAAAAGTTAAAGATGAACTCGTTGCTTTTGGCAACCCCGGCGAAATTAAAGTCGATGAGAATGGTGTAATCGGCGGAGGTGTACATCTGCGACCTGAGGAGGTCAATAAGTTAGTAGAAGAGCGTGGCGACGATGTAATTTTCTTCGACGGCCGAAATGCTTTTGAGGCTAAAGTCGGTAAATTTAAAAATGCCGTTGTACCGGATATCACGACATCCCATGGGTTTGTGAAAGAGATTGAAAGTGGCAAGTACGATTACATGAAAGATAAGCCCGTGGTTACTTACTGCACAGGTGGCATTCGATGCGAAATTCTCTCAGTAGTAATGAAAAACCGTGGATTTAAAGAGGTGTATCAAATCAAGGGCGGCATTGTTCGCTATGGCAACGATTTTGGCGATGACGGACTTTGGGAGGGCTCGCTATACACTTTTGATGATCGCCTAACAATTGATTTCAGCGATCATACAAAGCTAATTGGCCAATGCGCACACTGCAATGGAGCCACAAAAGAGTTCAGAAACTGCCAAAAAGCGGAGTGTCACCAATTAGTTCTACTGTGCGATGCTTGCTATGAATCTCATGTAGATCGTCCCTGCAAGCATGATCGTGAAATTAAACGCAACCGCGAACTAATCGGCTAAAGCAAACCAAACTCAGCCGCTTTCGCAACTAACTCCTCACGCACACTGGGGTGCGCAGCTTTATGAATAATGTTTATAGCTTGATCGTTTTGTGAGTGTCCAAAACAGGCGGCTACGCCTTGCTCGGTAACAACAAATGAGTGTTGGAAATGCGTGATATTGCTCTGCAATCGAGGCACTATCGTAGAAACATCGGCCTTTGGATGCCATGAAGGAAGCGCTACGAAAGATTGGCCACCTCGACTGTGGAGTGCGCCAACAATGAAATCCGTTGAACCTCCAAAGCCACTATAAATCTCTCCTCGCACATGACTGGCGTTGGCCTGATCAAATAAATCAACCTCAAGAGCGCTATTGATGGATACCATTTTTGCTTGGCGGGCGATTTGAGATGGGTCATTAGTGCGCTCTGTCCGAAGCATTCGTACTTTTTTATTTAAATCAAGCCATTGATACAACTCGCTGGTTCCAAAGATGAAAGAGGCAGTAATGAGAATCTCCTCATCGAGGCTGCCGGCGCGACTTAATTCGAGAACACCATCAGAAAACATCTCCGTCCAGATTCGCAGACCTTTGCGATCTTTTAGTGCCATAAGAACCGCGTCTGGTACTCCCCCAATTCCTAACTGTAACGTCGAGTTGTCCTCAATTAGGCTCGCGATGCGACTTCCGATTTGGGCTTGTATATCTGTGATTGGTACGGCAGGTTTTTCCTGCAACGGTTCATCAACTTCAACAAGATAGTCGATTTCGCTGTCGTAAATCTGTGCATCTCCATAGGTATACGGCATCTGCTTATTGGCTTGGGCAATGACAACTCCTCCATGAGCGCGTGCCGTTTCAATCGAACGTGGCAGAATGTTGACTTCAGTCCCAAGGCTCACCGTGTCGAAGCGTTGCTGGGAAGTATGTAAGAAAACAACGTCAGGGCGATAAAAGTTTCGAATCAAAACTGGAAGTAATGAGAGACGAGAAGGAATGTAATCTAACCGTTCGTGGTTTCGCATAGCTGGACCTACGAATGCAGTTTCAAATCTAATACCCTCTCGATCTGGAATTCCACCGTGGGCATTGAGCATATGCAGCCTGAACTCTGGAATCACATCATCGGCAATTTTCAACAGCGTCCGGGGGGCCGAAAAATTACCTGAAGCAATAATGCGAGGATTACTAGGCAAATTGGCGAGAATAGATTTTAGTTGCTCCGAATTAACTACTCTCATGCCACCATTCTAGGCCAGAGCTGGTACTTAGAAATCCATAAAACTTCAAAGATGAAACCAAACGTAGCCCCGAAGGGATTCGAACCCTCGTAGCTGACTTGAGAAGCCAGAGTCCTAGGCCGCTAGACGACGGGGCCCTAGTTTTGTGAATGTGAAGCGCTTTTAACGTTTCACATTCAGGTGCAATTTATTACTGTGAGCTTTGGCATCCTTGGATCGATAATTCGAATACCGCTGACGAATCATAAGTGATGTTATTGAGATTGGCAAAACGGTCTCCCGCTGCATTCATTTCTCCGTATCCCCTTATGAATCCATCTGGAGATTTCTTAAATAGCACCTGTATCACAGAATCCATTCCCTCCGATTGGAAGGAGTACTCTCCAAATAGAATGCCATCTATGTATGTGCCTTTATATGGCCCACTTGAGCTGTCCTTTTGATAATTCTTGAACCTTAGGGTGCCTTCAAATGCTTTGCCCGCCTGAGAGAGAATCGCAAGACTATAAAGATCTTTTCCCAGTTGAACTTCATAGCAGCCCACTACTGATTTCCCTACAGCAATGGGGGGCTGTTCAACATTTGTCGCCGGCTTTTCTTTCAAATAATATATAGAAGTAGCGACAATGATAATCACAAGTATGCCAATGGTGATTTTGAAAACTTTCTTCATACTCTGATTATATCTACCTTGCATATTAAAGCATTAGCTGGGGTACCAGGACTCGAACCTAGACTTACTGAACCAGAATCAGCAGGGCTGCCAATTACCCCATACCCCAATACATCAAGCGAGAAGAATACCGTATTGATTAGAGGGTTAATGCCGCCGAAATTCGTGCTAAAGAGGCTTCTTTGCCCAGTAATTCCATAGATTCAAAGAGTGGCGGAGAAATTGAACTCCCAGTTGTAGCAATACGGACTGCACCAAATGCGATGCGTGGTTTTAATCCCAACTCATCGATTAATGAAGTGCGAAGAGCGCTTTCGATAGAAGTGTGGGACCAATTAGTTATTTGTTCAAGCTCTCTATGAGCGCGGGTAAGCACATTTTTTGCACCAGAGTCAGTGACTTTGGAAATACTATCGGCTTCGATTTCAAAATTATCGACAAAGAGAAATTTAAGCATCGCAGGTATTTCACTAAACATGGTGATTCGCTCTTGAATGATGGGTAGTGCAGCCTTAACGAGTGCAATTTCATAAGGAGTACCCGAAATAATTTTCGATTTAATTAGAAAGGGCAAAGACCACTGCAAAAACTCATCGATAGTCAATGCTCTAATCTTGTCTCCATTTATTGCTTCAAGTTTCTTCATATCGAATTTAGCCGGTGAGCTATTTACCTTTTCAACAGTAAAGAGTTCGCATAACTCTTTCATTGTCAGCTCTTCGCGATCATCACCAGGTGACCAGCCAAGTAATGCCAAATAATTACAGATTGCCTCCGGTAAGAAACCTTTGTCTCTATACCAAGCAATTGATACTTCACCGTTGCGTTTTGATAATTTAGCGTTATCAGCGCCCATCACAAAGGGAAGATGGGCAAAGATGGGGTAATCTTCTAGCGCAACATGCATCGCCTGATAAACCCGAATCTGTCGTGGCGTTGAAGAGAGTAAATCCTCGCCACGTAAAATATGTGTGACTTTCATTAAAATATCATCAACTGCAACAGCCAATGTATACAAAGGCGATCCATCGGCCCGCACTAAAACAAAGTCGGGAACAAATTTGTGATCAAAGGCCATCTCACCGCGAATCAAATCGGTAAAGGTGGTTTCGCCCTCAGGCATGCGCATCCGTATAACGGCGGCACGACCCTCTGTAATAAAATCGGCTACTTGATCAGGGGTTAAGTCTCGACACCGTCCGTTATAGCCAGGAGCTTGATTCGACGCTCGTTGTGCTTCGCGCACCGCCTCCAGCTCCTCTGGTGTGCAGTAACAGTAATAAGCATCTTTTTGCTCGATGAACTTCGCCGCCCAATATGAATAAATATCTAAGCGCTGTGATTGTAAGTAAGGGCCGTTATCCCCTCCAACTTCTGGACCTTCATCCCAATCGAGTCCAAGCCATTTGAGCGTATCGATTGCGTCATTGATGTACTCATCTGTTACGCGAGTTGTATCGGTATCTTCAATACGAAAGAGGAAGGTTCCACCCGTGTGACGCGCGTAAGCCCAATCAAATAAAGCTGTTCGGATGTTACCAACATGCAAATCACCTGTTGGGGAGGGTGCGAAGCGAACTTTAACTTTTTTTCCCTCTGTTGTGCTCAATTTCTACTCACTCTGTTAGTTAGTTCGCCGAGACCTTCAATGCTCATGGTTGCGGTGCCGCCAGCGATCATCGGGCCAATACCTGCTGGAGTGCCGGTCAAAATAACATCTCCTGGCAACAGGGTCATGACTCGAGTTACAAAGTTAATTATCTCTGGAACCTTAAAGATCATCTCGTTTAAGTGTGCCGATTGTTTTATTTCGCCGTTGACACTTGCCGTTATCAACTGTGTTCCAGGAATAAAATCAGTATCTATCCATGGGCCTATGGGACAGAAAGTATCGAAGCCTTTAGCCCGAGTCCACTGGCCATCTTTTTTCTGTAAATCACGAGCGGTGACATCATTTGCAATTGTGTAACCGAAAATCACATCATTAACGCGCTCTTGTGGAACATCTCTGCAGAGTCGACCGATAACTATCGCTAGCTCGGACTCATGATCTACTCGCTCTGACATATCTGGCCAGACGATTGTGTCGTTAGGACCAATCACTGAAGTATTTGGCTTTAAAAAGATAATCGGCTCATCTGGCACTACGCCACCCATTTCAGCGGCATGATCGGCGTAGTTCTTGCCAATGCAGACAACTTTGGAGCGCGGAATAACTGGCGCTAAAAGACGAACTTTAGTGAGAGCAACTGTCGCCGCACTCTTTTGAATGCCAGAGTAAATCGGATCACCAGTGATGACGTGAATCAGGCCATCCTCTTCTAGAACCCCAAAAAGTGGATCAGAGCCAAGACCAGAATCCGGACCGGGAGAGAAACGAACAATGCGCATTGGGCGATTCTATCGCTTACTCGTGGTCCTCGATCTCAACATCTAAGCGCTCAATTAAAACGCTACTAATTCTGCGACGGCGACCGAGTGGGCGTTCAGATGTAACCGACCACCCATTAAGTGAGATTGTGCTGCCAGCGATTGGGACTCGTCCAAGCTTCTGTGCCATTAGCCCACCAATAGTGTCAACATCTTCGAAATCAGATTCGCTAATTTCAATCTTTAACTGCGCTGCTAGATCTTGAATGTGCAACCTAGCATTTGCACGAGCTTTATCGGGTGTTAGCCACGTAAAGTGATCTTCACCATCGTCGAACTCATCCTCAATTTCTCCAACAATCTCCTCAATAATATCCTCAATAGTAATGATTCCGGCAGTGCCACCATATTCATCGACAACGACTGCTAAGTGAATTTGATTTCTTTGCATCTCTTTTAAGAGTTCATCGGCCATCTTTATTTCTGGGATAAAGTTAGCAGGGCGCATATGCTGTTCAATATTTTCACTCTGTTCGGCTTCATGATGATCCAGAGCGCGTTTAGCTAAATCTTTAACGTACACGATTCCAATAATATTGTCGGGACCAGTTCCAACTACAGGAATTCTCGAAAAACCAGAGCGTAATGCGAGAGATAGTCCTTGACGTAAAGTTTTATCCTTTTCAATCCAGACCATTTCAGTTCGAGGCACCATTAATTCACGTACTAAAGTATCTCCGAGCTCAAAAACTGAGTGTATCATCTCGTGTTCATTAGATTCAACAAGACCCCGTTCGTGAGCCTGATCCACTAAATCACGCAACTCAGCCTCTGAAGTAAATGGGCCGGAGCGAAAACCTTTGCCTGGAGTGATTGCATTTCCAACGGTAATGAGAAGTTTTGTGACTGGACCTAAAATGAATGCCAGTCCATAAGCCACAATAATTCCGTAGCGAGCATACTTATGGGGTTGTTGTTTCCCTAAAGTCCGTGGACCCACACCAACCACTACATACGATACGACGACCATAATCAAAACAGTGAGTGCCATTGCCTGAGCTGACGGATAGTTTCGAAGAAAAATCGAGGCAAGCAATACCGTCGCAGTTAATTCACACAGTTTGCGTACGAGCAGAATTACGTTCAAGTAACGAGCCGGCTGAGCACTGTACTTGCGCAGTAATGCACCGCCGCGCTTGCCTTCTAGCTCTTCAACAACGATTCGTGAAATTGAAGTAAGTGCGGCTTCACTCGCTGCAAGAAAGCCGGCAAAAGCTAATAACGCGATGATGCTGATAATTGCGATCGGACTCATTGTGTTTTCTTCCAGTTTTCTACTATCTCTTCTTGAAGGGAAAACATAATTCGCTCTTCATCTGGTTCTGCATGCCCATGACCAACTATGTGTAACAGGCCGTGAACCGCCAAAATATAAATTTCATGCTCGGCCGAATGCCCAGCAGCCTGTGCTTGGGTCGCGGCAAAGAGAGGACTAATCATGATGTCGCCAAGAGTTACGACATCGCCAACTTTTTCTGGAATATCCATAGGAAAAGAGAGAACATCGGTACTGCCAGGTTCATTCATCCATTTATCATGCAGTTCGCTCATGTATTCATCATCAATAAAGCCAACGCTTAAATCACAATCGACATTGAGATTGAGTTCGGCCATTGCAAACAAAAGTAGCGAAGTTACTTCTTTCGAAGGAACTAACTGCCCTGAGGAATTTGTGACTTCAATACTCATTTATTGCCGAATCGGACGAATTGAATGGCGCTGCTCATCAAAGAGTTCATAAGCCTTAACAATGTCTCCTATTAAACGATGGCGAACTACGTCCTCAGCCGTTAATTCGAGGAAGGCAATGTCCTCGATATCGTCCAAAATATCTCTAACAACGCGCAAACCAGAGTGTTGACCGTTAGGCAGGTCAATTTGCGTAACATCGCCAGTAATAACCATCTTTGAACCAAAGCCCAATCGAGTCAAAAACATTTTCATCTGTTCAGGCGTGGTGTTTTGCGCCTCATCTAAGATAATAAAGGCATCATTCAAGGAACGCCCGCGCATATATGCAAGTGGTGCAACTTCAATTACTCCAGATTGCATTAAGCGTGGCACTGTTTCTAAATCAATCATGTCATGCAGAGCATCGAATAGAGGGCGTAAGTACGGATCGATTTTCTCACTGAGCGTACCCGGTAGGAAACCTAAATGCTCCCCCGCCTCAACTGCTGGGCGAGTCAAAATAATTCGATTGACGCTTTTGTTGTGCAACGCGGCGATCGCCATGGCCATCGCCAAATATGTTTTACCAGTACCTGCAGGTCCTATTCCAAAAGTTATTGTGTGATTATCAATCGCATCTACATATCTCTTTTGATTTGCCGTCTTTGGGCGAATCGTGCGGCCTCTATTAGTTAAAATATTGAGTGAAAGAACTTCAGCTGGATGATCAACTGGTTTACTCTCGAGCATTGCAATTGAGCGATTAACGGAATCAACGGTCAAAATATTCCCTAATCGAATAACCACCATGAGCTCTACGAAAAGGCTTTCCAGATTACTACAATCAAAGTGTGGACCTCGTAATGTAATTTCATTTCCGCGGACCGTGATATTTACCGAAGGAAATGCCGCTTCAATTGTTCGTAAGTTGTCATCGTGTGGGCCAATTAATGCGACCATAGGAATGGCGATTGGTACGGTGATTAATATGCGTTCCATGTGAGGCTAAATCTATCTTTAACCAGGTGGCCAGGCCAGCGAGCGACCACCCAGAAGATGAAGATGTGCGTGAAAGACGCTCTGACCAGCCTCTGCACCTGTGTTAAAGACGTTTCTGTAGCCAACAAGCCCTCTTTCACCGGCTATCTGCGCGGCCGCGGTGAAAAGCTCGGCGGTAATAGTTGGAGAGATTCGAGCTAGGGCAGCGGCATTTTCTGCATGCACCGTCGGAATAATCAAAACATGTGTAGGAGCTTGAGGGTTGATGTCATTAAATGCCACAACGTTTTCACTTCGAAAAACGATATCTGCTGGAATTTCAGAAGTGATTATTCTGCAAAAGAGACAGGTTGAATCTAACTCCACGTAATTACCATACCTTCAGAAGTGCAGATACGGCTGCGACTGCAGCGATTCCAGCGTGCGCTGAGCGCAAAATTGGGCGGCCCATTAACGCAACCTTGGCGCCGGCCTCTTTGAATGCTTCGAGTTCGGTTGGGGTGATTCCACCTTCTGGGCCGATAATGATAAGTAAGTGTGCAACGTTATGCGATGAGATGCAGTCACTGAGCTTTACATCAGTGCTTTCGTGAAAGGCAATTGCTAAATCACTCAACTTAATTGCTTCGCAAATCTGCTCAGTGGTAGCGATATCGGTAACTTCAGGTATCCGTAATCGACGCGACTGTTTGCTGGCTTCGCGCGCAGTAACTGAAAACTTTTCTGATACCTTCCCTATACTTCGAGCTGCAGCCCAAGGGACGATTCTATCAACGCCGGCTTCAGTTAATAGCTCAATCGCCTCCTTAGCACGATCACTTTTGGGCAACGCTTGCACAACAGTAATAGTTGTTGCTAGCGCCTCTTGAAAACCAGTTGCAATCACTTCAACTTCAATTGACTTTTTCTTTATGGCAAATGCTTTTACGTGGCTCCAAGCACCTGTGCCGTCAGCGAGCATAAAAACATCGCCTGCAGCCATGCGCAGAACTCGGATAGCGTGGTTAGCATCTTCATTATTGAAATCGTAACTTTGCCCAACTTTCGTGGGAAGATTATCTACAAAAAATAGCGTTAACATTATTTTGTAAATGCACCTTTAATTTTAGAAAAGATTCCGCCGTCATGGTTCTTCACATGCGCATCTCCAGCGTTTTCCCCGCGTAATTTCGCGAACTTCTTCAATAGCGCCTCTTCTTCTCGGCTCAACTTAGTCGGAGTAGCAACTTCAATATTAACTATTAAATCTCCTCGACCACTGTTTCGAAGTCGACCCATTCCTTTACCCTTGATAACTACTGGGGCACCATTTTGCGTGCCGGCTTTAATGTGTACATCAACTGGACCATCGAGTGATTCGACACTGACCTTTGTACCTAACGCTGCGGCGCTCATTGAAATCGATAAAGACATGTGCAACGTATCTCTATCCCGAATTAAATATTCATGTTCGATCTCAACTATCTCAACATAGACATCGCCAGCCGGTCCGCCGCCATGTCCAACTTCTCCACGGCCAGATAGTTGAATTCGATTTCCTGTTTCAACTCCTGCGGGAATTTTGACGTGAAGATCTTGGCGAGCACGTACTCGACCTTCGCCGGCACATTCGCGGCAAGGGTTAGCGATGACGCTTCCATAACCTGAGCATGGTCGACATGGGCGCGATGTCATTACCTGTCCAATAACTGAGCGAACTACATGTTGGGTTTCACCCCGGCCTTTACAGACGTTACACATCGTTGGTTGCTCGCCATTTATACCCCCGTGGCCTTCGCATTTGGGGCAGATGATCGCACTTTCGACACTTATGTCACGTTCAACACCAAAGCAGGCTTCATACAAAGAAACTTCAATACGAATGAGTGAGTCTTGACCTGCACGCATACGTGGACGAGGACCACGAGAGCCACCGCCGCCAAAGAAAGCATCCATGATGTCGCTAATACCGCCTCCGAAGTTAGCTCCACCAAAGTTGCTTCCACCCATGTCGTAGTTCTGGCGCTTCTGCGGGTCGCTCAACGTTTCATACGAGGCTGTAATCTCTTTGAACTTATCTTGAACCGCTGGATCTGGATTAACATCCGGATGGAGTTCACGGGCTAATTTTCGATAGGCCCGTTTAATTTCATCGGCCGATGCTTCACGCGAAACTCCTAAAGTTTGGTAATGATCTGCCACTTATGCACCTTCGTTAATGAATCGTCCGACGTATCTGGCAACTGCCGATACTGCTGCCATTGAACCTGCGTAATCCATGCGTGTGGGTCCAATAATTCCAAGGGCGCCTAGTGGTACATCATCGGATCCATAACCAACGGCCACCAAAGAGGTTGAACGTAAATTGGCATCCTGTTGTTCGCCACCGATGCGAACTTTAATACTTTGGCCAGCATCACCAAGCAAGCGTAGTAAAACAACTTGCTCCTCTAAAGCCTCCAAGACCGGATGCATTGTGGTTGAAAAATCCTCTTGAAACCTAGCTAAGTTCGCAGTTCCAGCTAAAACTATTTTCTCTTCATGTCGTTCCATCGCCATTTCAATTACCGATGACATAACAATTGCAACGTTCTTACGATCACTTTGTGAATAACTTTCCAGAATTCCGCTAATGCGATCGGCAACATCCGGTAAACGGTGTCCCATCATCTGCGTATTTAACTGCGCGCGCAGTGTGTGCAGAAAATGCTCAGATACATCTTCTGCCAATTCAATTACTCGTTGCTCGATTCTTCCTGCATCAGTAATTAAAACCATCATGAGCCGTGCTGGGGTTAGAGAAACTAACTCGATATGGCGAACCCGTGATTTAATCATCGATGGATACTGCACCACTGCCACCTGTTTAGTTACATCTGCGAGTAAGCGAACTGTCCGCATAACAACATCATCTAGATCCAGGGCTCCTTCTAAGAAAACCTCAATGGCCCGACGCTCGGCGGTAGATAAGGGTTTTACTTCAGCTAACTTATCAACGAAAACTCGGTAGCCGCGATCTGTCGGAATACGTCCTGCGCTCGTATGGGGCTGGGTTATCAATCCTTCCTCCTCTAAGACCGCCATTTCATTGCGAATAGTGGCCGGGGAGATACCTAAACCATGACGATCTGCGATGGATTTTGAGCCGACAGGCTCTTGCGT
>JAUSFN010000027.1 GCA_030649935.1 Candidatus Planktophila sp.
CGCCAACGAATCAACACATCCAGACGATCGGCCGACGCATTACAAGTATTTTGGTGACACTGGTAAGCCCGATAGTGCCAACATATCTTTCTGGGTGACGTACTACCCTGATGGACGCATTGAAGAGAGCGGATTTCTATACAACATCGAAGAATCCAGCGATCCTGAAGATGCCGAAGAGGTCGCAAAGTGGTGTTTGGATGCAGCTGCGTTTGGCCGCGAAGTCCGTGGCGCAATGGTGATTGCATGAGCGCGGGGCAAACTTCTAAAAATATCTCCAAGTTAATCCTTAAAAAATTATCGGACGCTGGCGTGCCTCAGTACCAGGCTGCACGATGGAGCGGAATCTCGGCGTCGATTCTCTCTCGAAGATTATCGGGTGAGAACGATTGGCTCATTTCGGAATTGTCTGTCTTTAGTGGCGAAGTGCTAGGTATGAAGGTAAGTACTTTGCTTGAAGAAGCTGAGTCGGCAAACTGTCAATGATTTGTGAAAAATGCGAAGGCCCTTTACTTATAGCGAGTAAGGGGCCAATGCCTCGCCACATCTAGTCACCGATGCTGCAAAGGTCTAGTGTTCCTCGAAAAGGGGCGAGATATGGGAATCTTCAAAAACAAGTTCAACAAAACACCAAAGGTGAGCAAAAAATCTGTGCGGCAGGTCGTAACCAAAACATCAGTACCCCGAAGCGTGGCGATTTCAGGAGATCTCAAATTTCCCACGGCTGCTGTCGGCGAGGACTACACCAAGGATGCAATTCGTGGTCTGCTGGCGAAGCACGCCATGCCAAAAGACTTGGAGTTGGGCAGACTCGTCATCGAAGGTGTTGTACGACCCGAACCAACGAACCAATATGACCCAGATGCTCTCATCGTGCTTATTGATGGAGTCAAAGTTGGGTATGTGTCAGCAAGCCGTACCTCGTCCTTTCGACATGGAGTTCTTCGAATTATGGAAGAAAAATCTGGGATGCGAGCATCTATTGGAAGCGACTGGATCGCTGAGTTCACGATGCGTATCGGATGGGTACCGACAGAGAAGTATCCCCAGTACGGCGTTACAATTGATACACCTGCGGGTTTCTATAACCCTTGACCACAAAGAGCAGAATAGAACCAATTCGGCAGGGCCAGGATTGACTTGGAATCGACGTTTACGGCGCCGGCAGATGCATCACAATTACTGAAAAACGTTTATGGGTGTACCGATGACCCAACTCCCCGAATTTGTGTAACCAAATTAATTTGTAAAAAAACTAATCCAAACTCAATGTGAATAATCGGTATCATCTCGAACAGATTCAAAATCCACTAAATTCAATCGAATATCCTTCAATTTAATGTTAGGGATTGAAATGGTTGATGGTCTTGAATTTTTATTTATTTCACCACTCGGCCACCATGAAGCCACAGCCAAACCAATATTGGGAAAGGCAGTGCCAATGTACTCCAGTGCGGGTTTCAAATCATTGTCCATACTGAAAATAATTCCATAGTCGAAATCACCTGAAATCGCCATTCTTACAAAATCAACCGCAAGTTCCACATCGATTCCCTTTTCTCGCGGTTCACCATCCACCTTGCGAGAGTTGGGCCAATTGGCCGGATAGTGAAGTGGTCTAAGTATCACTTCAGGAGAACCAGATTTCATCCAACTTGAAGTTTGACGACGAACTGCACCATATCCTTTTGGTTGATGGTTATTGGAAGGCAGCCCTCGATAAACGCGGACTTGTTTTAGTTCACAATCAGTATCAATTCTTTTTGCCAAAAGTAAGCCAACTTGATTGGGGTTTACCTGTCCGGCAGGATGATCTAAATTTTCAAGATCGAAGATACCCCTGGCACGCCTGTAGACGTTTTGGTAATCAATAAATACAACTACTCTAGAAGTCATACTCCACCCTTACAAAAAAGCCCCGCCAGTGCTAGCAAGCTAGGACGGCGGGGGGGATTGACTGAATAGTGGCAAATCGTCGCCTTGGTGTCAAGCCTCAAACCTTACGAGTTGTTGAAAAGTGTCTAATCACACGCTTTTCACTGAAAATCAAGCGTGATGTGTCGGTTTCTCATGGATCGTTCGTGTCACAATCAAAAGGCCGAGCGGCTATGCATTTGAGCTCATCGATCTCAGCCAGTACAAGGATTAACTGACGGGAGAGGGTTGCGAGTTTACGGCCAGACTTACACCGATTAATCTCACTGGGGAGATTGTTTTTAAGGGCTTGTAGAGTTGCTAGGCGATCACTATCGGAAAACATGGGCGAGATACCTCCTTGAGGCTATAAACAGAGCCACGGAAGCTCTGTGGAAAAAATGTAATAGATATAGAAGGCACAATGCCAGGAGGATTCGGAAGGCATATATCGGGTTTACCCCTCCCCCATTTAAAAATAAAATTTATTTTAATTTTATTTTTCAAAAATGTTTTCAAAAAAATATCGGAATCAATATCTTCGCACTCGTTTAACTGGATCATGCTTGCCCTTGGTCTCTGGGTTGTAGCCAATCTTGGCCCCCTTCGATTCGTTGCATGACCTGTGCGCGCTCTGTTTATTTTCCAATGTGTCCGGGCCGCCGTTTGCCAGAGCAATAATGTGGTCCGCAACAAAGGCCATGCGATCAAGGTGCGGCAGTGAATAATCAATGGGCTTGCCGCATATTCCGCAAGGTTCGCGTCGTGTCTTGAGAGTGCGCCGGTGGACTGTGCGAATCTGAGTCTTGCCTCGATTAGATTGCATCGTCCGGGGTTCATTCCTTTGGTCCGAACAGTTCGCCTAGAAATAGTTTTGCCATGCGATCCAGTTTGCTCTCGGTGTCGCTCAGCGTTCCCTCTCGCTTCACTACGAGCGGCGGGGACACTCGCGCCGTTGGTGCAATCTCGCTGGGCGCTGTTGCTCGGGCAAAGAGTTCGCCTGCGAAATCCTGCATTGCTTCATCGTGTGGGTTAGTCATTGTGTGGCCTTTCTTTCTTGGTAGGTAGTTCTCGGTGCTGGGGAATCCCCGTTCCTTTCACGGTGTAGAACGGGGATTGCCTCCTATTAGTCAGTGCGTTAAATTGGTCGGCGCTTAGGCTCGCGGCGTGATTCGGCTTCGAGTTCGGCACGCTGATTAGTGATAGCCGCCCTGCGTTCGACGTACTCTGACCGCGTTGGTAGGGAGAGTTCTACCCCTGCCCTCACGGCACCCCATGGAGTAACTGCCACTCGGCTCCAATCATTAGCGTCGAAAATCTCGGCGCTGGGATTGACTAGGCGAAGGTTGAGCCAGCGGCGATCCAGTAGCTCCTCTTTTATAAATTGGCCCAGGCTTACCCAGGCAAGTACCACGTTTTCGATCGCCTTGCTAGCCTCGACTGCTGTTGCCCAGACTTTGGCAATGTCTCCACCCTTTGCCAAAATTGCCTTGGAATCGTCTTTCAAATCCAAGTCACCTATTCGCTCATGTGCGAGGACGAGAGCCGCGGCAGCGAGGTCGAAGGGCTTGCGCAATTCATCCACGATCTCATCTTGAAATTGCTCGTACAGATCTCTCAGCTGAGAATATGACGCCGCTTCAACATTAACGGCAATACCTGTGCCAGTAATTACACTGTGCGCGATTGCGCGAAGAACTTCCGGGTCGGTAGTTGGGTCAGCGTCGCGGCTAAGAGCATCTGCTACGGCACTTGCAACACCAGTTAGGTTATGTGCAGGAATCGATTCAATTCCCTTGGCAACCTTTTCCATTCTTGCGTGGCCTTCACCTACGGCCTTTGGTAGTTTTAGCCCTAACGTTTCGGCTTGCGCCATGAATTGATTTAGAGCTGAGATCTGTATGCGGTCCATGTTTATTTTTCTCCTCTATTTAGTTGGTTGAAGGCTGTGTCGTCTTCGTCTGGTGCAAATAACTTTTTCGTAAAATCACTCAACTCGTCGGTCATACCTGGCGCGCCATCGGCACGATCTAATGCGATCGAGCGCCTAAGCAATTCGGCGGCTTGATCTCGTAACTCTTGTGCTGTTTCAGTCATTTCAGTGCTCCTTTGGTTTCTTTGATTTTGGTTGGTTCGGATTTGTGTCTGCACTTTTTGCAGCAGTCAAGGTAGGGCCAGTACTCACCAGCGCGAAGGCACTCAGTCAAGCCCGCGCGGCAATTCGAGCAACGCTGAGTGAGTGGATGCGATGGTGTGGATATTCGGCTAGAGATAGAGATTTTCGTTTTTATCATGGCGTCGGCCCACTGAATCGATCGCCTCTACCCTCAAGTATCAATTTCGAGCAGAGTCCTCGATCAACCAACGAGCGCGCCATTCGGTCGAGATCGGCGCGAGTGAGTTTTGACGTGGCTTCGCGCCGGATGTGAGTTTTCTTGAATTTTTTCGACATGTCACTCGCCCCTCTCTGTAATTACCGCGCCACATTCAGTGCAGCGCGAGACGGTGATTCCGTTGGTTGTCGTAACCGACAGGCCCGGGCGTTCACATTTCGGGGCGTGTGTCATGCGATCACCTCGCTTCCCTTTGCCGTTTCATAGGTAACATCCGTAACAGGGGTAACAAAGAGATCCGGAATATCTGAAACTTCACTTTCTTGCGATTCTGTTACGGGTGTTACCGCTGTTACTTGTAAATCCGTAGGGAGAAGGGGCGATAAGTAGCGGGGCCACGCATCACTAAACGCGCTAGTGAGATACCCCTTAAAAGTTGCCTCCCCTATGCGGAAAGTTTCGGGTTTCACGTCGTACTTGCGTAGGCGCGTAGATAAACTTCGAGCATCTAACGGCTTGCCGCGAAGATCCCCCCAGGGAGATTCTTCAAGGCTGGTCAGAATTTGAAGTATTTCTACAGTAGTTAATCGATCTACTTTTCTTTGAATGAAGGCATCTCGTAAATCACTTAAGAGGATAAGTCCCAGACTTGGTTGCTTTGTTCTCGAATCTGTAACCATTTCCACCGCTGCTTTTCGAGCACGTTCCGGCCAGTAACCTCCCGCTAAGTCAGCAACTGCTAGAAGTGCTTCCCATACGTCGGCATTACGATCTTCTACTCCTTCAGGCATTTGTGGCCACGTATTGATCGTATGTTGATTCTGATTTGACCACTTCAATAGTTGATCGTTTAGCGCGTCTGCAGATTTCTTTTCTACTCTCAAGCGCCAAGGTGCAACGATCTCGCCAGGTGCGCGCCGTCTCATTCTGACCACTACTGATCGAGTCATGATTGTGTCCGGTAGATCATCTAATCCGGCTAGCGCAACCGCGCAGTAAGCCGGAAAGTCCTCTGTTTCGATGTTCTTACCGCGTACTACACAACGGCCAGCGAAGGCGCCTTTTCTGTGCCCTGCATTAAGTAAGCCTCGCAGCTCTTCATTCTCTTTTGCCTTTGGTCCGAACACTGTATCTATTTCGTCATAGAGCACAGTCGGTGGTCCGTCAGGGTCAGAGACTTTTCTAAATAGATAAGACGGTGAAACATTCACTGCATGAATTGGACGCGGTACAAGTGGCTCTGTGACTTCTAGTGCCCTACTTTTACCGCTACTAGGTTCGGGTGAGAGAAAAGCAATCCGTGGAGTGCTCTCCCATTGATCCATAAACCATGTATGACCTATCCACAAGACGTGCGCGATTCTTTCCGCTTCACCTGGATAGACAATAAAGCGACTGAGAAACGTCTCTACGTCATGGAGTAACGCTGCCCCTCCCTTTGGAGATTCATCCGTAACATCCGTAACATCGGTAACGAAATCAGCGCCGCCGATCAAATTGCCGTCGTCATCGTAATCGTTGCCATATTTCAGCATCAAATGAAATCACCGCCGATTGGCTCTAAACGATCTTCTGCATCGCGGCGTCGAGTTTGACCGCGAAGATATTCCGCAACATCGGCGCTGAAATTAGCCGCCAATTTTACATCACGTCTTTCAGCTCGATAGTCCGGGATGCGTTTCGCCATTATCGAAATTAAAACTTTTGCTTCTGGCGTATCTGAATGCGTTTGAAGAAATGTTTGTAAACTTGTCATTTCGCCACCGCCAACATCGCAATGAGTTGATTTAGTTTTCCCTCTATAGTCAAAGAGACGCGATATGAAAGTTCGCTCAGCGTTGGTGAAAATCCAGTTTCAGGCGATAAGGTTCTGTCATTAAGCACCTTGGAGGGAGTTTTTTCGGATTCGAGCGTCTCTATTGTGAGGCGCTCTTTTCGTTGGCTCATATGCTCGCCGCATTTGGAATAGGTTCGAAAGTTGCATCTAATTGATTTAGATCGATTCTAATAAGTCGAGGCCCGACACGGCATCCGGTTATTTCACCGGATGCAATCATCCGGCGCATCGTTGTAGGCGATACGTGAATATATTCGGCCGCCTCAGCAATCGAGGCCCAGCGGCGAGCATCAATAGTTTTGGATTTCATACAGCACCGCCGGGAAGCAATATCGCGGCAAGTTCTCCAATTTGGGGGCCAGATAAAGCCGGCTCACTATTGATTGCCTCGGAAATAGATAGTTCAAGGCGCGCACTTTTGAGATTCCGGCGTGCTTCGATGAGTTCCGGATCATCAGGGGTTCTAGATCGCGTCAGTGATGCAACGCGTCCACGTTCGTGTTTCCAATTGGCCATTACGCAACTCCTTGAAGTTGCATGGCCCCTATCTCCATACACGAGTCACCGACTCGGGATACTAAGTCGTAATGCTACATCATGCCTTTACTGCTAAACGCCGACGACACGCGGATAGGTTGGCTTTCCTTCTGAAATCGCGTTGAGTATTAGTAGCGAATCTACTGACCTCTTTCCGTGTTTTGGACACTGCAAAATTGTTGGAACATCAGTGGGAATTTCGTCAAGTAGGTATGCAATAAATGTACGATCCACTGGGAAGCGCCCACCGGTGCGCACCTTCCGAGCGACAAGCATCCCCCGCGTACGGCCACCCTCAGGTTCCGGTACGAGAAAATAAAGTAGACCATCCGCGAACTTGCGACCCTGAGCGATCTCGCGATTGCCACATTGATTGCACACGATTTTCGCCACGATGTAGCCAAAACCCGCGCCTGATAATAACTGCAGCTCGGTGTAGCGTCTGGAAATACCAAGTGCATCGGTAATTTCTCTAAGTGTCTTGGGAGTAAATACGTCTCCCATGTCGGTGGACTCGTCACTCACTTTGATTTCCCCTCTGCTAGATCAGACAAAGCAGTGGCAATCTGTGCATCTCTACCTTTGGAAATGTGCTGGTACCTAAGTGCAGCAGCGGGTGTTGAATGTCCAAGTCGGCCCATAAGTTCGGCCAGTGTCGCGCCTGTAGAGGCCGCTAAAACCGCGCCACTGTGTCTGAGATCATGAAATCGAAGATCGGACCTACCTGCGACTTCCCTCGCTTTGTAAAAGTGAGCATGCAGCGTCGTGGGGTGTAATGTGCCACCGTTTACAGCGGGAAACAAAAGTGAATCTTTACCATGAGCCACGTTGTCGAGCAAGTGTTTTTTTAACGACGGTAACAGATGTGGAGGAATCGCTACATCACGGATTCCGGCCTCAGATTTTGGCGTGCCGATGTGGATTCGGCCATTCACTCTGACAGCCCCACGCCGGACATGGATCACGCCATTTTCCGCATCAATATCCTTTCTGCGCAGCTCGACCAATTCCCCAAAGCGCAAGGCACACCACGCGCCTAGCAACGTCATCATCTTGTATTCAGTTGGCATAGCATCGACGATTTGAGAAAGTTCATCCAGTGTTGCGGGTTCAGTTCGATGTACCTTCTTTGCCCGTCCGGCGCCTTTTATATGACACGGATTTGAGGGAATCAATTCATCCTCTACAGCCGTTGCCAGGATAGTTCGAAGCAACCCGTAGCAGTGCGATCGCAGGGTTGGAGTTTCATCCCCAAAGCTTGCGTGCCAGTTTCTGATTGCATCTGGCGTAATTTGAACAGGTCGGTACTTGCCAAATTGCGGGAGTAAGCGATTCTCTAGCAAAGCGGAATAGTGCGAACGCGTACGCGGTTTAAGGTCGCGATCTTTCAGCCATGTTTCAGCATAATGTGCAAAGGTCGCCATGCTTTCGTTTTGCGGCGGTTTCCATTTGTTGCGAGTGATTTCAGACTGGCGCAATGAAAGCCACGCGCGCGCATCTTGAAGTGTTGTGAATGTTGTTGGTGCCGTGTAAGTAATTCCATCGGTGCCGGTGTATCTGGCTTGCCTTCGCCCGGATGGAAGTTTGCGAATGGAGCCAAAGCCAGCCTTTCGGCCCTTGTTGTTGCCGCCAGATTTTGGCGATCTGCGACTTTGATTCTGCGTCACTATGTCTTCCCTCCTGTAGTTCGTGCCAGATACGTGCCAGATTGATTGAAGAATTATGGAGATTCGTGGCTATTTGTGATACTTCTAGTGTACGCTAAACACGCTGGTTTCAGGCGTATTTCGCACATTCGTGCGGAGTTTCGGAACTGGGCGGAACTGGTTCGATCCCAGTACGGTCCACGTGCAACTCCGATAACGCCTATTTCCAGGGTTAATAAAGCTCAAAGGGGTGCAAACTCCGATGTGAAGTGCCGCAAGGAAGCTGGCTCTTGTGTAATCCTGTAACCGCGAAAGCTTGGTGCACGTTTGAGCACTTCTTCACAAACTTCAATGACGTAATCAATGTGACTTTGAGTATATGTGCGTCGTGGAATGGCCAAGCGCACCAGCTCCATGGTCGCAGGGAGTTCGCTGCCATCGGGTTTTCGCCCGAACATAACACTGCCTATTTCACATCCACGAATTCCACCGATTTTATAGAGTTCGATTGCAAGTGATTGGCCTGGGTAATGCAACGCTGGGATGTGTGGCAAAAGTGTTTTAGCATCGATGTAAACGGCATGGGCACCTATTGGTTGCACAACTGGAATTCCCATCTGTGCAAGGGCATTTCCAAGATAGGCCGTTGATCTGATTCGATACTTCAAATAATCATGTGAGACAACTTCACTAAGGCCAACGGCTAACGCCTCTAAATCACGCCCAGCCAGACCGCCGTAAGTTGGAAATCCCTCAGTTAAAATGAGAAGGTTTCGGCATATTGCAGCAAGTCCATCATCGTTGAGTGCAAGCCAGCCACCGATGTTGCCTAAAGGATCCTTCTTTGCACTCATTGTCATTCCATCGGCTAAAGCTGCGATTTCGCGCACAATATCTACGACTTGGCGCTCTGATTGTCCTACTTCACGTTCGCGAATAAACCAAGCATTTTCAGCGAAACGACATGCATCCAAAAAGAAAGGGATAGAGTATTTTTTACACATCGCACTGACGGCCTTCAAATTTTCAAGTGAGACAGGTTGGCCACCACCTGAATTATTTGTTATTGTCATCATTACGACCGGAATGTTTTCAATTCCGCGCGCGTTAATAAATGTTTCAAGCGCCACCAAATCCATGTTTCCTTTAAATGGATGCAAGCTAGCAGGATCACGGCCCTCAGCTATAACTAAATCAACGGCCTCGGCTTGTGAATACTCAATATTTGCGCGCGTGGTATCAAAGTGGGTATTACTCGGAATAACTTTCCCTGCTCCCCCAATCGCCGTGAATAGAATCTTCTCAGCGGCCCGTCCTTGGTGCGTCGGGATAACATGTTTAAAAGGAAAGAGATTTTGAACCGCTGCTTTAAAAGTTAACCACGATGGCGAGCCCGCATATGACTCATCCCCCCGTTGAATGGCTGCCCATTGATTTCGACTCATAGCTCCGGTACCCGAATCCGTGAGGAAATCAATGAGAACATCGTCGGAGTGCAGAGAGAAAAGGTTATATCCGACATCTGCAATGAATTTTTCGCGCTGCGATTGCGTTGTCATTGCAATTGATGCTACTGAGTGAATTCTAAATGGCTCGATAATCGTATTGAATTCCATAGCATGAGGTTAAAGAATAAGACCAATAAAAATATGGATTTAGATAGTGCTAGCCCTAGAAACTGAGTTTCCTAAACACTTCGGCCGATAACTCGAAGATTTCCTCGGGGCCATCTAACTCATCCAACTGCTGACCGATATGGATGAAGCCAAACTTTTTTACGAGCGCGATGGAGGCTTTGTTACTCGCGGCAACTGTATACCTCAGAGTTTCTATGCCTTCCTGCGTGCAGACCCAACTCCACATTCCAGCCAGGGCCTCGTAAGCAAAACCCTGTCGGCGAAACTTTGGGCTCACACCTAAACCAATTTCAATCATTCCATTTTCATCTGGTGCTCCATGAAAACTAGTGCTTCCAATAATCTCTCGACGCTCTTTTAAAACCATCCATCTTACAAACCATTTGTTCAGATGTGGTTCAATTTTTACTTGCGGAACTCTCCATGCCAATGGGCCAGACTCATCAATAAGTTCGCGATGCGGATTAATGAAACCCTTGCCCTCATAAATCCATGGATCTTCAGGTCTTTCAAAGAGAGAGATAATTTCAGCAACGTTTAGGTGATGTAGTTCTAAGCGCGGTGTGTAAATTACCGGCTCTCTATCCATCGATTAAATTAATCTCACCAGCTATATCTGAGTATGCCCACAAATCAATTTCATCTAAGTCCAGAATGCGGATTCCATGGACCTTTAAGGTATCTGAAATCTGTGCACGGTGTTCAGTTGCATGATGTATCGACTGCGAAATAATCGTTGATCGAGATCTATCAACACTTCCACCTTCGCGGGTATACGTATTTACTTCATCTGGTTTATGCGATTCGATGCGCAAAATTTCATCGGCTTGTGCGCAGTAGGCCTGCAACATAGCAAGCGGTATTACCATCTCTTGATTTAATCCAGTTGAAACCGCCACTCCAGATACTCGATGGGCATATCCCCCGGCCGCTAGGACAATGTGATTGGCTAACTCTTGAATCGACCAATCATCTTCGGTGAGTTTGAGTTGCCAATCTGAATCTGAAAGTTGCTCCAATGAGGCAAGAACATATTGATTTGCCCAAGCCATATGGAGCAGTAACTTCTCTTGATTGAGCATCACCAACTCCTCACGTTAACTCCGCTATTCTAACTCTTTGAGTGGCATCTCTCCCCCTACTGGTGAGTTGGTTTTTTAGCGCACTTACGATTGAACAATGGAAATTGGAGAGATTTCATCGCTTCCTCGCATTATTCAAGGTGGCATGGGTATCGGGGTTTCATCATGGGCGATGGCTAAAGCTGTTGCACAAGCCGGTGGCTTAGGTGTCGTATCTGGCACAGCCATTGATTCGGTGATTTCACGTCGATTACAAGATGGCGATAGCGATGAATCGGTTCGTAGAGCTCTAAAACATTTTCCGGATCACGGATTCGCTGACGAAGTTCTTCGACGATACTTTATTAAGGGAGGCAAAGAAAAAAACACTCCTTACTTACTTGTACCCAAACTCTCACTTCACCCAACTGATTTTTCTACAAAGTTTTTAGTTTTAGCTAACTTCGTCGAAGTCTGGCTTGCAAAAGAGGCGCATACTGGATTAATAGGAATCAATTTTCTTGAAAAGCTACAATTATCAACGCCCGCATCGATATACGGAGCAATTTTGGCAAGAGTTGATTACGTACTCATGGGCGCTGGCATCCCGAATGAGATACCTCGGATTATCCGTGAACTCTCAAACCACGAGAAATCCACAATTTCAATCACGGTTGAAAATGCAACCACAAAATACTATTTATCATTTGATCCCTCCATCATCATCGGTGCAAAGACAATTGACATTGTGAAACCAAAATTTCTCGCGATTATTTCATCCCATGCCTTGGCGGCATACCTTAACCGTGATATAGAAGTGCGCCCCGATGGATTTGTAGTTGAAGGAGTAACGGCCGGCGGACACAACGCTCCCCCGCGGGGAAACACTCCAATAGGTATTGATGGTCAAAGCCAGTTCACAATTAAAGATGATGCCGACATTGAAAAAGTTCGTGCAACCGGTCTTCCATTTTGGTTAGCGGGTGGCTATGCAACACCGGAAAAACTCACATTGGCGATTTCACAAGGCGCGGTTGGCATACAAGTGGGATCAATCTTTGCACTCTGTCATGAATCCGGAATCACCAAAGAACTTCGCCAACAAGTATTAACTCAACTAGCCAAGAAATCTTTAAATGTAATAACTGATCCACTTGGTTCTCCTACTTCATTTCCATTTAAATATGCCGAACTTGCCGAGACAATTTCCGATTACAGTGAATTTGACTCTCGTGTAAAACTTTGCGATTTAGGTTATTTGCGAACGGTAGTGGAGCGACCAAATAAAAGAATCGTCTACCGATGCTCTGGTGAACCCGATAAAACCTTTAATTTCAAAGGTGGGGTCGATGGTGCGACGGTGGGCAAAAAATGTCTGTGTAACGCTTTAATGGCCAATATTGGACTGGCGCAAGTAAGACCAACAGGTTATCAAGAAGCTGCGCTTGTAACACTGGGCTCTGATTTAACTGGTGAAGAGGCATTGCTAGCTATATATCCCCATGGTTGGAGTGCAGTTCAAGCAATGGAGTATTTAATCAGTTCTTGAGTATTCAACAATCGCGCGGGACATCCTTTTACCCAGAATTTTTAGTAAAGCTACCAATTACTTTGAAAGTGTGAGTCCTTCGATAAATGCGAGTGATTTGGTAAAAATTAACTCTTGATCGTAATCAAGGGTTGCGACGTGATAACTATTTACTAATTCAATTCGAGATTTATTTGTTGAACCCAAACCGGCCATAATGATTTCGGTGTTTGAAACTGGCAAAGTGTGATCTTCGATGCTGTAAAAAAGTTGAACAGGTACGGTTATTTTATTTAAATTCTCTCTGGTTATTTTTAACATTAAAAGAAGTTGATAAATTCCGCGAGTCGGTAACGCGTCATATCCATGTTCAGTAATGCCAGGTCGTTTGATGTCGTTGCCAACGCTTGCCCGAAGTTTTTGAAAGCGCGAAAGTATGTAAGCTAACTGCGGAGAAACGCGCGGCAAGTGAATCATTGGATTAACGAGAATAATTCCACTTAATCGATCATTGTTCTCTTCGGCAACATAGAGCGATGTTCCACCGCCCATTGATAATCCCGCGATAAAGACTTGATCGCAGATTTTAAATAACTCCTCTAACTCGCTTTGCACTTTTGCTGGCCACTCTTGCCACTTCACTTCGTTTAAATCCTCAGGCTTAGTACCGTGCCCTGGCAGTAATGGAACCCGAACGGTGTAACCTTTAGAGTGCAGAAACTCCGCCCAAGGGCGCATCGATGGAGGCGCACCCGTGAATCCATGTACAAGCAGTACTCCAATACGAGCGTTTTTATCAGAGCCTGTCGCGGCCCAATCTTGCATCCATCCTGGAGGTGCGGTTTCAACGGCCATAGGCATAAGGCTACGCAATCAATTATTACCAAGCAACATCAATCAAGTGAATGTCAGTCAATTCATTTACTCTTTGTATTGTGAATTCTGACGATGAAACGGCATGGCAGCCGAGTATTGGAGATTTAGGTCGGCCATTATCTGAAACGGTTTTCGTTGTCGTAGATCTCGAAACTTCCGGTGGCTCCACCCTTGCCGGAGCCGGAATTACAGAGATTGGAGCTGTGAAGGTTTGTGGAGGTAAGGTAATTGGCGAATTCCAAAGTTTAGTGAACCCCGGAACCCCGATTCCTGATTACATTACCGATTTAACTGGAATATCTTTTGCGATGCTTCAGGGATCGCCATCAATCGAAAGCATCTTGCCAACGTTTTTCGAGTTTCTTGGTTCGCCCCGAACCAATATTCTAGTTGCACACAATGCCAGTTTTGATATTGGTTTCTTGAGAGCGGCCGCCTCACAACATATTTATAAATGGCCTCGATTTAAAGTATTCGACACAGTTGCATTAGCTCGTGCGATTTTGAGTAAAGATGACGTGCCGGACTGCAAACTTTCTACTCTATCAACATTTTTTGGCGCTGCCACCTCCCCCAATCACCGCGCGCTAGATGATGCACGTGCAACCGTAGATGTATTACATGGGATCTTTGAACGCTTCGGTTCTCTCGATATCAAAACCGTTGAAGATGTTATGGCATTTACTAATCGGATTTCACGAAGAGGTTTGAGCTAGCAAGATCGGTTAATTAACTTTCCGAATCGAAAGCTCTTGGCTAAGTTCGACCCATTTAGCTAATAGCCCACGCGCGGCCCCAGAATCAACAGCAGAGATAGCTTGTTCGACTCCCTTAGCAATGCGATCATGCAGGCTCAATTCGAATTCACCATCGTAGGCGGCTATGGCTGCAGCGGCATTGAGTACGACGGCATCACGGGGTGCACCTGACTCACCTGCGAAAATGGCGTTTGTAATCCGAGCATTTTCCGCTGCATCTCCCCCAACTAACGCAGAAATTGGCGCACGAGCAATTGAAAAATCTAACGGATCGATTAAATCACTCGAGATTTCACCGCTTCCAATAGTTAATACAGATGTTGAAGTTGCCAATGTAATCTCATCTAAACCATCGTCTCCGCGAAAGACAAAGCCATCGACTCCGCGATCGCCAAGAACTTGCGCCATCACCAAATGCATTCGATCATTTGCAACACCTATCGCTGCCGCCTGTGGTTTAGCTGGGTTAGCAAGAGGTCCTAAAATATTGAATACGGTGGGCACGCCTAACTCTTTTCGTGCAGGGGCGGCAAAGCGCATTGCGGGGTGAAAAACCGGCGCAAAGCAAAATCCAATACCGAGTGAGGCAAAAGTTTTCTCAACACCGGCCCCATCTAAAGTAATTGAAACGCCTAAGGCTTCAAGTAAATCCCCTGCCCCAGATTTTGATGATGCAGCGCGGTTGCCGTGTTTGATTACTTTCGCACCTGCGGCAGCGGCGATGATTGCCGCGGTAGTAGAGATATTTATTGTGTGGGCGCCATCTCCGCCAGTTCCAACAGTGTCAACTGCGCGCTCTGAAATCGTAATCGGGGCACAATGCTGGTACATCTGAGCAACGAGTGCGCCGACCTCATCTGCCGTTTCTCCTTTAGCTTTCAATGCCAGAAGAAAATCTTTTATCTGCTCAGTTTCGGCACGGCCCTCTAAAATCTCTTGCATGCACCAAGCAACATCGTCAATCTCAAGATCTAAACCAGAGACAAGGGTTACTAGATTTTTGTCCCAAGAGTGTTCGCGCATGGGCGTAATCCAAGCAGATGTAACCTCGAATTGGTGGCTAAATAAATCAATACAATTTAAGCAAGAATAGATAAACGTGTACGTAGCAATTTCGCCGCGCTGTGGGCGAGAGTGAATGGATCGATTGGATGGACCACCGAGGCTTCGGCTAAAGACCAGGCCGCCAACCATGAATCTTGAACACGTCCAGTTATAAGTAAAACAGGAGGGCAGTTGAAAACCTCATCTTTTAGTTGCCGCGCGATTCCCATTCCACCTTCAGGCGTTGATTCTCCATCGAGAATGAATAGATCAACGTGGGCTTTTGAATCTACAAATGCGCGAAGCGCTGGACCCGTGGCAAACTCATGAATTACATGCTCAGGTAAGTCAGCGGCCACTGTACGTCCCAATGCTGCGATAATGGTTTGGCGAACCGAGGAGTCATTGGAGTAAAGAATAATCTGGCTCTTTTGAATCTTCTGGCTCATGGCCACGATTCTAACTCCAGATACAGGTCTGGCCAAAGCCCAAACCGCACTATGTAGTAGTGACCTGTTTCATGAGCCACTGCGGGCAGACTCTTCTAAGATGGGCCTTTTATACAGGACAGAGCGCGTATTTTAGGCAATAATCGCCCCATGTCTAGCGCAGCCGTAACGGCCCATCACAAAATTACACGCCCCAACGCTGTAGCAGTTGGAACTATCGTCTGGCTCTCAAGCGAGTTAATGTTCTTTGCCGCTTTATTTGCAATCTACTTCACCACTCGTGGAGTCCAGGGTCCAGCAATTTGGAGCGAGTCCAACCATCTTCTGAATATTCCATTTGCTGCCATTAATACAACGGTCTTAGTTCTCTCTTCAGTTACCTGTCAGTTTGGCGTCTTTGCAGCCGAGCGTTTTCAAAATCATAAAACAGGAAAGTTGTATCAAATCAATAAGTGGGGAATGCGCGAATGGTTCGCATTGACATTTTTAATGGGCGCTTTTTTCGTTGCTGGTCAGATTTATGAATATGCCGCATTGGTTCATGAAGGATTAACGCTTTCATCTACGGCATATGGGTCAGTATTTTTCGTTG
>JAUSFN010000037.1 GCA_030649935.1 Candidatus Planktophila sp.
AGGCGCTTTTCCAGCGTCCCCTGGAGTTTCTCATCCACGGTCTGACGCATTTGTTCCAGCTGCTTGGCATTATCAATCTGCATGCTTTGAAGTTTACCTTCCACCGTAACTCTGATAGCCTCAAGTTTCTTCTCATTTGAATCCGAAAGTTTTCCAATCGCAGATGACATATCTTCAATCTGAATTTTTTCGGCAACAGCTAAATCTTTCATTGTCTTAGCCATTGTTTCTGAAATACTTTTCAATGTCATAACAACTTCTTCCCGGAGTTGCTTACCTCCGGTAGCAGTTTCAAGTCGAACGCCATCGAGTCTTTCTCCGCTAGATTGGGCGAAAGTAGCAAGCTGATTGGCGAATGCCTCAAGCTGTGCCTTTTGTACAGAAGCCAACCCACTCATCGTTTTAGTTATCGTCCCAGAAATACCGCTAAGAGTCGCTACAACTTCTTCCCGAAGTTGTTTTGCTCCGGTGGAAGACTCAGCGCGGACAGCATCTAGCCGTTCACCGCTAGCCTTTGCGAAAGTAGCAAGCTGATTAGAGAAAACATCAAGTTGACCTTTCTGCATACTAGCAACATCCATCATTTGCTTTATCACGGAATCACCGAAAGTTTTTAATGCATCAATGAGTTCCTGTCGCTGCTCTCTCGCCGCTTTACTCATTTCGTTTCTACTTTGGGCTACTTCCTCTCTGACAGCACGCTCGGTACGTTCCTGTGTTTTTTCGAAAACATCAAGCCGAGAAGTAAGCACAGAAGCATCAGTTTGGGATGATTTTTTTAAGAGCATTAGCAGAATAGCCACTACGGTGAACAATAAAATAATAGTCAAGATTAGTAGAATATTAGTCAATGACCACCTCCACTTCTTTGTGTTTTATTTCTTTATTATCAATCTCTCCCCGGTGTTCTTATCACCAAAATACTTGCACCAAATTACCAATCTTTTCCAGCCTCGCTCTATAAATATGGGATCTATATTTTCATCTTCACGATTGCCTATAAGAGCCTTGATAGGCTCTCTGCTTTTGAAAGCATTAATCCAGGACTTTTTTGTTAATTTTTCTTTAAGCAACCACAAAATAATAAAAAAACCCTCATCAATATAGCCACGCTTTATTGATTTTTCCAAGTCATCTATGTCATCAGCAAGATCTTTTCCACTACCTGCTACTTTCAATGCGATTCCCTTTGACCATCGAACAGCTAAATTAGACTTTAAGACTATATCTAAATTAGTATTGGAATCTTCAATTTCTACTTTAAATTTTTTATTCAACTCCTTAGCCAGCTCAACTTGAATCCAATTCTCAATTCTGTGGTCTTTTCCAGTAACCCCTTCTCCCGCTATCAACTGCAGAGCATATAGATTATCTTTTCTCATTAAAATAGTTTTTACTGTCTTCTGTAATACAGCTTGCATTTCTATCCCCATTCCCACTTCTCGCCTCCTCAAACAATCCTCCCCACGTTTTAACCATTCCCTGCGCTTACTAACTTCCCATCAAACAATCGGTCGTTTATTTGAGTTTAGAAA
>JAUSFN010000042.1 GCA_030649935.1 Candidatus Planktophila sp.
CGATTGGAATTAAAGGAATTGGGTCTGATTTCGGTTGGAATATTGCGACCTTAGGAAGATCCTTACTCGTCATTCTTATTTACTCCGTAGTAATTCTTCTTTTGAAACCGACGGTCACCCCTTATATCGGCCCTGATTCAAACTCGTTGCCAAAAAGCCGCCTTAAAATAATTCTGACCTTCTTGTCTATTGTTTTCGTAGCGTTTCTTTTTCTAACAGCTATTGGAATATCTATTGACTTTTGACATACAAATAATATTTAAAACTGTCCCAAGGGCGCAATTGGCATTGATGTCATAGAAAGAGCTTTGATAGAATTGATACTGTGACCTATACCAATAAGACACAGCCAACTGCAATTACTCCTGAAAATTATTTGGAGGAAAACTTTGCCCAGAATTCGCAACTGCGAAAAGAAGCATTAGCGCTAGTCGATTTCTATACCAAAGTTACTGGCTCACCGTGTGTAATGTGGAATAAGCTCTTCGGTTTTGGAAAATATCAATATCTTGATAGTAAGGGCGGGGAACATGAATATATGATGACCGGTTTTGCAATTTCCTCAACTGGATTTACTCTTTATAACTTAATGGGTTGGGAACAATATAAAAAGGATCTTGAAAATCTAGGCAAGCACAAGTTCTCGGGCAAATCTTGCTTGGCAATAAAAAGTTTAGAAGGTATTAACCTTAAGATATTAGGGCTGGTAATGAAGCGATCACTTGCCGATATGAAGAAAAATTACAGAACAGAGAAGTAATATCAGCCCATATTTTGTGATTCGACTTATGCCAAGCTTTAGTCAGACTATTTTTTAGCCTTGTTTTGAGTGCAACAAAATCAATTAATTAACTTTAATTGTTGAAGCGTCAAATATGCTCTGAATAGATTCATCGAGAACTGAGTCGAATTCACTCTCACTTTGATGTGCGTTTAAACCCTCTGTCAAAGCCCGCGAAAAACTGGCCACCAAATCAGGATTTTGGGCTAAAAGCTCGTTCGCTTTCTCGCGTGAATATCCCCCAGAAAGGGCCACGACTCTTAGAGCGCGTGGGTGTGAGGCTAATTCAGAGTAGAAACCAATCGTGCTAGGTAGCGTTAATTTAAGCATCACACTTTGGTCCCCGGTAAGTGAATTCAAACGCGTCATTAGTGACTGCTTAAGAAGCACTTCCGCAGCAGCTTTGTCTGGGCTTTTGATATCTACCTCAGGCTCGATTATGGGAGTTAGGTTCTCTTGCAAAATCTTTACCGCGATTTCAAATTGCTGTTGCACGCAGCTTTCAATGCCTTGCCTGTTTGCTAATTTAATTACTGAGCGCATCTTCGTCCCAAAAACTTGATGGGATCTAGCATTATTGAGCCTTTGCTCTAATTGTGGGATTGGTTTCATTAATTGCACGCCATCCTCCTCTTCAAGAAGACCATTATCAATCTTAAGAAAGGGAACTATGCCTTTCCGATTCCATAGGTATTCAGCAGCCCCCATTCCTTCAATCTCTCTATTCATTGTCATTTCAAAGAGAATCACTCCGAGAATTCGATCACTTGTAAAAACCGGGCTCTTGATTATGCGAGAGCGCATCGCATGAACGAGGTCAAACATTTCAGCTTCGTTTGAGTAGGAACTCTCCTCTATGCCATAGAGTTTTAATGCCTTAGGAGTACTCCCGCCACTTTGATCCAAGGCGGCAATAAAACCACTCCCCTCACGAACTCTCTCCAACTGCTCCATACTCAAACTCCTTTCGCATCAGGAAAAAGTAGATTAACTTGAAGACATTACAAAAACTTTAAGCACAAAAAACGCCACCACAATAGTAAAGATTGCTACGAGAATTAATTTAAGGCGCTTTGTTAGTACTACTTTCGAAGCGTTACCTACATAAGGGGTAAGAGTTGGTCCCAACAGAAGAATCACCACGGAGTAAATGAGAATGAAGAGTAGGGATCTTCCTAGGGTTATAAAATTCCAACCGAAATCAGATCCAATTTCCTTGATTTGAATAATAGGAATTACAAAACTAATTATTAAAAGCGCAATCCGCACTTTTTTATCCATTTTTTTTCGCCAGATTGCTATCGACGCCAATATGACGGTTGGAAACATTACAGCTCCAGCTGCTGTAAAAAGTGGAAGGGTGAAAAAAGCTCCCACCCCTCTTATGACAGAGGTAAGGCTTCTAGATAATAATCTCCTTCTCAAGACATAAATAGTTGCTTGAGTAGTAGTAAAAATCGTAAAGGAAATGATTATGCCTAATGTTCCACCCCAGGAAAACTCCGGGTCAGTTGAAATCCATCTCATCCAAAGGCGTGCAATGATCCCTAGGGCTAGGCCGCCAAAAACTGCGGCAAGAATTATCTTCCAGCCTTTTTGGGCCACAATCATTCCTACACGCTAATAGCCGCGAGAGCGCTTTTCAAGAGGGTTGAGCCCTTGATCAAAACGGGTAGTTCTCTTGTTCATCGATTGCCAGATCCAGCCCGTAGAAAAATGCAAGCAGTCGGTCATGTAAAGTGGGATTTAAATAAAGAGGAGCTGGGCGTTCGCTGTAATCTCCATGAAATCTGAGGCGCTAATAATGCCTTCGACGTCATCACGCAAATCAAGTTCACTCACTTTGTTCATATCCGCTGATAAACGACATGCCCACAAATGCCCTCCGGATGCCACGATCTGATCTAAGAAATCAGGGACATCGGGGATTTGTAAATCGGCCAACTGTTTTTTCAACATCTTGGTTGCCATCGCAGTCATACCTGGTGCCGGCATAACGGCCTGCGGAATATGTAGATTGGTACCCGGCAAATGCATTGCTGTGTTACCAGCAGGTGAGAATTGCAAATCGTTCATACGGGATTTAATAATCATGTCAAAGCCCCAGAAAGTAAAGAAGATATGTGTTTCAATACCTTCGCCTAGGGCGGCATTACCCAAAATCAATCCTGGGTATGCCATATCAAGATTTCCCTTTGAACAGATAATGGCTAATTTGCGGTCAGTACTATCCCCGCCAAAATTTGGAACAATTGCAGGTGTAGTCATTTCATTCTCCTTTAGACGCAGCCCTTAGGCTTTGGAAGTCCAGCTATATAAGACATTTTCTTGGCAGGTTTCTTTGGAAATAATTCAAACTGTTCTTTAATCGGAAAACCACCAACAGTTTGGGTATGGCGAGACGTGGATGATTCACCCTCTTTTTTAAAGTCATCTCTTAAGAAGTGAATGACCTCCCAATGGCGGGGAGTTAGTTCGATTTCTACTTGTGCAGCAAGTACTTTTGCAATTTCATCGCTCCACTCGTCATAGACGGTCATGAAACCCTCATCGTTGACGGTGACTTGCTTGCCTGCAATTTCAATTGTTGGCATTTAATCTCTCCTTTTCTTTTCTAGTTACTTGGACTTTTCCAGCCATTGACATCAGTGCCGGAATTGGTAGATAACGACCTTTGAGCAATATGTTCCAATAGATCCATCGGAAGGCTAACTTCCCGATGTGATTGAGGCGACTCTCCTTAAGCAATGCCAATGGACCAATCACTGGGATTGGGAATTTTCCGGTTAGGGGTTCCACCTCGTAATTAAAGTCAATTAATAAGCCTTTGCCGTTTCCCGATTCTATAAAGCAGTTGGCATGGCCATCGAAGTTATGGGTCATTGGGCGGCCATTGACATAGTCAACAAAATTTTCTGAAAATAAGTCGACGGCAAAGTGTGCTACCGAGCCGGCTTTAGATGCAGGAATATTGGAGGCATCACCTAATACAAAGATATTGGGATAAGCATCTGATAGGAAATTACGCTTATCAACTGGAACATAGTTGAGTTCATTGCCTAATCCAGAGCGTTCAATAAAATCAGCACCCATATTCAGTGGAACAGTTACGAGTAAATCAAAAGCAACCTCTCGCTCATCCATTGAGACCATCGTCTTAGCTTCAACATCAATATGCTCGATTACAAAATCTGACTCCAATGAAATTTTACGCTCATTGAGCATCATCCCAAGATGCTTAGACGCAACGGGTTTAGTGAAAGCACCTTCTAGTGGGGTTACAAATACAATCTCAACCTTGTCGCGGATTCCTCGCTTTTCAAAGTAGGCATCGGCGAGAAATGTAAATTCAAGTGGAGCAACTGGACACTTAATCGGCATCTCAGTGATATGAACAACTAAGCGGCCACTGTTAAAATTCTTAAGTGCATCACGCAGCGCAGTTGCGCCAGCCAATGTATAGAAATCAAAAACGCTCTTGTACCAAATGGCAGGATCACTCATGCCAAGAGTTTGATCCGGGCGTGGAGTCGTACCAGATGCAATTACTAAGTAGTCATACCCAATTTCACGTCCATCTTTAAAGAAGGTTTTATTGAGTGTTGGATCAACTTTTTCAATCTCGGCTTGAATAAAGTTAACTCCCTTAGGAAAAAAACTTTGGCGTTTTTTAATTAACTGCTCAGGTTCATACGTTCCAAAGGGCATTAACAATAACCCTGGCTGATAAATGTGTTCAGTCTCTTGGTCGACTACTGTTATTTCCCATGCATCTTTAGGAAGCTTTTTTCTAAGTTTATTGACAACCATCGTGCCAGCGGCGCCTGCACCCAAGACGAGTAATTTTTTCATTGACTTTCCCTCCGTCATTTTTAGCCTACTCCCTAGTCAAAAAAAACGTAGAGATACAGAAGTGATTTAGGTCGCCTGCTACTTTCGCGCTCAATATCAATGGATTTTCTAGAATTTTCGAGGGGCTATCTCTCAAAAGTCAATTTGTGGGATAGTTGGGCATGAACCAAAAGTTACTAGTAAACAAAAAATGGAGTTCGCGTGATGCAAAGCGTTGCATTGTTATTCCGACAGATTTGGATCATAAGTATTCACGTGGAACTCTTGGAGTGATTACTGGATCAGCACAGTATCCAGGTGCGGCAGTTCTATCAACGTCGGCTGCAGCTGCAACAGGAGTTGGCATGATTCGATTTCATAGCTCCTCAGGTTTGGCCCATTTAGTTCTGCATGCCACACCCTCGGTAGTTGTTCAACCCGGCAAAGTTGCAGCATGGTTAATTGGCTCCGGGATACCCTCTAAAAAATATTCAGATGTGTCTACGTGGCTTCGCCATCGCTGGTTCACACTTGCAAAATCTCAATCAGTTCCTACAGTTCTAGATGCTGGCGCTCTCTTTTTGGCAGGATCATTAGAACAACCAACGCTAATTACTCCGCATAGCGCCGAACTTTCAGCCTTACTTACATCGCGCGGTGTCCCTGTGTCATTGGAGGCAATTGAGGGTGATCCTAAGAAGTGGGTACAGGGAGCTGCAAAAACTTTAGGGGTAACAGTTCTCTTAAAAGGAGCAATAACTTTCGTAGCTAACGATGAAATTTGTATCGAACTTCCCGTGGCTACTCCATGGTTAGCAACTGCTGGAACTGGTGATGTGCTCGCTGGCATTATTGGAGCTTTGGTCGCAACAAACACAATAGAAATACTAAATGATAAAAATCGTTTAGCTGAAGTTGCTGCAACGGGAGCGCTCATACATGCACACTCTGCGATGAATTCATCTAGGGGTGGCCCTATCTCGGCGGAAATGATTGTGAAAGAGATATCTGGTGCCATCTCTCAAATACTTAATTAGCATCTCTAAGTCGAGGTAAGAGTTTTCTTTCTTGTTACCCTGTTTAAATGAATGAGCGCGTGCTTGTTGTTATTGATGATGGATTCGAACTTTCTACGTTAGTTCCAGCGCTCAGATTGCACGAGATGGATATCATCGGTGAAGCTAGAAGTGAAAGTGTTGCACTCAATCTTCTCAATAGGCTCCAGCCCGATGTTGTTCTGTTAGATATGCATATCGCTGGTATCTCTGCAATTAAAATTGCCGTAAAAATTCGTAAATCAAAACCCAAAGTTGGGATTGTTATATTAGAGAGTTGCTCGGATGTTCGCCTTCTAGGTGATCGCCACATTGATATTCCTGTTGGCACTAAAGTAATCCTCAAGAAATCGGCCACGGATCTCTTAGTTTTGTGTGCGGCGATTGCCGACTCTAAGATTTCGGCAAATGAAAACCATGAAGTTTCATGGATAAATGGAAGTGTTTCCATAAAAGAAAGCTCTCTGCACGGCTTGCTCGCACAACTCACTGATGTGCAAGTTCAAACGCTTCGATTGGTGGCCGATGGTTTAACAAATGCCCACATTGGTCGAGTTAGATATGTCAGTGAAAAGTCGGTTGAGCAGATCATCTCCCGTGTGGCTCAGGAGTTCAATATTCAGCAAGATCACAATAAAAACATGCGTGTCCAGTTAGTCAATGAGTATTACAAGTGGTTGGGCGCGCCTCACCACTAACACCGAGAGCTCACAGAAATGGCGGGTAATGTCGCCCACTATGGAGCTAGAAGAGATGCGAGGGCGTTGGAACGAGGTTCTCGATGCCCTATTGCTCCAGGATCGTGTTGCTTGGCTGGCTTTTTTCGATGCTCGGCTAGCCGATTTCGATGGAAAGACACTCACACTGGACTTTTCTGATAGTCGAAAGCTTGGTAGTGCCCACGAATACTCTGAGGCGAGAATTAGAGCGCAGCAATTGCTATCCCGATCCATACAATCTCTTTTTTCACTTGACGTTACAATTGTCGAGAAATGAAAATCCGAGCAGCTATAACTGCGATCGCCCTTGGCCTATTAACTATTGGAGTTCCAAGCACACAGGCGTCATCGGCTAAACTCTCACTTAATGTGCGACAAACACCATCGACTAGTGAAGCGCTATTAACTTTTTATGGAACTATAAAACCTGTGCGAGCGGGCACAGCGGTAACGATTCAGATAAAAAACACCGGAGTGTGGGAGAAAACTCGATTTAGTACCAAAACCACGAAAGCTGGAACTTGGAAGATTGTGGCACTTGCAACAGCGCTTGAATCAAAAGTATCCTACCGAGCCAGCGCGACTGCAAACGGAAATAGCATTTACTCTCCAATGCGCACGATAATAATTAAGCAGATGGCCGAGTTTTCAGAGAGTGACCCATCAATGGTGATCGGTCAGTTTGGCCCTGGTGGGCGTATTCATGGCGCAGACATTAGCCGATGGCAACATCCTGATGACAAAACTATTGACTTCGAGAAAATGTATAGCGCTGGTATCCGATTTGTCATGATTAAAGCCTCAGATACACGAGATGAAGCCGATGCCCTTGCTTTGAAATATTTGGTGATGGATCACAGCGCTGCGCAAGCTGCCGGAATTTACACAGGTTTTTATCACTACACAACTCTGCCTGATGTTGAAGATGCCGATGCGATTATTCGAGATGCCACGGCTCAGGCGCAAAAGGTCATCTGGCGTTTAGCATCTATTGGCGGATATACCGAGCGCGATTTGCCGTACGCCTTAGATCTTGAAAATAAGTGTGTTCGACTATCTTCTACTGGGGCTTGCCAAAAATTCGCCTCACGTAGCGCGGTGACTCTCTGGGCAAGTACCTTTCTAGCTCTCCTTAAAGAGAAGACCGGAAAAACCCCAATCATGTACTCATACGCCAATTTCCTTGAGGGTTCCATGATCCGAAGCGTTGAGCTCTCACAATATCCATTGTGGTTAGCCCATTATGCAATTGATCCAGCAAATCCCGTGAACCAACCGGGACTTAAATCAACTGGTTGTTACGTACATTCATGGACAAGTGCAAACTGTGATTCGCAGTGGACCATGTGGCAGTACTCATCATGTGGCATTGCGCCTAAATATGGAGTACCCGGGTCACGTCTTGATCTAAATGTATTTAGAGGTACTGCGCAGGCTTTCTTGGATCTGATTCAAGGTAGTTGGACGCCAACTCAAGTTGATTTAATGCCCATTAATGAGCCAACTTTCATGGATTTATTGGGACAGTCAGCTACGACCACTAATAAACCAGTGAGCTTCAATGTCAGCGTTGTGCGCCCAGATTTGACTCCAGTTGTGACAGGAGGTGTGAAGTTAGTTTTTGATCCACTTAATGTTCCACTTGAGAGACCAAAACAAAACCTTGTGCGTGCCACTAGCGGGATTTGGACTCTCTCGGTTAAGGGTTTGGTTGCAGGCACATATACAGGAAAAATTCTCTTTAATGATGTATCTAAAACACATGCACAAAGTTGGCTACCAGTTACTTTCACTCTGGAACAAGGAGCGATACCGACAGTTACTCCATCTCCATCGGTGAAACCAACTCCTAAGCCTTCAGTGGATGGATGCAGAAACCAAATTAAGAATTAACTTTCTCGTTGAATTTTAAAATTTCATCCATCGCAACTAGCTCTCGCTCAACGAGTGATTCGTATGCTGCAACCGAACTCTTGCGCTCTTTTGTAGACCAACCTAAAACCGGAGCAATTATTTCAGAGATAGCCTCGACAAGGTATAGTCCATGATTGTGGGCTTCGAAGGCGATACGAGTACGACGAGAAATCACATCGTCAATACTTTGTGCTCCCTCGTGACTAGCTGCATAGTAAATCTCTGCTCTTATATAAGGCAAATCGGGCGAGAGTTTCTTTCCCAAGGCAGGATTTTCCTTGATTAACTCTAAAACCTCACTAATCATTGAGCCATAACGGTTGAGAAGATGAGTAATCGATTCAGCTGATAATCCGCTTTCTTCTGCAAGGCGATCAACTTGTTGTACTAAAGCAAAGTAACCATCAGCGCCAACGAGTGGAAGTCTATCTGTGACTGACTCTGGGATTAGTCTGCGAAGCTCTATTGCTGCAAGGTCAATTACATCCTTTCCCATAATGCGATATGTGGTGTATTTCCCTCCAGCAATACTGACGAAGCCTGGTGCGGGTCTATCCACCGTATGTTCGCGCGAGAGTTTAGTGGTGGCAGAACTCTTTTTATTTGCTACCAACGGTCGAAGTCCAGCATAAACTCCAATTATCTCGTCAAATTTTATGTTCGGAGTAAGAACTCGATTGGCTTGATCCACGATGTATTGGACATCTTCACGGTTAGCGAAAGGCTCAGCACGATCTCCTGTATACGGAGTATCGGTTGTTCCAACAATCCATTTATCACCCCAAGGAATAATGAAGAGAACCGAAACTGGGGTTTTAAGAATAATGCCAGCGTCGGAATTAATAGCAGCACCAGGTAAAACGATGTGGACACCTTTGCTCATTGTGACGTTGTATCCAGCTACTAAATCAAATTTTTCGTGAAGCGCATCGCTCCAAATTCCGGCGCACATAACCGTCACTGTTGCTTTAATCGCAATGCTCTTTCCGCTCACTAAATCTTTAGCATTAACGCCAATGATCTGCTTTCCCTCTCGAATGAGTGATTCGGCGCTCATGCGAGTTGCAATGATTGCTCCATGTCGTGCTGCGGTGCGAGCAACACTGAGTGTATGGCGAGCATCATCTACTTGTGCATCAAAGTATTTAATCGCTCCCAAAATGATATCTGGCCGTAACGAAGGTGCGATTTCATTAATCTGTTTCTGGCTCAAGTGCTTGTGCCATGGCAAAGTGCGCCCAAAGCCACGAAGCACGTCGTAAAGCGCTAAACCTGCACCAACATACGTGCGTTCTTTAAACTTTTCGGTGAGTGGAAAAAGAAAGCCAACGGGTTTTACTAAATGTGGGCAGAGTGTCGAGACGAGAAGTTCTCGTTCATGTAGCGCCTCACGAACTAATTTAAAATCATACTGCTCGAGATAGCGGAGTCCACCATGAATTAATTTGCTCGAGCGGCTGGACGTTCCAGCTGCAATATCTTGGGATTCGATTAACGCAACTTTCAATCCACGAGAGGCGGCATCTAGAGCAGCACCAACACCATTTACTCCCCCGCCTATCACCAAAATATCAAAACTCTCGCTGCCAAGTACAGCGATAGCGCTTTCGCGTTGTTTTGGGTTTAGTTCACATAAAAACATATGCGTTGCATCTCCATTGCAGCCTTTGTAGAGTTAAGCCTAACCGAATAGAGACGGGTTTGCCTTATTGTGAGATACATCGGCAGTTTGGATCAAGGCACTAGTAGCACTCGATTTATGATCTTTGACCATGCTGGAAAAGTTGTCGGCCAACACCAGGTGGAGCATCGACAAATTCTTCCCCAAGCCGGATGGGTCGAGCATGATGCCGCCGAGATTTGGGAGCGTACCCAGGAAGTAATATCTGCCGCACTGAGACAGGCCGATATTTTGGGCTCGGATTTAGCTGCGGTAGGAATCACCAATCAGCGTGAAACAACGGTCGTCTGGGACATCGAGACTGGGCAGCCCCTATCTAATGCCATAGTGTGGCAGGACACACGAACGTCTAATTTTTTAGAGTCCCTGAGTGAAGATGAGCGAAAACTCATCGTTTTTAAGACGGGTTTAACTATTGCGCCATATTTTGCTGGAAGCAAAATGAACTGGCTGTTAGAAAATGTTCCGGAAGCTCGCGGTGCTGGTGCTCGCTTTGGAACTATAGACTCCTGGCTACTCTGGAACTTAACCGGAAGAGTGCAGGGTGGTGTTCACGCTACTGATGTCACGAATGCAAGCCGTACATTGCTTATGAACCTTGAAACTCTGGACTGGGATGATGAGCTACTTTCAATATTTGGCATTGCACGAGAGTCATTACCAATTATTAAATCTTCCTCGGAGACGTATGGATTCACCGATCCCCACGGAGCCTTTGGTACAGCAATCCCAATCGCTGGAATTTTAGGTGATCAGCAGGCGGCAATGGTTGGTCAAGTTTGTTTCGAGCGCGGTGAATCAAAGGTTACGTATGGCACAGGCAACTTTGCATTGCTCAATACTGGTACTGAAGTCGTGCGATCTAATAATGGATTATTAACCACGGTGTGTTTTAAATTTGGCGATGAGCCGGCACGTTATGCTCTTGAAGGATCGGTTGCAGTCACCGGATCTGCCATTCAGTGGCTTAGAGATCAATTAGGCGTTATATCTAATGCGGCAGAGACTGAGATTTTAGCCTCCTCCGTCGCCGACACTGCAGGGATCTACTTCGTCCCCGCTTTCTCAGGATTATTTGCTCCATACTGGCGCAGCGATGCTCGCGGAGTAATCGTGGGTCTCACACGTGCGGCAACAAGGGCACACCTTGCACGTGCTGCTCTCGAAGCCATCTGCTATCAGACTCGTGATGTCATGGATGCGATGGTCGCCGACAGTGGAACGCCTATGAGTACGATGCGAGTGGACGGTGGAGTAACAGCAAACTCTCTATGCATGCAGATGCAGGCCGATATTATGGGCGTGGAAATATCTAAACCATTAATTTCAGAGACGACTGCACTTGGAGCTGCATATGCCGCAGGGTTAGCCGTAAGTTTTTGGGAATCAAAGGATGAACTTCGCCAACAATGGCAGGAGTCTCGTCGTTGGATTCCTACTAGCACTTTTGAAACGCGTGAATTTGGTTATTCTCAGTGGAAAAAAGCCGTCGAACGCACGCTCAATTGGAGCGATTAAATCTCTGTAATCTCTATGAGAAAAGCATTTGCCGGAGCGAGAATAGGCGCACTGACGCCAATGTGTGCCAAGGCAGATCCTGAAAGTTTTATGCCTTCCATCCAGAGTGGCGGAGAGATGAGCATGAAGCGAGGCTTTCCTGCTGGATAAACCGCCTTAATTGAATATGTAGCGCTCTGATTTAACCCGGGAAATTTTAAGGGTGCAGGATGAATGGCAACCGTTGGCGTTAACTGAACAAATGCAAATATCCCTTGAGATTGATTGTGTGCGATGACACCGTGCAAATATCCTTGGACATCTGGATAATCGACTCGAACCATTCGACCGCTATGTAAGAGTTCACGTTTAGTTTTGTAATAGCTCGCCCACGTCGCAAGATGTTGGAGTTCTTCTCCCGTGGCCTCAGTAATGTTCCATTCAATTCCAGCATGGCCAAAGAGTGCAGTCGTTGCACGCATTGATAGCTCGATAGTTCGACCAGTTTGATGGCCATGTGTGGGGCCAATATGTGTTCCTAGCATTTCAGGAGGAATTACCTGAGCAGTCCATCGTTGAATTGTTTGACGTTCGAGCGCATCATTATTATCACTTGTCCAAAAGCGATCAACTAAATCTATAACACCTAAATCAATGCGTGCTCCTCCGGATGCACAGGACTCTATTTCTAATCCTGGATGGCGCGATTTTAACTCAGCAAATAAGCGGTAAATGGCTTGAGTTTGAGTACGCACACCAGCATGGCCTAAGTGCCCGGCATCTACTAAAACTCGATTGTGATCCCATTTTATATAATCAATCTTATGATCTTTTAATATCAGTGATGTCTGTTCGAGTACATGGTTATATGCACCTTCTTGAGCTAGATCTAATACAAGTTGGTGGCGCCATAAAGGTGGAATGCGATCGCCTTCATGCAAAATCCAATCCGGGTGCGCACGATACACATCAGAATCTTGATTAACCATTTCACCTTCAAACCACAAACCAAATTCAATCCCCTTCGAGTTAATATATTCAATTATCGGGTTTAATCCGTTGGGCCAAACTTGCGAATCAATAACCCAATCGCCTAAACCTGCTCGATCGTTTCGTCGAGAATGAAACCACCCATCATCTAATACAACACGTTCAATACCGATTTGAGCGGCTACATCCACTAACTCTCTTATAGCTTTTTCTTCATGATTAAAATAAAGAGCTTCCCACATATTGAGAGTGAGTGGACGGGGAGGTTTAGGATGCATAGTCCGAGCACGAATGTGCGAATGATAAGCGGCGCTTATTCCATCCAGGCCAGCATTTGAAAATACCGAAACCATGGCCGGTGCTTTATATGTTTGTCCAGGTGTTAGAACAACTTCGCCGGGCAGCAAAAGTTCGCCGGCACCAATAGATTGCTGAGCATCGTATCCGCGTTCGATTAAGTAATGAGAATTCCCGCTCCAAGCAATGCTTGTCGCCCAAGCCGAGCCATTGTTAAAGTTGGTTTGCTTAGTCAAAGCGATTTCGGCGATTGAAAAATTGTGACCGCTTCTACCTTCTCGCGATTCGCGTATCCAAGTGCCAATAGAGATATCGCGACGTTGAGGTTGGCGTTCATTTGACCATCTCCCAGCAAAATCTAAACTTTGATTCGCCTCTTGCGGCAATGGAAGCCAATGAATATATTCATTAAGGCAGTAATCACTTTCACCAATATTTTTTACCGTCGCACTTTGGGTCAAAACACCGAATATATCTAAATCGAAAATAATAATAACTTCGAGTTCGGCGAGAAAATCGCGAAAAGTTACTGAGCAATGATTATCAATATGGTGGAAATCCGTAACCTCAAACTTAGTTGACCATGCGCTCCCGTTTCGATGGCCACTGAGTGTTGGCCGACCTAGGAATCCACGTGCGCTTTCACGCATAATCCCTGAATTTGGCGATTGATCCCACGAGCTGTTGGCAATTGAATGCTTCTGGGCAACTCCGACATCGGAAATATTGCCAATGAGAGAGTGACCCCAATGGGCAATAACTAATGCGCCATCTCGCACTTCAAGAAGCAAAGAACTGGTATCTGCGCTCAGAAGTGCCGATTGCTTAGTCACACAGGTAGAGTAACGACACTATGGCACAGAGTAAAAGACTAACTGAAGGCATCACGCGCAATGATCGAGAGATGGCCGACGGCCGAACAATTCGCTACTACGACACCGCAGGTCAATCACGTTTAGCAGTTGATCGACGCCCCGTCGAAGAGCAGCCCGTTATTGGTGAACTTCGACTTGACCCTTTAGTTAATGAGTGGATTGCAATGGCGGCTCACCGTCAAGGGCGAATCTTCTTACCCCCCAAAGAACTCTGCCCACTGTGTCCATCAACTGGCGAGCTTTTAACTGAAGTACCGGAAGCTGATTTTGAAGTTGTCGTCTTTGATAACCGCTCTCCTTCGCTTCGACCACCCTATGGGGATTGGGCATTGCCTGATCAAGTTGGACCCGATACCGATACAGGCACCGCTGCTGGCAAATGTGAAGTAATTTGTTTTACGGCAAATCATGGAAAATCTTTTAAAGATTTGACACCTGCACGAGTACGCATTTTGCTCGAAGCATGGATCGATCGAACCGAAGAGCTATCACAAGAGCCCTACATTGCCCATATCGCACCTTTCGAAAACCGTGGCGAAGAGATCGGTGTCACTCTCTCCCATCCCCATGGGCAGATTTATGCCTATTCTTATCTTCCACCTCGAGTTGAAAAAATGTTGGCCGCTGCAGTTACGTATAAGAGTTCAACCGGCAAAATCTTATTTGACGAAGTTATAGCCCGCGAAATTCGAGAGAAAGAACGTATTGTTGCTCAGAACGATCGCTGGATTGCATTTGTTCCATATGCAGCCCGCTATCCATTCGAAATACATGTGGCGCCTATCAACCCGGTGGCCGACTTGACCGGTTTAACGCCAGAGGACCGAGATGCCTTTCCTGGATTAGCGATAGAAATCATGAAGCGACTCGATGGTGTCTTTGGCATCGAGATGGCTTACATAGCAGCGTGGCATCAAGCTCCTGTACGTATTGGGCGCGATGTCTTGCGCCTACATTGGCAGATAACAAGTGTGCGTCGGGCACCTGGAAAACTTAAATATCTAGCCGGTTCAGAGTCTGCAATGGGTGCTTTTATTATGGATATGCGCCCCGAGCAATCTGCAACTCAACTTCGCGAAGTGGAGCTCTAAATATGCGTGTACTTATAACTGGAGGAGCTGGCTATATTGGTTCCACGGCCGTTGAAATTATGCGCCACCAGGGCTTTGAAATCAATGTCTTGGATGATTGCAGCACGGGCCATGCCGACTCCGTACCCTCAGGCGTGCGCTTTGTTCAGGGATCACTTTTGAATGAAAACGAGATTGCCGAGGCGCTAATGGGTGTAGATGCCGTGATTCACTTTGCAGGTAAATCGCTCGTTGGCGAGTCTGTTGAGAAACCTGATTTGTATCAACGTGTAAATGTCGGTGGAACACGAAACCTACTTGATGGAATGCACGCGGCGGGCGTTAAGAACATAGTATTTTCATCTTCGGCAGCGACATATGGTGAGCCTGCAGTGATTCCAATTAAGGAAAGCGCGCAGACTTCACCAACTAATCCATACGGTGCAACTAAATTGGAAATCGATCACATGATCCATACTGAGGCAGAACAACGCAACATCGCCGCGGTTTCGCTTCGTTATTTTAATGTCGCAGGCGCGCTTAAGTGTGATCGAGGATGGTTAGCAGAGCGCCACAATCCTGAAACTCACTTGATTCCAAATGTACTTCGAAGTTCAAGTGAAAATCCGGTAAGAATCTTTGGTGGCGATTGGCCTACACCGGATGGCACCTGCATTCGTGATTACGTTCATGTAATTGACTTAATCGATGCCCATATTAGAGCGCTCAACTCCCTCGAAGTTGGCGTACACGAGATTTACAATCTAGGAAGTGGTGATGGATATTCAGTTCGACAGGTTATCGCTGCCGCAGCAAGGGCTAAGAGGCAAGACATACCAACTATTGATACACCACGACGTGCCGGAGATCCAGCGGTTTTAATTGCAGATATTAGTAAGGCTAGAAAAATTCTTGGGTGGAGCCCATCGAGGGGAATCAATGAGATGGTCTCTGACACTCTGGCTTCATTTGATTAGTATGTCGAATTCAAAAATTGAAAGGGAGTTTGTTCGTACTTTCGGTAAGGCACCAGAAATTATTGCAGCAGCGCCAGGCCGAGTTAATTTAATTGGCGAACACATTGATTATAGCGATGGCTATGTACTTCCATTTGCAATTGCAGATAGAACGTACGCCGCTATTGGCAAACGCTCAGATAACTTAGTGCGAATTGCATCGGCCCAGCGTAGAAATTCAATCATCACCCTTAAAGTTGAGGAGATTCAACCTGAACGTAAAGGATCGTGGGAACGCTATGTTTTAAGCGTTATGTGGGCGATGGAGATAAGACATGGGCTCGATGTCATGATCGATGGACATGTGCCTCTCGGTGCTGGTCTATCATCTTCAGCGGCTCTTGAGTGCAGCGTCGCAACTGCCCTTAACGATTTATTTTCGTGTGGCTTTGATTTAGAGTCTTTAGCAAGGTTGACCCAAAGGGGCGAGAATGAATATGTAGGCGTTCCATGCGGAATTATGGATCAATCCGTCTCCTTAATGGCCAAAACCGGTTCAGCGCTCTTGCTAGATTGCCGCGACTTAACATCGCGAAATGTTGCATTCGATGTCGCATCGTACGGACTTGAACTTCTTATTATCGATACTCAGGCCCACCATTCCTTAACCGATGGCGGGTATGCAGAGCGTCGCGCATCATGTGAGCGAGTTGTTACCAAACTATCCATTAGGTCCATGCGTGAATTAACTCTAGAAAAACTTGAAGAAGCTAAGGATGTACTCACTGAGGTTGAATTTATCCGGGCACGTCATGCAGTGACTGAAATTGCACGTGTTCTAAATGCAGTTGTCGCTCTGGAGACGAAGAATTTCAAGCGACTCGGAGAACTTCTCAATGCATCGCACGCATCTTTACGCGATGATTATGCAGTTTCTTGTCCAGAACTTAACACGGCCGTCGATGCATCTCTATCTGCCCGTGCACTTGGTGCTCGAATGGTAGGCGGGGGTTTTGGTGGCAGTGCAATCGCCTTGATTGAAGCAAAAAATACCCAAGCAACGATTCAAGCTGTTGAGAGCGGCTTTGCCGCCAAGAATTTTAAAGCCCCACGTTTTTTCACTTCACTTCCAAGCCAAGGTGCAGAGATTATTCAACGGGGTTAATAGAGATAACCTCAACGCCTCCGATTGAGTTAAGTAGATCAATTAAGTCAGTTGGATCACTACCCGGAACTGCAACAGTAATATCATCAAAGCCACGGCCCCCCTCGGACTTCAGAACAACGAGCTCTCTTATATCTCCACCCGCAGCACCAATGGCAGATGCAAGTAGACCTAAAGATCCTGGGCGATCCGGAAGTGCAACGCTTAGACGAAATAGGGCCATGGATAGATACTATCCTGACCCTATTTCGTCGACGTTACAGATTTCTTACAACTGGAGTTTCCACCTTAGTTTGATGGGGCAGAGCCGAGAAGAACTTTGAAGCTCTTCTGTCCTCCAGTCGGTAAATCAACAACGACGGTGACGGAAGTTCCAGGTGCATATGAACGTATTCGAACGATAGCTCCAACTGGATCGGCGATCTTTACACCATCAATCGACCTTATTACCGAACCGGCTGGAATGCCCGCATTTTCAGCGCCGTCCCCAGGACTCAATCTTAGAATTTTAGCCCCAGTGCCTGTGAAGGTTGTATCAAAAAAGATTCCCAAAACCGGTCTCGTTGATTTACCCGTCTGGATTAACTCATCTACAACACGTCTTGCCTCGTTAATTGGTATAGAAAATCCGAGTCCAATATTTCCGGCAGTGCCATCGTTAGATAGTGAGGCAATCGCGGAGTTAACTCCGATGATTCGACCCGAAGAGTCAAGAAGTGCGCCACCTGAGTTACCTGGATTAATCGCGGCATCGGTTTGAATCGCATTAACGTAAGACTCTGCACCTAGAGTTCCAGCAGTTACAGGACGATTAAGCGCTGAAACGATTCCGCTCGTAACGGTGCTGGCTAGACCAAGTGGAGAGCCGATGGCAACGACCGCCTCACCCACGCTAATTTTCGAAGAATCCCCAATGCCAATAATGGGAAGATTACCCTTGTCTACTTTAAGGACGGCTATATCGTAGGTTGAATCGCGACCAACAATTGTTGCTGAATATGTATCTCCATTTGAAAGTTCAACCAGAATTGTCCCCGTCGTTGCCGCATTTTCTATCACATGGCTATTGGTAATAATGTAAGAAGTTGTTGAGCTGCTCTTATAAATAGAACCAGAGCCCGTGCCCGAACCATTGGTTGATGTGACTTTAATTGATACGACCGATGGAGTTACGAGAGCTGCAATTGACTTAACATCAATTGTCGACCCACCTAAGGTAACTAGAGTTCGAGATGTGGGACACGTTCCATTGCTCGATAAATACAAAACCTGAGTTCTTTTATCGACGCAAGCCTTTGTTCCCAGTGGTTCACTTGTAGCCGCAGTTGCAACTCCACCAACTACGGTGGCGCCTAACAAGAAACCAACGCCTAGTTTGACCATACTTGACTTCATTATGAAACCCCATTTCTTTTCTACCGAACCTATACAGAGAATAGGAAACGCTCCTTAAAGTTTACTTAATGTTAAGTTAAAAAATTAAACAAGTACTACCCAGGCTTTATCGATTGCCACTTTAACGGAGGGCAACTTTGAAGTAGCAGGACCAGCGATTACATTGGAAGATTTAAAGGGGTCAAATTCAGAGCCATGACATGGACACTTAAGTGTTTTACTCGAAGGCAAGTAGGAAACAGTGCAACCTTGGTGTGTACATATGGCAGAGTATGCAAAGACGCCGGACTTGGTTCTAAATAAAATAGCAGGCGCGCCGCTTGCTAACACGAAGTTTTTGGTGGCTCCGACTTTAAGTGCAGACAGTTTCACAATTCTTGTTTTCGTTGCCGCGCTGGCGTTGTCCTGACTAGATTTTGGAGTAAAGAACTTTCCAACACCAGCAAAAGCAATAGCTAAAGTTCCGATGATTCCAATGCGCAAAACGCCTCTACGCTCTAGCGACATAGCAAAACCCTTTCGATTATTTTTGATAAGAAGTAAGTAGGACAACCAGAGAACTGCATATGCGGTATCACTAGCCAAAAAATACGGATCCACATAGAAACTACTGGCTAGCCACAGCCCAACCGACATTGATAAGCCTCCAAAGGCTGCCATGATTGGAACTACCCAAAAAATCGTTGCCAAGCCAATTGCGAACTCGGAGATCATCACGAAAATGCCTACCTGAACTGAGTTTTCAATGAGCTTGTCAAATGCAAAACCAATGGGAGATTGAGTTGAATAGCCGGCGAGTTGAGTGCCTATAAAAGTCGTTGAGCCAGGTGTTAAAAAACCAGGATCTGTGGCCTTATCCCACGCGGCAAATAACCAGGTAAATCCAAGCCAGAAACGTATAACTCGAACTGGCAATGATTGAGAGCGCCATGAGGCTGCGGCAACTGTAAAGAATCTAAGATTCATGGGGGAAATAGTAAGGGCAAGGAGATGGTCCCGCGATAAATAGCGCTCCCTGACTTGGATTCGAACCAAGAACCTGCCGGTTAACAGCCGGCTGCTCTGCCATTGAGCTATCAGGGATCAATGAGTACGAGCGCAAACTCTAGCGCACAGGGGGCGTTCTTCGAAAATTGAGAGTCATTAAAGGCTTCCGAGGGCTAAATCATGCAACGAACGGCGTTTACTCTCCAGAGCTACAAGAGCGCCAAATGCGGCGCTATATTCGATTTCATTCTCAATTGGATTAAGTCGTTGGAGGCTCGATTTTAATTCAGCGATAGATCGAGAGATCGCAACTTCACGTAAGCGAGCAATGAGACTTGCAACAAATATGGCCGTTGGTTTGCCATCGGCGCGAATCGGCTCAACAGTTAGTTCAGTGAAAAGCGTTTTAATTTTTTCATCGGAGATTGAATCCATTGAAAGAGTTGGTTTTTTATCGATCGTTTTTCTCATCTCGCGATATGCCGGGTGAGTAAAAGCATCTTGCTCAATATCGCTCCAAAGCTCCTCGGTGAAAAGCTGTGGCTCTTGCAAACGGGCTTTGAGAACTTCGCGCTCTAAAATTAATCGAGCATCATTAGCATCTGGTCGCCAATTATTCTCTTCAATTACAACTCCAGATGCGGCTTCACCGCGAAGAGGTGCTTTTACTCCTTGAGAAACCGCAGCAGAAACTATTTCGACTTCCACACCTAACCATCCGGCTAACAATCGTATGTACTCGGGACGAAGGGATTTATCGCGGATTTGGGCTACTAAAGGCGCAGTGGCGTTGAGTGCATTGATACGGCCTTCGGCTGAATCTAACTTGTGATGTGCTAGTTCGCTGCGAATCGCAAACTCAAATAACGGGACGCGCCTGGCAATTAAATCCCTTAGAGCTAAATCACCTTTTTGCTGACGTAGATCACATGGATCTAAACCATCGGGTTCTACGGCAACAAAAGTTTGCGTGACAAACTTCTGATCTTCGGTGAAAGCACGAAGCGCCGCTTTTTGCCCAGCTGTATCACCATCAAAGGTAAAGATAACTTCGCCTCTAAATGAATCATCATCCATTAACAATCTACGTAAAATTCTTATATGGTCGGCGCCAAATGCTGTCCCGCACGTCGCAACTGCCGTAGTTATTCCAGCAAGATGGGCAGCCATAACATCGGTGTAGCCCTCCACTATGACCACCTGGCGCTTCTTTGCAATCTCTTTTTTAGCAACATCCAAACCATACAAAACCTGACTTTTTTTATATACTGGCGTCTCTGGAGTATTTAGATATTTAGGCCCTTGGTCTTCGGTATCACTTGCTAATTTGCGTGCACCGAATCCAACAACATCACCTGAAATATCACGTATTGGCCACGTTAAGCGATTTCGAAATCTATCTATGGGGCCGCGTTGACCCATCTTTGATAATCCAGCGCTCTCAAGCTCATCAATTGAGTAATCCATTGCCCGCAAATGCTTAGTGAGCGCATCCCATTCATCTGGGGCAAAACCAACACCGAACTGTATACAGGCGGCCTTATCGAAGCCACGTATGGTTAATAAATCGCGACCATGTTGGGCGTTAGGGCTATTGAGTTGTGTTTGATAAAACTTAGCGGCCTCGGTATTGGCGGCGATCAGGCGCGAGCGCGCTCCGGCTGAAAAAGTTGGAGTATTGCCGCTTCCTTCTTCATATCGAAGCGTGTAGCCCAAACGATCAGCCAAGCGTTCGATTGTCTCCGTAAATGTTAAGTGATCTATTTTCATTAAGAAGGCGATAACATCACCACCACTCTGGCAACCAAAACAGTGGAAATATCCCTTACTTGGGGTTACATGAAAAGAGGGTGATTTCTCGTCATGAAAAGGGCACAGGCCTTTTTTCTGTCCACCACCAGCGCTCTTTAACTGAACATAATCTCCAACGATCTCATCGATGGGCGCGCGATCTCGGATATATGCAACATCCTCATCTCGAATACGCCCGCTCATACGCTCACTTTAGCAATTAGCCAGTAGGCGTGCATGTAAGACGTATGCCCCAGGGTCGGTTAAGGCGGCGACTTGGTCGATGATTACACGCATGCGTGCCGTTTCATCAGCGGCCTCATTCCATGCTTTTATGAAAATCGAATCAAGTTCGTGGGGTGCACATGCCGTAAGCATCTCCACTAATTGCGCGATGATGATTTGTTGCTTTGCATATCGATTTTGTGAGTGCGCGGCGTTAATTAAGTAATGCCCAGCGATAGCCTTGAGGAAATCAACCTCCACAACTTGTTCACGTGGGATTTCAAGATTAGCTGAGTATCGCGAAAGTGGGCCATCACCATAAACTCTACGTGTTTGAACTTCGGCGGCAAGTACGAATCGACCAATTAACTGTGAAGTGGAGTCCTTTAACCGTGCTAAAGAGCGAAGTGTCCCATCGTAATAATGTGGCCAGGCAGAAAGTGTCGCCAAACGTTTATGAGCATCGGCGGCCTCTTGCTCGGTTGCATCACTGCCGTAATCTTTTATCATCACGTCGTAAATCTGCGCCAAATCTCCTTCGAAGTTTTTGACCGAAATTTGGTTGACAAAGATCGCATCCTCTAAATCATGGACAGAATATGCGCAATCATCGGACCAATCCATAATCTGCGCTTCAATACATTTCTTACCTACGGGTGCGCCGGAGCGCATCCAGTTAAAGACCTCAATATCATCGTCATATACACCGAATTTGCGCTGGTTTTGCGAACGTGGCCATGGGTATTTTGTGGCACCATCTAGTGATGCTCGAGTTAGATTTAAACCAATACTTTTACCAGCGCCATCAACGGTCTTTGCTTCTAGGCGAACTAATAATCTAAAGCTCTGTGCATTTCCCTCGAATCCACCGAACTCTTTAGCTATGTCCGCGAGGGCTTCTTCTCCATTATGGCCGAAAGGAGGGTGGCCTAAATCGTGGGATAAACAAGCCGTATCCTGTAAATCCGGATCGGCCCCGAGTGATTCACCTAATTCACGTCCAATCTGTGCGCACTCTAGTGAGTGAGATAGGCGTGTACGTTGAAAATCATTTTCCCAAGGCACTGCAACTTGGGTCTTGGCCGCTAACCTGCGCAGCGCAGCTGAGTGAATAACGCGGGCACGATCTCGCATAAACTCAGTGCGCCCTGGACGTTTTGCCGGTTCATAAAAGAAGCGTTCTTTATCCTCTTCGCTATACGTCACTGCATAACCTTAGTGAGGATATCAAGGCCCGGTAAATGATTATTCAGTTGTATACCTCGACGCCCAACGGTGATGTAGACCAAATATGCCCCAGCCTCACGAAGTAAGTACTTAAATCTTGAGTTTGAAATCGTATTGGGACCGGTCTGCACCGGCGAGCATGTACTAACTATCCCTTGATCATTTGCCATTGTCATTGCGCGTTGACAGTGATATGGATCGGTCACGATAATGACATCGCTAACCATTTCTTTTTTCATGAGTGCGGCGTAAGCCTTAGTACTCACTAAAGTGTCACGTCCCACTTCAATCGCAGTAATTTTCGACAATGGAACGCCATGTGCTCGTAGCCATGCCTTACCCGATGCCGCCTCCGTCGTGCGATCTCCTGGAGCACCTGCACCAACGGTAATTATTTTTGGTGCAAGACCTACATCAAATATTCGCTTAGCTTCAACTAAACGTGCCTCTAAAGCATCCCCAGGTCTTCCATCTAACTGAGCGGCCCCTAAAACAACGATGACATCGGCGCTTCGGACAATTGGGTTATGTGCGGCTCGCCAGACTTTAGAAACCGCGTAGCCAGGTGCGATTAGAGCAATAATAATGATCAAAGTTAACATACGAGCGATCCAGCGAAATAGAAACATCTATCCCCCTGAAAACGCATCTTCGAGTTCGACATGAACAAGTTCATCGGGATCATTTAGCCAACCATCGGGCAATGTTGGTGGGCGAGAATGGGTAGTTCGCCCCCGTGGCTTATCTCCAACTTCAGTTGGATATGGCTGATCCTCTAATTGATCGAGCAATCCACGCATCTCCTCTAGTGAACTTACCATTCCTAAATCGTGGCGAATTTCGCGGGGAACACGAAAGCCCTTTAAGTACCAAGCCATATGTTTGCGCATATCGCGCATTCCGCGATCGTGCGACTCTAAATACTCAACAATTAAATTCGCATGGCGAAACATTGTTTCTCTTACCTGATGAAGTGTGGGCGTGATCTCTGTATCGCGGCCTTGCAAAGCCGATACTAAATCGGCAAATAACCATGGACGTCCCAAGCATCCTCGCCCAACTACTACGCCAGCACATCCAGTTTCGGCCACCATATGTACAGCATCTCGGCCAGACCAGATATCCCCATTGCCTAAAACAGGCGTTCCGCTTGGCTTTAAGTGCTCTACGAGGCGAGTTATCGCCGACCAATCAGATGTACCCTCATACATTTGTGCGGCGGTCCGTGCATGAAGTGCGACCCAGGCAACACCTAAATCTGCCGCCGATTGCGCCGCCTCTAAATAAGTATGGTGATCGCTATCGATACCGATGCGCATTTTTACTGTAACTGGGATTCCAAATGGTTTAGCCGCCTCAACTGCCGCTTGAACAATATTTGAAAATAATTTTCTTTTATATGGAAGTGCTGCGCCGCCACCTTTACGCGTAACTTTTGGAACAGGGCATCCAAAGTTCATATCGATGTGATCGGCAAGGTTCTCTTTACCAATCATTGTTACCGCTGCTCGCATTGTCGTTGGATCAACGCTGTATAACTGAACAGAGCGGGGCCACTCATCCTTACCTGGCACAATCATTCGCAAAGTTTCAGGGCGACGCTCTACTAGCGCGCGTGCCGTAACCATTTCAGATACGAATAACCCCGCGCCTTGTTCACGACATAAAGTTCGAAAAGGTGCGTTAGTTATTCCAGCCATAGGAGCAAGAACAACCGGTGGATCAATGTAATGACCGCCGCTTGCCAGAGGCAGTAGAAGTGGTTTTAGCAACCTAGTAAACGTGGGGCAAGCCATGCTTCGACATTATCTATGCCGATGCGCTCTTGTGCCATCGTGTCGCGATCGCGAATTGTGACTGCATTATCTTCTAAGCTTTCAAAGTCGATGGTAATGCAGTACGGGGTTCCGATTTCATCTTGTCGGCGGTATCGACGACCGATTGCACCGGCATCATCGAAGTCGATGTTCCAGTTCTTACGCAAATGGGCTGCTACCTCACGGGCTTTAGGTGATAAATCCGCGTTACGAGAGAGCGGCAAAACTGCTGCTTTAATTGGCGCTAATCGATGGTCGAGCTTTAATACTGCGCGCTTTTCCATCTCGCCCTTGCTATTGGGTGCCTCATCTTCAGTAAAAGCATCCATCAAGAAGGTAAGCATGCAGCGATCAACGCCGACTGCGGGTTCGATAACAAATGGCGTCCAACGCTCGCCCTTTTCTTGATCGAAATATGAGAGATCTTTACCTGAGGCTGCTGAGTGCGCCTTTAAATCAAAGTCCGTTCGGTTAGCGATACCTTCGAGCTCGCCCCATTCGGTTCCGGAAAATTCAAATTTGTACTCAATATCTGCGGTGCGCTTTGAGTAGTGCGAAAGTTTTTCTTGTGGGTGCTCATATAGACGTAGGCGCTCCGGATTAATTCCAAGATCTACATACCAGGCCATACGTGTATCGATCCAGTATTGATGCCAGTCCTCATCCGTACCTGGAACAACAAAAAACTCCATCTCCATCTGCTCAAATTCGCGAGTACGAAAAATAAAGTTTCCCGGTGTAATTTCATTTCGGAATGATTTACCAATCTGACCTATTCCAAATGGTGGCCTCTTGCGCGAGGTTGTCATTACTTGATCGAAGTTAATAAAAATTCCCTGCGCCGTTTCTGGTCGCAAGTACGCCAGCCCTGATTCATCTTCAACAGGTCCAAGGTATGTTTTTAACATTCCACTAAATTGTTTTGGCTCAGTGAACTGGCCTTTATTGCCACATGCTGGACAGTTAATCTCCGCTAGCGAAATAGCCTCTTTTTTATGTTTGGTCTCAAAGGCCTCCATTAAATGATCGGCGCGATAACGTTTGTGGCATGCAGTGCATTCGGTTAGTGGATCGCTAAAAGTTGCAATGTGACCCGATGCTTCCCACACCTCTTTAGCTAAAATCACGCATGAGTCAAGACCAACTACATCTTCTCGACCTGTAATCATGGATTTCCACCATTGGCGCTTCACATTATTTTTTAACTCAACACCTAGTGGACCGTAATCCCACGATGCTCGAAGTCCGCCATAGATTTCAGAAGATGGGTAGACAAAGCCTCTACGTTTTGAAAGTGCGACGATATTTTCTAAGCGATCCGTTGCCATATATTGTGCTCCGTCCGGCTGGATGTCGGCGAAAAGCAACGAACGTTACTTTGCGTGGTTGTAAGTTTACTCGTACGCACCAGGTTCATCGATTGCACGGGCCAAAATTGGAATCGCTTCTAACTTGGCACGGGTTGAATTAAGCGCCCTTCGATATGATCCGACGTTTTCCCAGCTAGTCGATAAGTGCCAGAGCGTTGGCTCATCGAGATTTTGGCCGACTAGCCCATCGATAAATCCAGGTGCCTGGGCTAAAACACTTCTAAGAGCTTCAAGCTCTGCACGAAACTCTTTAGCTTCACCGAGCGGGATAGAGAAACGGGCGATTGCATGCATGGTGTGAGCCTAGTGGCAGGAAATACTGTCATATGAAAATGATAATCATTTTCAATTATGCTATGGTCAGGTTATGAATATCGCAATCGCACTTGCCGCCCTGACGGCTATTGCCACAACAGCAGGTGGCTTCCTGGCCATACGTTCACGAGATCGACTCCATCTGGTGCTCGGCCTTTCAGCTGGCTTACTCCTTGGCCTCGTCGCCTTCGATCTTTTACCCGAAATCTTCGAACTTAACACAAACACCTTTGGCAATGTTCCAATTGTCTCGATTGCTTTTGTCTTTGGATTCCTAGCACTGCACTTTGCTGAACAGATTTTTGGTTCCCACGAACCTGCAGAGTCTGACTACGGACATGCCCACAATCACTCAGCAAATATCGCCGGAACTCTCGGTGCATTAGCGATGGGTGGACATGTCTTTTTAGACGGCGTTGCATTAGGACTCTCGTTCAAGATTAGCAATGCTTTAGGTCTGGCTGTGTTCATCGCAATTTTGTCCCATGCCTTTTCCGACGGCCTCAACACTGTCTCTCTATTGATTAAGAGCGGACATTGGACTAAGAGAGCCATTGCGCTTTTGGGTCTAGATGCCGTCATGCGAGTCAGCGGCGCTGCACTCGGAACGTATGTAGTAATCAGCGACTCATCATTAGCGCTTTACTTAGCAATGTTTTCAGGCTTTGTTATCTATCTTGCAACATCACATATATTGCCCGAGGCACACTCGCGTCATCCGTCCAAGATGACGATGCTAGCAACGGTAATTGGAGTGGTGGTTATGTGGCTCGTTGTTGGGAACATTGGTTGAGCCGATCTAATCCTCGAGTTCTACATACACTTGAAAGCGCAGGCGGATTTGCCAGTGCTCAAGAGGTATATCAACTCATGCAACGTGAAGGCCAAAGCATTGGACTCACAACTGTCTATCGAGCCCTTCAATCACTCGTTAATGAAAAAATCGTTGACATCTTACGCCGCGACGATGGTGAGGCGATCTACCGATTATGCGGAGATTCCCATCACCACCACATAGTGTGCAAAGGCTGCGGAGATACCGTCGAAATTGAGGGCGGGGCGGTTGAAAAATGGGCACAGTCACTGGCGGCAGAACATGGTTATAGAGATGTAGGGCACTCTGCAGAGATTTTTGGTCTCTGCCCTAAGTGCTAATTTCTACGCTTTTCCGAATCTACGATCGCGTTTTGAATACTCTTCGATAGCTTTCCACAGAGTTTTACGTGTGACATCGGGCCACAAAACATCCATGAATACAAACTCGGCGTACACCGATTGCCACGGCAAAAAATTACTTGTGCGTTGTTCGCCTGAGGAGCGCAAAAATAGATCCACATCGCTCATTGTTGGTGAATCTAAATATTGTGCAAAAGTTTTTTCAGTGATTGAATCGGCCTTCACTTTCCCACGTTTTACATCACGAGCAAGCTCTGTGGCAGCATCAACGATCTCTGAACGGCCGCCATAATTAACGCACATATTTAACGTCAGAGTCTTGTTCCTCTTAGTTAATTCTTCTGCAGCTTCAAGTTCATTAATAACGCTGCTCCATAGGCGCTTTGGTCGCCCGACCCAGCGCACTCGCACACCCATATCGTTCATCTCATCGCGGCGACGTCGAATAACATCACGATTAAAACCCATTAGAAATCTAACTTCTTCGGGTGATCTGCGCCAATTTTCAGTTGAAAATGCGTATGCGCTAATCTCTTTTACACCGTATTCAATTGCACCGGCCACCACATCAAAGAGTGCCGCCTCCCCCGCCTCATGACCTGCAGTGCGAGCTAATCCCCGTTGCTTAGCCCAACGACCATTTCCATCCATAACTATTGCTACGTGATGTGGAATATGTAGGCTCATGCGCGCTCTACCATCGGCAAACTCCTTAAGCCCCGCTCAAGATGCCATTGTAAATATGCCGCGATTAAACCACTAGCCTCTCTGCGAAACTTTCCAGCAGTTGCCGAGGCAATCTCCCAATCACTTCTAAGCAATGCATCCATGTGCACCAGTGTTTCAGCTGCAGGAGTTGCGCAGGCTGAAGGTCTGCAATCTGCACAGACCGATCCGCCGCCGACCAATGAAAAGTAGCGATGAGGTCCAGGCTTTCCGCAATTTGAACATGCAGTCATAGATGGTGCATACCCTGCGACATCTAATGAACGTAATAAGAAAGCATCCAGAATGAGCAACGGTTCATAGCGATTTTCGGCGAGAACTTTCATTGCACCGACAACTAATCCGAACTCTTTTACAGCAGGTTCGTGTTCATTAGGACTCAGGCGTTCGGCCGCTTCCAAAATCGCTGAGGCCACCGTCCAGCGCTGATAATCATTGGTCAAAGCTTCTCCATAATTCATCATCGCTTCTACTTGCGTGATGGTGTCAAAGGTTTTTCCAACGTAGAGTTGAATATCGATATGACTTCCAGGTTCAAGGCGGGCACCGAATTTAGACATTGTGCGTCGTACGCCTTTAGCAACCCCGCGAATTCTTCCGTGCTCGCGCGTTAAGAGCGTGATGATGCGATCGGCTTCTCCGAGTTTTTGGGTACGCAAAACAATGGCTTCATCCCTATATAAACTCATACGGGTAAAGGTAGTGCCAAGAGGTCGAAAACTTGGCTTAGCGAATCGCTCGATTAATGGCAGAGACGACAGCCTTTAATGAGGCGGTGGTAGTGTTTGGATCAATCCCAACACCCCAATAAACATTGCCGTTAATAGTGCACTCTAAATATGCCGCTGCCGAAGCATCTCCCCCTGCAGAAAGTGCATGTTCGAAATAATCCAGTACAAAGACATCAACTCCATGGCTCTGTAATATATTTGAAAATGCGGCTATTGGCCCATTGCCCTGACCTTTGAGTTCGTGAACTTCTCCTCGATCGGTAATGGAAACCGTTAAGTGAACATCTTCACCCAGAACCGATGTTTGACTCAAGCCCTTTAGACGAAAACGCCCCCACGGCGCATTCTGTGTCGGAAGGTACTCATCTTCAAAAATGGACCACAACTCTTCGGCAGTAATCTCCCCTCCTTGAGTATCAGTTTTAATTTGAACGATTTTTGAAAACTCAATTTGGAGGCGACGTGGCAAGTCAAGGTGATGTTCGCTTTTTAATAAGTAAGCAACCCCGCCCTTTCCGGATTGAGAATTTACACGTATTACAGCTTCGTAACTTCGACCAATATCAAGGGGATCAATTGGTAGATATGGAACGGCCCACGTTTGATTGCGGACGTCTTTGCCAGCTTCATCTGCATCTATCTCCATAAGATCGAAACCTTTCTTTATCGCATCTTGGTGAGAACCAGAAAAAGCGGTGAAAACTAAATCACCACCATATGGGTGTCTCTCAGGGACACGAAGTTGATTTGCATACTCAACTATACGACGGACGACCTCAATATCTGAGAAATCTATATGAGGGTCGATTCCGTGGGTAACTAAGTTAATTCCCAGCGTTACAAGGCAGACATTTCCGGTTCGCTCCCCATTTCCAAAGAGCGTTCCTTCGATGCGATCAGCGCCGGCTAAATAGCCGAGTTCTGCCGCAGCAACACCTGTACCGCGATCATTATGCGGATGGAGCGAGACAATTACACTGTCACGATTATCTAAGTTTCGGCACATCCACTCAATTGAATCGGCATATACATTTGGTGTCGCCATTTCAACCGTTGCCGGTAAGTTCATAATTGTTTTCCAAGCTGGAGTAGGTTTCCAAATCGCATTGACAGCATTACACACTTCGACCGCGAATTCCAATTCAGTGCCTGTATATGACTCAGGTGAGTACTCAAAGGAAACTCTGGTTTCGGCAACGCTCGGAATTAAATCTAAACAGATTTGTGCTGCATCGGTTGCAATCTTCTTTATGCCTGCTTTATCTAGACCAAATACAACGCGGCGTTGCAAGGTCGATGTCGAATTGTATAAGTGAACTATGGCCTGTTTTGAACCTTTAATAGATTCAAATGTGCGACGAATTAACGGTTCTCGAGCGGGTGTCAATACTTGAATGATTACATCGTTCGGAATTAAATCCTCTTCTATAATCTTTCGAACAAAATCAAAATCAGTCTGTGATGCACTCGGAAATCCCACTTCAATCTCTTTGTAACCCATATCAATTAATAGTTTGAACATCGCTAACTTGCGGGGTGTGTCCATTGGATCGATTAAAGCCTGGTTGCCATCCCGCAGATCGACCGAGCACCACTTCGGTGCCTGCGTAATTTTCTTAGATGGCCATGTTCGATCAGGAAGATCTATGGGATGAAAAGCCTCATAACGATGCACTGGCATTGATGATGGTGACTGCTTTGGAAAGTTCATGTACTGCTCCTTATGTACTCGGGGGTTGTCATCTATATACCGATACGACAAACCCCGCGGCGAGGGGATCGGTTACTTGACCCCGCCACGGCAGCTAAGAAGCAGACTGCGCAACATGCCTCTAGGGTAACGCGTAAACCTTTTATTGAGCAAACTTGCGCCTTAAACTTAGGTTATGACTAACTTCGAATCCCAACTTATCGCCCTGACTGAATCGACCGATCGCTTAACCAGATCTGCTAAGGAATGCAGATTTAGTGGGGAGGGTTGGGCTCCTGCAATCACCATTGGGCATATTTCTGATGTGGATACCCAAGTGTGGATGGCTCGATTTGAGTTGATGGTGAACGCTCAACGTGCTGGACAGGCACCTCCTGCCTTAGCGTGGTGGGAGCCAGATGGAGAGAAAACCGCAGCTACTTATGCAGATTTTTCATTAGATGAATCATTAGCTCTTCTGCAAAAAAGCCGCGAATCGATGGCAGTTTTTTTGAAATCTCTGACTGAGACCGAACGTACCGCACCTGCTATTCATAAAACCTTCGGCACGATCACAATTGAGTCGATGGTACAAGTAATTTTGAACCACGACGAAGAGCATCGCGCCACTTTCAATTAAATTAAAGAACTGGTAAATATCTATCGAGTTCGTACGCACTCACTTGACGACTGTAATCTCGCCATTCAGCGCGCTTATTGCGAAGCACATACTCAAAGACGTGTTCGCCTAAAGTTTCGCGCACTAATTCGCTCTTTTCCATCTGAATTATTGCCTCATTTAGGTCAGTAGGAAGTGAGATGGGGTCATTGGAATCAGTCAATACATAGTTTTCTTCAACACCTTTCAATCCTGCAGCCACCATTACCGCATAGGCAAGATAGGGATTACAGGCCGTATCCGGTGATCTAAATTCAATACGCGTTGAGTTTTCTTTGCCTGGCTTATACATTGGCAGTCGAACGAGTGCGCCACGATTACTTGGCCCCCAGTTAATAACTGCAGGTGCCTCTCCCCCGCCATGGAGGCGCTTATACGAGTTCACCCACTGATTAGTAATTGCAGTGATCTCTGGTGCATGTTTAAGAATACCTGCAATAAAAGATCGGCCGACGTTAGATAAGTTGTACTGAGCGTTGGCATCATAAAAGGCATTTTCTTCGCCCTTAAATAATGAGACGTGCGTATGCATTCCACTACCAGGATGGTCTGTAAAAGGTTTTGGCATAAAGGATGCATGGAAACCTTGATCCATCGCGACCTCTTTGATGACATGTCGAAAGGTCATGATGTTATCGGCAGTTGTTAGCGCATCTGCATCACGCAGATCAATCTCTTGCTGACCTGGGCCACCCTCATGATGTGAAAATTCGACAGAGATTCCCATCGCTTCGAGCAGTGTAATCGCCTGACGTCTAAAGTCGTGCCCGACAACGGCTGGAGTATGATCGAAGTAACCACCTTGATCAACTGGTATCGGTGTAACACCGACTTCTGGCATTGATTTAAATAAAAAGAACTCGATCTCTGGATGGGTGTAACACGTGTAACCCATTTCGGCCGCTTTATCTAAAATTCGACGCAAAACATTGCGAGGATCGGCCGGAGATGGACTTCCATCTGGCATCGTAATATCACAAAACATTCTCGCTGCCCCAGGGGATTCGGTGCGCCATGGAAGAACTGAAAATGTGGTTGGGTCAGGCTTAGCCAACATATCGGACTCAGTAACACGGGCAAAGCCTTCAATCGCCGAACCATCAAAACCGATTCCCTCATCAAAGGCGTTTTCAAGTTCGGCCGGTGCAATTGCTACAGATTTAAGAAAACCCAAGACATCGGTGAACCATAAACGTACGAAACGGATATTGCGTTCTTCAATCGTACGTAGAACGAACTCCTGCTGCTTATCTGTGTCTATGGACATGCTCGATATTATTCCAAATGCAGGTTACGGCCGTGTTAACTGATTAAATAACGAAAAACTCGCTACTTTCAAGCGTACTTTGCGCTGGAATATCCTTTGTAATGACAACATTTGCGCTAATACGCGCACCGTGCCCAATTGTGATATCTCCAATTACTCGAGCTCCAGCACCGATTACAACGTTGTTTTCAATTGTTGGATGGCGTTTACCCAGTACATATGTTCGGGCTCCTAACGTTACATCGTGGTACAGCATGACATCATCACCGACAATTGCAGTTGCCCCAATGACAACTCCCATTCCGTGATCGATAAAGAATCGTCTTCCGATTGTCGCCGCCGGGTGAATTTCGATCCCTGTTGTAGCACGAATCCAGTTCGAAAAAATCCTCGCGATAAGTTTTAAGTTATGTCTCCACAGATAATTAGCTGCGCGATAACCCCACACGGCATGTAGACCCGGGTATGCGAGTAATACCTCGAGGCGATTTCGTGCCGCGGGATCTTTCACCAACGCGTTATCGAGGTCCTCTAATAATCTGGAAATCATCACATGCCTACTCTGTAATATCGTCGTAGAGAACCGTTGACAAATAGCGCTCACCAAAGGATGGGATAATTACCACGATATTTTTTCCAGCAAACTCTGGGCGGTGTGCAACAACCGATGCTGCCCACAGCGCCGCACCCGAAGAAATACCAGCTAAAATACCCTCTTCGACCCCTGAACGGCGTGCATATTTGATTGCATCGGCGGCAGTCGCATCCAAAATTTCATCGTAGACGGTCCGATCCAAAATCTCTGGAATGAAGTTAGCTCCGATGCCCTGAATAGGGTGAGGACCCGGTGCTCCACCATTTAAAATCGGTGATGCTGCGGGTTCGACACCGAATACTTTTATTGCAGGGTTGCGCTCCTTTAACAACTGACCTGTACCGGTAATTGTTCCGCCTGTGCCGATGCCTGCGATTAAAACATCAACTGTGCCATCGGTATCACGCCAAATTTCCTCGCCAGTTGTGGCACGGTGAATCGCTGGGCCCGCTTCATTTTCAAACTGGCGAACCATTACGGCACCTGATGCGGCTAGCTCTTCAGATGCAGCAACTGCACCTTTCATGCCAAGTGCGGCAGGTGTTAATACGAGTTCGGCACCAAAGGCCTTAATTAATTTGCGACGCTCTTTGGAAACTGATTCCGGCATCGTTAATATCGCTTTATATCCGCGGGCCGCTGCGACCATTGCGAGCGCAATTCCCGTGTTGCCAGATGTGGCTTCAACAATTGTTCCGCCGGGCTTTAAAGCACCGCTTTTTTCTGCCGCATCGACCATAGCAATACCAAGGCGATCTTTAACCGTTGATGTCGGATTGTAAAACTCGAGCTTTGCAAAGACATTAGCTGGTGCACCATCCATGATCTTATTAAGGCGCACTAGTGGGGTATTGCCAAAAACCTCTGTAATGTTGTTATAAATCTTCATAATTCTCCCTAAAAATTGAGTGAAATGGTTAATTGAAATTTAAAGCGGGCGAAGGTGCAATAAATGTCAGCAGCTGCATGAAGTAGACAAGCAAAAATCGACTATCCGGTTGCGTGTAAAAAACCAGGTGATAATCGATTGCATGAGCCCAAGTTTAGCGAGAATGCCGATTAAAGCCAGTTGCAAATGGGTTGCAGAGCTAGGACTGCGACCAGCGAGAAGTCATCGGTAATCTGCGATCTTTTCCAAAGGCACGCGCTGAGGTTTTAGTGCCGGGTGGATATTGGCGACGCTTATATTCGGCCCTATCTACAAGGCTAATAACGCGCGTGACCAGCGCTGGATCAAATCCATCTTTTATTAACACCTCATAACCATGATCTTCATCGACGTATAGACGCAAAAGTTGATCTAGAAGAGTGTAATCAGGCAGAGAGTCTCTATCTTTTTGATCAGGTCGTAGCTCAGCGCTGGGCTCTTTAGTTATTGAGCGCTCCGGGATTGGAGGCGTGAGGCCCTCACTATGAGCCTTTGAATTGCGCCACTTAGCTAATCTCCAGACATCGCTCTTATAAATATCTTTAATCGGTGCAAAGCCGCCCACAGCATCGCCATACAAAGTTGAATATCCAACGGCAAGCTCGCTCTTATTTCCAGTTGCTACAACAATATGTCCCTCAGAGTTAGAGATGCCCATCAAGGTAGTGCCCCGCACACGCGCCTGTAGATTTTCTTCAGCAACTCCACTCAAGTTCAAATTAGCCAAAAAGGAATCGACCATAGGAGCAATGGGGACGGTGCGAAAGTTAATGCCTGTCGCATCGGCTAACGCCTGTGCATCTTCAACTGAATGGTGTGACGAATACTTACTTGGCATAGCAACTCCATAAACATTCTGAGCACCGACGGCATCGATA
>JAUSFN010000006.1 GCA_030649935.1 Candidatus Planktophila sp.
CTATGAGTTCACTTTCAGCCGAGCGAAGTGCTTGATCAGTAAGTCGCTCAATCATTGATTCAAGTTTTTCTTTAGCGCCAGTTGAAATGATGATCTCTTGCAAGATCGCAATACCATCGGCATCTAAATTAGGAGATCCAAAATACTTTTTGCTCTCTTCGCGCATCGAATCCGTAGATGCTAGATCTGTTAATGCAATGAGCACTGTCCGTTTGCCTTCTCGTAAATCATCACCTGCCGGCTTTCCAGTCAGACTTGAATCTCCAAAAACGCCTAATAGGTCGTCGCGATATTGAAATGCCTCACCCAGCGGTAAGCCATAACTAGATAAATCTCTTAAGAGTTCGGGGGATTGACGCTCTGAGAGAACTGCTCCAATATGAAGCGGTCGCTCAATGGTGTATTTACCAGATTTATACTGTGCAACTTTTATGGATCGATTCAAATCAGTAAATTTTTGAACCTGCTCAAAAATATCTAAGAATTGACCTGCCATTAATTCAACTCGCATCTCATCGTGAATGGGCAGCGTCTCACTATAAGCTCGAGGTGAAAGGCCGGATTCATTTAACATTTGATTCGACCAGACCAACGCTAAATCTCCTAAAAGGACGGCAGCGGCAAGTCCGTATGCTGGAGCGAAGCCTTCGAGCTCCTCTTGAACATGCATCGATTCAAAGTGGCGGTGAATTGATGGCTTACCTCGACGTGTATCTGAGCCATCCATGAGGTCATCGTGAATGAGTGCACAAGCCTGGAGCAGTTCAAGGCTTGCAATGGCTTTCACCACGGCGGGCGTTATGTCCGCTCCCGCACTCACAAATCCGCTATAGGCAAAGAGTGGTCGCAGACGTTTGCCGCTATCGAGTAAGAAGGAAGAGAGTGCCAGTGAAACTGGCGCTAAGTCCGAGGAGATGGCCTCCAAAAAGCGGGCTCGTTGTGAGAGAAAACTTGTTAACTCAATCTCTACGGCATCACGAATCTCTTGAAGTGCTGCCTTGGCTTGAGAACTCACTCCTTAACGGTACCCTCACACCGTGGTAGTCCGCACTTCGTATTCCTTAGAGTTCTTTCCCCCCAAAGACGGTGAGGGTGAACAACGTTTGTGGAGTGCGCTTGAGGATCTAGAACATATTGCGCCAGAGTTCGTTTCTGTAACGTACGGTGCGGGAGGATCGACCAGAAATAGAACTATCGGTATGACTGAAGAGGTCACTCACCGAACGAAGATTCCCACTGTGGCACATTTAACATGTGTTGGCTCAAGTCGCCAAGAGTTAATCTCAATTTTGCACATGTATCGCAGCGCTGGCATTCGTGGCGTACTTGCTTTACGTGGAGATCCGGCGGGTGGGCCGCGAGCTCCATGGACGCCAACATCTGATGGTTTTACCCATGCAGATGAGTTAGTGCAGTTGATCCACGAGTTCGGAGGATTCGATATTGGAGTCGCTGCTTTTCCAGATGGGCATCCAGCTTCGCAGGGTGATTTTAAAAAAGATGTTGATGTGTTGTTGCGGAAAGAGCATTTAGGAGCCACATTTGCTACTACTCAATTTTTCTTTGAGGTCGCCAAGTGGGAACAGCTTGTGTATGCCCTACAAGCTCGAGGCTCGAAAATGCCGATTATTCCGGGGATTTTGCCTATTACAAATGTGAGGCAGTTACACCGAATGGCAGAACTCGGCGGAACTCCTATTCCACCCTCGGTTTCGGAGGCATTCTCTAAGGTAGAAGATGACTCAGATGCTGTACATGCATTAGGAATCGAACTTGCTAGCACGTTGTGCGAGGATTTATTGCTCGCTGGCGCTCCAAGTCTTCACTTCTATACTATGAATAGTTCAACGGCCACTAATCAGATTTATAGGAACTTAAATAATGCTCACTAAAGACGAGTTCAATACTAAGTGGAGCCAGCTCCATAGTGATGCTCCCATTACAGGTGCGGTGGCATGGTGGCTCAAAATTTCTTATCGCTTTGGCCTCATTGCAACGCTGCTTCGAATCTCCCCAAATCTTTTAACTCTTTTAGGGCTCATTAGTGCGGCAATGAGCGCCTTAACTGCAACCACGTGGTGGGCCATATTTTTCCTTGTTTTCTCCCTCTTTTGCGACGGGATAGATGGAAGTGTTGCAATTTTCCAGAAGCGAGACAGTGCATGGGGTGCAACGCTTGACTCAGTAGTCGATCGGATTAGCGAAGCGTTCTGGTTGTATGCCCTCTATGTGATCGGCGTACCTGCTTGGTTAGCAATCGCAATTTGGTGTGTTGCCGCCTTTCAAGAGTATGCGCGTGCAAAATTGAGTTCGCTGAAAATTAAGGATATTGGCGTGGTAACTCCGGCTGAGCGTCCAGTTCGTGCAAGTTTTCTCTTTACAGCTTTAATTATGTGGCAGCTAAATATTCCAGGAGTTGTTCTCCTATCCTGGCTCTTTTTGGTTTTGCAGGTAATTAGTTTTGCGATGGTAATTCGTTTTGCGCGCGTCCAATTGCGTTAGCGACAATTTCACCGCTCATCCCAACTAAAGGCAAACCACCACCCGGGTGCGCAGATCCACCCACGCAGTAAAGTCCTTTGATTGGAGAGCGATTCTTAGCTCGCATGAAAGCGGCACGAGCTCCATTACTTGATGTTCCATAAATGGAACCACCAGGCGCAGATACGGTGCGTTCTAAATCGGCCGGTGTTCTAATCGTGAGTGATTCGAGGCGATCGCGAACTGAAATTCCTTGAGCTTCTATGCGATCAATTATTGAGTTGGCGTATTTTCGATTAAAGTTTTCATCGTTCCAATCAAATCCATGTGGACCATGAGGCGGAACATTTACAAGCACTGACCAGCCTTCAAGATTTTCCTCTTTTACCATTTGGTCATCATTGGGAGCGCAAATATAGATCGTAGGATTTTCTGCTGGCAATTTCTCTGAAAAAATCGAATTGAATTCTGCATCATAATCATGAGTGAATAAAATTGTGTGGTGGTTAAGCACGGAAGTTTTAGATTTTCGAAGACCCAACAGTAGTGTGAATCCAGCAATTGAGGCATCGGCTCGAGCGATATTCTTTCGAACTTTACGAAGTTTTCGATTTTCTGCCTTTATTAGGTGGTTATATATGAGCGATGCATCGGCATTGGCGACAACGGCTTCAGATTCAATCTCAGTTCCATCTGCCAAACGAATACCAAGGGTTACTCCCTTTTCTATAACTATTTCCTCGACTTTGCTATTGAAGTGAAATTTCACCCCCACATCTATACAACGTTGATGAACCAAGGTTGCCAAAGTTCCAATTCCGCCTTTTATATGCCAAGCCCCAAAAGCCTCTTCCACATAGGCGATAGTGGCTAAAACTGCAGGGGCTTTTCGCGGGTCCGAACCGCTATATGTCGCATATCGATCGAGAATATATCGAAGTCGCTGGTCAGGGAGGGTCTCCCTGGCAAAGTTACGCAGTGATTTCCATGGGGCGATGATGAAAATATCTCGGATTAGCCTTTTTCGCTTGAGAAGGGCTAAAGGAGATTTCAACTCTGACTCAACGAAGGGTTCGCGCGATACATCCCACATACGTGTTGCGCGTTTCATCATATGGTCCCATTGTTTGGCACTAACTTCTCCAAAAACGCCTCTGATGGCATTAAGGGTGTGATGACGTGAAAGATTTGCAAACTTCACATGTGTACCATCTGCAAATCTGTAATCAAATGATGGATCTACGGGGAGAATTTCACAGAGAAGACCAAGTGGTTTGCCCGTACGAATAAAGAAATCTTTATATACAGCGGGAAGAGTTAAAAGGGATGGGCCGGTATCGAATGCAAATTTACCTATCCATTCAGTACGCAATTTCCCCCCATACGTATTGGATGCTTCGTAAAGGCTGACCGAGTGACCGGCGCGAGCTAAACGAGCTGCGGCCGTCATCCCGCCCATTCCGGCGCCAATGACAGCAATCTTCATACCGTGCGACCTTTCCACTGAACATTCCCACGCATTACATATGAATAGAAAATTAAATAGATAAACAATGTACTTGAAATTGGATGCAGTAGTGAATCAAGGATTCTCATGCGCGAGAGGTAGGCACTCAGAATGCGAGTTACCACCATACATATAAAGGCAATCCAACCCCACATTGATCCCGTGAGCGCCAAAATTAAAGGTGCAACTCCAGTAAGAAAGAGAAGAAGAATGGCGCTTATCGAGCCAATAATTGATCCAAAGGCATGTCTCAATGATTTGCCGTAACCGGCCTCGATTTCGCTCCAGGATGAGTACATTCGGCACTGCGCGATTTTTGCACCAGAAACAACAGCCCCATGTGACCCTGTTTTGATCAATCGTCGGGCAAGAAAGACATCATCTAATACCGCGTTTTTAACCGTTTCATATCCACCGGCGGCATTCAAAGCCTGCTTTTTGACGATAAAGAACTGGCCATTCGCAACTGCCATGGATGAAAATGCGGTGCGCTCTGAGAGGCGAAGTAAGAGCGTGCTCATCCAAGACCATTGCAAAAGAGGTTGAATTAATCGCTCACCTAATGTCTGAGCTATTTGGTGGGGATAGGGAGAAAGAAAATCTAACTGTGCTGATTTCATTAAAGTAATCGACTTACTTATTGCATCGCGTGTCAAACGTACGTCGGCATCGATAGAGACGATTATTTCTCCATGTGCTTGATCTAAAAGTTGATGCAATGCCCACACTTTTCCAATCCAGCCAGTTGGCAGTGGTTCACCCTGAATCAATCGAAAATTAGGCCTCTTTTCAATTTCAACACTCACTAAATCAAAAGTTGAGTCATCAGAGTTGTCATTTAGGAGGATAAACTCGGCGTTGGCAAGAGCGGACTGTGAACTCAAATTATTAATGAGTCCAATAATGTTATTCGCCTCATTACGAAGTGGCACAATTACGCTCACAAATTCGGAGATTTCGCTAACTTCTAGAGGTTTACGGATTGTGATGAAATTAATGAGTGAGAGAAAAAACGCCATAAAAGTAGGTAGAACAATTAGCCAAGGCATAGATTTCTATGGACGCCCTAACCAACGAGTAAATAAATAGGGAGACAACACAACTCCAAAAACTCCACCTGCAAAGAGTGCAATTCCTGGTCGATCAAAGAAGAAGAGATTTCCGACAATGCCTGAAAATAGCGCCCACACTAAGAAGATATCGATTGCAGAAAAGGATGCACCTACTTTGCGGCGATCACGAGGTAGTATGAGATGCAAAATGCCAATCAAACCCATTCCAGTAAGTAACCAACCAAAAGTATTTGAAAGTGGAATCTCTGGCTGAAAAGGTACATGAGCACCACTTACAACCCAAGTCCAACGACCCGAAGTGACCATCAATGGATCTAAAAACAAATCCCATGCAGCAAGTGCAGTTCCACCATAGAGAAAAACCCAATTGCCGGCGACTCTTCGTGATGCAATAAGAACTGGATGCACCATCATGATCCAAGCAAAAGGAACAACAAAAGGAACAGAGAAAATTCTAAAGCCCAAATCTGTCGAGTATGAGTATTCACCAAAAGGCCATGAGGTTGAAACGCCAACATGCTCAATGGCTAGAGCAAACGAGAAAGTTACTGCCAGATATAGAAATGCATAACGAGCACCAAATGCAAAAAAGGCGTGCAAGAGCATTGCGCCAGCTCCCCAATACACTATTGCCAAAGTTAAAACCCGCAGCGCTTCACCGTCGACTAAGGGATAAGCTATTTGCAGGACAATTGCGATAGATAAAACTGCGATTAGAAGCGTATTCATCCGCCTTGAATTTCCCCTGCCTCGATCTCGGCGCGGGGAATAGTGGCGGATCGACATAGATTAAGTCTGCCCTATATCAAGGTTTAGTTATTAATCGAACCTCGAATTTCTTGCACTGCAAAACGTGAGAAAAGCTCCTCCGAGTACCACTTGTACTTGGCCGTAGCGGCAATGGCCTCATTATGGGCATCGCCCCGATAAGCGAAATTTCGCAAGGCAGCGGCTGATTCCCAGATGGAAAAAGTACCTTGCAATCCAATCGGAGCTTCGCCGATTCCGATGGCGGCAATTAAGCCAGGTGCCGATGTGAGCGATGCCGTCACCGGAGGAACGGCTCGCCAAAAACGCAGATTTTGGGACCACCTGATGCGCGCTCTAGTCACGGCAATTACTTTGCCACTCCACTCTTTAACCGTTGGTGTAAAGGGCGCTTGCCCGGCCCACTTTCCATGGGCAGAGATAGGTTCGATGATAGCTCGAAACTCATGGATAGATTTTTTGCGCCATCGCCTAACAACAACAGAGTTATCAAATACATCAACATCGCCAACTTCTGCAATTAATCCCCAGCGAAGCGGATTGGCATCGCGCGGTGTAAATGTTTCTCCCTTGCCTGTGCCTAGTGATTTGAAGAAACCCACATTTGGGGAGCTGCGCAAAATAAAGCGATCAAAGGCCATTGAGGCTAAAGCAAATGGAATCGCCCGAGCTTTAATCCTCCAAAAATATGCAACGATCACTACATACCAACCATGGTAAGCCGCGTTCGACCACAATTATTTTCTCTCACACCAACTCCACTGTACAGAAAATACACTCAATGTTCTCATTCATAAGAAGAAGTTTAGTCTATTACAATGATTATTGGACTTGCACTTGGATGGGCTAAACTGGATGCATGACATTGGAGTTTGCAAATCATTGGGAGAACTTGCATCGAAATAAATTTATGGACGTTGGATGGTGGCAAAATCGGGAGGACCTCTGGCTTGACTTGATATCCGATCTTCAACTGCCTAAAGAAGCAGCTATTATCGATATAGGCGCGGGAGCATCGTTGCTATTAGACGCTCTTATTGACAATGGGTTTTCAAACTTGAGCGCACTTGATATCTCTTCCGCAGCGATTTCACGTCTTAAAGAGCGCCTCGACAATTCGCCGGTCGGAATTAAATTTTATGTAGGTGATGTTCTGGAATTCAAAGCACATGAAAAGTTTCAACTTTGGCATGATCGTGCAGTCTTTCATTTTTTACTAACATCAAAAGAACAGAATTCCTATGTTGCTGCTGCCGCGGACAGTATTAGTGCGAATGGCTATTTAGTTTTAGCAACTTTCGCACCAGATGGACCTGAAAAGTGCAGTGGATTACCCGTTTTTAGACACTCAAAGGATTCCCTCGCCGAACTTTTCTCCGAGCATTTCAATTTGGAGTGGGCTAGCGAGCGAGTTCACCTAACACCATCGGGTGGTCAACAAAACTTCACAGTATGTCGATTTAGACGAATCGACAATACCATCGCAGACGAATGAAAGTTTCTAGCCCTTTTAAATTATAGTAAATCCAACTAATCTTCCATGATGCAGGAATTACTTTTTACTCGCTCGAATGGTCAGACCGTTGCCTATTTTGATTATGGGCAAAGTCAGAATGTCGTGTTCTTTCATCATGGCTCGCCTTCGGCCGGCCCGATTTCGCCCCACATCAGGCGTAACGCCGATGCAAATGGATTTCGAATCATTGAAGTTGTTCGACCAGGTTACGGAAGCTCAACCGCGATCGCTAATCGCAGTGTCAATACCGCTTCCCAAATAAATCTCGACATTGCCGATGCTCTTGGAATTGAAAACTTCGCCATTTTTGGTCAATCTGGCGGAGGACCCCATGCATTGGCTTCGGGACATTTAGCCGGGAACCGGTGCAAAGCGATGTTAATAGTTGCAGGTATAGCGCCTTTCGACGATCCAAATTTTGATTTTGCTGCAGGAATGGCCGAAGGAGGTCGAGAGTTTTGGAATCTTCCATTAACTAGCATGGAAGATTTTGAACTCTCAGTGTCAAAGATGGCTACAGAATGGAGTTCGTATAATTTTAATCAATTTAAAGAGGTTCTCAATGTAGATCCTGAAGATCCAATTTCAGATGAAAGCATTTTGAGTTTTCAAGTTAGGGGGCAGTACTCATTCATTCAAGGTGCCCATGGATTGAGAGATGACCGCCTCGCTTTTCTAAAACCTTGGGGATTTTCATTAGAAGAAATCTCTTTACCTGTACAACTTTGGGCTGGTACTAAAGATGTAAATGTGCCACCGGCACATGCTGACTATTTGAAAAGAAAGATTCCTAACTCTGAATTACTTATCGTTGAGAATAAAAATCACTCCACCATCTCGGAACCAGCAGTTGAGAGCGGATTTAAATGGCTACGAGGATTATTCGATTCACATTCTTAGAGAAAAATAAGAGATTGGTCTGGAATGGTCAAATTTATCAATGGAAAACCAGCTATCTCTTTTTCATAATCAACATTCAAACGGCCCCAGCTCTCGATTCCTAAATATTAGTCCGCTGGATTCGATTCAATGGTGACGGTGGCTGATATCTGGAAAGTGGGCATGAGCGTGGTCTTCCCCATCATGTGAATGTTCATGATGATGATTCTCAGTGATATGGAGGTAGATGCCAAAACCCATAAAGATCGTAGCAATTCCTAGTTGTGCAGTTAGAGGATCACCCAGAATTACGGCGGCGAGTGCTCCAAAAAATGGGGCAACAGAAAAGTAGGCACCGGCACGCGACGTTCCGACCGTGCGCATTGCGCCGATAAATAGCACAAGACTCACACCAAAGGAAAATACCCCGATAAGGGTGATTGCGAGTAAAGCTCCTAGTTTAGGAAATGAATCTCCGAGTTGGGTTGCGATAAATAGATTTGTAACTCCGGCAACGAGGCCTTTAGTCGAAGCCATCCAGGTAATGTCAGCAGAGATCACATTTCGGGTGAGGTTGTTATCTAAAGCCCAAAATAGGCAGGCTGCGACAATTAGGAGCATTGAGGGAAGTACTCTGAAATCAAAACTGCCATTCCAACCAACGATGCCTGCACCGGTAACAATGCTTAGCATTCCAATGAGAATTCTTCTATCAAAGTTTTCTTTAAAGATGAACCACGCCAGTAGTGCAGTGAATACACCTTCCAAATTCAGAAGAATCGACGCAGTGGATGCCTCCAACTGTGATAGCCCAATTAATAGTAAGACGGGTGCGGCAATACCGCCACATAAAATTGCTGACCCGAAATATACTTTTTCTGACAAGGGTAATTTGAAATTAGGTGGTTTTTTAAACTTTCGATAGATCCCGATACTAATACCCGAAGATAAGTAGAGTAATCCGGCCGTGATAAAGGGGGATGAGTTTGCTAGAAAGATTTTGGTAAGAGGAGTGGAGATGCCGAATAATATTGCTGAAAGCAGAGCAAGCTTGGCCCCCTTTGGAATAGATGGTATATATCTCACTTCATTGCCCAACATACATTGCAAATGCGTCAGTAACTCGGATTAACTCCATGTATGAAGTTGGATAAACGGTGTGTGGGTGACCAGCGGCAGCCCACACAATCTCATAATCTTTTAGAGCCACGTCGATCAATGTGATTTCAGGTGCATTAATCCAGCCCACTGGGGATACGCCTCCTATGGTTTCTGCAACAAGCCATCACGAAGGACCAAAACTTCCTTTAAATTCTTTATCACGTAATTGAAATGTATACTCCAATCGTCAATTAATTGGAGACTATAAATGCTGCTTCATGTTCTTGCTTTGCTTGCCTGTGCCCTCGCCATCTATTTCGCGTGCGAGTTATTTGTTAATGCCGTCGAATGGCTTGGCGTTCGTCTTAAGATGGGCACAATCGCAATCGGAACAGTGCTAGCAGCAATAGGAACAGCATTACCTGAAAGTGTGGTTACTTTAGTAGCGGTGACAATGGGGAATTCGCCAGAGTCAAAAGATATAGGAGTCGGAGCCGCTATGGGAGGCCCCCTGGCCTTGGCAACGGTCGCTTATGGCGTTTCTGGATATATGTTGCTCAGCAAGAAGCGTGGTCCACATCCATTGAAGAACGTTGATCTGACTCAGTTACCAAAAGATCAAAAGTGGTTCCTTGCCATTTTCATTTTGAAAGTGGCTCTTGGACTTGTCACCTTCTCATTTAAACCATGGCTCGGACTTCTCTTCTTTGCGGCATACGGCGCCTATTTTATCAAGGAGATGCGTGCTGATTCTGAAAAACATAGTGATATGGATTTAGAGCCGCTAAAACTTCAACCGAGGAAGAAGGTTCCTGCTGGTTGGGCGGTACTTGCTCAAACTCTCGGAAGTTTGGCTGTAATTTTTGTGTCTTCTCACCTCTTTGTGGGGCAGTTGGAATGGATTGGCCCAGAACTTGGTCTTTCTGCAACTGTTACTGCACTTCTGCTTTCACCAGTTGCTACCGAACTTCCGGAAATCATGAATGCCATTATTTGGATCCGACAAGGTAAAATCTCACTTGCACTCGCAAATATCAGTGGGGCAATGATGATTCAAGCAACCGTCCCGTCTGGCCTCGGCATATTGTTCACGCCTTGGAAATTTGATGGGCCACTCATCTTGGCAGGTGTCGTCACGATGATTGCTATTGTCTATCTACTTATATTGTTTAAAACTAAACGTTTTGAGCCATATCGCCTTTCGGCTTCAGCTGCTTTTTATGGAATTTTCGCGATTGGACTAATTCTTCTTGGGTGATCATTGAAGGGGCTAGTCTCCGACAATCATTGGACGGGAACCGGTAACTCGGATTAATTCCTGGTACGTTGTTGGAAAAACAGCATGAGGGTGGCCCGCGGCGGCCCAGACAACTTGATAGTCGTTCAACGCGTCGTCGATTAGCACCCTGGCCGGTTGCAGCCACCCTAATGGGCTGACGCCTCCTGTACTTTCTGCAACAAGCCAACCCAAGGGGCTAACTCCGCCGATGGCAAAGCCCGAGACGGCCTTAACGTAGTCAGCGTCCGCTCGATGCAATTTATCTACTCCAAGCGTTTGTGCAACCAATACTGTATCAACCCGATGTCTGCCGCTGGTGATTACAAGAAGAGGCGCCCCAGAAGGCAATTTGAAGACGATTGATGAGGCAACTTGCCCCACTTCGATGCCAAGAGCAGCAGCTGCCTCCACGGCTGATCGTGCGCTGTCTTGCAGTATTACAACCGTAGACGAAATTCCATTCTTCCGAAGCTCTGTTTGAACTCGAATGACTGACGGATGGTTAAGGACATCTTCCATAAGCAAACCCTACTTCTTGCTTCTGGTCCTCACTTTCGTGACAACCTTCCTTTTAACTGCTTTCTTCGAGGGATTAATAGTTGGTTTGCTCGTAGATCTAGATTCCCACGCCCATTCGATATTGACACGGCGAGGGTCGTAGCCCATCCCATTATTCCATTTCGGATCTCTTGGCATAATTGTGACTTTCTTAATCAATGCGCCAACTATTTCACGGCGTTCTGCCACGGTCATTCTTTGCCACGTTTGCGTCAAATCAGCTGATGAAATTAGCGATTGGAGTTTTGGATCAAAATCGTCCTTTGGAGCCTTTTTCATCTCCTCTTCCAGAAATTTCATTGGGGAGGTAATTTCCTCCCAGGCTTTCTCGAAGTCATCTTCGCCACCAGCATATTCATATTTCTTTTCCATTTTTCGCGCCTGGAGAGTTCTGAGTTGGTTACGTAAGAATTCATGTTGGATTTTTGGGTCATCCTTTTTATTGCTTTTGGATTGTTTCTTTACTGTAGCCAACGATTTTGAGAGCTCTTTGCGGGT
>JAUSFN010000009.1 GCA_030649935.1 Candidatus Planktophila sp.
CGCAGCGATTGGCACCAGCTCGTAAATAAAGAATGGTGATTGACCCGTGAGGCGACGGTTAAGAGTTGCGAGGGAAATCCCTGTCTTTTCAGCGGCTTGGCGTTGAGTTATTCCGGCGTCAGATAACCTTTTGCGGATCAATGCAACAATTTCTTTTGAAGTGGGTCCGACGGCGTTCATGCAGTGACACTGTGAGCGAGCGCCCACGTACCTGCTGCAATGAGGTCGCGGCCAGCCTCGATTGCCTGCTCTGGCGTTAGCTCTATCGACGGCGTTTCTACATTGACTTTGATTTGACCCTTTTCATCTGCAAAAGCCACAGTTTGCACAGAAAAGGGATAGTCACCGATTGGCAAACTTCGCCATTGAGGGCCGTAGTGAACAACGTCGGCGGGATCTTCATCGTGAATTGACTCGCACCATTCTGGGCAGATGTTTTTAGATCGGATGTTTGTAATTGTCGCGGCGTTCATGCGCTAACTCCATGGCTAGCAATCCAGGCGATTGTCGCAGCTAGATCGTGGCGCTCTTTCGCTGTTGTGGCGCGGCCTTTTTCTATTGCTTCAATGCTTGGGCGACGCATACCCGACACTCTTGCCAGGTCTGAAGTGCTGATTTTCAGTGCTTCACGAGCTGCCTTTACTACATAGCCGATGTTTGTTATCGCGGTTTTTGTCATTTCGTTCTACCTCTCGTTAGTCTGATATTGAGAGACTATCTGGCACGTATCTGGCACTCTGCCAAATAAAAAGCCCCTCACCTTGCATAATCGCAGGTCAGGGGCGTTTCTTTACGTGGACCGTACTGGGATCGAACCAGTGACCCCCACAATGTCAATGTGGTGCTCTACCGCTGAGCCAACGATCCTTGCTGGGAAATCATACCCCAGGAAAATTAATGTTATCGGCGCCCGAAATCATCCTCAATTCGTTCAATATCATCTTCACCAAAGTAAGTACCGGTCTGCACTTCAATGAAGATCACATCATCACGGCCAATATTTTCTATGCGATGTAAATCTGCGATAGCAATATCGACGGCATCGCCAGCAACTACCGTTGACTCAACACCGTTTACGGTAATACGTGCAGTGCCGGCGATGATAAACCAGTGCTCTGCGCGTTTTTCGTGGCGCTGATATGAAATCCGTTTACCAGGGGTGACCCATATGCATTTAACTTTATGCTCTGTTGATTCTTGAAGAATTTCATATCGCCCCCATGGACGCGTTGACTCACTCATGGCGCTTACCTTCCCATAACTCTGGTCTGTATGCGTTTCTAATGATGGAGGTCGGGACGGGATTTGAACCCGTGTAGAGGGATTTGCAGTCCCTTGCCTCGCCTCTCGGCCACCCGACCAATTACTCATCGCCGTGGCGACTTACCAGAGCGGACGACCGGGTTCGAACCGGCGACCTGAACCTTGGCAAGGTTCCGCGCTACCAACTGCGCTACGTCCGCGAGGTGGCAAAATCTATCGTAGGTAAGCCGTAAGCGCCAAAATCAATCGCTAATAGATAGCGTGTGCTCATGAGTCAGGGTAAAGCCATGTTTTGGATGGGAGGCCGATTTGCGACCGGTTTGACCGAGATAACCGATGATCCCAAGGCGTTAGATGATGGAGGTTTTTGGGCGGTTTCAACTACTTTTGAAGGCGCTTTTACTGCAGCGCGATTTGAAACTGTGATTCCTGCACCGTTTCCAAAAGATACATGGAAAAAACTGGAGAGCCAGTGGCATTCATCGCGAAGTAAATCGCGCTACATCGAATACGTGGAGTCAATTCAAACTCTTATTGCTCAGGGATGGGTGTATCAAGTAAATGCCTGCAGAGAGTTATCAACTCCCTTTGATGAAACTCGTAACTTGCGTGGTCTTTTTTCATCGATTCTTATCGATAATCCTGCACCGTGGGCCTCATATTTTGAAGCTCCTGGAATTAATATCGCATCGGCTTCGCCTGAATTATTTTTAAAACGAAGTGGAAATCGAGTGCGGACATCGCCCATTAAAGGAACTCAACTTCCTGGTCAATCTCACTTTGGCGCAAAAGATATCGCTGAAAATGTCATGATTGTCGATTTAATGCGCAATGATTTCGGTGCAATCTGCGAAGGTGGCACGGTGACTGTTCCAAGACTTTTGGCTTCAGAGCCACATCCCGGGTTAGTACATTTAGTCTCAGACATTGAGGGAGAACTTAGAGATGGAATTTCTTGGAGCGAGATTTTTGCAGCGCTCCAACCTGCAGGATCAATTAGTGGTGCCCCTAAGTCATCGGCAGTTTCAGTGATAACCGAGAATGAAAATGCTCGCGGCCCTTACTGCGGAGCTCTAGGGTGGGTTCAAGGCGATGCATGTGAACTCTCAGTTGCAATTCGAATCTTCTTTAAAGATAGCGCGTTGCGTTTTGGAACAGGAGCGGGAATTACATGGGGGAGCATTCCAAGTGATGAGTGGGAAGAGACCGAGCTGAAAGCGCGTCGACTCATTTCAATCGCTGGTGGATCTTTGTCATGAAAATCTCATTTAACGGGGCGTTACTTGATATCGAAACGACGCCATGTACTCCAACAGGATGGCTGCAGGGCAATGGATTATTTGAATCTTTACGTACAGTCAATGGTGTTGTCTATGCATACTCCCGCCATATTGCGCGCGCGATAAAGAGCGCTCAGATTGCTCAGATAAACTTGCCTGATCTTGAACTCGTTGAACAAGCGGTAGAAGCAGTTCTTGAGGCCGAACCGCATCCCGATGGTTTATTGCGAATCTCTTTTGGTTCCAACGATCAGTGGGCCGTTGTTCATCTGCCGTATCACTCACACAATAAGCCGGCTAGGGTGCGTATTCACCCCGATGCACTTGCACCTGATAGTCAGATGATTAAAAGCTATCCATATGGACATCGCTTGGCGATCTTAGAAGAGGCAAAGCTCGTAGGTTTTGATGACGCGCTGGTGTGTAACACCGATGGAAATATTTGTGAAGGCGCGGTCTCAAATGTGATGATGAGTATCGATGGCCGTTGGGTGACGCCGCCCACTAGTGATGGAACTTTACCCGGCATCATGCGAGAGCTTGTTGTTGAGCACTTCGGGGTGAGCATTGAATCAATTTCACTCTCTCGAATCGATGAAATACGTGGAGCGATTTTGCTCAGCAGTCTGCGAATTTCACAGCCAGTGGCATCGATTGATGGTCGAGAATTAGAGGCATCTCAGAGCTTCAGCGACAAAATCCGAGCGATGGTCACGCTTCATTCGCTAGGCTAAGCACATGTCCTCGTTCGAGATCACAGTAGATGGTCAACTGCGCAGCGTTGAAGCCGATATTCGCCCAACCCACCTCTTTGCTGATAACAAAGAAATTGTTGTTGCGCGCATCAATGGTCAACTACGAGATCTCTGGAGCCAGTTAAATGCCGGAGATATCGTTGAGGGTATTTCGATTTCCTCCCCTGATGGTTTAGCCGTTCTTAGACACTCAACTGCGCATGTAATGGCTCAAGCCGTTCAGGAGCTCTATGCCAATACTCGTCTAGGAATCGGACCACCCATTAAAGATGGTTTCTACTATGACTTTGAACCAGAGGCGAGTTTTAACCCAGATGATCTAGTAAAAATCGAAGCGGTGATGCGCAAGATCGTCAAAGAGGGTCAGCGTTTTAGACGACGAGTGGTTACCGAAACCGAAGCACTTATTGAGCTTGCTCGCGAACCATACAAATGCGAACTTATTGGAATAAAAGGCCCCGCAGGTGAAGAAGCCAGTGTTGAAGTCGGCGGCTCCGAATTAACGATCTATGACAACTTAGGTCGAGATGGGAATCCAGTGTGGAGTGATCTATGCCGAGGCCCGCACTTATCATCGACAAAGTTAATCCCTGCATTTAAATTAATGCGAAGCGCTGGGGCATATTGGCGAGGCTCGGAAAAAAATCCTATGTTGCAGCGCATTTACGGAACGGCTTGGCCATCACAGGATGAGCTCAATGCTTACTTAGAGTTTTTGGCAGAGGCTGAAAAACGCGATCATCGCCGACTTGGAACAGAGTTAGATCTCTTTTCATTTCCCGAAGAGATTGGCTCAGGTTTAGCCGTATTTCATCCTAAGGGCGGAATTATTCGTAGAGCAATGGAGGATTACTCCCGAAAGCGCCACGAGGATGAGGGATACGAGTTTGTCTACTCACCCCATTTAACAAAGGCCGCGCTCTTTGAAACATCAGGACACTTAGAATGGTATGCCGAAGGTATGTACCCACCAATGATTTTAGATGAAGAGTTTCATACCGATGGCACAATCAAACGTGCAGGTCAGCAGTATTACATGAAGCCAATGAACTGCCCTTTCCACAATCTAATCTATCGCTCACGTGGTCGCTCGTATCGCGAACTTCCATTGCGACTTTTTGAATTCGGTACGGTCTACCGCTATGAAAAATCTGGTGTTATACATGGCTTAACTCGTGCACGGGGATTTACTCAAGATGATGCGCATATCTATTGCACTAAAGAACAGATGGTTGGTGAACTTGATTCGCTCTTAACATTTGTTCTTAACTTACTTCGCGATTATGGTCTCAGTGATTTCTATCTTGAACTTTCCACCAGAAACCCTGAAAAATCTGTTGGCGACGATAGTGATTGGCTGGAGGCAACTGATGCACTTCGCGCCGCAGCGACTGCCCAAAGACTTGAACTTATATTAGATGAGGGTGGAGCGGCTTTTTACGGACCAAAAATTTCAGTTCAGGCAAAAGATGCAATCGGTCGAACATGGCAGATGTCGACCATCCAAGTTGATTTCCAACTACCGCAACGCTTTGAACTTGAGTATGTCACTTCGAGTGGCACCCGCCAGCGCCCAGTGATGATCCACCGCGCACTCTTTGGCTCCATTGAACGGTTTTTCGGGGTCTTAACTGAACATTATGCAGGGGCTTTTCCGCCATGGCTTGCTCCTGTCCAGGCAATAGGGATTCCAGTGGCCGATGCTTTCGCCGATTATTTATCCGGAGTCATGTCGACCATGAGCAAAGCTGGGATTCGCACTGAACTCGATAGTTCCGATGATCGAATGCAAAAGAAAGTGCGCAATGCCCAATTGCAAAAAATACCCTTCATGGTGATTGCAGGTGAAGAAGATCAAGCAGCTGGTGCCGTCTCATTTAGATATCGAAATGGTGAGCAGAAAAATGGAATTCCTATCGCCGATGCAATAGCTGAAATCAAAAAAATAATCGACGATCGCACACAGGTGTAATTGTGATGGATGGTTTAGGGATTCCAGATAGTTGGGCACGTTTATGGGCTCCACATCGACTTGATTATCTGCGTGGTGAAAACCGTCCGCTAGAAGGAAATGGAATTGAATGTCCATTCTGTCGAATTCCAACTTTAAGCAATGAAGATGGTCTAATTGTTCATCGCGGCGAAACCGCTTACGTGGTCATGAATTTGTATCCATATAACCCTGGCCATCTTTTAATTTGTGCTTATCGACATGTCAGCGATTTAACGGATTTAACTGACATTGAGCGCGATGAGATTTCAGCGCTCACTGCGCATGCAATGAAAACGGTGCGCATCGTGTCTTCGCCAGCGGGTTTTAATCTTGGCATGAACCAAGGTGCGATTTCTGGAGCAGGGGTGGCCGATCATATTCATCAGCATCTTGTTCCACGGTGGAGTGGGGATGCCAACTTCATGCCGATCATTGGGCGTACCAAAGTTATACCGCAGCTTTTAAGCCTTACACGAGATGAAATCGCAGCTGCATGGTGATTAGACATTGAGTTGTTGCAGGTAACTTTTTACAATATCTACACCAAGGTTTTTTTCAATCCAGATTGGTAATGCTGGAAATAAAACCCCGGCAGAAAATGCACCTTCACCCAATGAGGAGGTGAGTTCGAGGTACTCATCGCGAAACTCCTGCACTAATAATTCATGTTCAGTTTCGCAGGGTCGTTGCGTTGGTGGTACCGTGCTGTAGTCGAGTATCTGCATTGTTTCGAGCGAGATAAGTGCGCAGGGCAATCCAGCCTGATCATGCAAAACTAAATATGGAGTAGCCATAAGGTCAAAGACGCGGTTAGCAACCATGACGGCATCTTCGAAATCAGCCTCCTGATTTTCTAGATGTGTCACAACAAGAATCCGTGGAGTCTGAAACTCATCATATGCCGACCAGATATCAATCGTTGCCTGGTCGATTCCGGTGGATGGGTTAACGGCAAAGATTGCACAGTCAATGTGCGCTTCGGCGACGTGGGCTACATGTGCGCCCAGTGCTGCGGCAACAGCTGCTGGCTCGGCGCTCTCATGGCCATAAACGGCGATGGACAGGGATGATGCAGTGGAATTCACCTGCTCAGCCTACGATGGGAGGTGATGATAAGTCGCATTTTCAAACCGGCGGTTACGAGATTCATAACACCCGTAGCTAAGTTCGCCCTTCGTATCGGCATCACGCCTAACGGGGCCACCTTTATTGGTGCGCTCGGTGTAGTTGCATCCTCGCTCTATTTCTATCCAAAGGGGGATTTTTTTCTCGGAACGGCCATCATCGTAATCTTTGCTCTTAGCGATCTTTTTGATGGAACCATGGCGAGAATTTCCCAGGTAGGTGCCAGTCGATGGGGCGCTTTTTTAGATTCAACGATAGATCGAATAACAGACTCTGCAATCTTAATTGGTTTATCAATCTATTTAATCGATAGAGAGGATCGCTTGGCCGGTGTAGTCATAGTTGCCTTAGTGTCAGGTTTACTTGTGCCATATATTCGAGCTAAAGCTGAGATTTTTTCAATTCCATGTTCAGGTGGAATCGCCGAGCGCACTGAGCGATTAGGAATTTCAATGTTAGCTATCGCCTTTGATGGTCTTGGCGTCCCATTTGTGTTAGCCGGGGGATTGTGGTTATTAGCGATCCTGGGATCAGTAACAGTGCTACAACGAATGCTCATCGTTAAAAGAGCGCCTGCGTAAATGCGACAAACACTTACTGCATGGGGCTATTTTGCCGCTTGGCGTATTTTGCGTTGGCTACCTGAAGGCTTTGTTTACAGGTCGGCATATCGAATCTCAGATTTTCTTACAAAGAAAAATGGTCCAAACGTTGTACGTTTCAAATCAAATCTCGCACGTACACAACCAAATATTACGGCATTGGATTTAGATTTGCTGGTGTACAGGGCGATGCGCTCGATGGTTCGATATTGGTGCGACACATTTAGATTTCCAGATTGGTCGGAAGAGCGAATTGCATCGACTGTTACTACGACAAATGAGCATCTTCTCCTTGATGCAATTGCCGCGGGTAAAGGCGCTATCGTGACGTTGCCACATGTTGGAAATTATGACCATGCCGCCGCCTATTTTTGCGGAAAAGGGGCAAAAATTGTGACCGTGGCCGAGCGATTGAAGCCAGAGGCTCTATTTAAGAAATTTATGTCATATCGCGCTGCATTTGGTATGGAGGCTTTGCCCCTTGATGGACGGGCTATTCCAACTCTGGCACAACGATTGCGCGCCGGATGTGTTGTGGCTTTAGCCGCCGATAGAGATCTATCTCGCTCTGGAATCGATGTTAATTTCTTTGGGGCTCTGGCACGTATGCCAGCAGGTCCTGCAATTTTGGCCATCAAGACTGGCGCACCGCTCATTTATGCGATGGTTTCTTATACCGAGGATGGAATTCACATTGATTTTGAAATGGTTCCGATGTCAACGATAGAAGATGAGAGTAAAAGAGTTGCCGCAATTGTTCAAAGTAGTGCTGATTTATTTGCTAAAGGTATTGCAGCCCATCCTTCCGACTGGCACATGATGCAACGCATTTGGATTGATGGCGATTTCAAGGAGCGAAATTGATGCACAAAGAAAGACTTTCGATTGGAATTGTCTGTCCTTATGGATGGGATACTCCAGGTGGAGTGCAAAACCATGTGCGAGATTTAGCTGAATTTCTCATTAGTGCAGGACATAGAGTTTCGGTATTAGCACCTGCGATAGATGAATCTTTATTACCACCATACGTTGTTAATGCTGGTAAGCCAATCTCAATTCCTTACAACGGCGCTGTTGCTCGAGTGCTCTTTGGTCCAATCGCCTTTGCACGCGTTCGGCAATGGATTCAAAATGGTGAATTCGATATCTTGCATTTACATGAGCCAGCAATTCCATCGATTTCACTTCTTGCATGCTGGGCCGCCGAAGGTCCAATGGTCGGAACTTTTCATGCTGCAGCTAAACATCAAAAAGTAATTTTTGCTATTGGTCCAATTCTCGAACCTGCCATAGAAAAACTCTCAGCTCGCATTGCAGTCTCTGAAGCGGCGCGATTAACGCTTACTAATCACCTTGAAACCGATGCCGTTGTCATTCCAAATGGGATATATACAAAGCGTTATACAAATGGAGTTCCAAGAGATGAATGGTCGGGAAATTCGATTGGATTTATGGGGCGCTTTGAAGAGCCCCGAAAAGGTTTACAAGTATTACTCGACGCAATTCCAATCGTTGCCCGTTTTGCCCCTGATGTTAAAGTCTTTGTCGCAGGTCCAGGTGATTCAATCGAGATTGAAAAATCGATCGATCCAGAACTGCGTCAGCGAATTAAATTTTTAGGCAGGATAACCGAAACAGAAAAGGCCGATTTTATCTCATCGATGGTCATCTACGTCGCCCCAAACACTGGTGGAGAGTCCTTTGGAATAATTTTGGCCGAAGCTCTAGCCGGTGGTGCCTGCGTAGTGGCCAGTGATATTCCAGCCTTTAATTCACTGCTTGGTGGAGGCGAATACGGCGCCTTGTTTGCATCGGAGGATTCAACGGATTTGGCAAAAACCATAATTGACTTACTTCGCGATGAACCTAGGCGTAAAGAGTTTGTGCGAAAAGGTAAGAATCACGCTCAAATATTTGATTGGGATGTTGTGGCACAAGAAATATTTTCGATTTATGAAATGGCCATGGTGGGTGGAGAAAAAATTACGTTAGCCTCAGATACTCGATCTTGGAATCGATTTCTAACTAGAGATGGGCGATAGGAAGTGAAAACTACACTGGCAGTTGCTTTTATTATCCTGATTTCGCTCTGGTATCTCTCCTTCCTTGCTACGCGTTTAGACCGATTACATCATCGGGTTGAAACTAGTTGGGCGAACTTAGATAGTCTGCTTCAGCGTCGTGCCGCAATAGCCTTGGAAATTGCCCATAGCGATTTTGCAGATCCAGCATCCTCATTGCTTTTAACATCTGCGGCATATCTAGCACGTGAGGCGAGTGTTCAAGATCGTTCATCGGCGGAGTTGGCACTATCTGGTGCTTTAGGTTTACTCATTATCGATGGAGCAATCCATGCAAATGAGGGGGAGGCATCTCTACTTAATGAGTTATCGGCGCTGATGGCCAAGATTTCAATTGCCATTGCAATTCATACCGATGCAGTTTCATCAACACAGATGGTCAGGAAGAAAATAGCGATTCGTCTATTTCGTTTAGCAGGAACCGCGCCACTTCCATTAACTTACGAGTTTGAGTTCGATGCGATCTAGAAAAGTTTTAGGTCTATGTAGCCTCAGCATCCTTCTGTTAATAAGCGGCTGCGCGACAGTGACTTCAAATGTAGCTAAACCCATTCCTAGCATTCCTAAAGTAATTGAATACAATGTATTGAGCGGTCGCGAGGGGATTAATGGTCCAGTATTAGTAGTCAAGATAGATGATACGAATTCAGCGCATCCGCAAATTGGTTTAGAAGATGCCGATGTTGTCTACATTGAGCAGGTTGAGGGTGGCCTAACTCGCCTCGCCGCAGTTTTCTCTTCAGTTATCCCGATACGCATCGGTCCAGTTCGAAGTGCACGGATTTCAGATATTGAGATCATGAGTCAATATGGTCGAGTTGCATTTGCATACAGTGGTGCTCAACGTAAATTACTTCCAGTAATCGCTGCCGCGAATGTAGCTAATCTAGGCGCACAAGCTCAATCTCCAACGATTTATACAACGGATCCAACTCGAAATCAGCCGCATGCAATGGTGCTACGTGCCGACTTATTAATGCAGAGAGTTTTGGATAAAGAATATGTTGTCGATTCTGCGAAATCAGTTGGTTGGAAGTTTGGAGTAACCGATTCTATTGGCGTTCCGATTTCTCGTGCGGTGATTCGATGGCCTTCCGCGCAATATGGGGTCATCTGGTCATCGGTTGAAAACAGATGGCTTTTAGAGCATAACAATGAACCTAATCTTGCCGATACCGGAAAACAGTTAGGCGCTACTACCTTCGTAATTCAAATGATCTCAATTACCCCCTCCATTTATGGAGATAAGTTTGGTGGAACCACTCCCTTATCTAGGACCGTAGGTACTGGAACTGGTTACATATTGCGCAATGGCAAAAGCTTTACCGCAACATGGAGCCGCGCCTCTGATGAGGTTGGAACAACGTGGAAAGCCCTGGATGGCAGTGAAATCGCCTTCGCACCAGGCCACATTTGGGTGGCGTTGACCGATACCGAGCCGGATTTCACATTAATACCCGCGAGCGCGAAGCCATCACCAACAAAGTAGGATATCCCTCTAGTAATAGTGAAAAAATTGGAGAACCTTAATGGCGCATGGGACAGGTACTGGACGAGTCAAGCGTGGCATGGCAGAGATGCTCAAAGGTGGCGTCATCATGGATGTCGTTAATGCCGAACAGGCAAAGATTGCTGAAGATGCCGGTGCAGTTGCCGTGATGGCACTTGAGCGAGTACCTGCCGATATTCGCGCACAAGGTGGTGTAGCGCGGATGTCAGATCCAGACATGATTGAAAAGATAAAGGCCGCGGTCACAATTCCAGTGATGGCAAAGGCGCGCATTGGTCACTTTGTTGAAGCACAGGTTTTGCAGTCCTTAGGTGTGGATTACATCGACGAGTCAGAGGTATTAACTCCTGCGGATTATAAAAATCATATTGATAAATGGGCCTTCACCGTACCCTTCGTTTGCGGTGCTACAAATCTTGGCGAAGCTCTGCGGCGAATCAATGAAGGTGCTGCCATGATCCGTTCAAAGGGCGAGGCCGGCACGGGCGATGTTTCTAATGCGATGCAGCACATGCGTGAAATTAATGGTGAAATTCGCCGTTTATCATCTCTTCGTGAAGATGAACTCTATGTTGCAGCAAAAGAGTTGCAGGCACCGTATGAATTAGTAAAGGAGGTAGCTGAAAATGGCAAACTTCCAGTTGTTCTCTTCACCGCTGGAGGAATCGCAACTCCTGCCGATGCAGCGCTTATGATGAGCATGGGTGCAGATGGGGTATTTATCGGCTCCGGAATATTTAAATCAGGAAATCCAGCACAACGCGCCGCAGCATGTGTTCGCGCGACAACTTTTTGGGATGACCCTAAGGTAATTGCCGATGCTTCACGTGGCTTAGGCGAAGCTATGGTGGGAATTAATGTCGCCGATCTTCCAGCTCCACACCGTCTTGCAGAGCGTGGTTGGTAGTCAGAGTTTCGGGAATGAGAGTTGGAGTTCTTGCACTACAGGGCGATGTTCGCGAACATGTTAGTGCGCTAATCGCTTGTGGGGTGTATCCAACGGCAGTTCGACGCTCCCAAGAGTTAGATGCAGTTGATGCCTTAGTTATCCCTGGCGGCGAGTCCACAACAATTGCACATTTATCTAAGAGTTTTGAGCTTTTCAATCCAATTAAGGCGCGAATTGCTTCGGGAATGCCGGTTTATGGATCGTGTGCTGGAATGATTTTATTAGCCAACCAGATTCTTGATGCGAAAGATGGACAAGAGGTTTTTGGTGGTCTGGATATCACAGTTCGAAGAAATGCTTTTGGACGCCAAGTTGATTCCTTTGAATCAGATATTGCATTTGCAGATGGAAGCGATGTGCCGCTTCGTGCAATCTTTATTCGTGCACCATGGGTAGAAACAAAAGGACTCGGAGTTGAAGTTTTGGCGCAGATTGATTCCCACCCAGTCGCGGTTCGCTCTTCAACCATCTTAGCAACATCTTTTCATCCAGAGCTCACGGGAGATCATCGGATTCATCGATACTTTATTGAGGAAGTGGCACGAGGCGCGTTGAAGCAGGTACAGTAGTTCGAACTATTACAAAAGCGGCAAAGGGGCAAAGAAATGTCTGGCCATTCCAAATGGGCGACAACTAAGCATAAGAAGGCGATCATCGATAGCCGACGTGCAAAGGTTTTTGCAAAACAGATTCGTGCAATTGAAGTAGCTGCTCGAAATGGTGGCGCTGATCTTGAAGGCAATCCAACGCTCTTTGATGCAATCACTAAAGCGAAGAAATCATCTATGCCCGCCGACAATATTGAGCGGGCGGTAAAACGAGGAGCGGGTTTAGAGCTCGGTGCGGCGGATTACCAAACGATTATGTACGAGGGTTATGGCCCCAATGGTGTTGCAATCATGATTGAGTGTCTTACAGATAATCGCAATAGGTCATCTTCTGAGGTTCGCGTTGCAGTAACGCGAAATGGTGGCACTATGGCAGACCCAGGATCGGTTGCATATTTATTTAATCGAAAAGGTGTGGTCATCGTTAATAAAACCGATGGCCTTACTGAAGACTCAATCCTTGAAGCGGTACTCGATGCCGGAGCCGAAGAGGTCAACGATTTGGGTATGGCATTTGAAGTAGTAAGTGAGCCAAATAGATTAGTTCCAGTGCGCACCGCACTCCAAAGCGCCGGCATTGACTATGAATCGGCCGACTCCTCATTTCTGCCTTCATTGCAGATTGAGCTCGACGCCGAAAATGCTAAGAGAGTATTTGAACTCATCGATGCCATCGAGGAGCTCGATGATGTGCAAAATGTTTTTAGCAATTTTGATGTAAGTGATGAGGTTATGGCGAGCCTTGAGTAAAGAAGTGGGTAAAACTCTAGGCTAGAACTCTTATGTAACGCGATGGAGTGAGGGTGGTGCGATGCGAGTTCTTGGTATTGATCCAGGTCTAACGCGCTGCGGTATTGGGATTGTAGAAGGCGCTGTTGGCCGACCTCTTACAATGATTGGTGTCGGTGTGATTTTAACTCCCTCCACTCTTGCACTTGAGTCACGCCTACTTGAATTAGATACCTCAATTAGTGAATGGATCTCTTTATGGAGCCCAGATTTCATCGCAGTCGAGCGCGTTTTTGCCCAACACAATGTTCGTACCGTTATGGGTACTGCTCAAGCCGCCGGTATTGCCTTATTAATCGCAGCAAAATCCGGGATTCCAGTCATGATGCATACGCCTAGCGAAGTTAAAGCCTCAGTCACAGGATCTGGTCGTGCCAATAAGGCGCAAGTTGCACAGATGGTAGCCAAACTTTTGAACTTAAATGAGATTCCAAAGCCAGTCGATGCCACTGATGCGCTTGCCCTTGCAATCTGTCATATTTGGCGGGGCGGGGCAACAGCAAGGATTACTTCGGCGGTATGTATTGAGCAAGCTCGACTTAGAGAACAACGTGCTTAAATGATTTCTACAGTACATGGAGTTGTTCGCGCAGTCCACAGTGATCGCTTAATCGTTGAAGTTGGGGGAGTGGGCTTAAGCATTTTAGTAAACACGCAATTGACCACTGAAGTCAGCATTGGATCCCAACTCCTTCTCTATACGACGTTAGTCGTACGCGAAGACTCCTTAACGCTATTTGGATTTGCACATGATGAGACACGCACGATATTTGAACTACTTCAAACAGTATCTGGCATCGGTCCCAAAGTAGCGCTCTCCATTCTAGGAGTGCTCACACCAGAGGATTTAGGTCGTGCAATAGCACATGATGATGTTGCAACTATCGAAAGAGTGCCTGGCATCGGAAAAAAAGGAGCGCAACGATTAATTCTTGAACTCAAAGGAAGGTTAACTTCGCTCACAAACTCTGCAGCTTTCTCTGCCCATGTTCCGGCATGGCGTGAAGATTTAACGGGTGCACTAATCACACTTGGTTTTTCACCCAGAGATTCTGATGCAGCGATCTCAGTTTTAATTTCCAGATTAACTAATGAGGGCGTGGATCCGAAATCTCTTGCATTGGGAGATTTACTCAAAGATGTATTATCACAAGGGAAAATCTCACGTGAATGAGGATCGCTTAGTGGGCTCAAGTATTAAGGGCGAAGAATCAGCCGTTGAACAGGTACTTCGCCCAGCCAGCTTAAAGGAGTTTATTGGACAGCACAGAGTGCGCGAGCAAATCGATGTTCTTCTTACTGCAGCGCGCCATCGCGGCTCGCCTGCCGATCATATTTTACTTTCGGGGCCACCAGGTTTAGGAAAAACAACGTTAGCTCTTATTTTGGCCAGCGAAATGTCTGCACCAATTCGAATTACTAGTGGACCGGCGATTACACATGCTGGTGATCTTGCCGCAATTCTCTCCTCATTAGTTGAGGGTGAGATTTTGTTTCTCGATGAGATTCATCGTTTACCGCGACCTGCCGAAGAGCTTCTGTATTTGGCGATGGAGGATTTTAGAGTAGATATTATTGTCGGTAAGGGTCCTGGTGCTACGGCTATTCCGCTTTCACTTCCACATTTCACTTTAGTCGGAGCAACTACTCGAAGCGGTTTATTAACAAGTCCTTTGCGCGATCGTTTTGGCTTTACTGCGCACTTAGATTTTTACAGCGACAGTGAGTTAGCGCAAGTAATAAGCAGGAGTGCAGATTTACTTGATATTAAAATTGCACACGATGCAATTGTTGAAATTTCTACGCGTTCCCGTGGAACTCCTAGAATTGCCAATCGCCTTCTTCGTCGCGTGCGAGATTATGGTCAAGTCAAGGGCAGCGCTCTTATCGGCATTGAAGATACTCGCGCCGCCCTTGAAATCTATGAGGTAGATTTTGCAGGGTTAGATCGCCTAGACCGTGGAGTTCTCACCGCTTTAATTGAGCGTTTCAATGGCGGGCCTGTTGGGCTATCGACATTGGCAATAGCAGTTGGTGAAGAGGTTGAAACCGTTGAATCTGTAGCCGAGCCCTTCTTGGTAAGAAATGGCTTTATGGCCAGGACTCCGCGGGGCAGAGTTGCAACAGCAATGGGTTTTGCCCACATAGGACGAACACCACCTGCGCAACTCGCCTCCCTTTTCGACACACCTGCAATTGATGCCTAGACTCTGCCTCTATGTCTACTACTAATAAAGCTGTAAAGACGGCCAACCGCCCGAGCCGTTCATTGGCAATCCTTGGCCTGGTCCTAGTGGCCTTGGCTGGAATCGCCTTTGTTCAAGGCGCAACCTCCGTGCGTCTTGGCCTAGACCTTCGAGGCGGAACTTCTGTGACGCTCCAGCCTCGAGTAGCCCCTGGCGAGAGTGGGAAAGTTACCAATGAGGCGATCGATCAAGCCGTATCGATAATTCGTCAACGCGTTAACTCACTTGGTGTTGCCGAATCTGAAGTTGCTGCGCAGGGAAGTGGAACTAACCGTCAAATTGTTATCTCTGTTCCAGGAGATACAGGTCGTCGAGTAGTTGAATTAGTTGGACAAACAGCTGAACTTCGATTTCGTCAGGTTCTTGCAAGTGCAGCTGCAACGGGAACTGCCGATCCTACCGCGACGCCAACTGCTGGTGTGAGCGCTGACGTGAATGCAAAGTTTGCAGCTTTAGATTGTACCAAGTTAGTAAATCTTCAGGGAACTGGAACTGATGCACCAACAGATACGATTGCTGTCTGTGATCGCGCAGGCACTACTAAATATATTTTAGCTCCAGCTGAAGTATTAGGGCGTCAAATTTCAAAAGCATCTGCTGGAATTGATACTCAAGGTGGAAACGCTTGGTATGTCAGTCTGACATTTAATGGCGAGGGAACAACAGCATTTGGTGCACTCACAACTCGTGTAACGACGTTGGTTGAGCCTCTTAATCAAGTCGCGATTGTTCTAGATGGATTAGTAGTTTCATCTCCACGAATCACTGAGCCAATTCCATCTGGAAATGCGCAGATTACCGGGAGCTTCACACAACTTGAGGCACAGGATTTAGCAAATGTTTTAAAGTATGGTGCATTACCTTTGGCATTTGATCGTGGTGAAATTCAGCAGATCTCTCCAACTCTTGGAGCCGACCAACTCGACGCTGGTTTAATTGCAGGTGGTCTTGGCCTAATTCTCGTCTTTCTTTACTCACTGCTCTATTACCGAGGTCTTGGCCTTGTAACAGTCGGCTCGCTTCTTGTGGCAACTTCACTTGTACTTGTTCTCTTCCTGCTTCTTGGAGAATGGATTGGATTTACGCTCACACTTGCTGGAATCGCGGGTGCGATCGTAGCTATCGGAGTTACTGCCGATTCATTCATTATCTACTTCGAACGTATTCGAGATGAGATTAGAGAGGGTAAATCGCCTCGAACTGCAGTTGAAACTGGCTGGCTGCGCGCCCGTCACACAATATTAATTGCCGACTTCGTTTCGATTATTGCCGCAGCACTTCTATACTTCTTTGCCGTCGGCGGAGTTCGAGGCTTTGCATTTACTCTAGGCCTAACCACTTTGGTTGACCTCATTGTCGTCTTCACCTTCACAAAACCACTCGTGACGATTCTTGCTCGGCTCAATTTCTTTGCATCTGGGCACCGCTTCTCTGGCCTCTCAGCTAAGAGCACTGGAACACTGCTAGTAACTAAGGAGGCGTAATTCATGTCAAAATTTTCGGGTCTAGGTGGTCGTCTCTATCGCGGTGAAACATCAATTGACTTCATTGGGCGTCGACGTCGCTGGTATTCAATTTCAGCTTTCTTCATCCTTTTATCAATTGCAGCCCTTGTATGGCAGGGTCTACATTTAGGAATTGAATTTAAAGGTGGATCTTCATTTACGGTTACTAAGCAAAATGCATCAATAGCCGATGCACGTGCGGCTGTCGCTACAGTTGGAGTTCCTGGCGAGATAATCGTTCAAAATATTGGTACTGATAAAGTGCGAGTTCAGACCGCAGCCCTTGATACTGTTCAAAATAATGCGGTTCAGGATGCCCTTGCCGCAAAGTTTTCGGTAAGCGTCGAATCAATCGATACTCAAATCGTTGGACCTTCGTGGGGAAAGGAGATTACACGTAAGGCGGTGTATGGATTACTTGGTTTTCTGATTTGCGTCATGCTCTATCTTGCTATGGCATTTGAGCCGAAGATGGCAGTTGCCGCAATTGTGGCCGTTGTGCACGACGTCTTTATTACAGTTGGGATCTATGCTCTTGTGGGATTTGATGTAACTCCGGCAACGGTTATTGGTTTTCTCACCATTCTTGGTTATTCACTCTACGACACCGTTGTTGTCTTCGACAAGATTCGTGAAAACACGCGGACCATAACATCGAGTTCAAAGAGCACGTATTCCCAAGCTACAAATTTGGCAGTTAACCAGACGATTGTTCGATCATTTAATACCTCTGTCATTGCCTTACTTCCAGTTGGCTCAATCTTGTTTGTAGGTGCTGGACTGCTCGGTGCTGGAACACTCAAAGATCTCTCGCTCGCTCTATTTATTGGTTTAGCAGTTGGAACGTATTCCTCGGTCTTTATCGCACCTCCCGTGCTTGCACAATTGCGTGAAAGAGAGCCGGCAATGATTGCCCTTGCCAAACGTGTAAATGGACGAAGTGCAACGCCAACGGTCTTTGCCGCAGTAGCTCCAATTACTGCAAAGATTGAAAATCGTGGACCTCGTAATCAACCAAAGCGTAAAGGTCGCAAGTAGGCAGTTCTTGTGGATACTTTGATTGCACCAGTTTTAAGTGCGCTCAAAGAAAATCATGCGAGCAGCAAGCTTGAAGATGTTGAGCGCGCCTTTCTTGTTGCCCAAAAGGCGCATGAAGGTCAATTACGTAAATCCGGAGAGCACTACATTACACATCCTATAGCGGTTGCTAAAATCTTGGCAGAGCTAGGATTAAATAGCGAAACAATTATTGCAGCGCTCCTGCATGACACCATAGAAGATACTCCGTACTCACTCAAAGAGCTGCGACGAGATTTTGGCGACGAGATCGCTAATCTTGTTGACGGTGTCACTAAATTGGATCGCCTTACATATGGCCCCATCGCCGAAGCTGAGACTGTTCGTAAAATGGTAGTGGCAATGTCTAGAGATATTCGTGTATTGGTAATCAAACTTGCAGATCGGCTGCACAATGCGCGCACCTGGAAATTTGTTTCTCAGGAAAACGCTGAGCGAAAGGCTCGCGAAACTTTAGATATATATGCACCATTAGCGCACCGGTTAGGTATGAATGCAATTAAATGGGAGTTAGAGGATCTCTCGTTTGAAGTTCTCGAACCTAAGAAATTTGAAGAGATTTCGCGGTTAGTTGCCGAGCGATCACCCTCTCGCGATTCACTTACATCGCAGGTTATCGCCATCGTCACCGATGATCTAGCTAAAGATTCGATTCATGCAACGGTTACGGGTCGTCAAAAGCATTTTTTTTCGGTGTATCAAAAAATGGTTGTTCGAGGTCGCGAGTTCAACGAAATTTATGATTTAGTAGGTATTCGAGTTCTAGTTGATGATGTACGCGACTGTTATGCAGTCTTAGGCTCTATTCATGCTAGATGGAGTCCAATTCCGGGCCGATTTAAAGATTACATCGCGATGCCTAAATTCAATCTCTATCAATCTCTTCATACAACGGTTATCGGACCAACTGGTAAAGCGATAGAGATTCAGATCCGTACCTTCGATATGCATTCGCGGGCCGAGTTCGGTATTGCAGCACACTGGAAGTACAAGCAGGGCCATGAAAATAACGAGAACTCCCCGGAAATGTTGTGGCTTCGCCAACTCCATGAGTGGCAAAAGGAGACCGAAGATCCTTCAGAGTTCCTCGAGGCGCTGCGTTTTGATTTAGGTTCACCAGAAGTCTTCGTATTTACGCCAAAGGGGAGTGTTGTCGCTTTGCCAGGGGGATCGACTCCGGTTGACTTTGCTTTTTCCGTTCATACCGATGTTGGTATTCGATGTGCTGGTGCAAAAGTAAATGGACGGTTAGTTCCACTTGAATCCCGGTTAAGTAATGGTGATGTTGTAGAGATTTTAACTAATAAGGGCGAGCACGCAGGTCCAAGTCGAGATTGGCTCAACTTTGTACAGAGCCCTCGTGCACGGTCGAAGATAAAAGCTTGGTTTAGCAAAGAGCGAAGAGAGGAAGCGATAGATGCTGGACGTGAATCAATCGCCCGCCAGATGCGCAAAGCTGGTCTGCCTTTGCAAAAGATATTTGCCGGTCACTCACTTTTAGAGCTCGCCCATGATCTTCACTACAGTGATATCGAAAGCCTTTACTCTGCCGTCGGTGATGGTCATGTTTCGGCAACATCGATAATTGATAAGTTAGTCGTAGCACTTGGCGCAGAAGACTCTCACCCCGAACCAACTATGAATGTTCTGCCCACTCGTGTGCCTGTAAGTCGCAGGACAAGTAATGCCGTAGATGTTGAAGGCGCTGGAGATGTACTCGTTAAACTTGCACGCTGCTGCACACCGGTACCAGGTGATGAAATTATGGGCTTCATTACCAAAGGCAGTGGTGTTTCAATACATCGAAGTGATTGCGTCAATGCAGGGGATTTAGTAACTAACCAGTTCGATAGAGTGGTAAAGGTACAGTGGCGAGTGGGTGCGGGTTCGATTTTCCTTGTAAATATTCAGGTGGAGGCGTTAGATCGTGCATCACTTTTAGCTGATGTGACGCGTACGCTTTCGGATCAACATGTGAATATTTTGAGCGCCTCTGTAAGTACCTCAAAAGATCGCACAGCCTTTTCGCGCTTCACTTTTGAAATGGCCGATGCAACGCATTTGGATGCAGTCCTAGCTGCGGTACGTACTATCGAAGGCGTCTACGATGTCTATAGAACAACTAATAATTACATCAGCTAAACTCTGCCAGACTCTTTTCCGCCTCTGCTAGCCAGACCCTGCGAGCGGCGGCTGACTCTAAAGCTTCGGTCGCCTTCTTGGTATTGCCAGCAGCTTGCGATTTAGCGGCAGTTTTTTCATAGTTTTCGATTGAATCATTCAGCTGCTTTACTACCTCTTGAGCTCTAGCCTTTGCAGCAGGATCACTCTTGCGCCAATTATCGGCTTCGGCCGCTTTAACTGCAGCTTCAACTGCATGGACACGAGAATCGAGAGAGGCGCGCTTGTCGCGATGAGTCATACCGATCTTGTTCCATTCGTTCAAATGCTCTCGAAGCGCCTTCTTAGCTTCATCTAACTTCGTTATTGGCAGAATTGCTTCGATGAGCACGACAAGTTCCTCGCGCTTAATTAAATTACTTGCCATCGTTACATCGCGTTTTTCTAGATCTGCATTCTTAGCAGTGAAGAACTGATCCTGCGCGGCTTTAAAACGCGCCCACATTTTGGCATCATCACTTGGCTTGCCTCGACCTGTAGCTTTCCAAGCATCCATAAGTGTTTTAAAGCGTTTGGCTGTTGGCACCCAATCAGTTGATGTGGCTAAACTTTCAGCCTCAATGATAATCGCTTTTTTCGCATCAGAGACAACTTTCTGTACCGCTTCAAGGGCTGCAAAGTGGGTGCGACGGCGTTTATCAAATTTGTTACGCGAGGATGAGAAACGCTTCCACAGTTCGGCATCTGTCGCTTTATCTAAACGTGGTGCGGATTTCCACTCATCTAAAAGAGTTTTTAATCTATCTCCCGTACTCTTCCATGAATCACTCATCGCTAATGATTCAGCCTCTGAAACTATTTTCTCTTTCTCAATCAAAATCTGTTCAAGCCGAGCTTTCTTAGCTGCAGTTTCAGCGGCCTTTTTAGCTTCATACGCTTCACGATGACCTTCGATCAATGGCTCGATCTGCTCAACTGAGGCAGAGAGTGCTTCCAAATCGCCGACGGCATTTAACTCTTTTATCGCATCTCGTAATTTCTTTACTGCGATATAGGCATCGGACGGAACCAAGGCTCCGCTTTTAACACGTGCAGCCAGTAGCGCAACTTCAGCGGCGAGCATTTCAAATTTGCGGACAAAGTAGGTAAGGGCCTCTTCAGGGGTTTTCCCCGGATATGAGCCAACGGCTTTTTCGCCGCTTGAAGTTCGAACATAGACGGTTCCATCGTCGTCTACTCGTCCAAATGCTGCAGGATCTCCAATCAACGCGCTTGCCGCTGTTGCTATAGGAAGTGGATGTATATCGGTCATGGTGGTGATCCTTTCAGCGCGTTGTTCAAATGAACGTCGCTATGTATGGCGCGGGCTCTTCGAGGTTTACCTCGAAGCGCGTGAATTCTGCGTTTGTGTAGGGTAAAAGGTACCCTGTACTAGCCAGATAGCGTCAATCGTAGTTATGGCAAGGGAAAAGGGGTACATGGATGTTTGTAGCCTCATTTCCCGCCCCTATGTTTGCAACTAACTGCTGGGTTATCGCCAGTGCCCCTGGAGCTGAGTGCATAGTTGTTGATCCAGGCATGCCCGATGTGAGCCAGCAACTATCGTCCATTCTCGATGAGTTCCGGCTTAAGCCCGTGGCTATTTTTGCTACCCATGGCCACTTGGACCACACTTTTTCGATTACACCTATCGCCGATGGATATGAGATTCCGGCATATATCCATAGTCAGGATCGGATCGCTCTTGCCCATCCCGAACGCTGCCTGTCGCCAGAATTTGCTGCGACATTGGCAGGCATGGAGTTTGTTGAGCCAAGGGATGTAAGAGAATTGCGAAATGGAGAGGTTCTTGAGACTGTCGGGCTCAGGATTACGGCCATACATGCACCTGGCCATACGGCGGGTTCACTGATGTTTGAAGTATCCAATGAATTGCTCATTAGCGGCGATGTTCTCTTTGCAGGCTCGATTGGCCGTACCGATCAACCGACCGGCTCCGCAAAGGATATGGAGGAGAGTTTGCGAAAAAGAGTTCTACCCCTTGGTGACCATTTACGGGTATTGCCTGGACATGGAAATGAAACAACGATTGGTCGCGAACGAAAGCACAACCCATATTTAAACTCACTGAAACAACGTTACTAATGGCCAATAAAAGAATTCAAGCCCCTAAAGGAGTGAGTGAGTATGTTCCTCCACGTTCAAAGTTATTTGAATTCGTTCGTGAATCTTTGATTGCACCTGCTCGTCTGGCTGGTTATCAACTTATGGAGCTTCCTGTTTTTGAGGATACTGAACTCTTTAGTAGAGGAGTTGGTGCTTCAACTGATGTGGTAACAAAAGAGATGTACACCTTTACCGATAGGGGAGATCGTTCGATTACTTTGCGCCCTGAAGGAACTGCGGGAGCAATGCGCGCTGTTATCGAGCATGGGCTTGATAGAGGTCGCTTGCCAGTAAAGATTTGGTACTCAGGTGCTTATTTTCGCGCCGAACGCCCGCAGGCCGGGCGTTATCGTCAATTCTATCAAGTAGGTATTGAGGCGATTGGTTTAGATGATCCTGCAATAGATGCAGAAGTCATCGCTATCGCTGATGCTGGCTTCAAATCAATTGGATTGAGGCAGTATCGCTTAGAGATTACTAGCCTTGGCGATGCGCAATCTCGGGCGGCACATCGCAATGAACTCCTGAATTATATTGCAACTCTTGATTTAGATGAAGCTACTGCCTCTAGAGCTTTGATAAATCCATTGCGCTTATTTGATGATAAACGAGAAGTGATAAAAAACGCCATGGCGCAGGCACCGCTTCTGATGGACTATCTAAGCGTTGCATCTCGTCAACATTTCGAAAAGGTAAAGAGTTATCTAGATGCATTAGATATTTCATACCACCTAAATCCACGAATGGTGCGAGGTTTGGACTATTACACGGGTACTACCTTTGAGTTTGTACATGATCTCTTAGGTGCTCAATCTGGTATTGGTGGGGGAGGACGCTATGACTCTTTGATGGCCGAACTCGGAGGCCAAGAGCTCTCTGGAATTGGTTTCGGACTTGGAGTTGATCGTGCATTGTTGGCGGCTGAGGCCGAAGGAGTAATTGCAATCGATGGCTTTGTTTCGGATTTGTTCATAATTCCACTCGGCGATAGTGCAATGCAGATAGTTTTAGAGTTAGCTACCCAGCTACGAGGCGCGGGAAAAATAGTTGAAATAGCCTTCGGCGACCGCTCCTTGAAAACTGCAATGAAGGCTGCCGATAAGAGTGGGGCGCGTAATGTCGTGGTAGTTGGCGATCAAGAGATTGCTTCTCAAAGCGTTGAGCTGAAAAATATGAGCACCGGAGTATCGGTTTCAGTTACAATTGAATCCTTAATCAACGCACTGTAGAAAGCGAAACCACATTCATTATGCTAAGAAGCCACAATGCAGGTACGCTACGCAAATCTGATGCCGGTACTGTAGTTACTTTAGCCGGTTGGGTTTCCCGCCGCCGCGATCATGGCGGTGTAGCATTTATCGATCTTCGAGATGCATCTGGTTCAGTACAGGTCGTCATTCGTGATGAAAAAATCGCCGGTGCGCTTCGGGCAGAATGGTGCTTGCTAATTACTGGCGAAGTTCTTGCCAGGCCAGCTGGAAATGAGAACTCTAATATTCCAACGGGAGAGATTGAAGTCATGGGTGACACCGTTGTAGTCCTGAGTGAATCTGCCCCGCTTCCATTTCCTATTGATAGCGGCAATGAGGCAGATATTGGCGAAGAAGTACGCCTTAAATATCGATACTTGGATTTGCGCCGAGAAAAACCTGCGGCAAATCTTCGGCTTCGTTCAAAGGTTACTTCAACCATTCGACGTGTTATGGAGGAAGAGTCTTTTCTTGAAATTGAGACGCCATATCTAACGCGTTCAACGCCAGAAGGCGCTCGTGATTTCCTTGTCCCTGTTCGACTTCAACCTGGTAGTTGGTATGCCCTGCCACAGTCCCCACAACTCTTTAAACAGCTGTTGATGGTTGCTGGAATGGAAAAGTATTATCAGATTGCCCGTTGTTTTCGTGATGAGGATTTTCGTGCAGATCGACAACCTGAGTTTACTCAATTAGATATTGAAATGTCGTTCATCGACCAAGAGGATATTTTAGCTGTCGCCGAAAAAATTGTTGCCAAGATTTGGTATGAGGTTCTTGGATATGAGATTCAACTACCTTTGAAACGTATGATGTATGCCGAAGCTATGTCGCGATATGGATCAGATAAACCAGATCTTCGTTTTGGCAATGAACTCTCAGAGCAGACTGAATTCTTTTCAAAAACAGGTTTTAGGGTTTTCCAAGCTCCTTATGTTGGCGCAGTTGTGATGCCAGGGGGAGCAAGCTCGCCGCGGCGTGAGCTCGATGCTTGGCAAGATTGGGCAAAATCGCGAGGCGCAAAGGGTTTGGCCTATATTTTAATTGATGCCGATGGCGCTTTAGGCGGACCCGTTGCTAAAAATTTAAGTGAGAGTGAGTCAGCTGGTATCGCTGCTGCGACTGGAGCTAAACCTGGCGATGCCATCTTTTTTGCCGCAGGTGAGCGCAGCGCATCGCTAACTCTTTTAGGTGCTGTGCGACTTGAAATAGGAAAGCGTTGTGAACTTATTGCGCAGAATTCATGGGAGTTTCTATGGGTTGTAGATGCACCAATGTTTGAACCAACAGAAAACGGGGGATGGACCGCTGTCCACCATCCCTTCACTGGTCCAAAACCTGAGTTTGCTTCGAGTTTTGCCGACGATCCTGAACATGCATTGGCGTATGCCTATGACATAGTTTTAAATGGAACTGAGCTAGGTGGAGGTTCGATCCGTATTCATGATCAGAAGATGCAGAGCGATGTCTTTCGTGTAATCGGTTTGAGTGATGAGGAAGCGGCATCGAAGTTTGGTTTCTTGCTTGAGGCATTTAACTACGGCCCGCCTCCCCATGGCGGAATTGCTTTGGGTCTTGATCGAGTCTGCGCCTTGTTGACGGGGTCTGATTCAATTCGCGAAGTTATCGCTTTTCCGAAGACGGCCAGCGGAGGAGATCCTCTAACTGGAGCTCCGACTCCCATTACTGCCGCTCAACGAAAAGAGAGCGGCATTGATGGCGCAGCAAAGAACGCTCCTCAGGTAGGCTAATTACATGGGACCAGGTGGAATTGCAACTATCATCGCAGCGAGTGGACTATTTATTATCGCTATCGCAATAAGTTATGTCGTAATCAGGGTTGGTCGATTTATCGATGAGGCTAAGCTCTCTCTTAAATCTTTGACCGATGAGACTGCACCTCTAATTGAAGAGGTTCACACGACTATTTCTCTTGTAAATGCTCCGCTAAAGAGTTTCAATAGAATTACAAAGAACGCTGAAGATATTTCAGATAAAGTTGCTAACGCAACAAACTCTTTTATGAATAAGAATGGCTCTGCAGTTAAAGTTGCCGGAGCAATTTTGGCCGCGGCTTCCAAGAAAAGGTCACGCTCTAAGAATAAGTCTGAGTGATCACAGTACGTGGAATCCGCCGAGATCCGTGCGCGCTGGCTGCGTTTTTTTGAGAGTGATAATCGCCAAGGTCTAACCCATGCCGTTGTACCATCGGCCTCACTTATCGCCGATGATCCGAATCTACTTTTAGTCAACGCCGGAATGGTTCCTTTTAAACCATATTTCTTAGGTGAGGTTAAACCACCCTTTAAGCGTGCAACCTCGGTGCAAAAATGTGTGCGTACATTAGATATTGATGAAGTTGGAAAGACCACACGTCACGCCTCGTTTTTCCAAATGTGTGGAAATTTCTCTTTCGGTGATTACTTTAAAGAGGGTGCTATCTCACTGGCTTGGGAACTATTAACCCGAGCAATAGATGATGGCGGTTATGGTTTTTCTCCAGATAAATTATGGGTAACGGTTTTTCTAGACGATGATGAAGCTGCCGATATTTGGCATAAAAAAATAGGCTTACCCTTAGATCGAATTCAACGAATGGGTATGGAGACCAATTTTTGGTCGATGGGTGTACCTGGCCCATGTGGACCCTGTTCTGAGATTTATTATGATCGTGGACCTGCATACGGAAAAGATGGTGGACCGATTATCGATGAAAATCGCTACATCGAAATCTGGAACTTAGTATTCATGCAGAATGAACGCGGAACCGGTAGCGGCAAGGATGACTTCCCGATTCTCGGTGAATTGCCTGCAAAAAGTATTGATACAGGCCTTGGCCTTGAACGTGTAACTTCGATTTTACAGAGTGTAGAAAATATCTATGAGATTGATACAACGATGCAGATTCTTAAAAAAGCATCGGAGTTAACAGGTGTGAGGTACGGGGCTTCAGAGAGTTCAGATATCTCGTTGAGAGTTATTGCTGATCATGCACGCACTTCTGCGATGCTCATTGGTGATGGCGTAACTCCCGGCAATGAAGGTCGAGGATATGTACTGCGTCGCATGATGCGCCGAACGATTCGTAATATGCATTTGCTCGGGTCTATGGATCCCATCATGTCCGAACTAACTGTTGCAGCCATTGGTGCTATGGGTCCCCAATATCCTGAATTAGTTACCGATAAAGTGAGAATTCTCTCTGTGAGTGTTTCTGAAGAGGAGAGCTTCTTGCAAACTTTAAAGAGTGGAACAACAATCTTTGATGGTGCAACTGCTGCCTTAAAGAAGAGTTCAATATCAATTTTGCCAGCTGCCGAAGCCTTTAAACTCCATGACACATATGGTTTTCCATTTGATTTAACGCTGGAAATGGCACGTGAAGAGGGCCTTGAAGTCGATGAAGTAGGTTTTAGACGATTAATGCAGGAACAGAAAGATAGAGCTAAAGCCGATTCTCGCGCTAAAAAGAGTGGGCATACCGATGTTAGCCAATATCGCGCAATCGCTGATAAAAATGGTAAGAGTGAATTCTGCGGTTATACATCGATCACGAGTGAATCTTTAATCACTGGACTCCTTGTTGATGGGATTTCAGTAAGCAACGTTGATGAAGGTTTTGACGTTGAAGTTATTTTAAATCGCACACCTTTCTATGCAGAGGGTGGCGGCCAGTTGGCAGATGCTGGGCAGATAACTTTAAATAGCGGCGCCATTATTGAAATCGAGGACGTGCAGACTCCAGTGCCCGGAGTTTTTGTTCACCGTGGTCGAGTAGTCAGTGGAAGCGTCGAAATTGGCAGTCAGGCTTTTGCTCATATTGATGTAGAACGTAGAGCTGCGATTTCTCGAGCGCACACTGCAACGCACATGGTACATAAAGCTTTCCGTGAGATTTTGGGGGAGACGGCTACACAAGCGGGATCTGAGAACTCACCAGGACGCTTCCGCTTCGATTTTCCTTCGACTGGAGCAGTACCGATGAGTGTAATTAACGAGGTTGAATCTCGAGTAAATACCTTGTTGCTAGATAATTTGCAGGTTACTGCCGAAACTATGTCTCAGGCCCAGGCTAAAGAGATTGGAGCAATGGCCCTCTTCGGTGAGAAATATGGTGATGTTGTTCGTGTTGTCAGCGTTGGGGATTGGGCACGTGAATTATGCGGTGGAACTCACGTCCTTGCCTCTGGAGAGTTAGGTGTTGTTAAGTTATTGAGCGAGTCTTCCATCGGTGCAGGTGTACGTCGGGTTGAAGCTTTAGTAGGCGTTGACGCATACAACTTTTTAGCACGCGAACATATTTTACTTAATTCATTGACTACTTTAATCAAAGGTGCACGTGTTGAGGATTTACCCGAGCGAATTTCGGACTTACTAACGAAAATGAAGGAAATTGAGAAGGAGATTGCAGCTCTTCGATCAGCAGGTGCTTTTGCTCAAGTAAAGGAAATCGCTAAAACTGCCATCGAAATAAATGGGGTTTCAACCATCGTGGCTCTTCTCAGTGATGGAATTTCAGGTGAGGATTTAAGGAAAATTGCATTGGAGCTTCGGGCACAATCACCGGTCAGTGTCGTAGCGCTAATTAGCGTTAACGACTCCAAACCAGTTTTAGTAGTGGCGGCAAGTGATGGAGCTCGGACACTCGGAGTTAAAGCAGGTGCTTTAGTTAAGATTGCTTCGACCATTCTTGGCGGTGGGGGTGGCGGCAAAGATGATTTTGCACAAGGTGGCGGTACGGATGCATCGAAAACTGTCCAGGCCCTGGAAGCGATTACCACGGCACTTAAAGGGTAATTGCACCTATGCAAAGAGGTCGTCGTATTGCCTTCGATTACGGGGATATTCGAATTGGCGTGGCGGTATGCGATGCCGATGGGATTTTGGCCTCACCTCTAACGGTTCTACGAAGCACTGACAAGAAGTTGAAGAGTAAATTGCTAGAAATTTTCCAAGAGTACGAACCTATCAAGATCTATATAGGTAAACCCTCAAATATGGACGGAAGCTCTGGTTCTGCAGTTGATAAAGCCTTGGAATTCTGCGATTTTCTTTTAACGTTGACGGATTCCACTATCGAACTCATTGATGAACGATTATCGACGGTGAGCGGCGCCAAAAGTTTGCGCGATTCTGGGGTACGTTCGAAGGAATCAAAATCTCGGATTGATGAAGCCGCGGCAGTTGCAATTTTAGAGTTTGCACTCTCGATTGAAAAGAATCGAACGTGAGATTTAGACCGGTTGTTTTGGCGGCGGTCTTTATTCTGGGATTGACGTACTCACTTCATCTGGTTCGAAGCAATACTTCAACAGCACCCGATTATCCCACTCGAGCGATTGGTGTTAGTGAACCTGAAGTAGTTGTGGACATTGCATCTGGTGCAACGGGGTACGAGGTGGCAGAACTTCTATTTAAAAACAAAGTTACTAAATCCGTTTCAGCATATTTTAGAGTCGCTGTTTCGAATAAAAACTCAGAAAAAGTTTCACCCGGTTCTCATCGACTTACTTTGTCCATCTCTGCGGCGC
>JAUSFN010000016.1 GCA_030649935.1 Candidatus Planktophila sp.
CATCACTCCGGAAATAGTTAATTCTATTGGCAGTCTGCCAGAAGGTAAGGGTCTGCTCGGTGCAGTGATTCGAGAGAATGCCACCATTCGACTTGAAGATATGAGCAAAGATTCACGCAGCGCTGGCTTCCCGCCCCACCACCCATCCATGAAATCACTGCTCGCTGTGCCAATTTCATTTGAGAATCGAATATATGGACGGATTTACTTAAGTGAAAAATTAAATGGCCTACCTTTTAGCGAGGATGAAGAAAAGCTAGTCCAGAATTTTTCCAATTCGTTAGCGACGGCTTTGAATGAAAGCTTTCGAATCGCCATCTTAGTGAGAGAAAAAGCGTTGCAATTAGAGCTTACTTCCAAATATAAATCCGAGTTTCTTTCTAATATGTCGCATGAGTTGCGAACACCACTGAATAATTTGCTGATTCTCTCCGGACTTCTTGCCGAGAACATAAATAATCATCTTGACTCGAATGAGGTGGAGTTCGCATCTTTAATTCACACCTCGGGCAATGATCTGCTCTCATTGATCAACGAGATTCTCGACCTATCCAAGATCGAATCTGGTAGGGCCTCGCTAGATCTTTCAGAGCTTCCTTTTGCTCGGCTGCATGAGCAGATTGAGAGCGCTTTCAGCCATGTAGCAGAAAGTAGAAAACTCGGCTTCGAAGTAAGCCTTGCAGGTGACCTGCCTGCGGCCATCATCACCGATGAGATGCGGTTGATGCAAGTGATGAAGAACATGCTCTCCAACGCCTTCAAATTTACCGAGAAGGGGCAGGTCTCGTTGCGCGTGGATCGAGCCACCTCTGGTTGGAGCGCAGAGAACAAAAGCCTTAATCAGGCATCTGAAGTCTTCGCCTTCACCGTCGAGGATACTGGCATCGGCATTTCAGCTGATAAACAGTTCATTATCTTTGAGGCCTTCCAGCAGGGCGATGGTGGAACTGCCCGTCAGTATGGTGGTACAGGTTTAGGGCTCTCGATCAGCCGTGAAATTGCTCGGCTGCTGGGTGGCGAATTCAAACTAGTGCGCAGTACTCTTCAGCAGGGCAGCGCATTCGCACTTTATGTGCCACAGAAGAGCTTAAATAATGAGAGTCCAGCGCAGGTTCGCGAGAACCGGCAATCACTACCTAGCGAACAGCTATCCAAACCAGTTAGCGCTGACGATTCATTGAAATTAACCGCTTCAGAGTGGCCGCTTCGGGTGCCGCGCGAATTGGAAGTTGTAGATGATCGCGCCACGATTAAGGAAGGCGATCGCGTTCTACTAATCATTGAGGACGATCCGATATTCGCCAAAATTTTGCTCTACTTGGCACGGGAGAAGGGATTTAAGGGCATTGTTGCAATCCGCGGTATGCAGGCCTTGGAATTGGCGCGCAGTCACAAACCCGATGCTATTACCCTTGACATCCATATTCCAGATTTGGATGGATGGACAATTCTGGACATCCTCAAAAGAGATTCTGAATTGCGCCATATTCCGGTGGATATTATTTCCGTCGAGGACGACCCACTGCGAGGTCTTTCGCAGGGCGTCCTCCAATATCTCACCAAGCCGGTGAGCCGCGATCAGCTCGCCACGGCAATGGATACTATGAATGCCTACCTCGATCGACCAATGAAAAACCTACTATTAGTGGCTGCCGATAAGGATCTGGATGCACAAATTTCCGACCTGCTCGGAGGCGGCGACATTACAATCAACCATGTCGCTTCGGGCAAGGCGGGACTAGTTGCCATGAGTAAAAACCCCTTTGATTGCGTGGTGGTTGCAAAGAAGCTCTCTGATATGAGTGGCATCGATTTCATAGCTGCGCTGCGCAAGGATAAATTGCTGGCAGGCATACCAATTGTCATATTTAGTGGTGAGCCGCTAACCGAAACCGAGCGAGTCACACTTGGTAAACTCGCCAATTCCAGCGTAATAAAAAACGCTGAATCGCTTGAGCGTCTGCTTGACCAGTCTGCGCTCTTCTTGCACCGCGTCGTATCGCGGCTACCTGAAGAGAAGCGAAAAATGCTCCAGCAACTTCAGTGGGCCTCGAACAATCTTAATGACAAAAAAGTATTAATTGTGGATGATGATGCGAACAATATCTCCGCACTCTCCGCCGCGCTAGAGCGCAGAGGCGTTGTTGTGTTGTCGGCGGAGAGCGGTGCTACTGCTATTGATCTCCTGAAGAGAGTACCTGACATAGATTTGGTGCTCATGGACATCATGATGCCCGGCATGGACGGGTATGAAACTATGCGCGAGATTCGTAGGTTAGGGAAATTTAAGAAGTTGCCAATCATCGCTCTGACTGGCAAGGCCATGGTCGGCGATCGAGAAAAATGTCTTGAGGCAGGCGCCTCGGATTACTTAAGTAAGCCAGTCAATATTGGTCAACTCACCTCATTGATGCAGGTGTGGCTATCGAGATAGAAGACATCGAAGTTTTGTTATTAACAGAAGCGGTTTATCAGCGTTGGGGTTATGACTTCCGCGATTATGCTCCTACTTCATTGAAGCGGCGTATTCGACGCTGCGATGAGCTGGAAAAGTTATTATCAATCTCTTCCTTGCAAGAAAAAATATTGCGAGATTCGGACTGCATGCAACGCTTTCTTGATCAAGTAAGCGTAAACGTCACTTCAATGTTCCGCGATCCCGGATTGTATCGGGCATTTCGCGCTACGGTCGTACCGCTGTTGAAAGAGCAGCCCTCGTTACGTATCTGGCACGCTGGTTGCGCCAGCGGCGAAGAGGTGTATTCCATTGCCATTTTATTACATGAAGAGGATTTACTTGGTCGCACCCGTATCTATGCTACCGACCTTGATCAAGCGGTACTTGAAAGAGCCAAGGAGGGCATCTATGGGTTGGGTCTCATGAAGGGATACACTGAGAACTACCAAGCCGCAGGTGGTAAAGCGGCATTTTCTGAGTACTACCACGCTGGTCATGGCCACGTGGTGATGCGTAAAGATCTCTCGAAGAATATTGTCTGGGCCCGACACAACCTTGTTACCGATGCCTCATTTAATGAGTTCAACTTGATTCTCTGCCGCAACGTGTTGATTTACTTTAACGCCCGTTTGCAGGAGCGCGCCCATCGCCTGTTTTATCAGAGTCTGGCGGAAGGCGGAGTATTGGTCTTGGGGAGGCAGGAAACCATGCGACTCACACCGCATGAATCACATTATCGAACTCTGGATGGTCGAGAAAAAATTTTCCAGCGGATGATCTAATGTCACTACATCTGGTTGTGATGGGCGCATCGTTGGGCGCTCTTGAGGCGCTACGTGTGTTGTTACCTGGATTACTTGAGGATTTTTCCTCAGCCCTGATTATCGTTCTCCACCGCGACAAGGAGGAGAGTGGCAACTTGCTGCCACTACTTGATACTAATTGCGTACTACCCATTGGGTTTCCAGTAGACAAAGAGCCCATTCTGGCCGGTCGAGTATATATAGCCCCACCTAACTACCATTTGTTGATCGAAGGTGATCATTTTGCCTACTCAATGGATGAACCAGAAGATAATGCTCGCCCGTCAATTAATGTGCTCTTTGACAGTGCTGCAGAGACATACGGTGCAAATGTAACTGGCATTGTGCTGACGGGCATGTTGCAAGACGGGGCGCGTGGATTGGCGGCAATCCATCGCCATGGTGGAGCGGCAGTGGTGCAGACCCCACATGACGCACTTGCACCAAGCATGCCTCTAGCTGCACTGGAAGCAGTGCCCAGCGCGCAGGTGTTGACTCTTGTAGAGATTGGGAAATTTTTAGCGAAGATGACGCATTGACATGTAGGAGAAATTCTTACAAAGTTGTTTTCAGTGAGTGTCACCACAGTAGCAGCACTCAAAATATCTCTCCAATCAAGGCAGTTTAATAATTAGCGGATTTAATCGCGCCATCTCTACTACCCTTTGATATCGAATGTTTCCTTATCTAAGCAGGAAAATCTTGCCGATGGGGTGCACTTCCCCTATCGAAAGGTTTTCCACAGATGACAAAGCGCCGCCTTGTGATTACTGCAGCTTTTGCTGCAGTTGCAATTGCCCTATCAGGTTGCTCAACTCTTGACAAGACGGCAGGAATGTTGAATATCGGAGAGCACACAGAGGGCTTAGTCGGAGTGATTCTTCCCGACACAATATTGCCGCGTTGGGAAACAGCTGATCGCAGATTCCTACAGGCAGCATTTGATGCAGCTGGAGTCAAAGTCGATATTCAGAATGCAAACGGCGACGTAACTGCATTCGCAACCATTGCAGACCAGATGATGGCAGCGGGTGCAACTGTTCTGATCCTTGCAAACTTAGAATCAGAATCCGCTAAGGCTGTTCAGGATAAGGCAGCTGTCCAAGGCGTTAAGACGATTGACTATGACCGTCTAACACTCAATGGCTCAGCTTCATACTACGTTTCATTTGATAACCTAAGGGTTGGCGAATTGCAGGGTGAGGGTATTAAGGCCTGTCTAGATGCTGCAGGAAAGACAACTGCTCGTATCGTGTATTTGAACGGTTCACCAACTGATTACAAAGCAACGCTTTTCAAGGCTGGTTATGACTCAGTGCTACGTCCTTTGATCGATGCAGGGAACTACACGCTCGTTGATTCCGCAGATGTTCCAAATTGGGATCCGGTTAAAGCTGGAGCTATTTTCGAACAACAACTATCTAAGGCCGGCGGAAAACTCGATGCGGTAGTCGCAGCCGCCGAAGGTCTTGGACTTGCCGCAATTGAAGTACTTAAGAAGAACAAGCTCAATGGCACAGTCTGTGTATCAGGGCAAGGTGCAAGAATTGAAGGATTGCGGGGAATTCTTAAAGGTGATTTTTCCAACACTGTTTACAAGGCGGTCAGGGAAGAGGCAGAGGCGGCAGCAGATTTAGCAATGGCACTACTTATGGGAGCGACTCCAACCAAAGTTACAGGTTCTGTAAATAACGGAAGAATTAATGTGCCTTCAGTTCTCTTAGTACCAGTTGCAATTACAAAGGTCAATGTTAAGGATGTCATCGCAGATGGCTATCAAAAGAGAGAAGATATCTGTGCCGGCATTGAGGAACTCTGCAGAGCTAACGGAATTTAATTCCTCATATTTATGTGCGGGAGCTGTCTTTACTTTCGATCTCTCGTGATTCATTTCACGCCGCAGGCACTCATTCCGCATGTGAGGCTCATCTCAAATATCGCCTTTAATTGGCCTCTCCAATCAATTGGAGTATCCTGAACTTAATAAATTCACCGAAAGCCACTCATGAGGAGAAGAGAATGACTGACGTAAAGATTGAAGTAATTGAAAGCACATGTGCATGTTCTGCTGATGGTGGCCAATGCTGTTCAAGCGACGAAGCTAAGTCGGAAGCTAAAAACGAATGTGCTTGCGGTACAAATTAGGAAGATTAAGTTAAATATTGAGCCGATTTGCTAGTCTCATTTTCTAAAGGAGAGATCGGCTTTTTTCATCTCCGCAACTAAAACTCTAATTGCATTTGGTCCTATGCCGTAGAGCTCTTTCAGTACGGCCAGTGAAGTTTTGCGAAGATCGCTCACCGTAAATAAGCCATCATCGATCAGCGCACGTCTTGCGGGTGCGGCGATGGCTTAGGTCGTCAGTTTACCGATGCCTTACTTGATGCTGGAGCAGAAGTCATTATCTCTAGTCGGCGCATAGAACTTCTTAATGAAGTCGTGGAAGAAATTTCTAAGACCGATCCAAAGATTTCTGCGATTCAATGCGATGTCACGATCCAGGAAGATCTCGTACGTCTTGCCAAAGAGGTTGGACGATTTGGTAAGAATTAAATTCCGTAAGCTGTGCATAGATATTCAATGCCGGTACACACCGCCTCCCGTGTCTGGAAACCATCTGCGATGACGTCCTTGACGTTTGCCTTTGTGATTGCCACTGGTAGCAAGAGAACTGAAGGCACATTTATTGTTCCGTTATATACAGAACCTGTAATATTGGTCGGCACCGAGCCCTTTAGCAGTGCGACTGATAAAGCTGCTGCTGCCTCTGCTTCTGCCTTAATTGCCTTATAAACAGTGCCGGTAAGATCACCTCTAAGAATTGCACGCAATCCATCAATAGTTGCACCTTGTCCAGATACACAGACTGTGCCATTTAACTTGTTCTTCTTAAGAACTTCAACTGCGGCAAGTCCAAGACCTTCATTAGCTGCAACAACTGCATCGAGCTTTCCGCCCGCCTTTAATAACTGCTCTTCAAAAATAGCTCCAGCCTTACCTCTATCCCAATCTGGGACAGCCTGGTCATCGACAAGTGTGTATCTCTTTGAATCAATCAAAGGACGTAATACTGATTCATAGCCAGTCTTGAAGAGTGTTGCATTATTATCAGTTGGTGCACCGTTCAAGAAAACAATACGCGCCTGTGTCTTTCCTGCAGCATCTAGACAAGCTTTGATGCCCTCACCCTGCAGACGTCCAGCTACTTGGCTATCAAATGAAACGTAGTATGAAGCAGAACCATTAAGGGTTAGCCGGTCATAATCGATTGTCTTCACACCCTGTACTGCAGCTTTGTCCTGCACCGCCTTAGCTGATTCTGAATCTAGGTTTACCAAGATTAGAACTTTTGCACCAGCTGCCATCATTTGATCTGCAATCGTTGCAAAGGCGACTCTGTCGCCATTTGCATTTTGAATATCTGCTTTAACTGCAGCTGCATCAAATGCTGCCTGGAGGAATTTGCGATCGGCAGTTTCCCAACGCGGTGATGATTCTGCATCGGGAAGAATAACCCCGACGAAATCTTCTGCAGTTTTATCGGCTTTTGAGCAACCTGCAAGTACCAGTGCAACTGCAGCAAAAACTGCAGTAATCGCGAGGCGGCGCTTTGCCATATCTGAAACACCTTTCGAGAGGGGAAGGACAGCGCAGATGGACTAGAGCTACTCAATGAAATCTGGTAGCAGCAGCGCCTGCTGACCAAAAAGCAAGGAGCAAAAACTCAACCGGCTACGCGGGCATTATCAATTGATTCTTCGACTAGGTCTAGGCGGGCAAATTGACATGATTCCACGGGTCCATCTGAGTGATGATCTACTCAGTACCGGGCTCAACATTGTATTAGAAGTTGTTATGAGACCTTTAGTTAATAACCAAGGCGTGGGTGAATTTGCAGGCAAGAAACCTTTGCTGCGCGCGACAAAGGTTTCTTGCCCAATAAACGACCCACCTATCAACATGTAGAGCCTTCCCCTTCAAAAATAGTTGCGCGGTGAAATGCTCAGGCCGGAATAGCGTCGCAGCACCACTGTCCGCCACCAGGGGAATTAGTTGTCACAACTTTGCGATCTGGGTTAGCTGCCTGTGCAGGCATTACGGCCAAGAACGAAACGGTCAGGATTACGGCAATTATCTTCTTCACAATTCATTCTCCCTAATAGACTTCACAATTTGTAAAGTTTGATTGTAAGATATACCAAACCAAAGAGAAAAGGAAGCCCAATGGATTTTGGCACTAGGTTAAGAAATCTGCGCGAGGCGACTGGTCGAACCCAAGCTGAGTTAGCCGATGGTATTTCAGCGGCCAGTTATATTTCACTCTTAGAAGCTGGAAAGAGAAAGCCAAAGCCGGAATTGGTCGGCCAGCTTGCTTCTCGTTTGGGTGTCTCGGTCGGAGAGTTGATCATTGATCAGGGAGATCAAGAGGTTGGCTGGACTTTAAATGTGGCTCAAGTAGCCCTGAGTTCTGGCAATCTGGATGATGCCGAAGATTACGCCAGACGAACTATTGAATCGAGTAGAGACGTTAATGGCGCCAGACTGGCCGCCTCGGTGGTGCTCCTCCAGGTTCGGATTCGACAAGGTGAAGTTGAGGGCGTTCTGGATGAACTTGAACGCCTCTTTGATGATCATCCCCAAGCGGCTCCGGATCTCCGCGTCCGTATCGGAAATGAAATTGTTGGATTCTGCTTTCGATCTGGAAATCTCGGGATAGGGGCTCAGAGAGGTGAGGAAATACTGCGGGAGTTTGCAACCGCTTGGCCTGAAACAGAGGTCGTTGAACTGCTCTGCCGCGTAGCAAGTTGTCACTACCACCGCGGCGACACTCAGCGAGCATCTGAATTAGTTAAACAGGCTCTGGAACTGGCCGAGAAATGCAAATCGCCTAAGGCGATTGTTCAGTCACAGTGGCAAGCATCCATGCTGGCAGAGAGCCACGGTGACTTAACTCTGGCCCTTAACCACATCACAAATGCGTTGCATTGGTCCAAGTTGGCCGAACTCAATGACGTGTCGCCGAAACTAAATAACATCGCTGCAAGGATTCTACTAGAACTGCCTAATCCGGATTTGGTTCGGATTCGCAATCTCGCCGAAGTCGCCTACCTTGATTTAGCCGCACAGAACAATCCTGTCCCTGCAGCCTATGCCTGTCTAACTCTTTCTGAGGTAGAACTACTCCGAGACAATCCCTCCACTGCCTTGATGTTTGTTCGGAAAGGCTTAACTGAGTTACCAGAAGATGTTCCTGGTCCAAGGGCTAGGTTGCTCTGCCTTGAGGCAAAGGTCCTCTTTAAGTTAGGCATGGTTGAAGAGTCGCAAATTCAATTAGAACGCGCACTACACCATGCAGTTGATATGGAGCCTTCGAAGGAAGTGGCCATATATTGGGGAGAGGTTGCCAGGGTCTTTGTGGAGATGGGTTTACAGGAGCGGGCAATTGACGCTTACGAGCAAGCTCTCTCTGCTGCCGCAGTAGCATCCAAGGCAGAATCGAACACAATTCTGGGATCTAAGCTCTGATATTCGCAATTTCAAGGCTCATTAAGTAATTTACCTGTAGGTCGGCATGAGTTCATTTACTGTTACCAGAAAATTTCTTTACAAAATCTCTTTACAAGTTGTAAAGTTTAACTGTAAGGTACACCCACAGTGACTTCACAATGGGAGCGGTTCATCAAGCAGTAGCGAATAAGTAGGGCAGGTGAAGAGATGAAGGCCAACCAATTAAAACCAGCCAGCGGAGAAGTGCGTATTTCCAAGCGTTGGTTTGGTGTAATCCAGATTGTGGTTTCGATGTTTCTTCTTGGAGTGCTGCTTATCTCCTACATTGCACTGACGATTAGCCCAGTTAAGGTCAATGGTATGAATACCACGATTGCGACCGCAACACAGATTGTCAATGAGCAGATCGAAGTTGCGCGAGCCGTACGCTCGCCAGCTTCTACCGAACCAAGTTGTCAGGATATAACTACGTTCTTGCAAGTAACACCGGCGCCAATGAAAGACCCGCGGGGTGTGACACTGGTACCCCAATGGGATCCCGCGAGTTGCCCATCCACTTATCCGGGTGTTATGCGGGTGAGAGCCTCCGTCACGCGAATTGGATATTCGACTCCAGTTGCCTCGGCGGTCACGCTGATTTTCGTGCGATCGGCGGCTTGAAGCTCAAGAGTTGGTGCTAACGGTATCCAAGGATGCTGAGCTCCTCGCATTGGCAACCGCTATTCGCGATGGCCAAAGTGCAGAAATCAAGCAGATGAAGGCGATGATCGCCCGACTCAGTTAAGAGTGGTTAGAAGATTACTTCCTGAAGGAGAGATCGGCCTTTTTCATCTCAACGTAAATAAACCATCATCGATAAGTGCACGTCTGGCTGGCGCCGCTAAACCCATTTCGCGCCAATCTCCATCTACCGCTTCGTATCTCTCTATTGCAGGATCATTTTTTGTTGTGCTTAATTCATCTCGCAATTTCTTCTCAGCTCGACGCGCAGCACCAGATCGCTTGGCCTCGGCGGTCAGTTTTTTAGTTTTTGCTACTGATTGTTTAGCCATAGATTTCAACCTAGTAGGCAATTAAAAAATAAGTGTGCGGGAGAAGGGACTTGAACCCTCACGTCCGAAGACACAGGTTCCTAAGACCTGCGTGTCTGCCATTTCACCACTCCCGCTAAACCCACACAAAAGCCGCTAGTGCCCTTGAATGGATAGGTTCCAAGATTAGAGGTAAGTTAGCGATGTACCAAACCCAGCCATTGCGCGCGAAATCGAAAGGCACGAATCGATGTCACTAACACCCACACCTGCAGACAAGTTCACCTTCGGACTTTGGACCGTTGGTTGGCAGGCGCGCGACCCCTTCGGCGATGCAACCCGCGGCCCTTTGGATCCGGTTCGTACGGTTAATGAGTTAGCGGCAAGAGGCGCTCATGGCGTGACTTTCCATGATGATGATCTAATCCCCTTCGGAAGTGATGAGGGCGCACGACGTACCCATATCGATCGCTTTAAGAAGGCGCTGGATGAAACCGGTATGAAAGTACCGATGGCTACAACAAATCTCTTTACTCATCCAGTCTTTAAGGATGGGGCATTTACTTCAAATGATAGAGATATTCGCCGCTTTGCACTACGTAAAGTAATGAAAAATATTGAACTTGCCGTCGAACTTGGTGCCAAAACATATGTCTGCTGGGGCGGACGAGAAGGCGCTGAATCCGATGGCGCAAAGGATGCCTATGTTGCACTCGATCGTTTTCGCGAAGCCTTTAATACTTTAGGGGAGTTCGTAACCGACAATGGCTATGACATTAAATTTGCAATTGAACCAAAACCAAATGAGCCCCGTGGAGATATCTTCTTGCCAACTATTGGACACGCCCTCGCATTTATTTATACCTTGGATCGACCAGAGCTCGTTGGTTTAAATCCCGAGGTTGGTCACGAACAGATGGCAGGACTTAACTTCGTTCATGGAATTGCACAGGCGTTATGGCAGAAAAAACTCTTTCATATTGATTTAAATGGCCAGCATGGTCCAAAGTTTGATCAAGATTTAGTCTTTGGACATGGTGATTTAAAATCGGCATTCTTCTTAGTTGATTTACTTGAGCGATATAAATACGACGGACCGAAGCACTTTGACTATAAGCCTGCCCGCACCGAAAGTGATAAAGGTGTCTGGGAATCAGCAACGGCAAATATGCGGACATACTTGGCGCTCAAAGAGCGTGCGCTCGCATTCCGTGCCGATCCACGAGTTATTGCGGCCATGGCCGAATCAAATATCCCGGGGTTGAGCGAGCCAACTCTTGGCAGCGGCCAAACATGGAGAGATCTCGCCGACGATTCATTAGATGTCGAGGCTGCAGGAACACGTGGATATGGATACGAAGCCATTGACCAGTTAGCACTCGAGCACTTAATGGGCGTTCAGAGCTAACTAGTTTGTTGTGTTTAGCTTTAGCTAAACGCTTGCGCCCCTTCGTGAAATCGCATCAACTCCTGCCGAGATCAAGAGGACCAGACCGGTAACAATGAACTTGATTCCCGCGGCATAACCCAATAGACCCATGCCGTTATCTATCACGGCAACGACGAGACCACCAAGGATTGCATCGCGCATCTTTCCTTTTCCGCCGAATAACGAGGTGCCTCCGATGACCGCTGCGCCAACTGCGTAAAGAAGTGTTGAACTTCCACCCGTTGTTGGAGATACCGAGTTTTGACGAGATGCAAAGATCATTCCGGCGATTGCAGAGAGACCCGAGCAGATCATGAAAGCTGCGATTCGAACTCGCTTAACGTTAATGCCGGCACGACGTGCAGCTTCGGCATTTCCACCAACTGCGTAAATATGTCGGCCAAAGGCAGTGCGACTAAGCACAAAAGTTCCGATAACTAGAATTAATAGAATTACTGGAACGACATATGGAATGCCCTTGAGGCTTACTAAGTCTGGGTTATTGCTGCGCTCAACGTTGAGCGCAAAGACTGCAATTCCAGTAATGATTAAGAGTCCAGCGGTCTTTAATATCCAGAGATTAATAAGCTCGGATTTTAAACCAGCTTTTCGCCGACGATTCATTCGGTTAAGGCCGGTCAGAATATAAATAATTGAGACGGAGATAAAGAAAATCCAACTTAGCGTCGGTGTGAGATTTGAGTTCTCAACGGCCAAAATAGTTTTATCTTCGACACGGATAGTGCCACCTTCGCCGGCTAGTAAAAGCAGGATTCCTTGGAAAGCCAAGAAGGCGGCAAGAGTCACAACGAAGGATGGAATTCCGAGTCGGGCAACTAAAGTACCAAGGCCAAAACCTAGGAAAACACCGACAAAAATCGCTGCAAGCAACGCCGCATACCATGGCACATCATGATTAGTAATCAGAATGACCAGAACCGCACCCGTCACACCTGCCGTATAACCAGCCGATAGATCTATCTCTCCAAGGAGAAGTACAAATACCAGACCCATGGCAATAACAATTACTGCCGCTGCCTGCGTTAATAAATTTGCAAAGTTTCCAGGAGTTAAAAAAACGCTCGACATTGATCCAAAGACAATACAAAGAGCAACAAGACCAAGCACCGCCGGTAATGAACCTATATCTCCGGCCTTTATTCTGGACCAGTAGTCGTGCATGGCTCCTTTTAACGTTGCACTAGCAATTGAAGTCTCGGCAGTTGAAGTACCGGCAGAAGTTGGAGAACTCATTTCTTAACACCTGCACTCTCTACGCCAGCAGACTTTCCTGTCGTGATCAACTCAATAACTTGCCGCGGTATAACCTCGTTTTTATCAATCTGAGCCGCCATCTGGCCTAAATAAAGCGCGGCGATATTATCGGCGACCTCAAAAACATCATTTAAATTGTGGCTAATTAATACAACAGCTAAACCATTATCGGCTAGGCGACGTACAAGATTTAATACTTGCTCGGTCTGGGCAACGCCAAGAGCGGCCGTTGGTTCATCCAAAATTACGATCTTGCTATTCCATAAAACCGCGCGGGCGATTGCAACTGTCTGGCGTTGACCACCTGAAAGAGATGCAACCGTCTGGCGAATTGATTTAACAGTGCGCACACTCAAACCATCTAAAGTCTTACGCGCAAGAGATTCCATGGCAGTCTCATCTAAAACCGGGCCACGTTTTTTTTCACGCCCTAAAAACATATTGTGAACAATGTCCAAATTATCACAGAGCGCTAAATCTTGATAGACAATCTCAATCCCTAGGGCGGTGGCATCTCGAGGGCCTGTGATATCAACTTTATTGCCTTCAAAGAGAAAGTCACCGTGGTCTGGAGTATAAATTCCGGCGATACATTTAATAAGTGTGCTTTTTCCAGCGCCATTGTCTCCAACAAGAGCGGTCACTTTACCCGCTGCGATATCAAAGTCAACGTCGCGAAGAACGTGGACTGGTCCAAAGGATTTATTTACTCCGCGAAGGGAGAGAATTGGTGTGCTCATTAAACTACCTACAATTCTTTATATCTCTTTGATTAATTTGGTTAAAAACATAGTAAAGAAGTTGCGGCTCAGGGTATTTACCCCAAGCCGCAACCATTGTTCTTTACTGCCTAGCAGTTACGGAGTTTACAATCCGTTAGCTACGCAGAGCTCCTCGATATCGGCACAAACGGCTTCACGAGTCTGGAATCCATCGGCGATGACCGCACTAACGTTAGCCTTTGTGATTCCAACTGGTACTAAGAGAACTGAAGGCACGTCTACAGTTCCATTATTTACAGAGCCAGTAGCAGTTGTTGCCTCTTCGCCATTTAGCAGAGCGATAGCAAGTGCTGCTGCAGCTTCGGCCTCCTGCTTGACTGCCTTGTATACAGTATTTGACATGTCACCTGAAAGGATTGCGCGCAATCCATCGACAGTTGCATCTTGTCCAGATACACAGACCTTGCCATTGAGCTTGTTCTTCTTAAGAACTGCAATCGCTGCAAGTCCAAGACCTTCATTAGCTGAAACAACGGCATCGAGCTTTCCGCCAGCCTTTGAAAGTTGCTGTTCGAAAATAACTCCACCTTTTGCGTTATCCCAATCTGGGACAGCTGTGTCATCGACAAGTGTGTAGGCCTTTGAATCGATCAAAGGACGTAGCACTGAGTCATAACCAGCCTTGAAAAGAGTTGCGTTGTTATCAGTTGGTGAACCGTTTAAGTACACGATATTTGCCTTCATTTTTCCGGCTGCATCGAGACATGCCTTGATGCCTTCACCTTGTAAGCGGCCAACTGCTTCATTATCAAATGAAACGTAGTATGAAGCTGAACCATTGAGCGTTAGACGGTCATAGTCAATCGTCTTAACACCTTGTGCAGCGGCCTTATCCTGAACAGCTTTAGCTGAATCTGAATCTAGGTTTACAAGAATGAGAACCTTTGCACCAGCTGTAAGCATCTGGTCTGCAATAGTTGCGAATGCAGCTACGTCGCCGTTTGCATTTTGAATATCAACTGTAACTCCAGCTGCATCAAATGCTGCCTGTAGGAATCCGCGGTCAGCAGTTTCCCAACGGTTAGATGATGCTGCATCTGGAAGGATTACTCCGACGAAGCTTTCTTTCGCTTCTTCAGCTTTTGAGCAACCTGTGAGTGCGATTGCAACGGCAGCAAGAGCTGCAGTAATCGCGAGGCGGCGCTTTGTCATATATGAAACACCTTTCGAAAAGAGAGACACCCCAGGGCAAAGGAGTTCTGCCCAGATGAGGAGAGTGAATCTGTAGGCCCACGGTAGTTGAAATTACCGGAAAGGTCACTAGGGAAATCTATGAAATTTCACGCATACACCAACTATTAAGTCACGTGGATTAAGCCTCTGACGGTAACCTTGGCAGATGTCATCACAGGTGCAAGAACTCGAATCGGCCATCAAATCGGCCATTGATCGAGCAATCGCCTCAGGAGAAATCTCATGTGAGGCACCTACAACTATCGTGTTAGAGCGGCCCAAGAACCGAGATCATGGCGATTACGCCACATCAATTGCCCTACAACTTGCTAAAGCTGTGGGAATGAATCCACGTGAAATTGCCCAGATTATTTGTAATCACTTGACAGGCACTAATGGAATTTCTGAGTTAGAAGTTGCAGGGCCAGGATTTATTAACATCACACTCAATCGCGCTAATCAAGCCGAACTTGTATCCACGATTATCACCGCTGGCTCACGCTTTGGACATGGAGATGAGCTTGCTGGGATACGCATAAACCTTGAGTTTATAAGCGCCAATCCAACAGGACCTTTGCACTTAGGGCACACGCGGTGGGCGGCGGTGGGAGATGCACTCGGCCGAGTTCTTAGCGCGGCGGGTGCCGATGTCACGCGCGAGTTCTATATAAATGATCGTGGAAATCAGATGGATTTATTTGGCGCATCTGTTGAAGCCGCTGCTCTGGGCCAGCCAATTCCAGATGATGGATATAAAGGTGAATATATTGGCGATCTTGCCAAAGCGGTTATTGCCAAGAACCCTGCATTGATTTCACTTCCTGAAGGCCAACGGCGAGAGGCCTTTCGTGAAGCCGCTTATGAACTTCAGTTAAAAGATCAGCAACGAGTTCTGGATATTTTAGGAACGCACTTTGATATCTGGTTTTCTGAACGCTCTCTTCACGCCCAAGGCGCAGTCGAGCATGGAATAGAAAAACTACGAGCCCAAGGTCATGTCTTTGAGGAAGAGGGTGCGATCTGGTTGCGTACAACTGACTTTGGCGATGACAAGGATCGGGTACTAACAAAGTCCGATGGTTCGTTTTCATACTTTTCATCCGACACTGCTTACTATATTAACAAGCGCGAGCGGGGCTTTGATATCTGTATTTATATGTTAGGCGCTGACCACCATGGATATATTGGTCGGTTAAAGGCGATTGCCGCATGTGCCGGTGATGATCCCGAATACAACATTCATGTCTTAATTGGCCAGTTAGTAAAGATTATGGAGGGCGGCCAAGAGGTAAAGCTCTCCAAACGCGCCGGCACAATAATTACCTTAGAAGAGTTAGTAGAAAAAGTTGGTGTTGATGCAGCTCGGTATACGTTGATTAGGTATCCCGTTGACACGCCAATGGTTATGGATGTCGATATCCTAAGACGAAATACAAATGAGAATCCTGTTTACTACGTGCAGTATGCCCACGCGCGAATCGCGGCGGTGTTACGAAATGCCGCCGAATTAAATATCAATGTAAATTTAGAGGAGTTTGATTCATCGCAGTTAAACCATGATCGAGAAAATGAACTACTTGGAAAACTCGCTGAATTTCCGCGCGTAGTGGCAGTTGCGGCACAACTGCGCCAGCCTCATCGCATCGCGCGTTACCTTGAGGATCTAGCCGGCACATATCATGGTTTTTACGCCGATTGTCGTGTACTTCCGATGGGCGAAGAAAACCCGACTGCGCTGCATACGGCGCGGCTACTACTGTGTACATCAACAAAAATAGTAATAGCCAATGGTTTAGATCTGTTGGGTGTAAGCGCACCGGAGAGGATGTAGTTATGTGGTCCTCTAGTGTTTCTTTAGGCGATGAGCTTTCAATCTCTGGCATCACCGCAATTGATTTAGCACAAGAGTTTGGTACTCCAGTATTTATTATGGATGAGACCGATTTTCGTCTTCGTGCAAGACATTGGGATCATGAATTAAAGAAAGCCTTTGGAAACGACGCAGGCACGGTGTACTACGCGGCCAAGGCATTTATCTGCACAGAAGTTGCACGCTGGATTAAAGATATCGGAATTGGAATCGATGTGTGCACGGGTGGGGAACTTGCAGTTGCATTAGCGGGGGCGATTGATCCCTCACTCATTCAAGTTCATGGTAACAACAAATCATTAACTGAAATCGATAGGGCAGTTTCTGTTGGTGTAGGAAGCATTGTGGTTGACTCACTGGTTGAAATCGAAAGAGTCGCCACAGCAGCAGGCAAGCATGGGAAAATTCAGAAAGTATTACTTCGCTTAACTCCAGGCATAGAGGCTCACACTCATGAATTTATTGCCACCGCCCATGAGGATGTGAAATTCGGCTTTTCAATTGCAAGCGGCGCGGCATGGAGTGCGATAGAAGCGGTCCATAAATATCCCTCAATTGAGCTCAGAGGTCTTCACGCGCACATAGGCTCTCAAATTTTAGATACAGATTCATTTGAAATCAGTGCCGAGCGACTTATCGCACTTCTAGGTTCATATAGAGATGCCTATGGTGTTGAACTTGCCGAACTAGATCTAGGCGGAGGCTACGGGATTCATTATCTGCCAGGAGATGAAGAGTTAGAGCCATCAGTTGTAATGAAGGCCCTTGCAGCCGCAGTTGTTAAGAATTGCGCAATCCATAAATTAAAAGTACCTCAGATCTCAATCGAGCCAGGTAGAGCAATTGTTGGCCCAACAATGTTTACGCTATATGAGGTTGGCACAATTAAAGATGTACTTCTAGAAAATGGTGACAATCGTCGATACATATCGGTTGATGGTGGAATGAGTGAAAATATTCGGCCGGCACTCTATAGCGCCGAATACACTGCAGTACTGGCAAGTCGCACCAGTAGTGCTGATCTGATTTCTTCTCGATTAGTTGGAAAACACTGCGAAACTGGCGATATTCTGATTCGCGACATTGATTTAGCTAGTGATATTTCACCAGGTGACTTATTGGCAACCCCCGCAACTGGTGCATATGGTCGAAGTATGGCGAGTAATTACAATCATGTTCCGCGACCGCCTGTTGTTGCAGTCAATAATGGCAAAGCCCGCATTATTGTGCGCCGAGAGAGCGAGGCTGATTTACTGGGATTAGATATTTAACGCCGTAACTCTCATCTGTGAAAGAATAACCCGTATGGACGCAGGTTTAAAAACTATCTCAATTGGCATGCTTGGCGCAGGTGTTGTCGGCAGTCAAGTCGCCCGCCTGCTGCAATCAGATCGCCAAGAACTCTCGGATAGATCAGGTGCACTGTTGGAATTGAAAAGAGTTGGTGTGCGCAGCAATGCCCCACGTGAGGGCATAGATGCAACAATGATTACGAGCGATTTGCACTCAATTGTGACCGATCCCGAAATTAATATTGTTATTGAGGTAATGGGTGGAATTGAGCCGGCGCGAACATTGATCTTAGAAGCGATTAAAAATAAGAAATCAGTGATAACAGCGAACAAAGCCTTACTAGCAACGCATGGACACGAACTTTTTAATGCTGCCGATGCAGCGAAAGTTGATTTGTATTACGAAGCCGCCGTTGCTGGGGCGATTCCTATTATCCGCTCGATGCGCGAGTCTTTAGCGGGAGATCAAATTACACGTGTTATGGGCATTGTTAATGGAACAACAAATTATATTTTAACTAAGATGCACGAAGAAGGCCGAGAATTTGCCGATGTTCTGAAAGAGGCACAAACTCTAGGTTATGCCGAAGCCGATCCAACTGCCGACATTGAAGGCTTTGATGCTGCGGCAAAAGCCGCTCTTCTTGCAAGTTTAGCTTTTCATAGCACTGTAACAATTGATGAGGTTTACTGCGAGGGAATATCCAAGATTTCAATTGAGGACATCAACGCAGCAAAAGCGATGAATGCAATCATAAAACTTCTAGCTATCGCAGAAATAACTGTTAAGGATGAGATATCGGTTCGCGTGCATCCAGTGATGCTTCCTCACTCGCACCCATTGGCATCGGTACGGGATGCATTTAATGCCAGCTATGTTGAATCAGAGGCGGCAGGTGAGTTAATGTTTTACGGACGCGGAGCGGGTGGAGCACCAACGG
>JAUSFN010000040.1 GCA_030649935.1 Candidatus Planktophila sp.
ATGCCGGTTCGATCCCGGTCACCCGCTCCAAAATTTTTTAGTCAGATGGCCGCCTTTTTTAAATAATTGCCCTCCACATTAGCGGTAATACATTCTTCCCAAAACCTGACTGCCTAACCCGTCACACGATCCAGTCCCCACCAATACCGACATGATTTTCTCGCTAATGAGATTTACCCGAACCGATTGCTGAGCATTAGACCAACAATGAGTAGCCCCAATCGTGATATCCGAGGGCTTTCTCCATGTGCTCGCATTTGAAGAGACCATCATTTGGGTAGGCGCACCAGATGCATTGAGTCCACCTATTCGAATAATTCCACTTGCATCAATCGAGAACATAATTTGGGATTGATATGCACCGTCATAAACCAAACGATCATTTTCAGTGCTCTCGCTTATAAACCACATTCCATCGGCAGTACCGGGTACTCCTTGCGAAATACTCCCGCATCCGGTTCCTGGTATTGGATTAGAGCCAGGTGCACCTAGTTTTGCTAACCAAATAGATTTTTTATCCGAAGAATAAAAGTCATAAGGACAAACGCTGTGGAGTGCGTTGCTGTTTGAGAAATGCGATTGGACTATAAATTTATTTGTGATTGCAGCATTATCAACCCAGAAATCAAATGCAACACTTGTTTCGCCAAGTTTATACCAACCAATCTGCTCGCCCGCTTTTACTGGCGTCTCCTTCACAGATTGCCCGGCACTGCTATTTGATGGTTCAACAGGAACTGCTCCTGCGATTTTTCCAACAACACCTTTTATATGGAAAAACTTTACTGAGATTCCGCAGCCCGCGTCGAAATACAACGAATACTCCGGCTTATGTGTATCGGATGAACCCGGAGGTTTGTAATAACTAGCCGAAGATAGAGTCATATCAATTGGCGCAAAAATGGGAAGCTCTTGACCTGCAAATTCAATCGCAGGGTGAACATATGATCGAACTGCAATTACCCCACCGGATCCCGTCTGTTCTCCAATTGGAGTGACGACACGAACATATTTAGGATCAATAATGTTATGTGTGAACTCAGGGGTTTTGGTACACGAGTTTTCCGGAGAACTAAAAGGTACAGGCGATTTAGAGGGTGAAGATGTATTTATCGGCGTTCTGCTACCTTGCTGTGGCGTTGGCTTAGATTTCACCAATAACTGCCAAATCCTCTTTGATCCAACTTTCTTACAAATCACAGTTCTTCCAGGTCCATCGCCTCGTTGCTGATTCACTTTGGCGCAAGAGGAGCCGACAAGTGATTTGGCTTGAACTACAGGCGCTACTCCAACCATGAGTCCTATTGAAAATAGGACTGTCATTGAGAATGACAATTTACTGCGTTTTTTCACTTGATGAGTGAATCAGTGGAATGGCAATTATTCAACCCATGGGGAATTAATTCCAGTAAATCTGAAGTTAAATCATCGAAGAACTAAACCCTTGATAGTAAATCAGCTGGCAAGCCAGTAGTTAAAAAAGAATAAAATTAATAGGAAATAGCGAGCCCAAAACTTCCTGGGCAGGCTATTTTTTTTCAAAATGAGTACTTTTCTTGAGGCCAATTAGCCGTCGCAGCAGCACGACTAGCCAATAGCCCCAACCTTATTTATGAGGGCATAACCTGAAAAGAGTACTGACCTCGCCGGAGACATTGCATATTGAACAATTGCACGTACCTTTAAGGTAGAGGACGCGCCTCCTGTGACAATTTTCCCAATTACGAGAAATGCATAGTGCCTACCTGCATATCCGTTGGCGAAACTCCCGGAGTCACTTGAGATGGTTGTATAGGTCAAGCTTGAAAGATTCAAACTATTTAGCAATTCCATATTAATGTTAACCGGATCAGGACTAGTTGGAGAGAAAATGCCATTCATAATTATTTGGATTGTGTAATTGCTGTTTGATTCTAAAGTAATGAATTCGGCAGACTCAATTGATGAACCGTCAATTCCGGCATTAAGCGTAAAATTTGTAATTGATTGAAAGTATGAATTTGAAACTCCTGCTGCACCCGCTGCACCGGTCAATCCCGTATCACCTTTGACGCCTGCTCCACCATTTGCACCAGGTGTTCCATTTGCACCTGCTATGCCAGAGACACCAGGTGTACCAGCGAGACCGGCAACTCCGTTTGCACCGGTCACACCGGGAGTGCCATTTAAGCCAGCATCACCTTTGGCTCCGACTGCGCCACTTAGCCCTTGTGCTCCGTTAGTTCCAGATGACCCAACTAATCCTGCAGTGCCCGTTAATCCTGTATCGCCTTTGGCCCCAGGAGTTCCTGTCGCACCTGTCGCGCCAGTTGCGCCATTTAAACCCCGATCACCAGTCGCTCCCTTTGCACCAACTGCACCAACTGCTCCGGTTGCTCCGGCTAAACCTGTCATTGGTGCCACTTTATTTTTAGATTCGGAAACTCTAAGAGAAGTTGCGGCTTTCCATGCACCTTTTGTTTTTGGACCGTATAGATTTGCATTCTTTATATCGATATAGAGATCGCCATCTATGCCGATTGATTTTGTAGGAACTCCACTTCCGCTAAGGATTGTGTTGAGTGTTTGAGAAGTGGCGCGCCCAGCTTTTTTAATAGTGACAGATTTTTTTGCGGCAGCTTCTGCACCTTGCATTGCGAAGAGAGTAATCGCAAGTGAAATTGCAATAGTTTTACTACGAGTGTTCATGGGGAAATTCCATTTCTCTTTACTGGGAATGAACTGTCTTTCAGTGTGACCTTCGCGACATTCCTCAGAAATAGGGGTTTCCCAGCGAGAAATTCCGCGTGTGCGGCGGGTGTCCCCCATTGATGCAGCCCACGTCAAGGAATTATTCACATGGAGTTTTAAGCATGAACTGCTTACATCTTCAGCATCAAGGAGTTAATTAGGGGTAGTCGATGACGAGGGGTCACTGGCGGTTCTGATAGAAGAAAGGTAGACATAAAAATGTCATCAAACAAGAAAATTGCGGCAGTTGTTTTAACAACAGCTGCACTTTCAATTGGCTCGGTTGGGATTGCAACTGCATCTCAAGCCAAGTCAGCTTCAGTTCGTACAAATATTACTAAGACTACGGTTAATGCATTTGCTAACCCAATGGCAGGACAGATGATGGGTGGTCGAGAGAGTGAATTTAAGAGCATTCTCGCTGGGCTTGTAACCAAGGGAACAATTACTCAAGCACAGTCAGATGCGATCACTGCTGCAGTGGCTGCTGCACGAGCTGCCCAAGATGCGGATCGTAATTCAAATTCTGGAGTTAACAATGCACGTCGAGTAGCGCATGAGGCGCTAATCGCCACAACTATTGGCATTGATGCAGCGACAATCAAGTCACGCCTTGCTGCCGGTGAAACACTCGGCGCAATTGCAGGTGCAAAGAAATCTGCATTGATTACTGCACTTGTTGCAGAGGCGACCAAAGCAATTGATGCCGCTGTTACTGCAGGGAAAATGACTGCAGCGCAAGCAACAAATCTTAAAACAGGTCTTACGGCACGCATCACCGCTGCAATCGATTCAGTTCGAGGTGCATTGGGAACTGGCATGGGCGGAACTGGCATGGGCGGAACTGGCATGGGCGGAACTGGCATGGGCGGAACTGGCATGGGCGGAACTGGCATGGGCGGAACTGGCATGGGCGGAACTGGCATGGGCGGTTTTGGACATGGTGACATGGA
>JAUSFN010000028.1 GCA_030649935.1 Candidatus Planktophila sp.
GCGAAATATTTTTAGATAAGAATGGAAGTCTATTGACGGCAACACGATCTTGAATTTGTAAAGTATTTTCCATAGAGCCCGAAGGGATATAGAAAAATTGCACAATAAAAGTCTTAACTAAAAGCGAGACTACAAGTGCAACCACTACAAGGAAAGGGAGCTCTCGAAATATTGAGCCCTTACGGCGCATTAGTTGGGAGCTTTAAGCTTGTGGAGTTTCGGTTTCAGCCACAACTTCGGTAGTTGCAACTTCAGCTGGAACCTCGGACACCGCATCGACTGCTATTGGTTCGGACATAACTTGAGCTGGAACCTCGGAGACCTCAACGGAGGCAACCGGTTCGGACGCAACTGGGGTTGAAAGAATTCCATCGCCGTAACCTTCTATGCCATCGCGTTTTTCGCGAATCTTGGCAGCCTTACCGCGAAGATCGCGAAGGTAATAGAGCTTGGCGCGACGAACATCGCCCTTCTTAACGAGCTCAATCTTTTCGATAACAGGTGTGTGAACCGGGAAGGTGCGCTCTACGCCCACGCCATAAGAGATTTTTCGGACTGTGAAAGTCTCACGGACTCCATCGCCCTGACGTCGCATAACAATTCCTTGGAAGACCTGCAGGCGGCTCTTGCTACCTTCGATAACACGTACGTGGATCTTGAGTTCATCTCCGGCGCGAAACTGTGGAATGTCATGGCGCAGGGATGCTGCATCTACGGCGTCAAGGATGTTCATCTACGTACCTTTTTCTCTTTGCTGATAACAGCACTCGCTGAGGCGGTGCAGAGTGAGTATCCTGCCATATAAGGGGCTCTGAGCGTAAATCGAGGGCGAACTACTCCGGAATTGCGCGTGAAATCTGCTCGAAAAGTTGAGAACCGGCGGCAATGGTCAGATTAAAGCCATGCCATTTTTTAGTTTCCACGATCGCCCCTGCCTCTCGGGCAATGAGCTCGGCGGCAGCTAAATCCCATTCCATTAACCCGGTTTCAAAGTATCCATCAACTAAGCCAGTGGCAACATGGCAGATATCTGCCGCGGCAGATCCAATTCGTCGAAGATCGCGGATCTGTGGGAGTAATGCGTTTACTATCTTCAACTGCTCATAACGCGCGGTAACATCATAGGCAAAGCCCGACGATAAGAGTGCACGGTTAAGTTCGACAGGATTGTTGCACTCAATTCTCACATCGTTTAGAAATGATCCGCCTCCGCGTGATGCTCTCCACGTCGAATGAGTTGTCGGTGAATGAACTACTCCAGCAAATACTCCGTTTTCATCTTTAACTGCGATGCTAATTGACCAACCAGGAAGCCCATAAAAATAATTTACGGTGCCATCTACAGGATCTATTACCCACGTAACTCCGCTAGTGCTTTCACGGTTTGCGCCTTCTTCACCAATGATTCCATCATCGGGACGGGCCGTAAGAATTGCATCAACAATAAGTTTTTCACTTGCATGATCCATCTGAGTTGCGATATCAATTGCCGTAGATTTCTCGGTTAAATCCCATGAGGCAGGGCGATTCATGAGCAGCTCTCCGGCTTGGCGTGCGATTGTCAACGCTAATTCGAGAATCTGATTTTCATTACTCATGCCGACCAGTCTAACCCAGCCATAGACTGCCTACTATGTTCTCGGCATATTCGACGTTGGCACGAAGCCCTGGTGCGATGAAATTTTCTCTTTTCGGTCTCATCGGACGGATGCCGATCTCGATGGACTCTCTCGCACTTATATTTATTGTGGTTGCTGCTAGCGATTCTTACGCTCTGGCCGGTGCTTTGAGTGCCACGGCTGCGATAACGATGTCGATAGCGATGCCTTACTGGTCTGGTGTCGCTGATCGAATCGGTCAGCGGGCCGTACTGATTAGAGTTTTTCCGCTCAAAGTTATAGGTATCGGAGTTTTTATTGCTCTGGTCTACAGCGATGCACCGAAGTGGAGTTGGTTCGCCTCGATAATCTTTGCAGAGGCGAGCTCTATTAATCTGGGAGGTTTAGTTCGACGTCGATGGTTATATGTGCTCGGCGCTGATACATCATCAGAGAACGAGGGTCAAAAAGATAGACATACCGTTAATGCCGCTTACTCACTGGAAGCCCTCAATGATGAGTTTGTATTTATAGTCGGTCCGATTATCGCTACCGCCTGCGCAACGTCGATAGACCCTTCGGCAGGTTTACTTGCTGGACTCGCCTTTCTCTCCATCGGAATGCCAGTTTTTGCCAGTCTTCGAGCGACTGAACCTCCACCATCTCCGCGCATCGGGACCATACGTGCTCCTGCTGCTATGAGGAGCAAGGCTCTACAGGCCGTTGTGATTCCGACAGTGTTCGTGGGCGGCTTTTTTGGCGCTATTGCAATTGTCACCGTCGCCTTCACTGCAGAATTGGGGCGTTCATCTGCCTCGGGAATTCTTTTAGCGATATGGGCTTGTGGCAGCGCAGTGGCAGCTGTAATAAATGGTTTAGTGAAATGGAAGCTCTCTCACGCGGCACGTTTCTTAATTTTCTTAATCTCACTGACTCTCTTAGCGATACCTCTTCTCTTTGCTCACTCCATTCTGGCTCTTGCACTCGCTCTTTTCTTCAATGGTGTTGCAGTAGCTCCTCTCATTATTAACGCATATGGCGTGGCTGAATCATCGCTTCCCCCCGATCAAATAACACAGGCCTTGAGTTGGGTAGTTGCAGGTATGCCGCTGGGTGGGGCTCTGGCCAGTGCCGTTTCTGGTTGGAGTATCGATCGATTTGGGGCGCAGATTTCTTTTTGGGTTCCTTTAGGTTTCTTAATAGCCGCGCTTCTAGCCACGCTGCCTTACTTCACCACATATAAGGCGCTCATCAGTTATTCTTCCAAACATGACTGAACTGCAATTCATCGGCAAGAGCGATGAGGGTACCCATCTACGGCTGCACGATAGTGATGGCAAAGAATTCACGGTGAATCTAACGGATTCATTGCGTGCCTCGGTTAATCAGCCGCACCTGATGTCTGTGCCAGAGCAACCAAGTGGTGCTATCTCTATAAAAGAGATTCAGCGTCGATTGCGATCCGGTGAATTACCAGAGGTTCTCGCGCGTGAAAATAATGTTAGCCTCGAAAAGATTGAACGCTTCTCTGGGCCAATTCTGCAAGAGCGCATTTATATTATTGATCAAGCACAACAGATACCCGTTCGCAAAGAGGGCGGACGAGATCCTGTAACTCTTCTTGGGGTAGTTCTTTCACGCCTCGCCCCACGAAATATCGATCTCTCAGATCTCTCATGGCTGACGTGGCGTCATGAAGATGGAACCTGGAGCATTGAACTTCATTACCCACACACAAGTGGACGCGGAGTTGCACAATGGAGTTTTGACCCGACACGTCGTCTCATTGCATCCCTCGATGAAAATGCTCGTTGGATGATGGGAGACGAACCAGCTCCGCGACCAACACATTTGTCTACTCCGGGGCTTGTGTACTCAGAATCAAATCATCCATCAATGCGCGAGGCAAAAAACTTGGAATCAGAGGTTCCGCGTCTAGCGGTAATCCGCGAAGCCCCAGATGATGAGGCCACACGTGATGGAGTCGTTGCTCGAGCAAAAGTACCGAGCTGGGATGAAATAATGTTTGGAATAAAACCAACCGAGGATCAGTAAAATACAGGATGATTGTTGATTCAGCTCTCTATCAAAATGGCATCCGCGTTAACGGTCCTGATGACATCTCTGATTTAGTAGATATCGCTCACTCATCTGGAGGATTTGTTTGGCTAGGTCTTGCCGAACCTACTCACAACGAGTTCGAACATGTCGTGGGAGAGCTTAACTTTCACCCACTTGCAGTTGAAGATGCCATACATGCCCAACAAAGACCAAAAATTGAAGAGTACGAAGGTTTAACTTTTTTCACCCTAAAAACAGTTTTTTATAATGAAGCGAATAGTGCAATTTCAACTGGTGAATTAATCTGCTTTATAGAAAGAGCGTTCATAGTAATTGTGCGCCATGGTGAGGGTTCTCCATTAGTTAAGGTTCGACATGAGATGGAGGCAAAGCCTGAATTATTGAAGCTAGGACCTTTTGCCGTATTGCATGCCGTTGTCGACCGGATAATCGATGAATATGCAGTGATTGCAGCTGAGCTCGAAAATGATGTGATTAACTTAGAGACCAAGGTATTTGGCGGCAAGCGTCAGACTTTTTCTCAAGAGATTTATTTTCTTAAACGTGAACTCATTGAGTATCGACATGCCATTGAGCCACTGGTTATTCCACTGCAGAAATTAGTATCTTCAACGTTCACGGAAACACCTGAAGTTTTAAAGCCCTTTTTTAGAGACACGCTCGATCACTTAATGCGTGCTTGCGAGCATGCCTCAGGCATGGACTCGCTATTGACTACCGCGCTACAAGCCGACTTGGCTCACGTCCAAGTTCGCCAAAATGAGGATGTTCGAAAGATTTCGGCGTGGGTTGCCTTGGCTGCCGGTCCAACGATGATTGCTGGAATTTACGGAATGAATTTTGAATTCATGCCTGAGCTCAGTTGGAAGTTTGGATACCCACTAGTGCTCGGGGTTGTCACAGCACTCAGTTCATTTTTGTTCTACAAGTTTAGAAAAGCCGATTGGCTCTAAGCTTTAATTTAAGGTTGTAGTAAGTAAACCAACCTGCGTTTCTATGTCGCTATCTGCGCCGTGATGACCAACCATCGAACTCTCTTTATCAATGCGAGTCGGATCGATTAACACGACCGTGCCTTGTGCTACGGCAATGACTTCGCCCATGCGATCAAGTGAATCAGCGCTAACCAATTCACCGAATAGATTATTATCTACCGCCTGCTCGCGCGTGTAAATGTCAACGCGATCGCCCAAAAACTCTTGCCACACACTTGCAACATCGCTGCGGGCTGCTGCACTATCATGGCCAGGGCTCAAATACAGATGACGGGCTCGAGGTTCGCCACCAATTGTTGCAATGTTTTCTAGGAGCCGATTGCCATCGCCGATAACAATCTTTTCACCTACATTTATCATTCCATGGTCGGATGTTAACCAGATACGGGTTCCCTGTGGCATCTCTTTTATTAGGTTTGCAAACATCAAATCGATCATAGCTAAAGCTGCTAACCATTTTTCGCTACCCACGCCATCACTATGGCCCGCCACATCTAGTTCATTCATATAGAGATAGACGAAAGATGGAGTCTTGCGGAGTGCATCTTTAGTGTGTGCAATCAAATCTGGCGCGACATTTGCACCTCTGTATTCAGCGCCTCGAAAGACCGCACGTGTAAAACCACTATTTTCATAGCGTTTAGCGGCAACATGCGAAACGTTAATACCTTCGGCCATCGCACGTTCAAACAATGTATGCACTGGTTGCCAATTCGTGGGATCAACGCGTTCATCCCACTTAAGTGCATTTAATATTCGACCACCACTACGTGGAACCTGCACCGTATAACCCAACATTCCATGCACACCTGGAAACGTTCCAGTTGTTAGCGTCGCAAGGCTCGTTGCCGTCGTCGAAGGAAAGGCAGTGTCAACGATTGCATGCCGTTTAAGTTGTGTGATGTTTGGTATAGCACTGGCAAAAGTTTCTAAAACGTCGGCTCCCAAACCATCAATGAGGAAAAGGAGTTCGCGGCCCATCGGACTAGTCCCAGCTTCAATTGTATCTTCGGCCGTGCCTAGCCCAAGGCTTGAAAAAATCGATGGAGCGATCTGCGATAAATGCACGAGCCTATCTTCTCACTACATCCGCTAAGGTTATGCATATGAAGAGTGCAATTAAATACTCCGCCGAAGTTTCAGATGCAATCGCAGCGGGAAATCCATTAGTTGCCCTCGAATCTACGATTATTTCTCACGGCTTGCCCCGACCAAGTAATTTATCTGTCGCCATCGAATGTGAAGAGATTATCCGCGCACATGGCGCAATTCCAGCAACTATTGCCCTTCTAGATGGTGTTGTGCATGTTGGAGTTGAAAGCTTTGAGTTAGAGGCAATAGCCAATCGCGACGATATATCCAAAGCTTCAATCCGCGATTTAGCGATCATAATTGCTCAAGGAAAAAGTGCGGCAACAACTGTTGCTGCCACAGCCCACATCGCTGCAATCGCCGGTATCAAGATATTTGCTACAGGTGGCCTTGGCGGCGTGCACCGCGGAGCAAATGAGTCCTTTGATGAATCTGCAGATCTAACAGCTTTGTCTCAACTCGATATGACTGTGGTGTGCGCCGGTGTAAAGTCAATTCTTGATGTTCATGCAACTCTTGAGCGCTTAGAAACCCTCGCTATTGGCCTTGTTGGATTTAAGACTAATCGCTTTCCAGGTTTCTACTTAACTGATTCGGGTTTTGATATAGAGCACCGCGTTGATAGCCCCAATGAAATTGCTGCAATTATTAAAGCTCGTACTGCAATTTCTACGCAATACAAATCGCTAATAGTTGCAAATCCAGTTAAGAAAGAGATGGCAAGGGCGCGCCATGATCAAATTCTCGCTGCAGGTTTAGCCAAAGCGACCCATGATGGCGTTGATGGAAAAGCAGTGACTCCATTTCTCTTAGAGCATTTTCATAGTGCATCTCATGGTGAATCTCTATCCATTAATACAGAGATTATTAAATCTAACTGTGCTTTAGCAGCTGAAATAGCGGTCGCTTTGCAATGAAGAAAATTTTGTGTATTGGCGATCTTGCTCTAGATGTAATCGCTCAGCTCAAAGAGAGCATTAACTACGGCAATGACACTGCAAGTCGAATCTCAACGCACCCAGGTGGACAGGCAGCAAATGTTTCAACATGGATTACGCGAACAAATACAAAAGCCCAACTCGTTGCACGAGTGGGAAATGATCCAGTCGGCTTTGCATTAATCTCAGATTTAGATAAATACGGCGTAGAGCATATGAATTTAATGCGCTCCGGACGGCCTACTGGTGTTGTTGTTATCTTGGTCGATGCCAATGGTGAGCGAACTATGTTCCCGGATAACGGTGCCAATGCAGATCTGGAAGTTAGCGACCTGCCTCCTCTCGATGATGTCGATGGAGTTTACATAAGTGGTTATGCCCTGCTTGATTTTCGGAGCCGCGATGCCGTTTTAGCAATGGTAAAAAAAGTAAAAGCCGCCGCAATTCCTATATTTTTCGATCCAACTACAACTGGTGCGATGAAGATTGTGCCCCTTGCAGAGGTTATAGCCTGGGTTAGTTTGATGGATGGCATTCTGCTCAATGCCGAAGAGGCTCTTTATCTGGGTGATGCCACAAATATTGAGGAGGCAGAAGAGAATTTGAAGAAGTTCACGCCTTTAGTAGTTATTAAACTCGGCTCACGCGGTGCGATGGCCGTGTATAAAGACCAATCGGCAAGAGTCGCAGCGGTCACAACTAATGTCGTCGATACAACTGGTGCTGGAGATTCATTTGCCGCAGGCTTTATTCCCATGTGGCTTGAAACACGAGACCTTGAGAGCGCTTTATCGGCCGGAACGGCGTTAGCTGCCAAGTGTGTTGCAACAGTTGGGGCGCGCCCTCCCCTGAATTAACCCCTGTAGTTGGCACAATCTCCTCCATGGCAAAGACACCGATGAAGAGCAAAGTTAAGAAAGCAGCTAGTCCAAAACCTGGAGAGTATCCGGGCAAGATCGTCGATATCGATGTCTCCAAAGAAATATCTGACTCATTTCTTGAGTATGCCTACTCTGTAATTTACTCTCGAGCTTTACCCGATGCGCGTGATGGTTTAAAGCCGGTTCACCGCCGCATCCTTCATCAGATGGCCGATATGGGGCTGCGACCAGAGCGCGGACATGTAAAAAGCGCGCGCGTTGTCGGTGAAGTAATGGGTAAGTTGCACCCGCATGGTGATGGCGCAATCTATGACGCCCTAGTTCGCATGGCGCAATCTTTTTCAATGCGACTTCCACTCATTGACGGTCATGGAAACTTTGGTTCACTCGATGCGGGCCCTGCAGCGATGCGTTACACCGAAGCCCGCCTAGCTCTTGCTGCAATGGCCATGGTCGCTGAAACCGATGAAAATACCGTTGATTTTGGCCCTAACTATGATGGACAACTATCTGAGCCATTAGTTCTGCCCGCTGCATATCCCAACCTGCTTGTTAATGGCGGTTCGGGAATCGCCGTGGGTATGGCAACTAATATGGCGCCGCATAACTTAGGCGAAGTAATCGCGGCCACTAAGTTCTTGATCGAAAATCCAACAGCTACTGTTAAGCAGTTAATGAAATATATTCCCGGTCCAGATTTTCCAACTGGTGGCGAACTAGTTGGTCTTGACGGCGTGCGCGAGGCTTATGCCACTGGTAAAGGTTCATTTAAAGTGCGTGCAAGTGTTGAGATTGAGAAAGTTACGTCACGGAAAATGGGTCTAGTGATAAAAGAGCTTCCATTTACAATTGGACCTGAAAAAGTCGTGGAGAGAATTGCAGCCCTTGTAAAGTCCAAAAAAATTCAAGGCATTAGCGACATCATCGATTTAACCGATGGCCAGACCGGCACTAACGTTGTGATTGAAATCAAAAATGGTTTCGAGCCCGAGAAAGTCCTTGAACAACTATATGCATTAACACCTATGGAAGATGCCTTTTCGATAAATGCAGTTGCATTAGTTAAGGGCCGCCCGCAAGTTCTTGGATTAAAAGAACTACTCCGAGTATTCATCGATCACCGAATAGAAGTAGTGCGCCGCCGAAGTGAGTATCGCAAAGCAAAGGCTCAGACACGTTTGACTCTAGTCGACGGTCTCTTAAAGGCAATTATCGATATCGATAAAGTTATTAAGATCATCCGCGCCAGTGATGATGCTTCCACAGCCAAAGAGAAGCTCATGAAGGATTTCTCGTTAAATGATGAACAAACCACGTATATCCTAGATATGCCACTTCGCCGTCTGACCAAGATGAGCAGATTAGAACTTGAGACCGAACAGAAGGAACTCAAATCGATAATCACTGAGTTAACTAAACTACTCAAAAGCGATGATGCGATCAAAGCCCAAGTATCTGATGAGTTAACTTCCGTATCTAAGACATTTGCTACGCCTCGAAAGACGAGAATCGGCGCTGCTTAAACTCGGCTAGAATACGGTGTGATTTCAACTCAGGCCCTCGAACTACGTGCTGGTGCCCGCCTGTTGGTTAAAGGTGTCACCGTGCGTATTAACAGCGGCGACCGTATCGGCTTTGTGGGTCGAAATGGTGCGGGTAAATCAACTCTTGCAAAAGTCTTAGCTGGAGAGACAATGCCTGCAGGTGGGGCGGTAAATCGGATAGGGAAAATTGGGTATCTGCCACAAGATCCTCGTACAGGAGATGAGCCAGGTTCGGTAATCGAGCGCATCTTGTCGGCCCGTAACTTAGATCAAATTTCACATCGCATGCGCCAAGTAGAGGAAGAGATGTCTACCACCGAGGGCGAGGCCCTTGAAAGGGCGATGGATAGATACACCCGCGTTGAACACGAATTCAGTGCAGCAGGCGGATATGCCGCGACCGCCGAAGCTGAAGCGATAGCAACATCGCTTGGGGTTACTGAAGCCGTCTTTGGCCATGAGCTCTCAACGTTATCTGGTGGTCAGCGTCGCCGTATTGAGCTGGCCCGAATTCTCTTTAGTGGCGCTGAAACGCTACTTCTGGATGAGCCAACTAACCATTTAGATGCTGAATCCGTTGTCTGGCTGCGTGATTTTTTAGCTAAATACTCTGGTGGACTTGTAATTATTTCTCACGATACTAATTTGATTGAAACCGTTGTTAATAAAGTCTTTTACTTAGATGCAAACCGCAACGTGATAGATGTATACAACTTAGGGTGGAAAGCTTATTTATTACAACGCGAACAGGATGAACATCGCCGCAAGAAAGAGCGAGCTAACGCCGAAAAGCGCGCCGAGATTTTGCAGAAGCAAGGCGAAAAAATGCGCGCTAAAGCTAGCAAAGCAACAGCGGCTCAAGGCATGTTGCGTCGTGCTGAAAAACTTAGATCTGGTCTTGAAGATGTTCGCGTAAGCGACAAAGTTGCTCGCCTGCGCTTTCCAACTCCCGCCCCATGTGGCAAAACACCTCTATCTGGTGAAGAGCTTTCAAAATCTTATGGCTCGCTGGAAATCTTCACTGATGTTTCATGTGTCATTGACAAAGGATCTCGCGTTGTCATCCTCGGTCTTAACGGCGCCGGCAAAACTACGCTTCTTAGAATTTTAGCTGGAGAACTTGAATCTGACACAGGCACCGTCGCGCATGGTCATGGATTAAAGATTGGTTACTATGCCCAGGAGCACGAGTCACTAGACTTCGAACGTACTGTGCTTGAAAACATGATGTCGGCGACACCAGATCTGCGCGAGCCAGAGGCGCGAAATACTCTTGGTTCCTTCTTATTTGTCGGTGATGATGTTCATAAGCCCGTTAAAGTCTTATCAGGTGGCGAGCGAACACGTTTGGCCCTTGCAGTACTTGTTGTTTCTGCTGCAAATGTATTGCTCCTTGATGAGCCAACAAATAACTTAGATCCAGCATCACGTGCTGAAATTCTAGGTGCACTAAGTGAGTATCAAGGCGCTGTTATTTTGGTGAGCCACGATGAAGGTGCAGTTCAATCACTAAAACCTGAGCGCGTTATCTTGCTGCCAGATGGTGATGAGGATCTGTGGAAAGAGGAGTATTTCGACTTAGTCTCTATCGATTAATTAAGCCCCGTACATAGAAAATCCTGTGTGGACAAAGGCAAGAAACTTAGGAGCTCATCACCAAGCAAAATGGATGGCCCTCGGGATCGAGATAGACGCGAAAACTCTCTCCTGGTTGGTACTCCGCTTTAGTTGCGCCAAGTGCGATTACGCGCTTTTCACCTTCATCTAAATCAGGAACCTCGAAATCTAGATGCATTTGTTGAGGCACTGCCCCCGTTGGCCAGGTTGGTCGTCGGTAATTATCAATCTTTTGAAATCCCATCATGCGCTTTCCATTATGAAATAAATCTACCCACTCAACTTCTGGTCTAACATCTTTTAACAGTTGAGCAGAGTAGCCAGTAAGGGCGGCATAAAACTGAGCTAACTCGATGGGTTTTTCGCAATCGATAGCTGGGTAATGATGACTGGCCACTGGTGTCATTTTTGCAACAGAGTATTTTTTCTCATCTCGGTAAATGAGCCAGTGATACCACGAGATACCTGCAGTCGTAATTAGCAAAGAAACAGCGGTTCTAGATTTTCTAATCGTCTCAGAACCTAAATTCGATTGAAACACAGCTTCGAAGAAGATTGCGACGCCGATTAACAACATCACAACGGCGACTACGCCACTAACACCAAAGAGGAGGAAGAGGTAGAAGCGGCGTGTTGGCGAAGCATACTCATCGCTTGGATGAGCAGCTAACTGCCCCTCGATTTTGTTCCAATAAATCCACCAAATAGGCGCGCCCACAATAATGAGAGTGAGAGCACCAATCAATGTATTAATTGAGCCAGCTCCATAAATTACAGACTTGGCTGAAAATTTCTCCAAAACTGAAATCAAAATCATAGAAATACCGGCGGCCGCTGCAATGAGACTGATTCCAGCCATTAGGTATTGGTAGATACGTCGAACTTCATCACTTTCACCGGATTTTTTACTTTCCAAAACCTCCTTGTGGTACCACCAAAGAGTCAACCCAACGGCAAATGCTGCAACTGTGCCGGGTAGATCGTTAAAGAAGGAGGAAGCTGATTCATTTTTTGTATCACCAATAAACCAAATTAAACTCTGGTAGAGAGTAAAGCTTGCTGAAACGATCATCATTACTATTCCGCCACCGGTTCCAGCCAGCAGTACATAGGCATACCAAAGCGTATTTCGCTCCGATTTAATGGTAATTCTTAGCCAATATAGATACCAGACGGTTGCGCCAATCAAAAAGGTAATAAATCCTTCCATGAGCGGATGCGAAGATTCAAATAACAATAAGGTTTTTTCACTTCCAAATATGAGATTAATAAGATTCTGAAGCGTCTCAATCGCACCGGTTACAACAGTTACTAAACCGATGACTGACCCGATTATCAAAGTATTAGTGAGACCAGGACCAAAAATGACATGGGCATGCAGTCGATAATGCAAAAACCAAACTGGCATCCACACAATGAACCGTGCAACAGAGCCGGAGTTGAAGTTTTCACCGGCAACTAGCCATGTGAGAACTGCATTTGCAGCGATCATTGTCACAATTAAGCTCACTATTGAAATTGCAACAAAATATATATTCCAGCCAAAAGTCTTAATCTCTAATTTATCTTCAGCAACACTCTTTCGAACCCATCTCGCCACAAGGATGAGGAGCGGGATGCCAACTAATGAAAATGAAGTATCTCTTGCAAGGGCGCTTTGGCTAGAAACGATTTCGTTGCTAAATCCAATAATTCGACTAATAATTCCAGATACGCCGGTCGCTGAAATCACAACTAAGGCAAATAGAAGGCCAAATTGGAAGAAGCGACGGACTTGGTCTCCCCTATTTGTCGCAACACCGTCATTAGAAAATACGCGTTTAATTGCCAGAAAAATTAAGACAAAGAAAAAGAGGTAACCAAAGATTCCGAAAAATCTCATTTGGGTGGTCCGCAGTCGTAAAGTGGCCAAGGTATTCCAGTAAGCAACCATTTCGAGGAATGCTTTTCTAATCTCATAGTTTGTGGATTCGAATAACTCGGATCAAAGGGCATTGATGAGGCATACTCCACATCTATTTTTACAGTTGCACTCGTACCTGAAATCACGCTACTAATGAGATTCACTCTGTAGGAATCATGAATATATGCGCGATCTAAGTCTGCCGATTCACAGGAGTTATTGGGATCGAGAAAAGTTAAGGCAAGATCGTTATCGCCCTTGATGATTGCATCTAAATAGAGCTGCACCGTTGCCTCAGGACTTCCCGCCGTGAAGTTCTTCTCTGGTTTGCTGGAAATCGCAAGGGATATAGTGGCTAATAACGCCAAAATTAATCCTGCAACAAGTAAAACGCTATTGGGTGATTTTGAGAGTTTCCTCATGGATTGATCGTATAACATCCCTACCTTAAGGCTCCGTATTAAGCGTCGATGTGGTCGCGATCGATTTCAGCGTTAGCTATGAACTCTTTACGCGGGGCAACATCGCTGCCCATCAATAGTTCGAACATCGCCTCGGCGGCAGTTGCATCGGAGGTTGTAATGCGACGCAACGTACGGGCATCTGGATCCATAGTAGTTTCGCGCAGCTGGTCGGCATCCATTTCGCCCAGACCTTTGTAGCGCTGGATCGGCTCTTTCCACTTTTTACCGTTCTTCTTTAATTCTGAAGTGATTTTCTTCATCTCATCATCGCTATATGTATAAATAAATTGGCCCTTCTTGCCTCCCCCACCCAAAACCTCAATTCGGTGAAGTGGTGGGATAGCAGCAAATACTCGGCCTGAATCAATAAGTGGGCGCATGTATCGATACATTAAGGTTAAGAGCAAACAACGAATATGTGCACCATCAACATCGGCATCGGACATCAAAATTATTCGACCATATCGCGCTTCATCGAGTTCAAAGGATTTTCCAGAGCCAGCACCAATTACTTGAATTATCGAACCGCACTCTTTATCTTCGAGCATCTGCGATAGTGATGCTTTCTGCACATTTAGAATCTTTCCGCGAATCGGCAAGATTGCTTGGAACTCACTATTGCGTGCCGCCTTTGTTGTGCCAAGTGCTGAATCACCCTCGACGATAAATAGTTCGGTACGAGTTACATCCTCTGAGCGACAGTCGGATAGCTTCGTGGGCAGCGATGATGACTCCAAAGCATTCTTGCGACGTTGTAAATCCTTGTGGGCACGTGCAGATATTCGCGTTCGAGATGCCGCAGCGATCTTCTCAAGCACTAAGCGACCGTTTGCTTTATCGATTCGTTTAGTGGTATTAAAATACTCCTTCATCTTGTCGGCGACAACGGCGGCAACGATTCGAGTTGCAGCAGCGGTGCCAAGAACCTCTTTGGTCTGGCCTTCAAACTGTGGCTCAGACATTCGCACTGTGACGACGGCGGTCATGCCCTCAAGAATGTCATCTTTAATGACATCGGCCTCTTTGTTTGCAAGAGTTTTAGTCGATCGAAGCGCCTCGTTAATAACTTTAACCAATGAGCGTTCAAAGCCAAGCACGTGTGTTCCGCCCTTTGGAGTCGCAATAATATTTACGAATGCGCGCTGAGTTGTTTCAAAGCCATTGCCCCACTTCATTGCAATATCTACTTCCATATCACGCTCAACTTCGGTTGAAACCATATGACCTTTATCATCTAATACCGGAACCGTCTCTTGATAGTGTCCACTGCCATAAATTCGAATGACATCACCAACGGGCGCATCGGGCTGTAAAAAATTGCAGTATTCGGTAATACCGCTTTTGTGGAAAAAAACTTCACTCGTCTTAGTTTTGCTGCGATTATCATTGACGATAAGGGTTAAACCCGGCACCAAATATGAGGTTTGGCGAGCACGGTCATAAATTTCTGAAAGCTCTAATTCAGCCTCTTTTAGGAAGATCTGCTTATCTGACCACCATTTAATTCGTGTGCCCGTGACCTTGCTAGAAATCTTTCCAATGATGCGCAAACCTGACTTAGCTTCAAATGGAGCCTTCGGTCCATCACCATCAAATATTCCGGCAATACCGCGTTGAAAAGACATCCAATAAATCTTTCCATCGCGGTCGACTTCAGCATCGAGCCGAGATGCAAGGGCGTTAACAACCGATGCACCAACTCCATGAAGACCACCAGATGCGGCATAAGAGCCGCCACCAAATTTTCCACCTGCATGCAGTTTTGTTAAAACAACTTCAACACCTGTTAATCCAGTCTTTGGCTCTTTATCAACTGGAATTCCGCGACCATCATCATGAACCTCAACCGATCCATCGGATTCAAGGTTAATTTCAATTTTCTTACAATGTCCGGCCAGAGATTCATCGACTGAGTTGTCGATAATCTCCCATAAACAGTGCAAAAGTCCCCGTGAATCAGTAGAGCCGATATACATTCCAGGTCGTTTTCGAACGGCATCAAGTCCTTCGAGGACTGCTAAATCCTTTGCGGTATAGCTATCCTGCACAATGTTTGAGGTTGGTACAGTTTTTTCAGCCACGGGGCGAAAGATTATCGCGCGAGGCGATTAATCACTGACAAGCGCGCCGAATGTGTCAGCCGTTACTGATATTTTCAACTTCTCCGGGTATTCTGAGCATATTACGTGGATATTAAAGTGCGGAAAATACCTATACGTGGTTTGATATTCCATAGAAAGAACCACCAACGAGAACGGAGAGAGATATGTCAGATCAAGTGATGCTCGAATCAGTACCTCTTAACGCCCTTGATCGCTGTGATCGATGCGGAGCCCAGGCATATGTACGTGCCGTACTTCTCAATGGTGGAGAGCTCATGTTTTGCGCTCATCATGGTAAGGAATACGCTGAAAAGCTTAAGAGCGTAGCAGCCACGATTATCGATGAGAGCGAAAAGCTCGTCGAAACCTCGGCTTTTTAATTATCAGGTTGTGTGATGGCTTTATGACTGCCATCACACCAAGGCTTATCTTTACTTAAAGAACAGCCACAAAATTTCACGTTCTCTTTCGTTTCAAGGATGTTGCCCTGTGCATCTACAAAATCAACCGCGCCGAGGATCTTTATCGATCCACTGACGGGGTTGATGTAGATAGTTGGATTAGCCATTTTAATCTAAGTAATCGCGTAGGACTTGGCTTCGTGATGGGTGACGAAGTTTCGACATTGTCTTAGATTCAATCTGACGGATACGTTCGCGAGTGACGCCGTATACCTTGCCAATTTCATCCAGAGTCTTTGGCTGACCATCAGTTAGACCAAAGCGCATTGCAACAACACCGGCCTCGCGCTCAGATA
>JAUSFN010000025.1 GCA_030649935.1 Candidatus Planktophila sp.
TTACCGGTGAACGTAAATGGAGCATGGTCTTTCAAAATGCTAAACCCGCAACTTGGCAGAAATTGAGCTCAGAGATAGCAATTTATAATGAAAAATTTCCGGCGATGAGTCCTGATCGCATCATAGGTTTTTTCCCAGAAAGTAGCTATATTCGCGAATATCCTTCAGGTTCACTCATAGCCTCTCTTGTTGGCTTTGTTAATCGCAGTGGAGTAGGAGCAACTGGCCTTGAATCCAGCATGAACTCCAAAATTTCAGGAGTTGATGGCAAATACTCCTATGCCAATGGGTATGGGGCTGAAATTCCGGGATCCCAGTCTGAAATAATTCCAGCACAGGCAGGGACGTCGGTGCGTTTAACTATTGACCGTGATATTCAGTGGGTAGCCTCCAAGGCAATCTCTGATGCCGTTAAATCATCTAGAGCTATAAGTGGAACCGTCATTGTTATGGATCCTGCAACAGGTGAAATTTTAGCTCATGCTACAGCTCCAACTTTTAATCCAAATCACACATCAAACGTTTCCCTCGTTGCGATGCGAAATCCCTCCGTTCAAGATGTTTACGAACCTGGCTCAACAGGAAAAGTAATGACAGTTGCCGCGGCCTTAGAGGAGAAGAAAATAACTCCCGAAACAGTATTTACGATTCCTTATACTCTCAAGCGTTCTAATGAAGTTTTTCGTGATCATGAAAAGCATCCCACTCAGCGTCTGACTTCCTCAGGTGTTTTAGCGGTTTCCAGCAATACTGGCACAATAAAGATCGGTGAACTCCTACCTGACCAAGTACTTTATAATTATCTTTCGAAGTTCGGCGTTGGTGTTAAAACTGGTTCGGGGCTTCCAGGTGAATCCCGAGGAATTCTGCCTGAAGTAGCTGATTGGTCAGGTACAACTGCTCCAACAGTTGCATTTGGTCAGGGATATTCCTTAACCGCGATGCAGGCCACGAGTATTTTCGCGACGATTGCAAATAACGGTGTACGAACCTCTCCAACTGTAATTGCTGGTACGAGTGATTCAAGTGGAAACTACACTCCTGCGCAAGGTCGCACGAGTGAGCGAGTTGTTAGTATCGAAACTGCAAAGGCGATGCGAATAATGATGGAGAGTGTAGTTTCATCTGTAGGAACCGCACCTAGCGCGGCAATAAATGGCTATCGAGTCGCCGGGAAAACCGGAACTGCAATGCGCATCGATGACACGTGTGGATGTTATCGCGGCTACACCGCATCATTTATTGGCTTTGCACCTGCAGATAAACCTGCCTACGTAATTAGCGTAACGATTCAAGATCCTAAGGGAATGCATTGGGGCGGCGCACTTGGTGGTCCTGTATTCAAACAGGTAATGTCTTTTGTTTTACAGAGTCGACACATTGCACCAACTGGTACAACTGTGATTCCGGTGGCACTCACGGAAAGAGATTTAGTGGCAAAGAAGGTGGCACATGCAAAGACCTCTAAATAACTCCAACAAAAATCTTGCTTCAATCCTCTCCTTAGTTGGCGCAACTTCAACTATGAATCAAGAAGAATTATCGGCAGTTGAAATAACGGGGGTCTCACAAACTAGTAGCAGTATCGTTGCAGGAGATATCTTTGTGGCGTTACCTGGTGAAAAATTTCACGGCGCCGACTTTGCAATCAATGCAATTGCCAAAGGTGCTGTGGCAGTTCTTAGCGATGCTTTAGGGGCATCAAAGATAAGTGGAGTGCCAGTTTTAATTAGTTCAAATCCGCGCCGATCAGCAGGGGTGTTAAGTGCTTGGTTCTATGGCGAACCCATGCGAGATTTATATAGCATTGGAATTACTGGTACTAACGGTAAAACTACCGTAACGACTTTACTGCACCAGATTATGCAAGCAGTAGGCCGAGATAGCGGGCTCATTGGTACGGTAGAGGTTCGGATAGGCAGCGAGGCGCTATTGAGTAAAAGAACGACACCAGAGAGTTCAGAGTTACAGGCGCTCTGTGCGCTTATGCGAGAACGTCATATGCGCAACATCATCATAGAAGTTTCAAGTCACGCAATAAGTTTAGAAAGAGTACGAGGAAGTCACTTCGCTGTAGTTGGATTCACAAATCTTTCTCAAGACCACTTAGATTTTCATAAATCAATGGAGAGTTATTTTAAAGTCAAGGCCGAACTCTTCACCTTTGAGTTTGCCGACCTTGCTGTCATTAATATTGACGACCAATACGGTGCGAGATTGGCAGATTTAACTCAACTTCCAGTAATAACGCTTTCTCGTTTTAATTCAAAGGCGAGTTGGCATTACACTTCGATTACTCGTGACTATGTTGGTGCCTCAGTTTCAATTAGGGGAAGCGGCGGAATTCTCATCGAAGGCAAAACTTCCCTTTACGGCGGATTCAATTATGACAATCTGCTAATGGCTGTAGCTATTGCTGTTGAAAGTGGAGTCGATCCGATTGACGTGGCTGCAATAATTCCGAAACTGACTGGAGCAAGAGGTCGACTAGAAGCAGTTCGTCTAGGGCAAAAATTCACTGCGCTAGTGGATTACGCGCACTCTCCCGATGCTGTTGCACGTGTTCTAGAAACCGCCCATGATATTTCAGATGGAAATGTCATCGCGGTTTTGGGCTGTGGTGGAGATAGGGATAGGTCAAAGCGGTCCTTAATGGGAATGGCACTTCGAGATGGTGCGGATATAGCAATTTTCACTAGCGATAATCCACGAAGTGAAGACCCTGAAGTAATTCTGAAACAAATGACAGAAAACATTGAGATTTTAGCGCCAAATCAAGTAATCAGTGATCGCACCTTAGCGATTAAAACCGCCGTCAATCACGCCAAAACTGGCGATGTTGTGATTATCTTAGGCAAAGGCCATGAAATGGGGCAGGACATAAATGGAGTTATTCATGCCTTTGATGATCGCTTCGAGTTAGCCCGAGCGATTGAGGATAAGAGATGATCACTTTAACTGCTGGCGAGATTGCTCTACTTGTTGGTGGAGAGCTTCATTGCGATTCTAACTTACTAATATCAAAAGCTCCTGTGTTTGATTCGAGATTGGCGACGCCAGGTAGTTTTTTTCTTGCATTGAAAGGTGAAAATATCGATGGCCATGAATTCGTTGCCGAGGCTTATCGTCTTGGATCAGTATTTTCACTTACTACTCGCTTAATCGATGGCCCTTGCATAATAGTTAAAGATGTAATATTTGCAACAGCCGTACTTGCCGCCTTTATACGTACTCGGTTGAGCAACTTATCGGTTGTCGCGGTCACGGGCTCGCAAGGTAAAACTAGTACGAAGGATTTATTAGCTCATATGTTGGCTGCGGTTGGTCCAACTGTTGCTCCATTCGGTTCATTTAACAATGATTTAGGATTGCCTATTACACTTCTCGAGTGTGACGAGCGAACGCGTTTCTGTATTTTAGAGATGGGTGCGCGCCATAAAGGAGATATTACGCGATTATGTGAAATTGCCAAACCAGATATAGGAGTTGTATTGGTTGTAGGAACTGCTCACTTTAGTGAGTTCGGTTCACAGTTGGCAATCGCAGAAACTAAGAGTGAGCTTGTTCAGGCTTTGGGCAAAAAAGGAATCGCAGTTTTAGGAAGCTATGATGAATTTACTCCAGCGATGGCTTCACTGCACGATGGCGTTGTGATTACTTTTGGAGAGAGGAGTGATGTCGATGTTCGTGCGGCAGATGTAGAAATTCGTGAAGGTAGACCTCACTTTGATCTTGTGACTAAGGCAGGACGTGATGCAGTAGGAATGCGGTTAATTGGTGCCCACCAAGTTTCAAACGCCTTAGCTGCCGCTGCCGTAGGCACTGCACTCTCACTCCCTCTAGAACTTATTGCGAGTTCTTTATCGACAGCAGAAGTAAGTAGCAAGTGGAGGATGGAGTTGGTTGAGTTAGATGAGTTACTTCTAATCAATGACGCTTACAATGCCAACCCAGCATCAATGGAGGCAGCGCTCCGATCTCTGGCTTTTTTTGCCCAAGAACGTGGGGGTCAATCCTGGGGATTTTTAGGAAAAATGCATGAGCTCGGCGAGTCAGGAGAGATTGCGAGCAGAGACATTGGCAATCTTGCATCTGAGATTGGTATTGACCATTTAGTAATTGTGAACGCCCCTGAATATGGAACTGGAGTCGGTCCTATGCAATGTCACCATGTAGCAAATATTGCCGAGGCCACTAATTTCGTTAACTATTTTGCGCCGGGAGATATAGTTTTAGTAAAAGCCTCACGCGCTGAACATTTTGAACTTCTCGCCCAAGAAATACGTGAGCTCTGGATGCTTAAAGTGAGTAGCCAAAAGTGAGACAAATCCTAATTGCCAGCGCAGTTTCGCTTTTGTTTTCACTTTTTGGTACTCGAGGACTGATAAAGATTCTCGCAATACGCGGTTACGGGCAAATAATTCGTGATGATGGACCAAGTAGTCACCATATAAAACGCGGCACCCCTACTATGGGTGGCATAATCCTCATTGCTGCCGCTCTTGTTGGATATTTAACGGCGCACCTTCTAACACAGAACTCGCTCACAATTTCTGCGGTACTAGTCCTAGGCTTAGTAATAGCATTGGGAGTGCTCGGCTTTATTGATGATTGGCTTAAAGTTTCACGACAAAAATCCTTAGGTTTAACGGCAAAACAAAAACTCTTCGGACAGGCATCAATAGCTGCCATTTTCGGTGGACTTGGAGTTAATTTTGCGGACACATCCTCCCTTACACCAATTTCATACTACCTCTCTGGCGTGCGTGAAACCTCTTTATATCTTGGTCCAATAATTGCAGTTGCTTGGATAGTTCTCATGGTGATGTCAGCGAGCAATGGTGTAAATCTTGCAGATGGTTTAGATGGTCTTGCAACTGGTGCAGCTGTTATGACATTTTTAGCCTTTATTTTGATAGGCGTGTGGGAGTTTGGACAGGGTTGCGCAATAAATACCGGAACAGGGTGTTATCAGGTTCGAGATCCACTGGATTTAGCGGTGTTAGCCGCTGCTTTTGCAGGTTCCTGCACTGGTTTCCTATGGTGGAATGCATCTCCTGCAAAGATTTTTATGGGCGATACCGGCTCACTTGCTCTCGGAGGGGCATTGGCTGGATTAGCTGCAACGCTGCGTGTGGAACTTCTTCTGATTCCACTCGGCGGACTTTTTGTAATAATTACGATGTCTGTTGTTATTCAACGCCTCTATTTCAAAATTAGTGGCGGAAAACGTGTATTTAAGATGGCACCGTTGCAACACCATTTTGAACTTCTAGGATGGGGTGAAGTCACAATTGTCATTAGATTTTGGATAATTGCTGGACTTTCCGTTGCATTAGGTCTAGGTCTCTTCTATGCCCAGTGGGTAGTAAAGTAGATACGATGTTGCTTAACTTAGGGTCAAAGAGAGTTTTAGTTCTTGGAGCCGGAGTTACAGGCAATGCGGTTGCAAAAACTTTGATTGCATATGGAGCACTCGTCGATTTAGTTGATGAGAATTCAAATGCACAAAGCGTTTTTTCGGTTATGAATCCGAAGAGCGTTAAGCTATCTGATTACTCAGCGGTGGTTATTTCACCGGGTTGGCAACGCGATCACCCGATAATTCTTGAAGCTATTGCAACCGGGATTGAAATTCACAATGAAATTGATATCGCATGGAGGATTGCTCAGGAGATTTGTCCAAACCAAAAATGGTTGGCGTTGACTGGTACTAATGGAAAGACCACAACGGTCGAAATGACCGCTGCGATGCTCCAGCGTGCAGGTCTAAACGCCATTGCATGCGGTAACGTAGGCAATACGGTTATTGAAGCCGTGACACATAGTGACGCATTTGATTTCTTAATTATTGAACTATCATCTTTTCAACTGCATTGGATAAAAGAGGCGAGGTTTGTTTGTGCGGCTATCTTAAATATTGCTGAGGACCATTTAGACTGGCATGGTAGTTTTGAGGAATATTGTGATGCAAAGTTTTCAATTCTAGATCGTGCAGAACAGGCTATTCTAAATGGCGAAGATTCAGAGATTGTACTTCGTGCCAACAGCTTTCAAGGACCGAAGAGTTTCTTCTCATTAGGTACGCCAGCGCCAGGCGAACTTGGTGTGGTGGAAGATTTACTAATTGATCGTGCATTTGTGAGTGATCCGCAAGAAGCCTCAATGATTGCCGCTTTAAAGGAGATTCAACCGACTTTGCCGCATAGTGTATTGAACGCACTAGCTGCTGCAGCTTTGGCTCGCAGTGTGCACGTTTCATATGCAGATATTCAGAGTGCGCTTATTGATTTTCATCCTGGCCGGCACCGCATTGAATCAATTTTATTTTCAGAGGGAGTTTCATGGATAGATGATTCAAAAGCGACTAATCCGCATGCCGCCTCCGCCTCAATTATGTCGCACCTTTCTGTGGTGTGGATAGCTGGTGGATTGGCAAAGGGCGCTGACATGGAGTGGCTGGTCGAGCGGACAAAGGATCGGATCAAAGCAGTAATTTTGATAGGTCAAGATCAGAAATTGATTGAGTCGGCTTTAATGAAAATTGCGCCGGCGATACCCATAGTAAAAATTGATATAGACCACATAAAGGGTGAGTTATCCAATTCACTAATGGAAGGTGTCGTAAAGGCTGCGCAGAAATTTGTCGCATCTGGGGATACGGTTTTATTGGCACCGGCTTGTGCGTCCATGGATCAATTTATTTCGTACGCTGATAGAGGAGATCGATTCGCTTCAGCGGTAAGAAAACTGGTTGCCGATGAAGCATAAAGCGAATGAAAATGTTTTTACTAAGCCAATCAATCTGTACTACATGTTAATAGGCAGCACCTTAGCCTTGAGCATATTAGGAGTGATTATGGTTTTTTCAGCTTCTTCTATTCACTCACTAGATTCCAAGGGCTCCACATATGCGATTGTCATTCGTCAAATACTTTTTCTTCTAGTCTCAATACCGATGGCATGGGTATTATCTCGATTACCTATATCACGCTGGAGATTGATAGCACGTTTCGGTGCGATCACCTCTGTATTACTTTTAATAGCGGTTCAAGTTGTTGGTAAAAGTGTCAACGGAAATCACAATTGGATTAGTCTAGGTTTCGTAGATGTTCAACCGAGTGAGATCGCTAAATTTCTCATGATATTGTGGGCAGGTTTCATTTTATCTAAGCGTGAAAATTCCGGAAGAGTTCAAACAAATGTAATAACTTTAATCGCACCCATCTTCGCGTTGTGCATTATTTTAATTTTGCTAGGAAACGACCTTGGAACCGCCTGCGTTTTTGCCTTTATTTTGGCGGGATTGCTATGGGTTTCAGGGGTTCGCTTGGGTATTTTTGCCGGTCTCATTAGTTTTGGCTTTGCAGGCGTAGCGGCACTAATAGTAAGTGCGCCTTATCGCATGCAGCGTTTTGCAGTTTTGCTTAACCCCTTTGCAGAAGAGCAGTACAAGAACTCAGGATGGCAACCAGCCCATAGCATCTTAGGACTTGCCAGCGGCGGTCTATTTGGCGTAGGGCTCGGAGCAAGTCGGCAGAAGTGGGGAAATTTAGCTGAAGCCCATACCGATTTCATTTTTTCTGTAATTGGAGAGGAGTTAGGTCTTTTTGGAACTCTATCCACTCTTGCTTTGCTTGCAATTCTACTTTTTTCAATCTTCAAAATTGCACTGAGGGCAAAGGACTCAATGGTTCGATATGTAAGCTCTGGAATCGGATGCTGGATAGCAATACAAGTTATTCTTAATATCGGTTCAACATTGAGTGTTCTTCCAGTGGTTGGAGTTACGTTGCCATTTGTTTCTTATGGTGGTTCAGCACTTGTTGCAACGTATATGGGAATTGGTTTTGTGATTGGAGCGGCACGGCGAGATCCTGAAATAATTGATAGTTTAGGAAAGAGTGAGCATAGATGGCTACTGTAGTTCTAGCGGGAGGTGGTACTGCAGGTCATATCGAACCAGCTCTGGCAGTTGCGCGTGCCTGGAAATTAGCGCACCCTGATGATGTAATGGTTTTTGTCGGAACAAAAGCTGGTCTTGAAAATAAGCTCGTTCCTTCAGCGGGATTTACTTTGGCTCACATTCCTAAAGTCCAAATTTCTCGCCGACCTTCACTTTCATGGTTTCGAATCCCTTTTGACTTAATTCATGCCGTTGCAACTTCCCGAAGACTCTTGAAAGATGCTCAACTTTTGATTGGTTTTGGTGGGTATGTCAGTGCGCCAGCTTATTTAGCTGCGCGAATAGTAAAAACACCGATTCTCATCCATGAGGCAAATGCTAGACCGGGATGGGCTAATCGTTTAGGGGCGAAGTTGACTCCATATTTAGCCGTTGCCAACCAGGTTGAAAAGGGAGAGTTTGCCAAAGCGCTCATCACTGGACTGCCACTTCGCTCCGATGTTTCGCAAGCCTTTATGGCATCGCGCCTTGATTTTTCAGCCGCGCGACTTGCCGCTAAGCGACGGTTGGGTTTTGACGACAATAAACCTTTAGTTTTTATCATGGGGGGATCTCAGGGCTCGATAGCGATAAATAAGGTTGTTGAAGAAAGCCTCCCTCAACTTTTAGCGAAGGGAATTTCAATTTTGCACTCAACTGGGAAATTGAATTCTTTGCCAAAAGAAGTAGACGGTTATCGACCAGTTACCTATGTTGATGCAATGGGTGATGCTTATCTGGCTAGCGATCTGGTTATCTCGCGCAGTGGCGCAGTCACGTGTAGTGAGTTTAGAGCCCTCGGACGTTACGCTCTTTTTGTGCCACTGCCAATTGGTAATGGAGAACAGTTTTACAATGCTCTCTCCCTCATAGAAGAATCGCGCGCTGAGGTAGTAGAACAATCAAATTTCAACGCTCAATATCTACTTGCACACATAGATAATCTCCTTAAAAGTGCGGCAGATTCACAAGTTGATGGTTCGGATGCAGATCTTGCCGCAGCTGAAAAAATTGTGGCGTTCGGTGAGTTTGCGGTATCACAACAATGAGACCAACACTGCAATCTCTCATTGGAAAGCGAGTTCACTTTATTGGAATTGGCGGCGCGGGCATGAGTGGCTTAGCTCGTATTGCTCTATCACACTCTATTCATGTTAGTGGCTCTGATTCTACAGAATCATCTGTTGTAAAAGCGTTGGTGGCACTCGGCGCAAAAATTTCAATTTCGCACTCGGCAGTCAATGTCGAGGGTGCAGACTTAGTCGTCTACTCGAGTGCGATTTCACCTAGCAATCCAGAACTCATCCATTCCAAGGAGTTAGGCATTCAAATTTTGCCTCGCGCCGCAGCACTCGCAGTATTAATGTCTGAATCAAAGAGCGTTGCAGTTGCCGGGACGCACGGGAAAACAACAACTTCTTCGATGCTGGCAGTTGCTTTGCAAGCTTGTGGAGCCGATCCATCTTTTGCAATAGGCGGAACAATTACAGCATCTGGATCAAACGCACACCGTGGAACCGGGCAAATATTTGTTGCTGAGGCCGATGAGTCAGATGGCTCGTTTATTGAATACCATCCATTTGCTGCGATCGTTACAAACATCGAGCATGATCACGTGGATTTTTTTCAAACGCCAGAAGCAGTAGAGAAAGCGTTTGAACTTTTCGCCGCAACTATAAAAACTGGTGGATTCTTGACCTACTGCGCCGATGACCTTGGTGCGAGGGTACTGACAGAAAAGTTGGAGGTGCTTACTTGTATCTCATATGGCACAGGCGAAGAGTGCGACTTGCGACTCGACACTATTGAACTGTTAGCTCTTAGCTCTAGTGCGCGAGCACTTTGGCATGGAAAAAGTATTGGAACTATTAAATTGCAAGTTCCCGGACATCATAATCTGCTCAATGCCGCCGCCGCCCTTGCTACAGGATTGCAACTTGGTTTTAACGCATCCGATTTATTGCAGGGTTTATATGTATTCCATGGAACAGGTAGACGCTTTGAGGTTAAGGGCACTGTGCACGGAGTTCGAGTCATCGATGATTATGGACACCATCCAACGGAGATAGATGCGACTCTTAAAGCTGCACGTCGATTTGCCGATGGTGGGCGCTTAATAGTCATATTCCAGCCTCACCGATTTACTCGTACAGTCGCATTTGCCCAGCGGTTTGCGGACTCACTATCTAAGGCAGATCGGATAATAGTTTTAGAAATCTATGCAGCTAGCGAGAAACCCATTATGGGAGTTTCATCACAATTGATTACCGGATTAATGGAAAACGGTGAATACATACCAAATTTTGTCGAAGCTACAGATAGTGTCATCGACTCGGCACAACCAGGCGATGTCATTGTTACCTTAGGCGCAGGAGATGTTAGTTCTCTTGGTCCCATTATTGTCGATGGACTGATTCGACGCTTTGGATAAATGAAGCGACATCGTTTAGGCATTGCAACTGCAATTCTTATCTTTGTTGTGACCGCATATATATTAGGTTGGTCAACGTTTTTTACTGTGAGTTCTATAGAAATTACTGGTACTAAAACCTTAATAACTACTGACATTAAAATAGGAGAAAGGTTAGCTCGCGTAGAACCTAGATCTATTGTTGCCGAACTTGGAAGAATCAAGTGGATTAGAAGTGTGGAAGTTTCAAGAAATTGGATTAGTGGGAAAGTGAGCATTGCTATAGTTGAGAGAACACCTATTGCAATATTTAATGAGCAGGTCATTGATGAGGAAGGCGTGAGTTTCCCCCCTATCAATCAAAGCATTCAGGGACTTCCACATATTCAGGCAACGGATATCGATGCAGCCATTACAGCCGCAAAATTCTATAATTCATTGCCAAAAGACTTTGCCGATGCAATTAGGACAATCAAAGTTGCGACCGGGGATTCATACTCAATCGAAATGAGTCAAGGTGAGAAATCCATTGAACTTTTGTGGGGACAGGATGGCGAAAACTCTTTAAAAATAAGGGTTTATAAAGCTCTGATAGCAAGACCTGAAAATTTTGAGATTCAACGAATCGATCTCTCAGCCCCTCATGCACCTATAGTGAAATAAAAATTCGACACGATAAAAATATATTGAGTCGGTATTTGCTTAAGGCGCGCTGGCACTTTACGTTCACCCTATATACAAGTATTGAATTATAAGGCTCAAGTTGAGGTTTATAGTTCCTGAGGAGGATAAACGTGGCTTCACCGCAAAATTATTTAGCAGTCATCAAGGTTGTAGGAATTGGTGGCGGTGGAGTAAATGCAATTAATCGAATGATCGATGTTGGTTTAAAAGGTGTTGAGTTCATTGCGATTAATACAGATGCACAACATTTACTCATGAGTGATGCCGATGTGAAATTAGATATTGGTCGAAAGACTACTCGTGGTCTTGGAGCAGGTATGGATCCAGAAAAAGGACGTGCCGCGGCCCTTGATCACGTCGATGACATTGAAGAGATTCTTCGTGGTGCCGATATGGTTTTCGTTACAGCGGGCGAAGGTGGCGGAACCGGAACTGGTGCTGCTCCGATCGTAGCTAAAATTGCGCGAGATATTGGAGCCTTAACAATCGGTGTTGTAACACGTCCCTTTTCTTTTGAAGCAAAACTACGTGCAACTCAGGCAGATGCTGGAATAGAGGCGTTACGCAGTGAAGTCGACACACTCATTGTTATCCCTAATGATCGCTTACTTGCAATCTCCGATCGCACAATAACTTTGGCAGATGCCTTCAAGAGTGCTGACCAAGTTTTGCTCTCAGGTGTCCAAGGTATAACTGAGATTATTACCCAACCAGGCCTGATTAATTTGGATTTTGCCGACGTTCAAGCGGTGATGTCAGGCGCGGGCTCGGCATTAATGGGAATTGGATCTGCGCGCGGTGAAAACCGTGCAATTCGAGCAGCTGAGTTAGCAATCTCATCACCATTACTTGAAGCATCTATCGATGGCGCAATGGGGGTTTTACTTTCTATTTCAGGTGGATCGGATTTAGGGTTATTTGAAGTCAATGAGGCCTGCGAACTAGTTCAATCGGCAGTGCATCCAAATGCTAAGTTTATTTTTGGAACAACTATAGATGATGCATTAGGTGATGAAGTGCGCATTACTGTCGTTGCTGCAGGCTTTGAAGGTGGAGAGCCTAAGCGAGTTGCAACTCCAGTAATAGATGCCTCTACATTGAGTGGTAATGCAGATCCGCTTTCAGCAAATGATCCACTTTCAGTTGCACTTGAACTTGGAGATGAGCCAGTACCACGCCGCCGTGTAACATTCGAGGAGTTAGTTACTGAAGATGAAATCGACGTCCCAGACTTCATGAAGTAGAGCTTTTGCCTTCGTTATTTACAGATAGGCGCGGGGGAGTGAGTCTTGCGCCTTATGACTCATTGAATTTGGCGTTTCATGTTGGCGATAACCGCGGTTACGTTATGGAAAATCGCGCATCACTCTCATTGCCAGTGTCAGCTATTCAGTTCATGAATCAAACACATGGTGATGAAATTGCAATTGTGGATGCCATTTCAGAGATTGATCCATCGTGTGATGCACTCATTACGACCACTCCAGGATTTGCCGTAGCGGTTCTTGTTGCAGACTGTATTCCGCTTTTACTTACATCTCCTAACGTCGTTGCAGCGGTACATGTCGGCAGAAAGGGGTTAGTGAACGGAATTACATTGAAGGTGATTGCTCACATGCGTGCTCTAGGTGCTACTTCAATTCACGCTCAGTTAGGAGCCTCTATCTGCGGAGAGTGTTATGAGGTTCCTGCAGATATGGCCGAGGAGGTTTCGCGTATACACCCACGTGCTTTTTCTCAGACCAAAGTTGCAACTCCTGCCCTCGATTTACCACGTGCTTTGATTGCTGATTTAACTAGTGCTGGAATAAGTTATGAAGCTTCATCACTTTGTACCTTCGAAAATCACAATTACTTTTCTTATCGTCGCAACTCGACTACCGGCCGTTTCGCTGGAATTGTCTGGCTATGAATCGATTTCTTGAAATTGAAAGAAATTTGCACGATGTTCGTGAACGGATTTCGAAAGCGGCAATGGATTCTGGAAGAGAAGTCTCTGAACTTAATCTGATCGCAGTAACTAAAAATTTTCCAGTCAGTGACTTAAAGATTCTTAAGGAGTTAGGAGTAAGCAATTTTGGGGAGAACAGGGACTCTGAGGCCGTGTCTAAGGCCGCCGCCGTTGAAGGAACATGGCATTTTCAGGGGCAAATTCAAAGTAATAAGCTGAAGTCAATCTGCTCATGGTCGCAGGTTATTCATTCCTTAGACAATCTAAGACATTTTAGAATCATCGAAAAATTTACAACTCATCCTTTGAAGATTTTTTTACAAGTTAACCTTGATGGCTCTAAAAACCGAGGAGGGGCGCAAATCCAAGAACTTTTTGCCGTAGCCCAGGCTATCGAGGCTAGCCCACTTCACAATTTGGCGGGTTTGATGGCTGTGGCCCCATTAGGAGGCGATTCAAATCTGGCATTTAGTCGGCTCCGTAAAATGCATGCAGATTTTCTCAAAGATTTTCCAAGGGCCACTGGCCTTTCGGCTGGTATGAGTGATGATTTTGAAGAGGCTATTTTACATGGAGCGACACATTTACGCATTGGTAGCCAAATCCTGGGTTCTAGGTAGACCGACAGGTACCGTTTATACATGGCTAATGCATTAAAGCGTGTCGCAAATTATTTAGGTTTGATGGATGATCCAGAGTTTGACGTTCCTGTTCGATCTAAACTTCCATCGGTTCCAACTGCCGGTGAGGGCGCGGTGAAAGCTCGTCCACCCCGTACCGTTTCCTCTGTAGTCACGTCTAATAATCAATTTGCGCCGCAGCTCGATCTTCCAGTGTTAGATCGCATCGTTACACTTCATCCTCGTTTTTATAATGAGGCGCGAACAATTGGCGAACATTTTCGTGAAGGTAATCCAGTAATTATTAACTTAACCGATATGGACGAGTCCGAACACAAGCGTTTAGTCGACTTTGCAAGCGGACTGGCATTCGGGCTTCACGGGACAATCGAAAGAGTTACTAAGAAGGTTTTCTTGATTTCACCAGCCA
>JAUSFN010000032.1 GCA_030649935.1 Candidatus Planktophila sp.
GCGGATTGGGCATGGGACAGTAATGGGAATCCTCGATGGCAAAAAGATACTTGTTACCGGAGTACTTACCGATGCATCAATTGCCTTTCATATTGCACGCATTGCTCAGGAGCAAGGCGCTGAAGTTGTGCTCTCCTCTTATGGTCGCGTACTCTCTTTGACAACTCGCATCGCTGGTCGACTTCCTAAGCCTGCACCGATTGTGCAGCTTGATGTTACAAACACGCAGGATTTAAATGCACTGGAAGCTCGAGTGCTCGAACATTTCCCGCAAGGATTAGATGGAGTAGTCCACTCAATTGGTTTTGCACCGGAAGCCGCCCTGGGCGGGAATTTTTTACATACTTCATGGGAAGATGTTTCAACGGCCCTGCATGTATCTGCTTATTCACTTAAAGCTCTCGCGATGGCTGCGCGACCACTGTTTCATGGTGGAGGATCAGTAGTCGGCTTAGATTTCGATGCTGCCGTTGCTTGGCCAAAATATGATTGGATGGGAGTGGCCAAGGCCGCCCTCGAGTCGACCTCACGCTATCTAGCCCGTGATTTAGGAGCTGAAAATATACGTATCAACTTAATCGCTGCTGGCCCAATCCGCACCATGGCCGCCAAATCAATACCTGGCTTTGAAGAGTTTGAAAAAGTGTGGAATGAACGCTCACCTCTGGCGTGGGATGTCACCGATCCAATCCCAGCGGCACAAGCTACGGTGGCCCTGCTTTCAGACTGGTTTCCAAAGACTACTGCCGAGATTATTCACGTCGATGGCGGCCTGCACGCAATGGGCGCTTAATAGCCCAAGCGATTTCCTGCTTTCGCAGCATTCAGGTATCCTTTCCCACAGACCAGTGGCCTAACAGCTCACTGCAAGAGGAGTTACCGCTCCCACCTTCTTCGCCATTCGTGCGAGCTGGTTCGTCGGATGTAAATAGTTCTTTGCATCCTTGCGGTTTTCTTGTGCAGCGCTGTAACACCAAAGCGTTTACTAAACCGAAGGAGCACAAAGTCAGCACCGAACCACGCATCAATGATCGAATTCGCACACCTCAAATTCGTTTGATCGGGCATACCGGCCAACAAATAGGAGTGGTTGATATCGATACCGCGTTAAGAATGGCAGATGAAATAGGTCTTGACTTAGTCGAGATTGCAGCAGAGGCCAATCCACCCGTTTGCAAGATTATGGACTTCGGAAAATACAAGTACGAAGTTGCACAAAAGGCACGGGAGGCGCGAGCGAACCAGACCCACATTGTGGTGAAGGAGGTGCGTTTAACACCAAAGATCGAAACCCATGATTATGAAACCAAACGTAATCAAGTTGAGAAGTTTCTCAAGGGTGGCGACAAGGTGAAGGTGACGATGAAGTTTCGAGGTCGCGAGCAAACGAGGCCAGAGCTTGGATACAAAATGCTGCAACGTCTGGCAACGGATATTGCAGAGTTTGGATTCATTGAATTCGCCCCGAAGCAAGAGGGACGAAATATGACAATGGTGATTGGACCGACGAAGAAGAAAACGGAGGCAGTTGCAGAGGCTAAGGCGGCACGAAAAGCCAAAGCAGATGCAGCGGCAGAGACAATGGATGGAGCATAAAGATGCCAAAGATGAAAACGCACAGCGGAGCTAAGAAGACTTTCCGCGTTACAGGTACCGGAAAGATCATGCACGAGCGCGCTGGGAAGCGACACTTACTCGAGCGTAAATCTTCACGCATTACCCGCCGTCTCTCAACCGAGCAGTCAGCAAAGCCGACCGTCACAATGACAGCCAAGCGCATGCTTGGCTTGAAGTAAGGAACGTGAATTAAATGAGAGTAAAACGTGGTGTTCATGCAGCTAAGAAGCGCCGTACAACTTTAGAACGTGCCAGCGGTTATCGCGGACAACGCTCACGCCTTTTCACTAAGGCGAAAGAGCAAGTTACGCACTCAATGGTCTACGCATTCAATGACCGTAAAGATAAAAAAGGCGATTTCCGTCGCTTATGGATTCAACGCATTAATGCTGGTTGCCGTGAGCATGGTCTGACCTACAACCGTTTCATCCAAGGTCTAAAAGCTGCCGGAGTTGAAGTCGATCGTCGAGTACTATCTGATCTAGCAACTAATGATCCTGCTACTTTTAAAACCCTTGTAGATGTTGCTCGCAAGAGTCTCATCTCAGCATAAATAGCCAATGATTGAGAGCCTTAACTCGCCACATGTTGCGCGAGTTAAGGCTCTTATTGGTTCACGGGGCGCTAAAGAACGGCGGGCTGCGGGTGCATTTATTGCTGAAGGTCTCCAATGTTTTCGCGAAGCTATTGATTCGAATCAAGGTCCACGGATATCTACACTTTATTTAACTGAAAGCGCTCGAGTTAAACTCGATGAATATACCGATCTCTCACTCTTACAAACTTTTGATGTCTCCGACGATGTTATGCGCGCAATGTCAGAGACGATTACGCCTCAAGGCATTCTTGCGATCTGCGAGATCCCAAAAAACTCTTTGGAAACCATACCACTTGATGGTTCTAGAAAATTTATCTATCTCTCCGAGGTTCAAGATCCTGGAAATGCTGGAACGATTTTACGTTCGGCCGATGCCTTTGGAATGGACGCCGTCATTACATCACCAGGTAGCGTAGATATGTACTCTCCAAAAGTAGTTCGAAGTACCGCCGGTTCCCTCTGGCACATTCCAGTCTTTGAATCGATTGAACTCACTCACCTTCTTGAGTCAAAACCTCTTCATGCATTTGCCCTAGGTGCAAGTGGTTCAAAGCCGTTGTCGCAATTCACGACCACGCGCGATTGCTTAGCAATTTTTGGTAACGAGGCCCGAGGATTACAAAGTGATCAATCTTTATCAAGTATTGAATCCGTTCATATCCCCATGCCTGGATCGGCTGAATCTCTGAACCTTTCGGCAGCGGCATCTATAACCATGTACCACTTAGCAAATATGTAAATAGGGTGTGACTGAACCCCTGTGGAGAGTTATAGAAAATTTGATACGCATTCAACCAGAAGGTGTAGGTTTTTCAACCCTTACTTTTTTAGCAGTGTCGCTGAATTACTCTTGGTCTCCCTTTGGATGCGATCCCAGTCCAATTCAAAATAAACATAACCGCCATCAATTTCAGCGACTCTTGCTTCTAAGCACATCTCCTCAGTGTCCTCAACCAGTAAAACTCGCTCATCAAGTTGGACTCCATTTGCGTTGCCTAGAAGGACGCGGACCTTGCCTCCGCGAGCAAGATTGCTAAAGTGAACCTCAATCTTTTTTATTTGATTGCTTTTCATTTAACTTATTCCCTTCGCTGGATTCGCCTCAGGCTCATCGAAACAAGCAATGAAGCGAATCACCTGCAATTCTTGCACAGGTAATTCAAAATAGATAAGAAAATGGTAGGACCCTTGGCCATCACTTGAGTCGAGAATGGGTAAAAATCCCATGTCAGCAAGTCGATTCAATGATGAAACCATGATCTTGCTGTGAGGAATGAAGGCTTCCTGGGATATCCGAAGTAACGTAGCGTGAAGTGTTTCGCCTTGGAGCTGTTCAGATATAAAAATCGAAAGGCAGGGGTCTCCACTTTCCAACGCCTGTTCTCGTATCGCTGCCCCTAAGGAAATAGGATCGCGGTTTATACCTGCACGTACTGCAAAACCAGTAATGCACTCACCTCGCTCCCCAACTCGCCATTAATTAATACAATGTCAATTGGCTTGACTAAAAAATTTGGCAGAGATACGCCGCCGATTACACCGCGCCAACATCGCTTGTGAAGTATTGATTGATTTTGAAGACAAATTTCAATCAGGGTGCGCTTCTGTGGATACCTGGAATTAATTGCCAAATACCCCGCACAAATATGCGCACCTTCTAAAGTTCGACCCGATAGACTCACCCCTATGCGTGATGATGAGATTGCCAGTTGGATTTCAGATGCCCGCACCGCTTTTGATGGCGCTGTAGATCTCGATGCCCTTAAAATTGCACGGTTAGCACATATCGGAGATAAATCACCGATTTCATTAGCCTCACGTGCGCTGGGAAGTATGGCTCCGGAGGATAAAGCAAGTTTTGGAAAGTTAATAGGCGATGCCAAGGCTGCGATTGCTTCAGCTTTAGCAGAGGCAAACGCCACATTAGAGGCTGAACGTGACCGAAAAGTTTTGCTCGAAGAAGTAGTCGACGTTACTTTGCCTGTGCAACGCACTCACCGCGGAGGGCTTCATCCAATTTCAATCATTAGAAATGAAGTCTCAGATTTCTTTATAGAACAGGGATTCTCTGTTGAGGAAGGTCCTGAACTTGAATCAGGCTGGCTCAACTTTGATGCGTTAAATATGCCCGCAGATCACCCAGCACGAACTATGCAAGATACATTCTTTATTGAACCCCTTGAATCTGGCATGGTTTTGCGCACGCATACGTCGCCCGTACAGATTCGCACGATGCTGACCCAGGCGCCACCTATTTACATAATTTGCCCAGGTCGAACTTTTCGAGCCGATGAGCTCGATGCCACACACAGTCCAGTCTTTCATCAAGTAGAAGGCTTAGTCGTTGATAAGGCCATCACGATGGCGCACTTAAAAGGAACACTTGATAACTTTGCACGCCATATGTTCGGCCCAGATGTTACAACTCGACTACGTCCATCATTTTTTCCATTCACCGAACCAAGTGCTGAAGTAGATATTTTCTTCAACAATCGCTGGATCGAATGGGGCGGTTGCGGAATGGTAAATCCAATGGTTCTTGCCACATGCGGAATCGACACCGACGTATATAGCGGTTTTGCTTTCGGAATGGGCTTAGAGCGAACACTTATGGTTCGACATGGCATTACAGATATGCACGATATTGTTGAAGGCGATCTTCGTTTTACCCGCCAGTTCGGAGTGGGCCTCTAATGCTGACACCTTTGTCATGGATAAAAGAGTTTGTTGATATTCCTGCCTCAATAACGGCAACGGAAATATCTGATGCCCTGATTCGGGTCGGTTTTGAAGTTGAGGAGATCATCGAAAAAGGTTCGAATATTACTGGGCCTCTTGCGTTTGCAAAAGTTCTCTCAATTGAAGAGATCACTGATTTTAAAAAACCAATTCGTTACGTCGGCATCGATTGTGGTGAAGGTACAACGCGTTTTGTGATTTGTGGCGCTACAAATTTTGTTGTCGGGGACATGGTTGTAGCAGCGCTGCCTGGCGCAGTTTTGGCTGGTAATTTCACAATTACTGCGCGAGATACGTACGGTAAAATCTCCAATGGAATGATCTGCTCAGTCCGTGAATTGGGCATCGGTGATGACCATGCTGGAATCTTGGTTTTAAATAGTAATGACGTAGAAATTGGCGCCGATGCCATTGTCGGTTTGCAGATTAACGATGTAATTTTCGATGTATCAATCAATCCAGATCGAGGTTATGCCCTCAGTATTCGAGGAATGGCCCGTGAAGTTGCCGGCTCACTCGGTCTTAAATTTCGCGACCCTGTTGATGCGTTACGCAAACTTGAGTTCAAGGAGAGCGGCCAAGGCCTGCGCGCAAAAATCGCTGACCCCTCCACTGCATCGGTTTTCTATCTGCGAACTATTTCTAACTTTGATCCGAAGGCAACCACACCACTGTGGATGCGTCGACGAATCGAAAAAATGGGAATGCGTTCAATCTCATTAGTGGTCGACGTCACCAACTACGTCATGCTCGAACTCGGTCAACCTTTACATGCCTTCGATACATCAAAGATTAAAGGTGGCTTGATTGTTAAGCGCGCCGGTGAAATCCAAGCTTTCACAACTTTGGATGGTCAGGTACGCCAATTAGATCCCGATGATTTGATGGTTTGTGATGATGAAAAACCTTTGGCCCTCGCCGGCACAATGGGTGGGGCTTTCTCTGAAATCTCGCAGACTACTACCGATATTGCACTCGAAGCCGTTCGCTTTGATCCGACTTTAATTGCAAAGAATTCGCGTCGTCACAAAATCTCCTCTGAAGCTTCGCGCAGATTTGAACGCAGCGTTGATCCATCCTTGGCCGAGTTTGCCTCTGCTCGATGTGTTCAACTTCTAAGCGCACATAGTTCGGCTCAGCATGTGGCAACCGCCGTTGCTGGAGAACCACGCTATGCACCAGTAGTGACCATTGATCCTGCCAAAATTTCAACGATTCTGGGCATTGAAATTCCACCGAAAAAAATAGCGGAAGTTTTACGGGTTATCGGTTGTGATGTAGACGAAAAAAACTTCGCGGTTGATCCTCCGTCATGGCGCTTTGATCTTGTAACGGTTTCAGATTTTGCTGAAGAAGTTGCTCGAATGATTGGCTACGACTCGATTCCATCGCTGCTTCCGCCACGTCCTTTGCATGCAAGTATGACTCCTGATCAAAAGCGTCGAAGAGCAGTTGCATCTATGCTGGCCAGTCGCGGTTTAGTTGAAGTGCAGACATTTCCATTCACTAATCAGGCAACAATTGATGCAATGGGCTTTACAGGAGATCGCGCGGCCACGTATCGGGTCTCCAACCCTATGTCGGAAGAGTTCCCTCTTATGCGCGTGCACCTAGTCCCCGGCTTAATCGAAGTTGCACAACGCAATATCAATCGCGGTGCAAAGGATTTTGCAATCTTTGAAATGGGCTCGATCTTTCGTAGCTCTAAAAAGTTAGTTCCCGCCATTTCTCCACAGCTTTCAGCGCGACCTGAACAGAAGTTAATTGATGAGATAATTGCCAGTGTTCCGCCACAGGGCTATCACGTTGCTGGTGTCTTAGTAGGTAAAGTGGAAAATGAAGATTGGCAGGGTAAGTCACGTGAATACAATTGGACAGATGCCATTGCTCTTGCTGAAGATATTTTAGAACTGTGCAATTTAAAGTGGACGGTAGCACGCTCTGATTTAGCACCTTGGCATCCAGGTCGTTGCGCTGAATTGATCATTGACGGCAAGGCTGTAGCGCATGCAGGCGAAATTCATCCTCGAATTCTCGAGGCATATGGTCTGCCCGCGCGTTCAGTGGCATTTGCAGTAGCTCTGAACGCGTTGCCACTTTCGCAGTTAGTGCGACCAATTAAAGTAGGAACAATGCCTGCGGCGCTTCAAGATGTCGCACTTATTGTTGACGAAGCGGTGAACGCTCAATCTGTAGAGGCGGCCCTTCGCGAAGGTGCTGGAGCCCTGCTTGAATCCATTACCTGCTTCGATCGCTACGACAAGATTGGGGATGGGAAGATTTCCCTTGCCTTCACCCTTACCTTTCGCGCTCCTGATCGCACTCTTACGGCCGATGAGGTTTCAGCCATGCGCGAAGCAGCGACCGCGGTGGCTTTTGCTAAATGTGGGGCGGTAGTTCGTACCGCATAAATATGCAAGGGTTTGCATAAATATTGCTTTTGATTTATGCTAACTTTATGAAAACAGCGGTTATAGGTGGTAGCGGTTATGCAGGGGGTGAACTCCTGCGAATTTTATCGGGGCATCCACATTTTCAGGTTCTTGCCGTTAGTGCACATTCGCATGCAGGCGCGCCGATAACTTCGGTGCACTCTCAACTGCAAAAATTCGCAGGACGCAATTTTGAAGCCGTTGATTCATTAGATTTCTCGGATTTCGATCTTATCTTTATTGCATTGCCTCACGGCGAATCCTCTGCCCTCATTTCAAAAATTCCGCAGAACGTGAAAATCGTTGATCTCGGTGCAGATTTTCGATTAGAAAGCGCCGATGATTGGAAGAAATATTACGGCGGAATTCACGCGGGTGCTTGGGTCTACGGACTACCAGAACTGTGCCAAGGCCAACGTGATGCAATTGCAACTCAGATGAGGGTTTCTAATCCAGGATGTTATGCAACGTCGATTACTTTAGGTATCGCACCGGCAATGGATCTGATTCACTCAGAGGACATAGTTGTTGTGGCAGCTTCAGGAACAACTGGTGCTGGACGAAGTGCACAAGTAAATCTCATAGGTAGCGAAGTAATGAACTCTATGAGTTCGTATAAGTTCGGGGGGGTACATCAACATATCCCTGAAATCGAGCAGGCGTTATCGGCAGTTGCTCAAAAACCTGCAAAAATCTCATTTACTCCGATTCTGGCCCCTATGCCAAGAGGTATTCTTTCAACGATTACAGCCACGTTAAATAATCCATTATCAACACAAACTGTTCATGAAATTTTTGTAAAGGCGTATAGTGACTCCCATTTCATCGATGTTTTGCCTTTGGGTCAGATGCCAAAGACAAGTTCGTTAATCGGCAGCAATAAAATGCAGATACAGGTAGCGGTCGATGAACACACTAATCGCTTAATCGTGTCAGTGGCCATGGATAATCTTGGAAAAGGTGCGGCGGGACAAGCAGTTCAAAATGCAAATCTGATGTGTGGGCTGGATGAGCGAACTGGAATCGAACATGACGGACTCGGCGCATGAGGTTGCCGCAAGGCTTTAGGTCGGGTGCGACTTCTGCAGGGTTAAAGAGTTCAAACTCCCTTGATTTAACAGTGATAGAAAATCTCGGTCCGCACTTTGTTGCCGCCGCGGTTTTTACGAGCAATAAAGTAGTTGCAGCACCTGTTATTTGGTCTCGCCAGGTTGCTAAGGAAGGGATTGTGCGAGCAGTAGTTCTTAACTCAGGCGGGGCAAATGCATGTACAGGCCCACAGGGTTTTGCCGACACGCATAAGACGGCCGAATTCGTTGGTGAACTGCTCAATGTATCGGCGGGCGAAGTAATTGTGTGCTCAACGGGATTAATTGGCGAACTACTGCCGATGTCAAAAATTCTCAACGGTATAAAAGTTATTGTTCCGCAGTTAAATAATGAAGGATTAATGGCTAGCGCACAAGCGATCATGACAACTGATACCGTTCCAAAGATTGCTAGTGCAAACAGGTATGGCGTTGAATTTGCAGGAATTGCAAAAGGCGCGGGGATGTTGGCACCAGCACTTGCCACGATGTTATCTGTCATTATGACTGATGCAGTGGTCTCTGAAAATTTTCAGAGTATATTTTCCAAATCAATTGACCGTACATTTAATCGTATTGACTCTGATGGCTGTACATCTACTAACGACACAGTGTTGCTGATGTCGTCAGGGGCTAGTGGAGTTGAAATTAGTGATGATCAACTTGAAGAACTACTTATGGAGATTTGCAGATCGCTATCTGAACAACTTATCACCGATGCAGAAGGCTCAACTAAGAGTGTTGCCATACAAGTTACTCATGCGGCATCAGAGCGTGATGCTGTAGAAATTGGACGTGCCTGTGCACGAAATAACCTTTTGAAAGCGGCGATATTTGGTGGAGATCCAAATTGGGGTCGAGTACTTGCTGCCGTGGGCACTGCCGATGCTCAGATGGATCCTTCGACAATTGACGTTAAACTCAATGGAGTTCAGGTAGCCACTAATAGTGCACCAAATGCCGATAAAACCTTAGTTGATTTATCTAATAGGTTAGTTCAGATCGAGATTGACATGCACATTGGTGATTATTCTGCAGTTATTGTGACTAATGATTTATCCCATGATTATGTTCACGAGAATTCGGCTTACTCCACATGATTGTCATTAAGTTTGGCGGTCATGCGATGGTAGATGAGACTGGAAACTTCGCTAAGGCGATTGAAGCCGCCCAAAAGATGGGTGAAACGGTAGTCGTAGTTCACGGAGGCGGACCCCAGATAGACCAAGGATTAAAAGCTGCGGGTATCACTAGCGAATTCATTGGTGGCTTTAGAGTTACTTCTCCCGATGTTTTCGCCGTAGTTGAAGCGGTTTTAGCTGGAGAAGTTGGGCCGAGCATTGCACACACACTAAATGTTTTTGGTATCAAAGCGCAGGCCATGTCTGGAAGAACACTTCCGACATTCATAGCTAAAAAAAGGAATTCACTAGTTGATGGCACGAAAGTTGATCTGGGTTTAGTAGGAGATGTGGTTTCTGTGGATACATCTGCGATTATGACATTAGTGAGAGAAAATGTAGTTCCAGTTCTTTCTCCTATAGCTGCTGATATTGAATCTGACAAGGGACTCAATGTAAATGCAGATTTTGCCGCGGCGGCTGTTGCAGGCGCACTTGACGCCTCAGTTTTGATTATTATGACTGATGTTCAGGGTATCTATCGAAATTGGCCAGATAAATCCTCGCTGATAGCGCAGATTTGTGCAGAAGAGCTAGCTTCTCTTAAATCTACATTTTCCCAAGGCATGGCGCCAAAAGTTCAAGCCGCACTAGATGCAATCGCACACGGAGCCAAAGCCGTGAGGATTATTGACGGTACGGATCCTGAAAGCTTTGCTGCCGCCCTAACCGGCACAGGTGGAACATTGGTGGTTGCATGAACAATAGAGATTTCATACAACGTTGGAACTCTGCGATTCAAAATAATTACGGAGTTCCAAGAATTGCTCTTGTGAAAGGCAAAGGAATTGTTGTCACAGATGCTGATGGTAAATTCTATTTAGATTTTCTCGGCGGGATTTCTACAAATCTTCTCGGACATGCCCACCCTGTTATCGTCAAAGCCGTTAGTAAACAAATCTCAATGCTCTCTCATGTCAGTAATTTCTATGCTCATCCTAATGTAGTGGAACTTGCCGAAAAACTTATTTCAATGACGGGCGATGAAAGTGGACGAGTTTTCTTTTGTCAGTCAGGTGCCGAAGCAAATGAAGCGGCCTTCAAACTCTCACGTAAAACAGGAAGAGTTCGTGTAGTTGCAGCCCTTGGCGCATTTCATGGTCGGACAATGGGAGCCTTATCTTTGACTGGGCAACCTTCAAAGCGCGAAGCTTTTCTACCGTTGATTAAAGGCGTAAAACACGTGGCTTTTGGAGATATTGCCGCGATGCGCAAAGCCGTGGGTAAAAAAACAGCGATGGTAATTATCGAACCAATCATGGGTGAGGCGGGGGTGATTGTTCCGCCACCAGGTTATTTGAAAGCAGTTCGTGAGTTATGCGATGAAAAAGGCGCCTTACTTGTCATTGATGCGGTACAAACCGGAATTGGTCGCACGGGGGATTGGTTTGGCTACGAATACTCCGGAATTACACCGGATGTAATTACCTTAGCTAAAGGGCTAGGTGGAGGTCTTCCACTTGGCGCAATGATCGCACTCGGTAAGGCCGCAGATTTATTTCATCCCGGAGATCACGGTTCAACTTTCGGGGGAAATCCAGTTACGACCGCGGCGGGTCTTGCGGCGATTAAATTTATTGAAAGCAAAGATCTGCTTGCTACGGTTAAAACGCAAGGGGAGAATTTGATACAAGAGCTTGCGCTAATCCCTGGAGTCAAAGAGGTTCGCGGTGCCGGTTTATTACTGGGAATTGAGCTTGAGAGCCGGGATGCCGGCCAGGTTGCACGCGCGCTTGAAGAAAACGGTGTTTTAGTAAATGCGGCCACCGCTTCAACTATTCGAATAGCACCAGCGTTAATTGTCACGGATTCACAAATCAAAAAGTTCATTTCAATTTTTCGAAAGGTACTTTCCGATGTCAGTTAGCGCACAGTCTGTTGCAGCACGCAGAGCTAAAGCGATCTCTCTCATACAAGAGGGATTGGTTCATTCGCAATCTGATTTAGTAACCTTACTTAAGAAAGCTGGCTATAAAGTAACGCAAGCCACTGCCAGTCGAGATCTAGAGGAGATCGGTGCAATCCGTGCTCGCAACACCGTTGGTGAATCAACATATGAAATTCGTGAAAGTTCAGATGATGCGATCGTTCGAAGCACGCCCGTGCCTTCTCAGCTAATTCTCTCAGTTGATCACAGCGCCAATTTAGCTGTTATTCATACTCCACCAGGTGCGGCCCAGTTTCTAGCCAGTTCTCTCGATCACGCTAACCTGACGGGAGTAATAGGTACTATCGCTGGTGACGACACGATAATTTTGGTATCCAAGAAAGCAACGGGCGGAGCGAATTTAGCGAAAGAATTGCTTGCTTATGCACGTAGTGTGGGAAAGAGGAAGTAATGGCACTGTGGGGTGGACGTTTCAGCCAAGGACCCGAAGAGTCAGTATTTGCTCTCTCTAGAAGTATTAATTTTGACTGGCGTTTAGCGCCATATGACCTGCGCTCTTCAATGGCGCATTTAGCCATACTTGAAAAGAATGGATTGATAGAAAGCGATGATGCCACCGCAATCCTCATCGCACTCAAGGAGCTTAGCGCTGAAGTGGCTAAGGGTGAATTTAAACCCATCGCAAGTGATGAGGATGTTCATAGCGCCTTAGAGCGTGGGTTAACCGAAAAACTCGGCGAAATCGGGGGAGCGTTGCGTGCCGGTCGATCTCGCAATGATCAGGTGACTACCGATCTTCGTCTCTTTGCAATTGATCACATATTAGAGATCGCAATGCTGCTTACTAAACTTCAAGATGCAATTTTAAATAAATCAGCGGAGTACATTAATGATCCAGCACCTGGATTCACCCATATTCAACATGCTCAGCCCGTCTCATTTGGCCACGAACTTGCAAAACATGCACATGCATTTGCCCGTGATCTTGATCGAATAGAAGATTGGTTAACACGCACTTCTGTTAGTTCATTAGGCGCTGGTGCATTGGCTGGATCTTCACTTGCACTAGATCCTGCATTCACCGCGGAAAATCTAGGTTTTGCAACTTCTTTTGCCAACAGTATTGATGCCGTCAGCGATCGCGATTATGTCGCCGAAGCTCTCTTTATTTATGCAATGATCGGCACACATCTCTCTCGTATCGGTGAAGAGTGGACGCTCTGGTCTTCTACGGAGTTTGCTTGGGCCAAAGTAGCCGATGGATATTCAACTGGCTCATCAATTATGCCTCAGAAGAAAAATCCAGATATGGCCGAGTTAGCACGCGGTAAATCAGGAAGACTTATCGGCAATCTTATGAGTGTATTAACTATGCTCAAAGGACTTCCATTTGCATATAACCGAGATTTACAGGAAGACAAAGAGCCCCTCTTCGACAGTATCGACACATTGTTGCTGGTCTTACCCGCAGTCACCGGAATGATTGCGACAACGGATTTTGATCGCGAGAAAATGGCCTTAGCCGCGCCAACAGGTTTTTCATTAGCCACTGAAATTGCCGATTACTTAGCTAAGAAAAGAGTTCCATTTTCGCAAGCCCATGAGGCTGCCGGAAAGTGTGTGGCTCTGTGTGAGGCTTCCGAGCTTCAACTTCATCAACTAACCGATGCTCAGTTTCTTCACGTTCATCCCCAATTAGATGGTGGAGTGCGCGCAGTATTAACAGTCCATGGCGCACTGAATTCGCGCACAACGCTAGGTGGCACTGCGCCAGCCCTTGTAGCCGTACAGATTAAAGAGGCACAACTTGCTAATGCCAAGACTGGAGCAAAAATTGCCAGCAGGATGCAGGCATTTTCAGAGATGATGAGCGCATGAATCTAATTGAAGATCTGCGCTGGCGTGGCTTGATTGCACAATCGACCGATGAAACAGCGCTCATTGACGCACTTAAAAAACCTCTAACGCTCTACATCGGCTTTGATCCCACCGCCGCTTCATTACATGTGGGCAGCCTTGTTGTTCTCTTGGTTTTGCGCCGTTTTCAATTGGCAGGACACAATCCCATCGCCTTAGTTGGTGGAGCAACGGGCTTAGTTGGAGATCCAAGCGGGCGAAATGACGAGCGCACACTAAACAGCAGTGAAGTTGTTGAGGGCTGGGTCGAAGGAATTCGTAAACAAGTTGCGGCGTTTCTAGATTTCGACACTCCAGTAAATCCAGCGGTTGTGGTAAATAATTTGGATTGGACCGCGCCGCTTAGCGCAATCGAATTCCTTCGAGATATTGGTAAACATTTTTCCGTCAACCAAATGCTCTCAAAAGAATCGGTATCAGCGCGTTTAGATGCAGGGGGTATTTCATACACTGAGTTTTCCTACCAAGTTTTGCAGTCATATGATTTTCTAGAACTATATAGACGAAATAACTGCACACTTCAACTTGGGGGCTCTGATCAATGGGGCAACATCGTTGCCGGCTTAGATTTAATTCGCCGTGTTGAATCAGGAAGTGCCCACGCACTGACTGTTCCATTATTAGCAAAATCAGATGGTTCGAAATTCGGTAAAACCGCCGGCGGAAGTATTTGGTTAGATCCTACGATGACTTCGCCATATGCTTTTTTCCAATTCTGGCTTAACTCAGAAGACAAAGACGTTGTTAATTTTCTAAAAATATTTTCTTTTAAATCACATGAAGAGATATCGGTGTTAGAAGAATCGCATAATTTAAATCCGGGATTACGCGAAGCGCATAGGGCCTTAGCGCAAGAACTTACGACAATGGTTCATGGAGCCGATGCAACTATACGAGTTGAAAACGCGGCACGAGCACTTTTTGGCCAGGGAGATTTGGCAGAACTCGATGAAACCACACTTGCAAACGCTTTAGCTGAGCTTCCGCGCACTGTAATTTCAAAGGATCAAGAGTTTCCTACATGGGTAGAACTCCTAGCAGCAACGGGTGTTGTAGATTCGAAATCAGCTGCGCGTCGCGTCATAAAAGATGGTGGCGCATATCTCAATAATGAAAAGGTCGCATCTGAGGAGTTTGTCCTGACGAAATCCTCGTTTTTATGTGGCAAATATGCGGTTTTAAGAAAAGGCAAGCGCGATCTTGCCGCCGTTGAGTTAATTTAACTTCCATTTTGACCGGCTAAAAGCTTAGCCCGCTAGCGTTATTTCATGTTTTCTCGAGATCGAAAAATTCAGGAAAGGCGATTTGACCCATATGAGCGTGCAAGTTATAGTTAGGTTCTTGTTGTGAATCGGACGATTTAGGCCGAACAGCATCGATTATCAGCTCTAGTTCATTAATCCAGCCAAGTTTGACCGAGGCTGCATGTATGGGCTAGGTTTGGCAGTCTGCCCTGAAAACAGGAGAAACCCTGGGACCAGTGCGCATCCGTACCTTGAGAACTCAACAGCGTGCTATAAGTCAATGCAATATATGCCATATGTGGCTCTATTTGACATGCTTTAAATAGCGCAAAGTGCGTGTTTTACACTCACTTTTAGATAATACCCACGGCAAAAGAAATACTTCAATGAGGTATGACTGTTAAAAGTTATACCCGTTGATTTCCTTTGGATATAAGACAAAATAAACGTTAGTTTGTTTGTCTGTACGCCAGATAAAACTTTCTATGGAGAGTTTGATCCTGGCTCAGGACGAACGCTGGCGGCGTGCTTTACACATGCAAGTCGAGCGATGAGATCCCTTCGGGGATGGATTAGCGGCGAACGGGTGAGGAACACGTAAGGAATCTACCTTCAACACTGGGATAACTCCGGGAAACCGGGGCTAATACCGGATACGAGAACCGCAGGCATCTGTGGCTCTGGAAAGTTTTTCGGTTGAAGATGACCTTGCGGCCTATCAGCTTGTTGGTGAGGTAATGGCTCACCAAGGCGACGACGGGTAGCCGGCCTGAGAGGGCGACCGGCCACACTGGGACTGAGACACGGCCCAGACTCCTACGGGAGGCAGCAGTGGGGAATATTGGGCAATGGAGGAAACTCTGACCCAGCGACGCCGCGTGCGGGAAGAAGGCCTTCGGGTTGTAAACCGCTTTCAGCAGGGAAGAAGCGAAAGTGACGGTACCTGCAGAAGAAGCACCGGCTAACTA
>JAUSFN010000036.1 GCA_030649935.1 Candidatus Planktophila sp.
GGAACTGGCATGGGCGGAACTGGCATGGGCGGAACTGGCATGGGCGGAACTGGCATGGGCGGAACTGGCATGGGCGGAACTGGCATGGGCGGTTTTGGACATGGTGACATGGATGGCGGTCGCGGACATGGTGACATGGATGGCGGTCGCGGTATGGGAATGAGGCCTTAAGGCTCTAAAAAATGTAACCTCCTCCTAAGGGTGAAAACCCGCCACGTGTTCAATCACGTGGCGGGTTTTCTTTTTCTTATGAGGGTTAATGGCAGGATGCACGTATGAGGATTCATATCGGCAGCGACCATGCAGGACTTGAACTTAAAGCCGCGCTCGTTGACTATCTTGAATCAAAGGGTCATAGCGTTACAGATCATGGCCCCGTTGAATTTGATGCAGTTGATGATTATCCCGATTTTTGTATTCCAGCTGCGATTGCAACGGTTGCAGATCCTGGTTCGCTCGGAATCGTCTTAGGTGGCTCAGGCAACGGTGAGCAAATAGCTGCTAATAAAGTTAAAGGCGTCCGCGCCGCCCTTGCATGGAGTATTGAAACCGCTCAGCTTGCTAAGGAGCATAACAATGCAAATGTCGTTGGAATCGGTGGGAGAATGCATTCATTAGCGGAATGTAAAGGGATTATCGATGCTTTTATCGAGACACCATTTTCAAATGATGAGCGCCATATTAGACGCATAAATAAAATTACGAAGTACGAAGATACATCAAGTCTGTAACCCGGTGATTTTTGTCAATCCCCTGTCCTTCAAAGCGAGTTACGGGGCGCCATTCAGGTTTATCGATTACTCCCCCGCTAAATCGAGTTGATGAACTAAAAACGATCTGCATCGACTTGGCATAAGGTACCCAATCAGTTGCTAAATGAAAGTATCCGCCTATTTTTAGCTTAGATGAAACGAGTTCGAGAAAAGCTGGAGTAACTATTCGACGCTTATGGTGTTTAGATTTTGGCCATGGATCTGGGAAATAGAGATGTACTCCATCGAGGCTTCCATCACCGATCATGTAAGGCAGAACAACATGAACATCATCTTCAATGACTTTTATATTAGTGATTGATTGCTCCTGAATACGCGACAACAATTTCCCAATTCCAGGAGGATGTATATCTACGGCTAGATAGGCATTCTCTGGAGATCGAGTAGCCATGATTGCCGTGGTCTCGCCCATTCCAAAGCCAATCTCCATGATAATTTTTTGAGCCTCTGGAAATATCGCTCGCAGATCCAAAAATTTGTTCTCAACTGGAATTCCGTGAATCTCTTGCAGTAAACTTTTTGCAGCCCTTTGAGCCTCTGTAATTCGAGTACCTCGAATACTGTAACTGCGAATTGAGGGGCGTTCCATGGGGCAAGAGTGTCATGGTTGGCTAGATACCTACAAAAGGAGCAAAAATGCCAGGAGTCAATATCTCGCGAACCGAGGCGGCGGAGCGGGCATCGTATTTGCAGGTTGAAAGTTATGACGTAACTCTTGATGTTACTACCGGTTCAGATACGTTCTACTCAAAATCAGAAGTCAGATTCTCATGCAATACTCCTGGTTACTCTACTTTTATCGATGCCTGTGGCAAAAGCATTATTTCCGCAACTTTAAATGGAGATACCGTTGATACAACTGGATTTGATGGTGAATCAATTTTTTTGCAGAATTTGCAAACCGAAAATCACTTAGTTATTGAAATTGAAGGAATTTACTCAAAATCTGGCGAGGGTCTGCAACGCTCAGTTGATCCATCCGATGGAGAGATTTATCTTTACTCACAGGGCGAGACTGCCGATATCCGCCGCATGTTCTCTTGCTTTGATCAGCCATCACTGAAAGCCACGTTTGCCTTAACCGTTACAACACCTGGCCACTGGGAAGCGATTTCAAATCATCCAGTCGAAACGACAGAAATTATCGGCGACAAGAAGATTTGGAAATTTAGAACAACCCCACGAATTCCAACATATCTTGCCGCGCTCATTGCAGGTCCATATTCACATGTGCACGATGTATATAAAGGTCAAAAAGAGGTTCCCCTTGGAATCTACTGCCGTAAATCAATGGCACAGTATTTAGATCCAGAGGATATTTTCCTGCTCACTAAGCAAGGCTTTGAATACTTTGAAAAAACATTTGGGCTCGCTTATCCCTTTGAAAAATATGATCAAATCGCTGTCGTTGACTTCAATGCCGGTGCAATGGAAAACGCAGGAGCAGTTACTTTTGCTGAGGCTCTACTCGTTTTTCGCTCGCGTGTACCCGAAAAAACATATATGTATCGTGCCAATGTGATTTTGCACGAAATGGCACATATGTGGTTTGGCGATCTGGTCACAATGTCATGGTGGGATGACTTATGGCTCAATGAATCCTTTGCCGAATTCATGTCATACTCTGCATTGGCCGATGGCACGCGCTTTAAAGGTGGCTGGGCCAGCTTCAATAGCGAGCGAAAGAACTGGGCATATCGCCAAGATCAACTTCCTTCGACCCACCCAATCATTACCGATATGGTCGATATCGAAGCAGTAAACGCGAACTTTGATGGAATCACGTACGCCAAAGGTGCATCGGTTTTGCAGCAGTTGGTTTTCCATGTCGGCCGTGAAAACTTTATTGCAGGGCTGCAGAATTACTTTGCTAAGCATGCTTGGGCAAACACAACTTTGAAAGATCTCTTCGATGAGTTAGAGGCGACAAGTGGAAGATCATTAGATACGTGGGCAGCGACTTGGTTACAGACGGCAGGGATAAATACGCTTAGCCCAGAGCTTGAATTAAATGGCGATACATATGCCTCAGTTGCAATAAAGCAGATTCCTCCTGCCATACCTGCTGGCTCTGCAGAGCTGCGCCCACATCGCTTGGCAATCGCCCTTTATGACATTGAGGGTGAAGCATTGAATTTGCGCAGATCGATTGAACTCGATGTTGCTGGACCTTTGACAGTTGTTCCAGATTTCGCAGGAGAAAAGATTGCTGATCTCTTGCTCATAAATGATCGTGATCTTTCTTATGCAAAACTGCGCTTTGATCCGCGCTCTTTAGATACTCTTAAGACCCATCTTGGAAAGATCTCTGAACCATTGACGCGCGCGCTATGTTGGGCAGCGGTCTGGGACATGCATCGTGATGGGGAAATTTCAACGAGTGATTTCTTGGATGTCGCTTTTGCTGGGCTACCTGGTGAAAATGATGATGCAGTTGTAAATATTACATTGACTCAGATGTATACATCGGTCGAGTCATACTGCACAGATGTTCAGCGCAATGAGATGCGTATAAAAATTGCAAAGGGATTGGACAAGCTCACAAAGAACGCAGCCCCTGGCAGCGATCTGCAACTTTTATTTGCCCGTGCATTTGCACAAAACGCAGTAACTGCCAGCGATATTGAATCTGTTCGGGCATTACTCAACGGCTCAGCGCCAGGCCTTGTTGTAGATGCTGATCTTCGCTGGTTCTTTATAATCGCTTTATCTGAACGTTCAGCCTTTAGTAGAGCCGAACTAGATGCCGAATTAGCACAAGACAACACCACGAGCGGTAACTGTTTCTACGAAACCGCGCTCGCATCAGTTCCAAGCGCGGATGCCAAAGATTATGCCTGGAACAAGATTGTTAATGAGGAGATCATGAACTCAGTTCGAACGGCATTGATAGTCGGTTTCCAACGTCCAATTCAGCGTGATTTGTTGGCTAACTACGTTGATCGCTACTTCGATTCAATTATTTCGGTCTGGGAATCCAAGTCATATGAAGGTGCAGCCAAAATTGTCTCTGGGCTTTACCCAACCTGGGTTCTCTCGCAAACAACTATTGATAAAACAGATACATGGCTCGATTCAACTGGAAAAGAAGCACCGGCTGTGTTGCGCAAGTTAGTTGTGGATGCGCGAGATGGATTAGTGCGTGCCTTAAAAGTTCAGGGCTCTGTTAATTAATTGTTGTAATCGATGAGTGCGTTTTTATTGTTCGTGGTCGAGACGCAACCCATGAAAGACCGGCGATAAGAAAAAACATCGCTACTGGGATTACAAAAAAAGTGATAACGGTTTCGATTGCGCTCAGACCTAGGCCTGCGACGGTGCCATCTTCGACAGTGCTCATTAAAAATTGCATGAGATGAGTGTAATTTACTTAAGCAGTTGCCGCAGCCACGCCAAATGGCTGCAAATACTGCAACCAGCGATCATCACTTCGACCAGTGCCAAGGATTCTCCATGCCGCCCCTACAGGCTCTCGCGGTTTTTGGCGAAGCCTCCAGCCAATCTCTTTCAGGTGTTTGTCAGCCTTTAAATGATTGCACTTATGACATGCTGAAACTACATTTTCCCAAATGTGAGCACCACCTCGACTTCGGGGAATTACGTGGTCGATAGAAGTTGCCGGTGCGGTGCAGTACACACATCGACCACCATCTCGGGCAAAGACTGCACGGCGCGATAATGGCACCGCATGTCGATACGGGATACGAACAAATTTATTTAGGCGAATTACCGATGGAAGCTCCAGTTGGCCACCTGAAAAATGCACTACATTGCCGGAGTCTTCAATCATCGTGGCACGGTGATTCAGGACAAGGATCAGGGCGCGACGTTCAGTAATGACACCTAACGGTTCATAGGTGGCATTTAGAACTAGTGTGCGCGACATAATCGCTCCCGATCTGGCGCATGGCCTGCGCCGATTGGTTTATCTTGCACTACAACACGCCTCGGCACGGGTATTTCATTGCTGAATTTAGGTAAATATTTGGCTACAGTCATAGGCCTATGAGCGATTCAGCGCAAAACTTCATCGAATGGGTCAGCGGCACTCCCCTTCGAATCTTCATCATCCTTATTGCAGCCATTGTCGTCCAGAGTTTTGGTGGCCGAGCAATCCACCGTGCCATGAAACGTCTGTCTACTGCCGAATTAGTCTTGGGACCTCGAAATATAGTCGCACGACAAAAAGAGCGCGCTCGCACAATTGGTGGAGTTTTGGCCGCGACGTTGAAAACCGTTTTATGGATTGTCGCCATCGGAATGGTACTCGGTGAATTTGGTTTTAATTTGGGACCACTTATCGCATCGGCTGGAATCTTAGGTGTTGCGATTGGCCTTGGGGCACAAACGTTAGTGCGCGATACATTATCTGGAATCTTTATGTTAGTTGAAGATCAGTACGGTGTCGGCGATAATGTTCATGTTTTAGATGTCCAAGGAGTTGTAGAAAAAGTTGGTCTTCGTGTTACAACGGTTCGCGATAAAGAAGGAACACTTTGGTATCTACGCAACGGAGAAATACTGAAAGTTGGAAATCAATCTCAATCTGGTTGATTAACCATCGAATTCGCCGCCATCTCTAAATAGCCCCACAACTGTGCTCGCAAAGCAGCATCCATTTCAAGCCCATCGATTACTTGTTGCATTGCGTTTAACCAAGCATCGCGCGCCGCTGCATTTATATGAAAACCCGCATGACGCATCCGTAGCCGTGGGTGTCCGCGAATTTCTTGATACGTTGTCGGCCCGCCCCAATACTGCTCGAGAAATAATTGCAAACGTTGCGCGGCGGCTTTTAACTCTGAATCTGGATACATTGGACGTAATATGGGATCAGTTGCAACGCGTTCATAAAACTGTGACACTAAATTAGAAAAGAACGCTTCTCCACCAACTTGCTCGTAAAAACTACTCATTGATTAAACTCTCGACATCTTTCTAGAATTAACGGCTAATACAATTACAGGGATCGCAGCGAAGAAGCAGAGCCAGCCATAACTCAAGGTTCCAATGATGATTCCAGCAAGTGCGCCCCCACCAGCACCCGCCAGGTTCATTACTAAATCACTTGCACCTTGAGAAGCTGGGCGCATTTCAAGTGAGACGGATTCAGATAGAAAGGCTGAACCTGCAATAAGCGTGCATGACCAACCCAAGCCCAGCAAGAACAGGCCTATTCCGAGCTGAGGTGCATTATCGGCTGCCGATGTGCCCGCGACAATTGTTGCGACTAGAAGAATTAACAAACCAATCTGAATAACTCTCACACGCCCTAATCGATCACTAAGTGAACCAACCAGTGGTGAAAACGCATACATTCCGAGAACATGCACACTAATGACAAAGCCAATGATTCGAAGTGTTACATCAACGTGGGCCATATGTATTGGCGTCATAACCATGACTGAAACCATGGCGACGTGGCCTATTGCAATTGCCAAAATCGCAAATAGCGCTTGAGGGTTAGAGCGAATGTGTGAAAGCGCTGCCCTAGTAGATCCCTCATGCCGAACTAGATTTGCTTGTTTTTCGGCGGTTAAATAAGGATCCGGCCGCAAGAAGGTTTGAATCACCATTGTTGCAAAAAACAGCGTTGCGGCCGAAACTAAATAAGGACCTACTAATCGCGGCAGATTAAAGAGCTCAGCTAAATTACCGGCGGGATCCAATAAATTTGGTCCAGCTACTGCGCCGATAGTTGATCCCCAGACAACAAAGGAGAGTTGTTTAGCGCGGGTCTCATCAGTTGCTAAATCAATGGCAGCAAAACGTGCTTGATAACCAGCAGCAGATGCCGCGCCAACTAAAAACGTACCAAGTAACATTAAAAATAAACTACGATGAGCTCCGCCAAGAATTGCAAAAATTGAGCCAATCACACCTGAGAAATATCCGACCGACAACGCTAAACGTCGACCTCCACGTGCAGTTAAACGCGCTAAAGGAAGTGCAAGCGCGGCGGCACCCAGTACGGCACTTGTCTGAGCTAAGCCCGCCAAGGTTTCAGAGTCAGTAATCGATGAAACTAAAAGCGAACCAGCGGCAACGGTGCCAGCGACTCCAACGCCATTGAGAACCTGCGCACTTGCAAGTGTGCGAACTACTCGGTGTTGGAGCTGAGTGTTTGGCATTAGTTAATTAATCTCACCCAAACTGCAGTATCGGTTGGCAAGGTGTGTGCAAGTACTGGTCCACTTGCCACCAAAATCTGTGAGTTAGCTGGAAGTTCAAAGTCAGCACCGAAGTTGATGTAACACGCGAAATTTCCAGGGCGCTCAAAAGCTACGACATCTGCACCCGCTTCTATCCACTCCATCTCTCCATCACCTAAACCCTCTTCAGCTTTTCGAATCGCCAATGCTTGGCGATACATAGACAGAGTTGAGCCCTCTACACCATCTTGTGAATCAACCGAAAAGCCGCCCCACCATGGTGATTGTGGTAACCAGGCTTGATCTGGTGTCAATGAATCTTTGTTTGAAAAACCAAAGGCGCCTGCCGGATTACTAGACCAAGGCAACGGAACGCGGCACCCATCACGGCCACGATCAGAGCGCCCACTCATCTTCCAGCGTGGATCCGTAAGACGCGATTCTGGAATATCGCGGACTTCTGGCAGCGCCAACTCTTCGCCTTGATACATATATGCACCCCCTGGTAGCGCTAACATCATTAGCGCAGCACTACGTGCGCGCAAAGTTCCGCGTCCAATATTGAACTTCGCAGAATCTCCTTGGCGCGAAAGCGTTGTATCACCGTGATTTGTTAACCCCAAATCTAAACGATCAACTGATCGCACGACATCATGATTATTAAAGACCCACGAAGTTGGGGCACCTACTTCTGCAAGGGCATCAATTGAGTGATTAATTTTCTCCTTAATCTCAGCTTGCTTCCAGAGCGTCGTTAGCATTTCAAAGTTAAAAGAGTTCTGTAGCTCATCACTTCTCACGTAGCGAGCAATACGTGATGCCGGACTAACCCAAGCTTCAGCAACTGCCATTCGATCTCCTGGGTATGAATCAAAAATCATTCGCCATGAACGGTATATATCGTGCACGCCTTCTTGGTCCCAGAAAGGTTTATGTTCGGTGCCAAGCATTTCAGCGGCTGGATCTTTTGTGATATCTGGCAGACCTGCCTCTTTAAACATTCCATGTGCGACATCGATTCGAAATCCATCGACGCCACGATCTAGCCAAAACTTCAAAACATCTTCAAAATGAGCAACAACTTCTGGGTTTTCCCAGTTTAAATCGGGCTGTTCGACGGCGAATAAATGTAAATACCATTGACCTAGCTTTCCGTCGGCCTCCGTTACGCGCTGCCAAGCCGGACCTCCAAAAACAGCCTCCCAGTTATTGGGGGGCACGTCACCGTTGACGCCTTTGCCATCTCTAAAAATATATCGATTGCGCTCAACTGAACCTGGGGCAGCTTTCAATGCAGCTTGAAACCATGCGTGATCACTAGAAGTATGGTTTGGAACAATGTCAACAATTAATTTAATGCCAAATTCATGGGCCTCTTTAATGAGAGTTTCAGCCTCAGCCAGTGTGCCGTAATCAGGCTCAATATCCATGTAGTCGGCGACGTCATAACCGTGATCGTGCTGCGGGGATGGATACCACGGCGTAATCCAGATTGCATCAACCCCGAGTTTTTTTAAATATGGCAGGCGCGAGCGGATGCCTTCTACATCACCAATCCCATCACCATTTGAATCTGCAAAAGAGCGGATGTAAATCTGATACGTAACCGCATCTCTCCACCAAGGGCGCTGCGCACGTGAGGCAAGTTGCGACATTTTTACTCCGTCTCTATATACTTTTTAAGAACTTCTCTTTGGGCATCGGAAAGTGGGCGAGAGTTTTTCGTATCCTCGGTGACTGTAACTTGTACAGTTTTAATCCGAGCATAAAGAGTTCCATCTTTTGAAATTTCGTACACTAAAATGAATGAAGAGTTCCCAATGGATTCAACCCAGGTGGTTACATCAATAAATGTGTTGCCCTCGGCAATTGGTGCCTTGTAATCGGCCTCAGCTCGGGCCACAACCATGTTAAAAAAGCCGAGCATCGCGAAGCGAGCTTCTTGTGCAAAAGTTAGGTACTTTGCATGATTGACATGACCAATCGCATCTAAATCATCCCAACGAACATATTGTTTATTAATGAATTTCATTTATCGAGTGAGCTTTCTATACGTAACGCGGTGTGGACGGGCAGCGTCGGCACCTAAGCGTTGAATTTTATTTTCCTCATACGATTCAAAGTTACCTTCAAACCAGAACCACTTGGAATCACCTTCATAGGCCAAAATGTGGGTCGCTACGCGGTCAAGAAACCATCGATCGTGAGAGATCACAACGGCGCAACCAGGAAACTCTAGGAGTGCATTTTCAAGTGAGCCTAAAGTCTCAACATCTAAGTCGTTTGTTGGCTCATCGAGCAAGAGCAGATTTCCACCTTGTTTTAATGTGAGCGCTAAGTTCAGTCGATTTCGCTCTCCACCCGACAGAATTCCGGCTGGTTTTTGCTGATCTGGACCTTTAAATCCAAAACACGAGACGTAAGCCCTAGATGGCATTTCAACCATTCCCACTTTTATAAAATCTAGACCATCAGAGACGACTTCCCACAACGTCTTTTTGGGATCGATACCTCCACGGGATTGATCCACATATGAAATCTTGACCGTCTCACCAATTTTTACGGTTCCAGAATCCGGGGTTTCCATCCCCAGAATCGTTTTAAAGAGTGTTGTTTTACCGGCACCATTTGGACCAATCACTCCCACGATTCCATTGCGGGGCAACGTAAATGAGAGATCGTCGATTAAGACTCGATCTCCAAAACCCTTTGTTAGATGATCGACTTCGATTACAACGTTTCCAAGACGCGGACCAGGTGGAATTTGAATCTCTTCAAAATCCAATTTGCGCATCTTGTCGGCTTCGGCCGCCATTTCCTCATACCGTGCAAGACGGGCCTTAGATTTAACTTGGCGTCCCTTAGCATTTTGCCTAACCCACTCGAGCTCTTCAGTTAAACGCTTGGCGCGCTTGGCATCCTTCTGGCCTTCAACCTTTAAACGTGCAGATTTAGTTTCTAAATACGTTGTGTAGTTGCCTTCATAAGGATAGGCGCGTCCACGATCGAGCTCTAGAATCCACTGCGCAACATTGTCCAAGAAATACCTATCGTGAGTTATCGCAACGACTGCACCATGATATTTATTGAGATGTTGTTCAAGCCACAAAACAGATTCAGCATCTAAATGGTTAGTTGGTTCATCCAGTAATAATAAATCGGGGGCTTGCAAAAGTAATTTACATAATGCAACGCGCCGTTTTTCTCCGCCAGACAAGACTGAAACATCGGCATCCGGTGGTGGACAGCGCAGCGCATCCATCGCCTGTTCTAATTGTGATTCAAGTTCCCAGGCATTTCGGTGATCAAGTTTTTCTTGCAGATCGCCCATTTCAGCTAATAACTTGTCATAGTCCGCGTCCGGATTACCTAATTCATCACTTATCGCATTGAAGCGATCGAGCATCGCAACGGTTTCGGCGACACCCTCTTTAACATTCTCAATAACATTTTTGCTTTCGTTGAGAACTGGCTCCTGCAGCAGGATTCCAACGGTGTATCCAGGAGTTAAGTAGGCCTCACCGTTAGATGGCTGCTGAAGACCGGCCATGATTTGAAGAACCGTTGACTTACCGGCACCGTTCGGGCCGACTACACCGATTTTGGCGCCGGGATAAAACATAATCGTGACATCATTGAGAATTACTTTGTCACCATGCGCTTTTCGCGCCTTTTTCATCGTATAAATGAACTCAGCCATGAGATGAAACCTTACCGTTATGTGTCGGTAGACTTCGCATCCTCGACCCTACAGGCGCCTGTAGCTCAGTCGGATAGAGCACCCGCCTTCTAAGCGGGTTGTCGCAGGTTCGATTCCTGCCAGGCGCGCATGGCCAATGAACAACCGAATTTAATCTGGATCGACTGCGAGATGACTGGGCTCTCCCTTGAAAAGCATGTCCTAGTTGAAATCGCGGTCCTTGTGACCGACTCTGAACTCAATGTGATTGGCGATGGCGTCGACGTGGTGATCCGGGCAAGTGCCGATGATTTGGCCGGGATGAACGATTTCGTCACCGTGATGCACACGACTTCGGGATTAATCACTGAAATACCCAACGGCGTTTCACTCGTCGAGGCCGAACTTAGAGTAATTGCATATTTACTTGAGTGTGGATTAACCCCTGGCAAATCTCCACTTGCTGGAAACTCAGTCGGCGTTGATCGAAGTTTTATCGCTCGCGATATGCCGGCCCTTAACGATTTTCTTCATTATCGAACCATCGATGTCTCGTCGATAAAAGAGTTAGCGCGCCGCTGGTACCCGAAGGCCTACTTTGCATCCCCAGCAAAGACTGGCAACCACCGCGCCCTTGGAGATATTCAAGATTCAATTGCCGAGCTTGCCTACTACCGCAGTGCAGTCTTCGTTCCGCCGCTGCCTTAGTAGAAGGTAGACTTTGGCACTCATGGTGGACGTAGCTCAGCTGGTAGAGCACCCGGTTGTGGTCCGGGATGTCGCGGGTTCGAGCCCCGTCGTTCACCCCAAGTTTTAATTGCACTCTGTGGAACCTATGAGAGAGTCGGCGCCAATGATATTTGATGTCATTATTGAAATTCCAGCTGGCAGCCGCAACAAATACGAAGTCGATCACATGACAGGTGAGATTCGCTTAGATCGCATGTTATTTACAGCAACGCGATATCCCTATGACTACGGCTTTGTTAAAAACACACTCTCACTCGATGGCGACCCACTGGATGCTCTGGTGATGTTAGATGAGCCAACCTTTCCTGGATGTGTTGTCTCATGCCGCGCCGTTGGAATGTTTAATATGACCGATGAAGCCGGCGGAGATGACAAACTGCTCTGTGTAGCAGCAGGTGATATTCGAAAAGAGTCCATCCAGGATCTAAAAGATGTTCCTGCTTTCGAGCTCTCTGAAATTCAGCACTTCTTTGAAGTATATAAAGCACTTGAACCAGGCAAAAGTGTCTCGGGTGGCAACTGGGTCGATGCCGCTGAAGCCCGAGCCGAAATCGAACGCTCTCGCAAACGAATGAAAGATTCTGCCCACTAATTCACTTAGCCGGCAGGGATTAATTGACCAGGGCATGGTTGAAGTAGTTTCAAAATTGCAGCTTTTTCTGGCGCGGTTAACCACAAACCATATTTAAATTTCACTGCCACTTGCCGTGCAACGTATGAACATCGATAACTCTTTTTAGGTGGTAACCACGTAGCTGCATCACCAGCACCCTTCTGTGAATTCAATCTTCCTTTGACGGCCAATAAATTTAATGGATCATTAGCTAAGGCCGTGCGCTTGTCAATGGTTAATTTAAAGGCTCCGGTCTGCCAAGCATTTGAGAGAGCCACCACATGATCAATTTGTACATCAGAGCTGGTCGTCACTCCGCGGAGAAAACTAATAGTTTCGCCCGAATATGGATCTATAAGAACTCCTGACATGACTACACAGTCCTGAGAGCTCACCTTGTAGATAATTGAGATCAAGTCTCGATTGAGAATATCGTTACGTGTATCGCAGCCGTTGTGATCGGTATCTTTCCAGGCGGTTCCAAATTGATCGCGGGCATATCCCGTCTTTGGAGCTCGACCTTTAACGGCCAACATCTCGACCACATCAACGGCCGTTGGCTGGCCCGCTTGGGCGCCCTGTATAAGAGTCGATAAAAAAAGTGAGAGGCATAGGGCAACCCTTATTTCCCATTGACTCATGTCTCAATTTTGGCGGTGCCGCCTGTATGCGGCAAGGCCTTCGTTGCTGATAGGTTTCCCTCTGCATTCAAGTGTTTCCGGCACCTGAATGCTTCGGGTTGTTAGCTCAGTTGGTAGAGCAAGGCACTCTTAATGCCTGGGTCGGGGGTTCGAATCCCTCACAACCCACTTACAGAGGTGTGTTACTTCGGCAGATACTTGACGAAGTAGCACCGTCTGATCCTTTACATCTATTCGCCTGATCCTTGACAGTGTATTCGGCTGATGGTTGACACTCTCCTACATGATTACGGAGCTCAGTGTTATGGAACAAAGATATCAAGCGGTTTCTGCAGTTATTCATGACGGCTTTAGCATTGTTGAAGTCGCCTCACGTTTTGGTGTCTCTCGCCAAACGATTCACTCTTGGCTACTCAAATATGAAAAAAGTGGATTGCCGGGATTGACCAATCACACTCACAAACCCAAGGGATGTTCTCACCAGATCAGTAGCGCAGTTGATGTCTTGATTTGCGAGATGCGTCGTCGAAACCCTGGGTGGGGACCCAGGCGAATTGAGTTTGAGTTAGCAAAGATGAGCACAGAGCAGATGCCTTCTCGCTCTGCCATCTACCGTGCCATTAAAAGAGCCAATCTCATTGATCCCCATGCAAGAAGGCGCCGTGATGAAAAGTTTAAACGTTGGGAGAGGGCTGCTCCTATGGAGCTATGGCAGTTTGATGTTGTTGGTGGTATCTATCTAGAAGATGGAAGTGAACTTAAATGCTTAACCGGATTAGATGATCACTCACGTTACTGTGTCAGTGCAGGCCTGATGCATCGGGCCAATTCGCGCAGTGTTTGTGATCATCTGCAGACATCATTGGACCGCTATGGCATCCCGCAAGAGATTCTGACCGATAATGGGAAAGTCTTCACTGGTCGCTTTAACTCCCAGAAAGATGTTGAGGTCCTCTTTGACAAGATCTGTCGGGAAAATGGAGTTGAGCATCTCTTAACCGCACCTCGCTCACCCACTACCACTGGCAAGATCGAGCGATTTCATAGAACGCTTCGAAGCGAATTTCTCATGGAGAAAAGATTTGACTCCTTTGAGCAGGCTCAGGTTCAACTCGATAACTTCGTTGCCTACTACAACCAACAAAGACCACATCAATCGCTGGATATGCAAACCCCGAGTGTTAAATTTAATGTTTCAGCTCCTATTCCTAAAGATCCCTCTTCCATCCACGCTTTAGGTCCACAAGGCACCTGGGCTGCCCGTCGAATCGGTGGCAACGGCGTCATCAGTATTGCCTGGCAGCAAATTAGCATCGGAAAACACCGAGCAGGCCAAGATGTCGATGTTTTGATTACCGAGTCAATGGTTCATGTTTACTACAAAGATGAGCTTCTCAAGACGGCATTGCGCTCAAATAGCAAGGAGGTGAGAAAGAAACGAGCCTCAGTCTTGAGAAAACTCTCTTGACCCTTCACAATTAACCAAAAGAGTGTCAAGCATCAGCCGAAACTCTTTCGTCAAGCATCAGCCGAAGCCCTACAAACCCACTTACAGAGGTAAGTGGTTTTGAAAAAACAACTCACCTTAAGTCAATGAGTTAGTGCCTGTGAATAGGCGTGTAAATAGGAAACGGGCTGAGACACATCGTCCCAACACTTTCATTATATATCTGACTTCACTAACAATTGTGAATAAGCAGAAAGAGTTAAGAAGGTTGGAAAATGCTCTTCATCCAAACAAGTTTGGCGAAAGATCGTTACCGCATCTTCAAATCGATCATTATCATCACGCTCAATTTCATTAAGAATGTCAAAAATTAGTTGCTCGACCAAGCTATGCGTGATGTGAGTTCCTTCTCGGGTCACGACCTCATATCGAATCCACTGCCAAATCTGTGATCGGCTAATTTCAGCGGTAGCGACATCTTCCATTAAATTATCGATTGCAGCTGCCCCAGTGCCACGTAGCCAGGATTCGATGTAACGAATTCCCACAGAAACATTCGTACGAAGTCCCAAATCGGTTACATCGCCACCAATCGATTGAATATCGAGCAGTTGGTCTGGCGTGACATGAACATCATCTCGAAGGCGATCTACTTGATTCGGTTTCATGCCCAGAACTGCATCAAATTCTGCCTGTGCAATTGGAATTAAATCTGGATGTGCGACCCATGTACCATCAAAGCCATCAGCAGCTTCACGCGCCTTATCATTTTTAACCGCCTCCAGTGCCCGATCTGTAACCTCTTTATCTCTGCGATTAGGGATAAATGCACTCATTCCGCCTATTGCATGAGCCTTCCTCTTATGACATGTTGCCACTAATAACTCGGTGTAAGCGCGCATGAAAGGAACGGTCATTGTAATCTGAGCGCGATCTGGAGTTAAAAACTGTCTTCCAGATCCTGCAAAGTTTTTGATAATTGAAAATATATAGTCCCAACGACCTGCATTTAAACCAGCGCAGTGGTCGCGAAGTTCCCAAAGTATTTCTTCCATTTCAAAGGCAGCCGGAATAGTTTCAATGAGTACGGTCGCTCGGATGGTTCCAAATGGAATTTCTAGTCGCTCTTCGGCATAAGTGAAAATAGAATTCCATAATTGCGCTTCAGTGTGTGACTCGATTTTGGCTAGATAGAAATATGGTCCCGCACCACGTTCTATAAGCTCCTTTGCATTATGAAAAAAGTAGAGACCGAAGTCGACTAGGCTGGCAACGGCCGGCCGCGCGCAATCTTCTTGATCTACAAATAGCAAATGCTTTTCCACCATGTGCCATCCGCGAGGACGCATAACGATCGTTGGCGCATTTTCAGCGGTAATTGAGTAAACCTTTTCACCTGAATCAAATGAGAGCTGTCTGCGGATTGCATCAAAAAGAGAGACCTGTCCTCCAATAATATTTTGCCAAGTCGGACTTGTCGCATCCTCCAAATCGGCTAACCAAACTTTGGCACCTGAGTTCATAGCATTACACGTCATCTTTGGGTCAGTCGGGCCAGTTATTTCAACTCTACGATCTTCAAGTCCTGGTCCTGGCCCTGCAACAATCCAACTTTCATCTTCACGGATTTGACTCGTTGATTTCAAGAATGTTGGTCTATGTCCATTTGAAAGGTGTTTACGGTTTACCAATCTGTGTGCGAGTAGATCACTTCGAGTGCCTGAGAAAAGTTCGTGCAGTTCAGTGAGAAACGCCATTGCATCGGAGGTTAATATTTCGTTGAACCTGGGATACATCTTGCCCATAATTGCTATGTGTGACATTTAATTCTCCTTAGGGTTGAGTTAATTAGTTAGTGAAACTGTTCGTTTTCTGTAGACCCAGCTAAAGCCAAGGTGGCGCTGAGTGCATTAAGTGCGGTCGAAATTGCATCAAAGTAACCTGTTCCAACTTCACGTTGATGTTTGGTTGCTGTGTACCCATCGGCTTCGCTAGCAAATTCGGCCTCCTGTAACTCAACATAAGCGCTCATTCCACGAGCTTTATATCCTTTTGCAAGACTAAACATTGAATGGTTAAGCGAATGGAAACCAGCAAGAGTTATGAATTGGAATTTGTAACCTAGAGCCGCTAAATCTGCCTGGAAAGTTGCAATCTGAGCATCATTGAGATGTCGTTTCCAATTAAATGATGGTGAGCAGTTGTAGGCAAGTAATTTCCCTGGAAACTTTGCATGTATCGCTTTCGCAAAATCTCTAGCTAGCTCCAAGTTTGGCTCGCCGGTTTCAACCCAAATCAAATCTGCATACTCAGCAAAAGCTAAACCACGAGTGATTACGGCATGAAGCCCTGGATTTACTCTGTAGAAACCTTCACTGGTACGTTCTCCAGTTGCATACTGGGCGTCTCGAAAATCAATGTCAGAAGTTATCAAGTCAGCAGCCAAAGCATCAGTGCGGGCAATAATTAGTGTTGGGACACCAGCAACATCGGCGGCAAGTCTGGCGGCATTTAAAGTTCTGATGTGCTGTTGTGTTGGAATCAAAACTTTTCCACCTAAGTGGCCACACTTCTTTTCTGAAGCAAGTTGATCTTCCCAGTGCACAGCAGCTGCACCTGCCTGAATCATTGACTTCATTAGCTCGTATGCATTCAAGGGACCACCAAAGCCAGCTTCCGCATCGGCAACAATTGGAGCAAGCCAGTCAATGCTTGCCTTGCCTTCAACGCGTTCGACTTGATCTGCACGCATTAACGCATTGTTTATGCGACGAACAACTGCCGGGACAGAGTTTGCGGGATAAAGGCTCTGGTCTGGATAAGTTTGCCCTGAGAGATTGGCATCTCCAGCAACTTGCCAGCCTGACAAATAGATCGCCTTTAAACCAGCCCTCACCTGCTGAACAGCCTGATTGCCGGTGAGTGCGCCAAGAGCCGGCACCCACTCCTCGGTTAACAACAATTCCCATAGGTTTTCTGCTCCACGTCGCGCCAAGGTCGACTCTTCGGTTATAGAGCCTCTTAAACGCACCACATCGTCAGCTGTGTAATCACGCTTGATGCCCGTCCAACGTGAGTTGCTCTCCCACTCATTTCGCAATTCTTCTGCGCTCTGGGTGTTACTTCCGATGTGGCTTTTCATAAACTTCTCCCTCTTTGATTGTGAAAAAGCTAGGGTTTTCCGCCCTTTGCTCTAATTAGTTGAGTATTAAGCATCGAATCGCGGAGCACATGAGTATTTCAACAGAAATAATTGATATTTTCTGTTTTCCAGAACTTTCCTAACTCTGCTGCAAGTGAGAGCATCTCTCATGAGCATTTTAGAAGATGAATTTGATCCCCTAATTGTTGGACGCAGAATTCGAGAATTGCGCACCAAACAAGGAATGAATCTTGAACTCCTTGCGCGCGCCATTCAACGTGCACCATCTCAAGTTTCAGCAATAGAGAATGGAAAGAGAACTCCGCCAATTCTACAGTTGCAGAAAATTGCACATGCACTTGGCGTAAATTTGAACCAACTGCTAAGTGCTGAGAAATTGAGTGAGCGTTCGGCAAATGAACTTGAAATTGAACGTGCGCAACGTAACGGTCTCTATGCATCGCTTGGTTTACCAGATGCCTACATTGGAAAAACAGTGAGTAATAGCATTCTCGACATTATTCTTGGTTTACAACGGGAAGTTGAAAGATTACATCAGCAGAGATCGGCAACGCCAGAAGATGCACGTCGGGCAAATTTAGAACTTCGAAAAGAAATGCGCAAGATTAATAATTACTTCCCTGCGCTAGAAGATGAAGCACGCAACCTTCTAGCAAAAATAGATCATAGTTCAGGGCCGCTCTCAGAACGCCTTACAGCTGAACTTGCTAATAAATTGGGTTTTACATTGCACTACGTTCGAGATTTACCGGCATCTACAAGAGTAATTACTGATGAAAAGAACCGTCGGATATATCTACCAATGCGCCGGGAAGGTCGCGATGCTCGAACAATTTTATTACAGGCTCTAGCCGGACATCTGCTTAAGCATTCTGCACCAGTTGATTATGGTGACTATTTGTTACAACGTGTTCAGACTAACTATTTAGCTGGAGCGCTATTGATGCCAGAATCAAATGCCGTCGATTTTCTTCAGAGCGCTAAAACTAAACGAGAACTATCCGTGGAAGATTTGCGTGACTACTTTGGTGTTAGCTACGAAACCGCTGCGCATAGATTCACAAATTTAGCAACAGAGCATCTTGATCTACCCGTTCACTTTCTCAAAGTTCATGAAAGTGGCGCTATCTCGAAGGCTTATGAGAATGACAATGTGGCTTTTCCCTCCGATGTCTTCGGTTCAGTTGAGGGCCAAATAGTCTGTCGCAATTGGAGTGCTCGTAAAGTCTTCACCATTGAAGATCGTTTTACGCCTTATCACCAATATACCGACAAACCAGCTGGTACTTACTGGTGCACCTCGAGAATTCAAAATAGCGCTCAAGGAGAATTTTCGGTCAGCGTTGGAACAAAATTTGAAACTGCAAAATATTTTAGAGGAAGGGCTTCGAATACTCGTTACAAGTCGAGCTGTCCTGAACCTACGTGTTGCAGACATGCACCCGCAGTACTGGAAGAAAAATGGGGCGGAATGATCAGGCCAACTCCTCGACTGAATTCAAGTTTGCTTGCCGCAATGCCCCAAAACGGATTCCTTGGAATAGAACATCGAGAAATTCTGGAATTTCTAGAAAAACAGAAAGATTCTTAGTGCCTGGGTCGGAGCTTGTACCCTTATTGCGCAGGGCAAAGTGCCTATAGAAGCAATCGGAAAGGGTTTTCAATCCACATTGTTGGATAATCCCAGTTCGATTTTTACCAAAACCATTTTCAATTTAAGAAGTAATGTATTCCTCTTAGACACAATTTCCTCTTCCGTGAGATTAGGCGAATCCGCTAACCATTTTGAGAAATTAATTAGTTCTGCTCCCTCTTTTCTTAATGTGTAGGAGGCTACTGCACCTCCCATTTCGTCAGCAATGCCTTGGAGTTCATCAAGTGGAGCATTTGTAATTGATTCGATAGCTTTTTCAAGGACAGGCAGGCGGCGTTCCTGAATGAGTTGATCCATTCCTCTTACATATACCGGTAGCTCTATATGCACGGTTGTTCCGATGTTAATCTCCGATTCAACATCTATTCGTCCTCCATGTAGTTCGACTATTTTCTTGACAATCGACAATCCAAGACCCGTACCTGGGATTTGAGCATGTACAGCGTTTTCTGATCGAAAGAAACGGTGAAATAACTTTTTCATGTCTTCGGTAGAAATACCCATACCTTGATCGGAGACGCTCACACGTACAAACTTCGCACCGTTTTTATCTAAAACATTGACTATTCCAACACGTATTTTTGAATTTCTCGGGCTAAATTTGACCGAATTCTGGAATAAATTAATGAAAACCTGAGAAATTTGACCTCTGTTTCCAGCTATGGACCAGTCGTCATGAGAATTGTCATAAGAATTTTCGGCAACGAATTCAATTGAAATCGCTGCCTCATCCAGTGATGGTTGTAAAACAAAGATTGCATCTGCAATTATTTCATCCAAGATTATACGTTTGAAAACCTTCGGATTTGCCCCAACTTCTAATTTTGAAATTGTAAGCATGTTCTCCACAAGATCAAGAAGTGATAATAGATTTCGATCAACAATCTTTAGAAATTTTGCAACTTTAGGATTCTTCTCTTCGTCGGTTAAGTCATTTACCAAACCTAGATATCCTAGGATTGATGTCAGAGGCGTGCGAAGCTCGTGATTAATATTTGATATAAATTCATTTTTTTCATCATCTAATACCTTTAATTCGGTGATAGCAAGCAGCGCTACTCCTAATTCTGCTCTACTCAAGGCAAGGTCTGCCAGCTGAGTTTTTATTGAATTTTGAATAGACTTGTACCGTGCAGAAAAAGAAGCTCTCACCCAAGAAATTAGAATAAAAATCATGAGAAGAAGAAGATAGCGAAGCCATAGATTTCTTGTGGTGATTTTTTCACGTTCTATCGTAACTTCTCTCAATTTAACTTCAATATTTCTTTGAAATGAAATGACTAACTTTGCAGCATAATCTATGACTTTTACTGAAATGGGATCGATTTGAGCACGTATTGAATCTTGTAATTGGACAGGAAGTGAGCCTTGGGGCGATTCATTAATGATTACATCTATCTCTTTGAGAGCTTGAAGAAATGAAGGATCTACAAGACGACTAACGGCCATACCGCTTGAATTTGTTGCATATAAGTGTTTGGTGAGTTCATCACGGGCAGCTTCAACACCGCTTCTGGGTAATGCTCCTTTACTCCATTGTTTGATTTCAACTATGTACTCAAGCGCTTCACGCTGAGTGGAAATGATTGATTCTGAAGATTTTTCCGCAGCGGTCAAGATCACACTTTGTTTTGCTGACACTTGAGACGCGTTAAACGTAGAAAAAGTCATTGCTACAAGTACAAGCAAAGTTAAAAATGCGAAAAAATTTTGCCAATTTGAAAGGTGGAATGAATTCTCACCAGATGGAGTTTTTAATTGAGCCACGAATTCACCCCCATCTTCTCCATCGTGAGATTCTAAACGTTAATTACTACTTTTAGTGGAATCACCTTTGATCTGAAATAGTCGTCCCTAAGTAAGCTGCCTGCATCGCAGCTAAATCAATTTTTTTCATCTCAAGCATCGCTTTAGTTGCGCGTTGCGCGCCGTCAATATCGGATCCACCAAGAAATTGACCCATCACCGGTGACGTCACTTGCCAAGAAACACCAAACTTATCTTTAAGCCATCCACACTGACTTTCGCTTCCACCGTTCGAAATAAGAAGTTCCCAATATTTATCTATTTCTTCTTGATCTGCGCAGGGAATTTGGAATGAGACCGCTTCGCAATGTTTGAATTGTGGGCCGCCATTTAAGCCGATAAATGGTTGGCCAAAGATTCTGAAGTTAACAACTACCTCTTCACCTTGCGCGTTACCTGGAGTGTCCGTAGGTGCAATCCAATTGCCCTGAACTGAACTATCTGGGAAAATTTTTGTATAGAAGTTAGCCGCTTCGCGGGCTTGACCGTTAAACCAGAGACAGGTAATAATTTCCATAACCCAAGGTTACTTCGCTAGAAAACAAATAGATACCTCTGGCAATGCTAGATGGCTAGTTGAAATTAAATTCCTTCAGCGCAACATAGGCTAGTGTGTTGCTGCAACTTCAAGGTTTTTTCAAATTGACGAGTGCCAGTTAAACTTCGGCACTCTTTCTTCGGATTACTGTTTTGAATTTCAGGTTATGTGTCTCGGCGATTGACTTAATAGATTTCGAGATTTCCCCTATGTCATAGTCATAATCAATCTTCACCCCGTTTGCTCCAATAAAAACTCCCTTAACGTGCCGTGAGAGCGTTTTTCCCGCTTGAAATGATGATTCAGAGCTAGAACCAAATGAAAACCCCTTGCTCTTTTCCGCAGTTTTTTCATAAAGAAAAATTACCTTCTCCTTTTCATCAACGAGAACAGCATTTTCATAGTTGATTGACTTATCACCTGAACCACCTTTTGCATCTAGAAGTTGGCAATTGACGGTGATATCGGATGCTCCACCTAGTGTTGGAGACAGCCCCATTGAATCTAATTTTTCGAAAATCTCTTGTACGATTTCGTTCTTCATCTCTTCACCTAACCCTTTGTTACTATCCGAACAGCCTTTGAACTTGGACTCTCTTTGCCTGCAAACATGGTGTACACCGCTACGTTAAAGACCTGCTTAGGCTCAAGATTTTTAATCGTGCAGGTAAAAACCTTCGCTGTGGTTCGGCATTCATGTATCAACTTGTCACTACCGCCAAGTGCGTCTGCCCGATACCCAAGGATTTTTAAACCCCCGGTGTACTTTGGTGGACTCCATGAAAACCGCAGAGCCTTAGAAAGTGAGACGACTTTCACATTGCGTGGATAGGACACCCCGGATGCTAAGCCTGTAGCGATTGGAGATGCCTGAGAACCACTTTTTGATGTTGAGTTCGGAGTTGCCTTCGCAGAGGTTGATGCTCTGGGAGTTGCCTTAGTTGGTGTTGGACTAGCTGTAGGCACTGCAGAACTCCCTGCAATAATTTTTATCCGGGGAAAAGACGGGAAGCCTGAACCGAGTGAAGTATATGTTCGCACTTGCGCGTAGTAGGTTGCCCCTAATTTCAAGCCGCCGATTAAGCAACTGCTATCGGTGATAGCACCGCTGGTACAAAAACCTGCATATGAACCAGCGCCAATCTCAGAACCCGTAAATACTTCTGCGGTGTACCAAGAAAATACCCCCGTTCCCGCACTTGTTAATGGAGTCCACTTAATCGTAATTAAACCTTTGGAATCACTAGTTGCACTCACATTGCTTGGTGGTTTACCAGTTGCACCTGGAGAAATCGACTTTGCAGAACTCGGAGTTCCAGCTCCAGCGCTATTACTTGCTATGACATCGACGTAGTACACAGTTCCTGAAATTAATCCACTAATAATGCAACCAAATTGGGTCGTGGTGCAGGAAGCAAACATCATCGAATTTGTCGGCGGTGGTAGGTTCCATATTCTCGCTGTGTAATTAAGTAGAGATTCTCCACCATTTGAGCTCGGAGGATCCCACGTGATTGCGACTTGATTAGTATCACTCATTACCTCTACATACTGAGGTGCTGTTGGTGGATTTGCACCATAGGAAAGTGGAGATTGAATTACACCAAGCAGTATTGAGATTAATAAAACTAGAGCACGATTGAATTTACTTGACAGCAATTGACACCGTAAAGACTGAGTTGTCACCGCCATCACCTCCTAACAAGAGATGAGAAAATCCTTTCTTTTGATGGTACAACTGAGACTCTCCACAGTCATCAGGGTGGTCAAATTTTCCCCTCTTGTGCTATGGATTTGAGTGCCGGTTCTCATGAATTAGGCTTTTTTTCTCTTCTCAGAGCCATCCATTGGCTTTCAATGCCACAGGAAGGCTTGAGAATTCTCTCAGGATAGGCACAAGAAATAATCTTAATTTTTGACCACGGGCCAGTTAGACCCGGATCGTTTATGAGGAGCGAATCATGAAAGTAAGAAGAGTTTTGGGAGTAGCCCTACTAGCCTCTGGTTTGATGGCTGGAACAGTAACTGCAGTGCAGGCGGATTCAACGCTACTGCCAGCGGCTACGAATTCAACTGCTTACCAAGCAGCTTTAGCACAGTATAAAATTGACATGATGAAGTATCGAGTTGAAGTAATAAAGATTGCAATTGCTAATCGCATCGCTATGGATAAATACAACACCGATTGGCAGATTGCGGTAGCAAAATATTACGCCGATTGGAAAGTTGCAATCGAGCAATATCAAACTCTTCGCGCAATTTATGAAGCAAAAATTGCACCTGCCGTTGCTGCACGCAAAGCTGCAATTATGAAAGCGGATGCTGATTTCTTAGCTGCCGTTGGAGTTGCTGGTGCAACTAGTGCCCAACTTGAGTCAGCTGTTAAAGCTCATCACCAGGCCATGGAGGCCGCTATGGATGCATTTAAATCAGCGGTAGCAACTCTCGGTGATGAGCCAGTAAAACCAATTAAGCCAGTTGAACTTACTAAGCCACCTGTTCCAGTAAAGGGTGTAGCACCTGTAAAGCCTATAGCACCTGGAAAGCCAGCTAAGACCGAAAAGCCTGAAAAGACTCCAAAGCCTGAAAAGACTCCAAAGCCATAATAAGTAATTAACAAAACCCTCGAACCGAAAAAATGGTTCGAGGGTTTTGTCGTGGAGCTAACTTATTGCGCAGTCCATCCGCCATCAACCGGGATTGAAGCGCCTGTAATGTTATGCGCAGCCTGAGAACATAAGAACACGACAACGGCCCCTATCTCCTCCGGAGTAGACATTCGTCTAGAAGGCTGCTTCTCAGACAATAAATCGGCGATACCTGCAGCACGATCACCATTAAAGATTGCAACGCGGGCTTGAATCTGTGGCTCGATCAATGAAGTTTCTACCCAACCAGGGCAGATTGCATTTACCGTTACGCCGCCAGAATCGCGTGTACCGCTTGCTGCATATTCCAGAGCTGCGGCTTTAGTTAATCCAATTACTCCATGTTTTGCCGAGACGTATGGTGCTTTAGCAATCGATGCGACTAATCCATGAACTGAGGATGTGTTAATGACTCTGCCATATCCTCGAACCTGCATGTGTGGTAGTAATAAACGCATTGTGTCAAAATAGGAAGAGAGATTTATAGCAATGATGTCATTCCACTTTTCGCGAGGCATTTCAGTGATTGATGCGGTGTGTTGAATGCCTGCGTTGTTACATAAAATATCTACTGGACCATTAGCTAGAACTGCCGCTACCAATGCCTCTGTTGCAGTGCTATCGCGAAGATCGCTCACATGTGACTCAAACCTTGTCGCGCCAGCAGCGCTCACCAAAGCTTCGGCCCTCTTAATTGTTTCGATATCTGCAAGGCCATGTAAAACAATCTCAGCGCCTTCGCGAGCAAGGGCAGTGGCAATTCCTAATCCAATTCCTTGAAATGAACCCGTTATCAATGCGCGCTTACCTTTTAAGCTCATAGTCGATCTCCATAAATTATCTGGGCAACTTTTTCAGCGCCACTTTGTTCCAACATAATTTCATAGTGATTGTAATTTGCAAGATACTCTAACTTTATCATTGGATATTCTGGGAGAATCTGCTCTAACCAGGCCATAGGATATACTCCATGCTCTTCATTAAATAGCCCGCGCTCGGTTTTTATCAATAAGGATTTTTTCTTAAGACCTTTGAGTGCGCGTACATTTAATTCGTGACCATACTCTTCCCGAATGTCGGCTTCTACCGCTAGTAAATTTGAGGCTGGTCTCATATGTGGTGCAATTCCACGGAGGTCATAATCTGCATATTCATTGAGCACTAATTCCCAACCATCCACGCACGCAGGGTGAGATCTCCAAAACTCTCTGTAAGCCTCTTTAGATTCATACTCAGTTAAAAGTCGTTTTCTTATGTACTCCATTATGAATGGCATCGCTTGTTCTAGGCTCACTCCTGCTGGCGGCGGCAGAGGCAACCCTCCGTCGACAAAGACAATCTCATTGACAAGATTTGGGAATAATTCGTGCAACGCCGCGGCAACAAATCCACCCATTGAATGACCAATCACATCAGGCTTTTTCAACTGAAGAAACTCTATGACGGCAGCCATGTCATGTGCATGTTGGGCCATCCCAAATGGCTCTGGCAGAGTATTTGAATCCCCGCGACCGCGTAAATCAACTGCATACACGGCTTTTCCGCGGACAATTAGTTCATCTGCAAAGAGCTGAAATGCACGATTTGATGATGTAACTCCATGAATTAAGAGGACTGGATCTCCCACTCCTTCGCCATATCGAAAGACTGCAAGAGATCCACCTGTGACCGGGACGAGAGTGCGCTGTGTTGGTAGAGACATGGACTCATTCTGCACCTTTTCCCTCAAAATTGTTATCTAACTGTAGTCAAAGAGGTGATCAACTTCTTGGCCGAGCAGATAGATTTATCTTAAGCAAGCCAACCCTCGATGTGGCTGGCATTATCAACAAGGAGATCACACTATGAGCAAGCGCTCACTAGCACGATTGGGAGTAGCCGCACTCTCTCTAGCTGTCATCATGCCAAACATGGCGCCAGCACAAGCTGCAAAAGAAATTAGAATTGGAGTCATTACTTCATCATCAGGACCACTTGGTTCATATGGTCTTGCATATAACGATGGTCTCGAATGGGGTCTGAACTATTACACCGGCGGTAAGATGTCGATAAACGGCGCAAAGCTCGTTGTAACCACTAAAGATGATGCCGCAGATCCAGCATCTGCTACTGCATCCTTCAAAGAGATGGTTGGTAACGGAACTAAAATAATCGTTGGTACTGCATCATCTGGAGTTGCGCTGACTCTTGCACCGCTTGCGGCTCAGAACAAGACTCTATATATCTCTGGTCCAGCTAAATTCGATGGAATTACATCAGCCGCTAATAAGTATGTTTTCCGTTCAGGTAACTCATCTACTCAAGATTTAGCTCCACTTGCTGGCGTTAAGCCAATCAAAGGTAAGAAAGTAATTCTCTTCGTTGAAGATAATGCTTTCGGTGCTGGAAACATCGCGGCTGCACGTGCATTGATGGGACCAAAAGGCGCTTTGTTTGAAGAGATAAAAGTTCCAACTTCTACATCTGACTTCACACCTTTTGCGAAGAAAGCTGCCGATGCAAATGGCACATATACATTCATCGCTTGGTCAAATGCACTAACAGCTGGTGCAATGTTGACCTCCCTTAAAGTTCAAGGAGCATTCGCTAAGTCCCGACCAATTACAGGTCTAGCAGGAGCAGCGACCTATAACATCTACGGAACTCTCTTCGAAGGCGCAAATGCAATCATGACAAATAGCTACTTCCCTGGCGCTGGTAAGTCACAGGCTGCCAATGCTATGGCAGCATGGTTTGTCGTCAACAAGAAGACACAGGATCTCTTCACCTCAACTGGTGCAGATGCTGCCAAGATGATTGTCCGCGCGCTAACTGGCAACCCATCTCAGAACGTAGATAAAATGATTTCAAACCTTGAGGGCTACTCATGGGTCGGAGTCAAGGGCTTTATGACGGTTCATCCATCATCCCACCTTCTTATTCAGCCAATGTTCCTTGTTAGTCTGACTAAGACGGCAAATGGATATGCTCCAGTATTGCAAAAAACAATCTCAGGAGTAGGTAAGTAATACACCACACATAAATTAAAGAACCCCAGTGTAGAAATGCGCTGGGGTTCTTTATATATTTAGCCCCTTATTGTAAGGAGTTGGCAATTGATTTCTGCACTCAGCACCACCGATCTCTCTCTCGATATCGGTGGTGCAAAAATTCTCGATGGCATTTCACTCTCTGTTTATCAAAATGAAACGCTAGGAATTATAGGTCCAAACGGTGCAGGCAAGACATCTTTCTTTAACTTATTGAGTGGAATTCGCAAACCATCGCGTGGCCAGATATTCATTGGCAACGAAAATGTTACAGATTTGGCACCACACGAGCGAGCCAAGGCTGGGATCGCACGTACTTTTCAAACTTCCAGTGTATTTGTGAATCTAACGTGTTTAGAGAATGTGAGAATCGCTGCTCAAGCAGCCAATGGCAAGTCAATGAACTTAACTAAAAACGCTTATAATTTTACTGAAATCGTTGCGCATGCCCATGAGTGTTTAGAAAAAGTTGGTCTCAGCAATTATGCGATGCAAAGAGCCGGTGCACTTTCTCATGGTGATAAGCGCCGTTTAGAAATCGCCATCGTTCTGGCTTCGAAATCCGAAATTGTCTTACTCGATGAGCCCATGGCTGGCATGAGTGTTGAGAATGTTCCCGAGTTAGTAGAAATTATTCGATCCCTAGCCACGATTCATAAGAAAACTGTATTAATCGTTGAGCACCATATGGAGGTTATTTTAGGTTTAGCCGATAGAATTGCGGTTTTGAACTATGGCGAGCTACTGGTCTGTGACACCCCACAGAATGTTATTAATAATCCAATAGTGCAGTCGGCATATATTGGAGAGTCGCTATGAACGCCCTTGTGATTAGAGATCTGCACGTAAAAATCAATGAGTCTCACATTTTGCATGGAGTGAATTTCGATGTTCCCTCTCACAAAGTCACCGCACTTCTCGGTCGAAATGGTGTGGGCAAATCAACTACGCTTAAAGGGATCTTGGGACTATATTCCAGCACTGGCTCAGTTCAGTTAAATGGCCAGGAGCTCATTGGAATGCCAACGTACAAAATTGCACAATCAGGCGTGGCGTACGTACCCGAAGATCGTGAGATTTTTTCAACGCTTTCAGTACGTGAAAATCTGGCGTTAGCCTCTCGTTCTAAGACAAATAACGCCGCTTTTGAAAGCATTTACGAACTATTTCCAGAGCTAAAAACACGTGCGATTCAATTAGCGGGTTCGCTCTCTGGGGGTCAACAGCAAATGGTCGCCATTGCACGTGCGATGCTCAATACAAATGAAATTCTCTTAGTCGATGAGCCAACTAAAGGACTGGCTCCAAAGCTGGTGACCGAGGTTGCCGACGCCCTAGCAAAAGTCGCCGAAGCGACAACGATGTTGTTGGTTGAGCAGAACCTGGCCTTGGTGAAACGCATCGCTCATCACGTAGTCGTCATGGATCAAGGCAGAGTAATTTTTCAAGGTGAGCCTGAAAACTTAGATGACCCTTCGTGGGTACACCAAATGTTAGGCGTGAGTGGGGGTCATAAGTAAATGGATACTTTCATATTGATCGGCATCACGGGCATTGGGCTTGGCGCACTTTATTTTTTAATAGCCTCCGGACTCTCTCTCATCTACGGCCTCATGGGTGTTCTTAACTTTGCTCATGGAAGCTTTCTTACCGTCGGCGCATTTGTAGGTTTCTGGATAGCAAGCAAAACGGGATTTGAAACTTCTATGCCTGAATTTATTCTGGCAATGATTGTGGGCGGTTTAGCGGCAGGTTTATTTGCACTCCTCATTGAACAATTATTGATTACGCGATTATATGACCGTCACATCGACCAAGCCTTAGTGACGGTCGGAGTTGCGCTAGTTGTCGGTGCAGTGCTCGGAGGTTGGTTTGGTAATGATCTTCGAATGTTTCCGGCTCCGATGTGGTTTTTGACAGCTATTGATATTGGTGGGGCCAAGATTCCTGCCGACCGAGTGGTATATATCGCAACTGCAGTTTTGTTGTTAGTAGGCAATTGGGCACTTCTCAAATTCACCCGAATCGGTCTAATTATTCGCGCAGGTGTCGAAAATCGCAATATGGTCAACGCTCTTGGAATCAATGTACGCCGTGCATTTAGCACGGTATTTTTCTTAGGAGGCTTTGCAGCAGGTGTTGGAGGCGTCTTGGTTTCGGTCTACTCCAACGGAGTCTCCCCACTTATTGCCGGTACGTATTTAATCTATGGCTTTATCGTCGTAGTCATCGGTGGCATGGGCTCAGTTCCGGGCAGTTTTTTAGCTGCCATGATGATTGGCGTCATTCGCCAGTTCGCCAATTACTATGCAACTGGACTTGGGGATTTCGTGGTAGTTATCTTGCTCGCCGTTGTCTTATTGATTAGACCACAAGGCCTTCTTGGAAAGGTGCGTGCATAATGTTGCGCTGGAAATATTCACGCCCACTTCTTGTGCTATTTGTTTCGCTTTTAGCGTTAGCGCCTTTATTGGGTTCAAATCCACTAAGCCAACCAGGGTTCCAACAAACGATGGCCGTTGCCTTTATTTGGGGTGGCTTAGCGCTCACATACGACCTCCTCTTTGGTTTCACTGGTCTTCTATCCTTTGGACATGCGCTTTATTTCGCCACAGGCGTTTACGTAACCTGCATTTTGATTAATCATGAAGTGGTTGTCTGGTGGCTTGCAGCCCTGATTTCAATCGCCGTAAGCGCCATCCTGGCGCTTTTGGTCGGTGCGGCATCACTTAGAACAACAGGCATTACTTTTGCAATGGTTACTTTGGCATTTGGCGAAGCTGGCCATGTAATTCTTCAGCGAAACTTTTTTAACTTAACCGGCGGTGAAAATGGGATCGCACTTAATGCTGATTTAATCCCAGAGTTTTGGATAAGCGTTGCCAACACTAAATTTATTTATTGGGCAGCGTTAGCCGCGCTTATCTTCACATACGTTGTAATCTGGTGGGTTACTGAAAGCTCTGCAGGACGGGTTTTCGCCGCGCTTAGAGACAATGAGTTGCGTGTTCAGGTGCTAGGTCTAAACACTCAGCGCTTTAAGCTCTTGTCCTTTGTAATTAGTGCAGCCCTTGCAGCACTCCTCGGTGCGGTCATGCTTATAGCTGCAGGAAGTGCGGCTCCGCGTTTTGCAGATGCCGGAGTCACAATCTCTCTTCTATTAATGGTGGTCCTCGGTGGCGCCGTGACGCGTTGGGGCGCTGTAATCGGAGGAATTTTCTATTCGGTAGCAACCACGCGCATGCAGGATTTGACTCAACAAGACGCCTTCAAAACTATCCCTAAATGGATAGGTGGTCCGATAGCTGAACCTGCCTTTGTCTTAGGTCTCCTCTTTATCTTTGTCGTAATGTTTGCACCAGGTGGATTATCCGGGGCTTACTATCGACTACGGTTAAGGGCGATTACTAAAAAATCTCAATGATCACGCAGCTCTGGCAACCTCATGATACGAGTGACATGGCTATCACACGGCTTCAATCAGATCTTGGCTTTCATTCATACGCCGAATTACACCTCTGGAGCATTGAGAACCCAGGGCTATTTTGGTCAAGGGCTTGGGATGATTGCGGCATTATTGGTGAAAAAGGTGGGCAATTTTATACTCCCGGTAAAGATTTTATTTCTGCACGCTTTTTTAGTGAAGCAACTTTAAATGTAGCCGAAAACTTATTATCAAAAGGTATTGAATCAGAGATCGCAATTGTTTCGATACTAGAAAATGGAGATCGAAGAGAATTAACGTGGGGTAATTTGCGTGCTCAAGTAGCGGCGACTACGTCGGCGTTAAAGGCCGCCGGTGTAGTTAAAGGCGATCGAGTTGTAGCATGGGTCCCTAATGTTTCCGAAACAATTATTTTCGCATTAGGTGCATTAAGTATTGGCGCCACTGTTTCAACGGCATCACCTGATTTTGCCCCAGGCGCTGTGCAAGATCGCTTTGGTCAAATTGAACCTAAGATTTTATTAGCTGCTGATTCTTACCAATACAATGGTAAGGTTTTTGATTCTTCCTCTAAGATTGAAGAGATACAATCGCTATTACCAACTCTGAAGGCCACTATCAGAATTAGTGAATTCCAATCCTGGATAGCACCCTACATCGGAACTCCTCTTGAGTTCACTCCCCTGCCATTTGACCATCCAGGTTTCGTACTTTTTTCATCGGGTACTACTGGAAAGCCAAAGTGCATTATCCATAGCGGTGCAGGAGTACTCCTTAAAGCTTCGGCCGAACAACTCTACCAATTTGAAATCAAAGCACAGCAAAGAGTTTTCTTTTTTACTACCTGTGGTTGGATGATGTGGAACTGGTTGACTATGGCGTTAGGGCGAGGTGCCACCATTGTTTTATTTGATGGCGCACCGATGTTTCCGACACCATCCCGCCTCTTTGATATAGCTCAAGATGAGAAGTTGGATTTTCTTGGGTTATCGGCAAAGTTCATAGATTCCGCACATAAAGAGGGGCTCACTCCGGCCACGTCTCATGACTTGTCCACAATCAAAGTGATTGCCTCTACTGGGTCGGTTCTATCCCCAGAGAGTTTTGATTATGTGTATCAATGTATTAAAAGCGATGTGCACTTAGCATCAATGTCCGGTGGCACCGATATCTGTGGTTGTTTCGTAGCTGGTGTGCCTACACAACCGGTCTATCGAGGCGAGTTACAAGGAGCTTGTTTAGGCATGGCCACCGATGTCTTTAACGCCAAAGGTGAATCTGCAGCAATCGATGAAAAAGGCGAGCTCGTGTGCACCGTGCCATTTCCATCTAAACCACTTGGATTTTGGGCCGACTACGATAATGAAAAATACTCTGCAGCCTACTTTGGTGGCTTTCCAGAGGTGTGGACACATGGAGATTTCGCTTCCAAATCGTCAACTGGTGGCTTCATATTATTTGGAAGAAGCGACGCGACCCTGAACTCCAAGGGCGTACGAATTGGAACTGCCGAAATTTATCGAGTAGTCGAAACCTTTCCAGAGATACTCGAAGCGATGGCTGTCTCTCAAGATTGGGAGGGTGATACGCGTGTAATTTTATTTGTTGTCATTAAGCCAGGTATGATCTTTACACAAGAGATTGAGATGGAAATCAAAAGGGCTCTTCGAACTCAAGCAAGCCCGCGACATGTGCCAGATTTAATTTTAATTGCACCGGCGTTACCGCGCACTAAGTCAAATAAACTGGTCGAACTCGCTGTAACAGATGTGATTAATGGACGTGAAGTTCGCAATAGTGATTCATTAGCAAACCCAGAAACTCTCGATTGGTTTAAGAACCTTAATGTTTGACCCCAATACACTGTTAATAGCGGGTTGTTTATTTCTTGGTGCAGTCTTGTATACATCAGTTGGTCACGCAGGCGCATCGGCCTACATCGCAGTAATGACGCTCTTTGATTTACCTCCGCTTGTAATAAAACCAACGGCTTTGACGCTTAATATTTTCGTTTCGTCGTATACTAGTTTTCGCTATATACGAAGCAATTACTTCAATAGATCTCTCTTTGTTTATCTAATCATTGGATCAATCCCAGCAGCATTCATTGGTGGTCACATAAATTTACCTAGCCATATTTACAAACCTATTATTGGGATACTTCTATTAATCTCTGGAACACGTTTCCTGATACAGGCCTTACAAGTTGACCAGCCTCATCGATCATTTAATGTGGTGAAGGCAGTAACCATTGGCTCTGTTATAGGCCTACTCTCTGGAATCACCGGAACCGGTGGAGGAATCTTCTTATCCCCTCTTATTATCTGGTTAGGGTGGGTGAGCGTTAAACAGGCCAGTGGGACTGTGGCAGCATTTATCTTCGTAAATTCGATTGCAGGTTTACTCGGTAATTTTCAATCCACACGATCACTTCCAAGTGAGCTTCCTATCTTCTTAATTGCTGTTTTATTAGGGGCATTCATTGGGACTCGCTTTGGTATTTCGAAGTTCTCCAGCACCGCAATAAAGCGGGCTTTAGGTTTTGTCTTGCTTATCGCTGGAGCAAAATTCATTTTCGCACCGTAGACTCCTCCTATGGACACATTATTTGATCATTTAACAATCGGTTCTGTGACATTTCAGAATCGCGTTTGGGTTTCACCAATGTGTCAGTACTCAGCCATCGATGGTCTCATCGGTGAATGGCATCGAGCCCACTTAAACTCTTTTGCAACAGGATCACCGGGATTAATCATGGTTGAGGCAACTGGTGTCGTACCAGAGGGTCGCATTTCGATTGGCTGTACATCTCTTCACAGCCAAGCACATGCCGAAGCATTTATACCCATGATTGATTTTGCACATTCTCAGAATGTAAAAATGGGGATTCAATTAGCTCACGCTGGTCGTAAAGCATCGACTATGCGCCCTTGGGATGATCACCGAATGGCCACAATCGATGAAGGTGGCTGGCAAAGCGTTTCATCATCGCCGATTGCATTTCACGGATATCCAGAACCACGCGCGCTTACTTCCGATGAGATCCATCAACTTACTCTTGATTTTGTTGCAGCCGCTCAACGCGCGATAACGGTTGGCTTTGATGTTATTGAGATTCATGCAGCTCATGGATACTTGTTCCATCAGTTTTACTCACCGTTGGCAAATATTCGCAGCGATGAATATGGCGGTAGCTTTGAGAATAGAACTCGTTTTTTGTTGGAGACTGCGAAAGCTGTTCGAGCAGCAATTCCACACGACACTCCTCTCTTTGTACGTATCTCTGCTACCGACTGGGTCGATGATGGATGGAACTTAGTTGATTCAATTGAACTCTGTTCTCAACTTAAAGCCCTTGGCGTGGATTTAATCGATGTTTCAACTGGCGGCAATTTTCACAACGCACCCATTAAGGCGACGCCTGGATTCCAGGTTCCATTTTCTGCGGCGATACGTACAGAGGTCGACATTTTGACAGCGGCCGTTGGTTTAATTACCGAACCTGAACAGGCTCAATACATCATCGAAACCGGTGAGGCCGATGCGGTCTTCCTTGCGCGAGCAATGATTCGTAACCCTCGTTGGGCGCTCAACGCAGCCGAGAAACTTGGAGTGAGAATCCCTTGGCCGCAACAATTAGAGCGCGGTCAAACTATTTAGAGCTTTAGTGAAAGTAGTTCAAAGATTAACGTTTCGACCCGAACCTTAATCACATCTCTTATAACGCGAACTGGTTCTATACCCTGACCATCTGGATCCTCTAGCACCCAATCTTCATATCGCTTGCCCGGGAAAAACGGACAGGCATCGCCACAGCCCATGGTTATAACAACATCGGATGCCTGTACAGCTTCGCCAGTTAATATCTTTGGATGGTTGTTGGCGATATCTATACCGACTTCAGCCATCGCCTCAATCGCAATTGGGTTAATTGACTCCTTCGGTGCGGAGCCGGCAGAGAGAACTTCGACCCGCCCCTGACTCAATTCACGCATGAATCCAGCTGCCATCTGTGAACGGCCGGCATTGTGTACGCAGACAAACAACACTGTGGGATGTACATCGACCATCTTTAGTACCGCTTTCTTAACCAGAGTGAGATGTAAACAAGTGCAACAAGGGCAGGAACTTCGATAAGTGGTCCAATTACTCCAACTAAAGCCTGCCCTGAAGTAATACCCCAAACACCAATACTTACAGCAATAGCTAATTCAAAATTATTTCCAGCGGCAGTGAAAGCGAGAGTGGTTGCTTTCTCGTACTCCATTCCAATCCATTTACCGAATACGTAAGAAAATCCCCACATAGTGAAGAAGTAAATTAAGAGTGGCAGTGCCACCTGCGCAACGATGCTTGGGGAGTCAACAATTGCCTGACCTTGAAGCGCAAACATAAGAATAATTGTGAAAAGCAATCCATATAAAGCAAATGGGCTAATCTTTGGAACAAATTGGGTATTGTACCAATTCAGACCCTTACGTCTGATTCCCCACTTTCGAGTCACATATCCTGCAAGCAATGGAACGCCTAAGAAGATTAGGACTGCTTTGCTGATATCAGCAGTAGAAAATTTAACCTCAAGAGAGTCAAACCCGAGTAAGTCAGGTAAAACCCTCAAATAGAAAGTGCCAAGAATCGCATATGCAAGAATTTGAAAAATAGAGTTAATTGCGACTAGGAGCGCAGCAGCCTCACGATTTCCGCATGCAAGATCATTCCAAATTAGCACCATCGCGATACATCGCGCCAATCCAATTACAATTAGACCCGTGCGTAGCTCTGGCTGGTCCGAAAGAAATAGCCAAGCAAGAACAAACATCAATGCTGGACCGATAAGCCAGTTAAGAACTAGAGAGGAAATTAGTAGTTTCTTATCTGCTCGAAGCTTACCCAGCTCTTCATACTGGACTTTTGCCAAAACTGGATACATCATTAAAAAGAGACCGAGTGCAATCGGTAAGGAGGTACCTTCGATTTGGAAGGTAGAAATTGAATCATTCAAATTGGGGAAGATTTTTCCAAGTCCGAGTCCAAGGGCCATTGACCCTAAAATCCATACAGGTAGAAAACGATCTATGGTCGACAACTTAACTTTTTCTACCATTCGACAACCATAACTAGTCAAGATGAACGGTATATAAACACCGCTCAAACTTTTAGCGCTTAAGAAACTCCGATAATATCGACGACGAATATAAGAGTTTCATTTGGACCAATAGGTCCTGATCCATTAGGGCCATAACCAAGATCGGCCGGAATCACGAGTAAGCGACGTCCGCCGACTTTTGCGCCCGGTAAGCCCTGCTGCCAGCCCGCGATAACTCCTGAGAGTGGGAAAGTCGCCGGCTGACCACTTGTCCAAGAGGACTCCACAATTGCGCCATTTGACCAAGACATCAATGTGTAATGGACGGTTAGCGTTGAAGTTGCGACAACTTCGGCACCTGTACCAACAATGATGTCGGATGTTTGCAAAGTTGCAGGCGGCGTTCCAGTTGGTGTTGAAATAGTGGGTGCTTCACCCGCATTTGCCGTTACTGCAGGAAGTCCTGGAGCCACATTCTCTGTCGATGTATCTGCCACTTTATCTCCGCATGCTGTTAGTGATGAAATCGACAGCGCAATAATCGCCGCGATGGCTAGCCTCTTATGGATTTTCATTAGCTTCCTTTACTCGAGCTCTCCGATTAATTTAAACTCACCATCGCCCAACTGACCTTGTGCACGGTACATTTCTAACTTAGCGCGAGTATCGGCAATATCTAAATTGCGCATGGTGAGTTGCCCAATGCGATCTTTAGGTCCAAAAGCGGCATTTTCTGTGCGCTCCATCGACAATCTATCTGGGTGATAACTTAGCGCCGGTCCAGTCGTATTAATAATCGAGTAATCATCTCCGCGACGAATGCGCAACGTCACTGAACCGGTAACGGCAGATGCAACCCAACGTTGAAGAGATTCGCGGAGCATGAGCGCTTGGGGATCTAGCCAACGACCTTCGTACAACAGGCGACCGAGACGGCGACCTTCAGCATGGTAGTTGGCTATCGTGTCTTCATTGTGAATTGCGCTAATCAAGCGTTCGTAGGCGATAAACAAAAGCGCCATTCCAGGAGCTTCATAAATACCACGGCTCTTTGCTTCAATAATTCGATTTTCGATTTGATCGGCCATTCCAACTCCATGACGACCGCCGACTGCATTTGCCTCTTGCATGAGTGAAACAACATCAGTGTATTCTTTGCCGTTAATTGCTACGGGCCGACCTTGAACGAAGTTAATGCTTACATCTTCACTATCTATCTTTACCGATGGATCCCAGAACCGTATACCCATAATCGGTTGAACTGATTCAACTGAGGTATCTAAGTTCTCTAAGCTCTTAGCTTCATGCGTTGCACCCAGTATATTTGCATCGGTTGAATATGCCTTCTCGGTACTGTCTCGATATGGCAGCCCATGTGCAACTAACCATTCCGACATCTCTTTGCGACCGCCAAGTTCATTGACGAAATCGGCATCTAGCCATGGTTTATAAATTCTTATTTTTGGATTTGCTAAAAGTCCATAGCGATAAAAACGTTCAATATCATTGCCCTTGTATGTCGAACCATCGCCCCAAATTTCAACTGAATCCCTGTGCATAGCGCGAACTAAGAGTGTTCCCGTCACTGCTCGACCCAAAGGTGTTGTGTTGAAATACTGCTTAAGTCCACTTCTGATATGGAAAGCGCCACAAGCGATTGCCGCTATGCCTTCTTCAACGAGTGCGCTCTTGCAATCGACAAGTCGAGCTATATCGGCGCCATACTCTTTAGCGCGACCCGGGATTGAATCGATATCGGGCTCGTCATATTGACCAAGGTCGGCCGTGTAAGTACAGGGAATCGCCCCTTTTGCGCGCATCCACGCCACGGCCACCGAAGTATCAAGACCCCCAGAAAAGGCAATACCAACTTTTTCGCCAACTGGAAGGGAGGCAAGGACTTTGGACATGCGGGCAGTCTAACCGATGAAGAGAGAGGGAATTTTGCCTTCTAAGACGGGAGTAACTCCCCATTGCTTGCATATCTCCTGGTATCTCTGGAAATCAATACCATCAGGAGCGGCTCCTGTCTTAAGAGCCCGAATCATCAGGTTACGAGGGGTGTGCTCTCCTCCAATGAACTCAATGACCTCGACTCGATATCCTGCAATCTTTAAAATCTGTGCCCGCAATGAATCCGTTAGTAAATCGCCTAAACGTTCTTTCATCAATCCAAACTTAGTGAGTGCTCCCCAAGGTTCAGGAGTTATTTGCATTTGAGTCTGAATATCGTGGTGGCAACACGGAGCGATCAGTATGAGTTTTGCGTCGCCATTGACTGCCCAAGCGATTGCATCATCGGTTGCCGTATCACAGGCGTGAAGTGCGATAGCTACATCGGCCCCCTCGGCGGTTGTCGTTGCAATCTCCTCAGCTCGGAAACTGATTGTTGAAGTAATTCCTAACTTTTCTGCAATTGCATTGTTGCGATCACGTGATGCTGTGCGAACATCAATTCCAGTAATCTTCACTGGGATCCCGATTGAACGAAGATGTTGATGGGCCGCAAAGGTTAGATAAGCATGTCCACACCCTAAATCTACAATCATTAATGGCTGCGTCATGGTTGGTTGATGAATGTGGCCAGCGCCAATGGCTGCATGAAGAGTTGGAATCAAGAGACGCAAAAACTCTTCAACCTGCAGGTACTTATCCTGCTTCGTCGGTTTAATTACTCCTTTGTGGTCGGCTATACCTACCTCAAATAAAAATGGATCGGCTGGATCTAATAAACGAGCTTTTTTCTTATCGTGGCTCAAATCTTGGATAAATTCCATCTTTTCATAGTGAACGAGAGCATCTCCACTTTTAGTAATACGAATCGACATAGAGCCTGAGGTGTATTCAACCAAAATGTTTGCATAACCACTTGTTAATAGTTTAAGTATGGGTTCCTCTTCATTACTAAGGTTCTTAACGACTTTGGATAGACCATCGCCATAACTCATTTGAAGTGCTATTGAGCCCTTTATCTTGACGGGGCGAATATCGATACGCTCGAAATCCGTCACCATATTTCGCCGACGGCCTGAGAGGACCACGCGAACAAGTGTCTTTGTATTGAGTATGTGTGCACAGGCTTCGTTTATCGCTTCCGCTAATGAAATTGGCATGGCTTATTTGGGCGAAATTACCGCAGTGCCTTTTTCATGCTGATGAAATGTCATCACATGGCTTGGGAGTGCTTTAGCAAAGGCCTCGGCAAGTTCGCGCTCGGCTGGACGGTTAACGTCATCCATAATAATTACAGCCCTTGGAGACAACCGTTCTAATAACTCTTGTAAGGCCGGTTTTCGTGCATCTCGACTGTTGGATCCGGGAGGACCATCGATGAAGAGTAAGTCGATGCCCTTTATATTGCCTAACTTCGAGGTGTCATACCAATCAACGCCTGAGGCGTGAGGGATTAATGGAGCAACTCTTACTTCAACGCCTCGTACACCGTGCTCTTTCAGCAAAGTTCTGGTTTTAGCTGCAAATTCATCTGAGTTGTCAATACTTATTAACTTCTTAGCTCCAGCCTTAGCAATTACTAATGTTGATACACCCGATCCGAGTTCAACTACTAGGCGTGGTTTATGAGTGCGAATAATATCCGTCATAGCGAGCAGAAGGTCCGGAGAGGCAACCCAACCACGAGTGGGTGGAATCGGGGCGGTGAATTTTAAAAGTGAGATCAGTTGGTGGAAGGCCTCTAATTGGCGATAGGCGTGCAAATTCTGCTTTTTTTGCTCATTCAAAGAATTGGTGATTTTAGAGGTTGATGTGCTTACCTTTGTATGCAACGCGCGCAACATTCGTACACAATAGAAAATTCCTGCGCAGCTGGTTAAGAGGAGCAGTGTCTGAATGTATTCCATCGCTTTAGTCTAAGTGCGCGCAAGTTGAACTTCAATTGCCAAACCGCCGAGATCACTCTTCTTTAATGCAAGTGTGCCTCCGTGGCGCTCTATCACAGCACTCATGATGGACATGCCGAGTCCACTCCCACCGGTCTCACGTGATCTGGATCGATCAAATCGCTTTAAGCCCTGAATTCGTTCGCCATACGATGTCTCAGGCAGACCGGCACCGCCATCTTCAACGATCAGTTTAATTTCTCTCCCAGCTTTAAGTGTAATTCGTACTGGCGCGCTGGCGTCAGTATGCACTCTAATATTTGTGAGCGCATTGGCAATAAATCTCTGCAGATATTTCTCTGACCCTTGCATATTTACTCCAGCATCAAGATCCAGCTCAAGATGATGTTGTGGTGCTATTACTTGAAAATCTCTTACATTTTCGCTCACTAGCTCTGAAAGATTAACCTCAGAAAACTCAATTGGCTCCTCCTCGCCTAACTCAGCTAAAACAAGAAGATCTGTAATTAAGGACTCCATGCGTTTGATTTCAATATTTAATCGCTCAAAAGCCGATGCCTCTCGTTCACTATCTAAAGCTTTATTCTTCAATAGCTCGGCATACCCTTTAACCACTGTCAAAGGAGTTCGAAGTTCATGGGCGGCATCACCTAGAAACTCCTGCATCTTTTCGCGTTGAGCCCGTTCTATCGCCAATGCACCAGAACGACTAATTGACAAGGAAATGAAAGAGGCAATTGCATTTGCAATTAGGAAAAATATCAGAAGCCGCCACAGGTTCCGATTGAGATTTTTATCGATATCTTGTACGGATGCCGCTATGAGCAGTTTTTCCCCAGCTTGAAGTGGGATTGTCCGCGTTCTCAACTTAGTTGTTGTGCCAAGGACAGCTTTCTTGGACTGTTTAAGGATGGCAATTTCGCCAGTTGATGCTTGAAAGGCAACCGTCATATCAAAGTTATTTTGAGAGACGCTAAAGAGCGCGGAAGTCAATGGATCATCAGAGCTTAATCCAACATCATAAACAACCACATTTAAATTACTTTCAACAAGTGATATCTCTGAATTGTAAGATCCCCAGACGGCAAATCCGCCAATTAGAAAGGAAAGGATTGAAGTAAGCGCAACTGTCGAAAGAATCTGTCGAGTTTTGCTCTTCATTAACCTTGTTTAGGCTCCTGAATCTGAAAACCTACACCTCGAATAGTTTTTATGCCCTCAAAACCATCTCTATGAAATTTCTTACGCAGGTATGAAATATATGTATCGGTCACAGTGCTTTCAGAATCAAAAGTAATTCCCCAGACTTCATCGAGCAGCAGTTTTTTAGTTAAAACGCGCCCCTTTTTTTCAATTAGAATTTGTAGGAGTCGATACTCTGTTGGCGAAAGATCTACTTCTTCTCCATTAAAAGTAACTGAATGCTGCTCGTCATCGATTGTTATTGGACCACAGGTTAATAGTGCTGGGCCAACGGTTGCTTTATATGAACGGCGTAGTATCGCTTTAATCCGCAAAATTAACTCTTCGATTCCAAAAGGTTTAATAACATAATCATCAGCGCCTATCTTTAAACCCCTGGCTATATCGCTTTTATCCTCACGTGCAGTCAGCATTAAGACAGGTGTTAAATCATTAGTTGCGCGAAGTCTTTCGACGAGTTCAAAACCATTCATCAGAGGCATATTTATATCGATCACCATAAGGACGGGTTTATGGGTGCGCAAAAGGGTGAGGGCGGCCATGCCATCGTTAGCCTCAACCACATCAAATCCGGCGATGCTGAGCGTATCTTTCAATAGTGCCCGAACCCCGGGCTCATCGTCAACAATCATTATTAATTCAGCCATGCCCTACTCTTGCACGTGTTGGCGCAGTTGCCAATTAGCGGGCGGTTTTAGCCTCTCTTTCACAGAGAAAACACAAAGATTTAGTCCATTATGTACCCATGAAATTCAGGCGCTGTGTCGGAGTGCTCCTCGGCCTAAGCATGCTCTTCGCAGCTACACCCACCGCATTGGCCGAACCAACCCCGTCGCCGAGCGCCTCCCCGCTCAGTGAATTAGAGCAGTACAAACTCGCATTAGCGCAGTTTCGCATCGAAATGAATCTTCGCGTGCAGTTAAGAAAAGAGATTGCTAAAGCATTTATAAGCTCAGTCAAAGAGGCAGATAGCCTTTCGAAGTCGGCTATGCGTACCGCTAAAAACGATAGGGAAAGAACGCTTATTCGCGACCAGCGCGAAACCGCTATCGCAGAGGCAATGAAGATTCGCGATGAAGCAATTGAGGCGATGGGTGTAGCCCCTGTTGAGCCAGTAAAGCCAGTAAAGCCAGTAATAGCCACGACCGGTAAGAAAACTAAGTCAAGTAAGCCAAGCCCAACTCCATCACCATAAGCAGCTAGTTCGATATCGTTTCGCTATAGGACTATTTAATATATCTCTGGCAGGAAAGTCGAAGCTAAGCTTTCACGGTAAATCGTTATAGAAAAGCAACATTACGGCGCGGGCTTTCATGTTTGTTGCATTGATTGAGGATTGCACTCTGAATTAAGTTCAATCCATGAAATCAACGCCTTGGTGGAAAGAAGCGGTGATTTATCAGATTTATCCCCGCTCTTTCTGCGACAGTAATGGCGATGGCGATGGCGATTTGGCCGGAATTACTTCCCGCTTAGAGTACGTACAAAAACTTGGCGTTGACGCAATTTGGTTGAGCCCTTTTTACACCACTCCCAATAAGGATGGCGGCTATGACGTCGCCAATCCGCGCGATGTTGATCCACGTTTTGGAAATTTAGAGGATGCAAAGCTTCTCATTAATCATGCGCATGAATTAAATCTTCGAGTTATAGCCGACATAGTCCCAAACCATTTTTCTGATCAGCATGCATGGTTTCAGGCGGCGTTAAAGGCTGATCGAGGTTCACCTGAGCGAAACCGTTTCCACTTTTACGATGCAAAACCAGATGGCACTCCACCTAATAACTGGATTTCACTCTTTGGCGGACCATCATGGACACAAGTAGAAGATGGTCAGTATTACTTGCACCTTTTTGATTCATCTCAGCCAGATTTAAACTGGGAGAACTCAGAGGTTAATGTTGACTTCGAAACTACATTGAGGTTTTGGTTAGATCTTGGTGTCGATGGTTTCCGAATTGATGTTGCTCATGGATTAGTTAAGGAAGATATTCAAGAGAACCATCCGGATCCTGCTGGATTGAGTGAGGCCCTTCGTTTAGATGTCGAGATGGAGACAAGCAAACGTAATGCACTATTAGAGAGCGTTCCATATTTTGATCGCCAAGGCGTGCATGAGATTTATCGAACATGGAGAAGGCTCTTTGACTCCTACGGAAATCGAGATGTCATGGCTGTTGCCGAAGCCTGGGTTCATCCGCCTATCAATGCAACTCTCTATGTTCGCCCTGATGAGTTACATCAAGTCTTTAACTTCGATTTACTCACCGCTCCTTTTGATGGAGCATACTTATTCGACGTTATTAACCGATCAATCCAACTCAATGCGATGGTAAATGCATTACCGACGTGGGCGTTGAGCAACCATGACTCACCCCGTGTTGCCTCAAGAATTGGCGACTCTGAGTCTAGGGCCCTGGCGTTATTTGTTTTCGCACTTCCCGGTTCAGCGTATGTTTTTGCAGGCCAAGAGTTAGGTCTACCTGATGGCGAACTTCGCGATAGCGATCGGGTGGATCCCTCTTTTATCAGAACAAATGGCGCAATTAAGGGGCGGGATGGCGCACGGGTACCCCTACCTTGGAGCGGATCACATCCGCCATTTGGTTTTACGACAGGTAAGCCCTGGCTACCCATGAGCCAATCATGGAAATCGCTGACTGTAGAAAGTGAAATGGATAACTCGAAAAGCACTCTCGCTATGTACCGAAGTGCACTGGAACTTCGAGCACTTCACTTAACGGGTACTGGCGATATTTCATGGCTCGAATCGCCATTGCATGGGTCAATGAGAAGTGACCTCCTCATCTTTAAGCGTGGGTCCATCACTGTAGTAATGAATCTCTCAATTAAGGCGCAAGAAATTGAACTGCAAGGCGTTCCTCTCATCATTAGTTCGGGAGAGCTAACAAACCTTGATGGCACAACGCTAATGCCTGCACTCTCTTGTATGTGGTGCCTTAACTAACTGGCACAATACGGCCATGGAATCTGCGCACATTTGGCTTGTTACTCTTGGAGCTCTCTCAGCGGTCATTATTTTTGACTTAATTTTAGCTATTTTGCGCCGTAACACTGAGACCACCACAACTGAAGCAACGATTTGGACCGTCGTTTATGTCTCCTCTGCGATCGTATTCGGCCTATTAATGTCAAACTGGACCTCAGATCCAAATGCACAAAAAGAATTTTTTGCTGGATGGATGACGGAATATGCCCTGTCTGTCGATAACATCTTTGTTTTTGTCATAATCTTGAACCGCCTAAAAGTTGATAAGAACCGACAGCAATTAGTTCTACTTCTAGGGATTCTAATTGCACTGGTTTTGCGCGGTGGATTTATTGCTGCAGGCAGTGCCATCATCGGTAGATTCTCGTCAGCTTTTTTCCTCTTTGGGGCATTCCTTATTTATACAGCCTATCGTCTCCTGCTTGATGACAAAGTTGAAGAAGAATGGAAAGAGGCTCGAGTTGTTACCTGGATGAGAAGGAGAGGTGCTTCAACGTTTTTAATAGCCCTAATTTCACTAGGTTTTACCGATCTTGTTTTTGCCTTGGATTCAATTCCAGCGATTTTTGGAATTACACGGGATCCATACATCGTTGTCTGCGCAAATATATTTGCTCTCATGGGTCTACGCCAACTCTATTTCTTACTGCAAAGCTTGCTCAATCGACTCATTTTTCTTTCTAAAGGGCTTTCATTTATTCTAGCTTTCATTGGGGTCAAAATGGTGATTGAGGCATTCCATGGAATTGGAGTTCATGAGATTCTAAACGTTGGATTACCTCATATCACAATCGAATTTAGCCTTGGCGTAATAGTTATGGCCCTAGCTATTACAGCTGCAGCGAGTTTGACTGCTACTCGGCGCGATGGAAGTGCAATTATTTAGTTTGCGCTCTTTCTCTTTCTTAATGTTTCTCTATCGTAGTCTTTAGTTCGTTCATGAATTTTTCGGATCTGCAATGCAAAGGCTTTCACCGCCGAATCAAATGCCGCTAAATCGTTAAACTCAGCCGCCTCTGACTTTATGAGAGGGCCGGCACCATGTGATGTCAAAATTACTCGATGTGAGTTTTTCCCTTGACGAGGGTTGGCCTCATGAAGAACTTCAACCTCTACTCGTTCAATGGTGATGCTGAATCGCTCCATAGAGTTAAGTTTTTCTTCGACAATTTCTCTAAAGTCTTCGGCTAAATCTGCATTACGAGTATGAATTTGAATCTTCATACTTAGAAGGGTAGTACGAAAACCACCAATGTCGCTATAGACGCGAGCAGAAAAGATTTTAAAAGTACCTTTACTGAGGCCACTCTATCTGCGCTTCTGTTGATTGGGTCACTAACCCTTGAAATATCTCCTAATTTGCCAAAGTTAAAAGTGCCAGCAAATCCATATGCTAGGCAAAATTTGTTGCGTACTTGAACAAAACCAACTGAAGCAACCATGAGTGGAAGAAATATTCCTAGACGAGCTTCACGTGCAGCCTCTATAGATATTAATCCAATCAGAGAGCTCATTGAAAAAAATAGACCAACTAATCCAACTAACTTTCGTTGACGAATCTCATTCGCACCAAGATTACATGTTCCAGGAATATATGTTGAACTAGACATCTTCGTACTCTTCTTCATCGATCCAAGCATTAGCTGATGTATCTTCTTGATTTTCAATCCATGATAGAAATGAGCCGACGGCACGAAAAGCCAATATAACTACAGTTGCTGCGGCAAATACCCTTCGGAAAAATCTGACCATGAACTAAAAATACTCGCTATTGCGAAAAATTTCTCTAGATAGCCGCGAGCGCAAGGTTAATATCATCCCAAATATCATCAACATGTTCACACCCAACCGATAGTCGGATTAACTGCTCAGGAACTGACAGGCTCTCCATCGGCCATCGACGACGGCGCTCCCAGAGAGATTCGACTCCTCCAAGACTGGTTGCATGTGCAATTAAAGTGGATGATTCACAGATTTTTTGAGTTTGTTCAGCCGTGCCATCAACTTCAAAGGAGATAATTGCGCCAAAGCCCGGATATCGAACACGAGAAATTTTTGCGTGAGTTTTCAGCCTCTCGACAATGGTTTTAGCGTTTTCCTGTGATTTATTAAAACGCAGTGGAAATGTCCGGAGCCCTCGAAGGGCCAACCATGTTTCAAAAGGTCCGGGGATTGAGCCGTTAAAGCTACGTGAATCCTGCAGCCTCTTGAGCAGTGCGGGATCCTTTGTTGAAAGAGATCCCATAAGTACATCGCTATGGCCGGACAAAAACTTTGTGACCGAGTGCATAACAATATCGGCACCCATTGCCAACGGCGTTTGCACCAAGGGTGTCGCAAAAGTGTTATCGACACCAACACCAATTCCCAGGTTTTTAGCTGCCGAAATGATTCTCGTAAGATCGGCGACATCTAAACCTGGATTAGTCGGAGATTCGAGCCAGACAAAGGCCGCACCTTTCATGGCATCGATCACAGATTGTGTATCTACGACATCAACAAATCGAACCTCTAACCGACCACTCTCCTGAAAAGAGTTGAGAAGAACCATGACGCCGCTATATCCCTGATTAGATGCAACGACTGGCGCGCCAATAGGCAAAATTGAAAAAACGGCGCTAATTGCTGCCATTCCAGATGAAAAGACTAACGTTGGTCCACCTTCAAGCTCGCCAATAGCCTCTTCTAGCGCTTTCCACGTTTGATTTCCATAACGTCCATAACCAATTTCTCCACCTGAATGAAAAGTTGACGTTAAAACTACTGGTGGGTTAAGGGCGGCATCAGGACCAACTTCTGGTCTGCCTGCACTAATGGCAATCGTCTCGGGATGTTTTTTCATATCCATAGCCTAAACCTTAGCCAAGATTGCCATTGCCGCATTATGTCCAGGCACTCCACTGACGCCACCACCTCGAATAGCACCTGCACCGCAGATAAATATTCGAGAGTCATCTGTCTCCACTCCCCAACTAGGCTCGGTATCATCTTCACGAAACGGGAAATGTAGATCTCTGTGGAAAATATTTCCTCTGGGTAGGCCAATTTCGGCTTCAATATCCAGCGGCGTCTTGACTTCAATCCCAACTATTAAACTCTCAATCGGTTCAGCTAGATAGCGATTGAGTGATGCAAGGGCTGATTTCAATGCGATTTCTCGAACTGCATCATTATTTCCATCGAAAAGTGCCGCTGGCGTGTGTAGTCCAAATAACGTCAAAGTTTGATATCCCATAGCTGCAAGCTCAGGGTTAAGAATTGAGGGATCGCTCAAAGTGTGACAGTACATTTCAATCGGCAACATCGCCGAAATCTCGCCCTTCTTAGCCTGCACATACACCCTTTCACACTGTGAAAACGATTCATTGGCATGAAAAGTCCCGGCAAAGGCTAACCGAGGATCCACACCTGATTTGAGTTCTGGTAGGCGTTTGAGCAAAATATTAATTTTCATTTGAGAACCATCCAGGCTCTGGGGAGCTATTTTTCCCCTTAGTTCAGCAAGTATCTGTGGCGCGGCATTTGATAAAACGTATTGTGAGCGAATTTCTTCTCCATCTGCCGTCGTTACCGTGGCTCCTTCAAAATCACTTTCGACTTTTATGACGCGCTGGTTGACTTCAATAACTACTCCCGCATCACGTACAACTCTTTCTAGCTCTGAAACTAATGCTCCCATGCCGCCTTTCGGAACTCGCCACTCTCCGGTGCCATTACCGATCAGGTGATAAAGGAAACAAATATTTGCCTGGATCTCAAAAGCTGAAGAAAAAGTACCGATTAGAGCATCTGTTAAAACTACTCCACGAACTAAATCCTCTTTAAAGCGCTTAGTTATAACTTCGCCAATAGGTCTTTCAATCAAATAGTTCCATATTGAAGGCTTTGCTATTAAGGCTTTTAACTCACTTCTTGTCATTAATGGTTTTAGTAACGTTGGTGCAATGCATTCCGCGAACTCAGCAATTTCAGCATAAAACTTCTGCCATGCCCTACCTTCATCTCCACTCGGATCCAAAAGGGTAAAAGAGGCCTGAGTTGCATCATCCCATTGGCGGGAAACGAATAATCCAGCATTAACGCCATGATGTTCATACGGTGTATAGCTAGAAACCGTTCGGGAAATACACTCAAAGTTAAGGTCCAAGTCAGAGATGATTGAATCCGGTAAAAGTGAGACTAGATATGAGTATCGTGAAATTCGAGCATCAAAGCCGGGAAAAGCACGAACACTAGTAGTTGCCCCTCCAATTTCTCCATTGGCCTCTAAAATTCGAACTCTCTTACCTGCTTTTGCTAAATATGCCGCTGCAACTAAACCATTATGACCAGCTCCAATAATGGTTACATCGCAATCAGTGGTTTTCATTAAAGCGTAATAAGAATGCGCTCAATCGCCTCTGAAATGATCTCTGGACTCGTCGCAAAGTTAAGTCGGACGTACTGAGGACACTGCGATCCATATGAATGTCCTGGGTTAAAGGCCACGCGCCCCTTTTTAAGCAGTGTCGCACTAGGGTCTTCGCCAAGATTCAACGCACTTAAATCCAACCATGCAAGATAACCATTATGTGGAATATGATATTTGACCGAGGGCAATTTGGCCGCAAGTAAGTCACGAATCAGAAAACGATTATGGTCTAGTTGTCTCATAACTGAATCGAGCCAGATTCCTCCATCAGCAAAAGCTGCAGCAGATGCAAATGCGCCTAAAATCGATGCTCGGAAATGAACGGCCATCGGAAGCTCATCCAATCTGGCATCGATTGCCTTATTCTGCGAAACAATGATTGCGCATTTGAGGCCGGCAATATTCCAACCTTTTGAAGCTGCAGTCACGGTAATTCCTACTTCTCGTGCCGCATCACTCACAGCAAGAAATGGAGTGAAATCACTTGAAACATAAGTCAATGGCGCATGAATCTCATCACTAATTACTAAGACACTATATCTCTTAGCCAATTCGGCAATTCGTGTCAGTTCACCTTTCGAGAATATTCTGCCCAAAGGATTGTGTGGCGAGCACAATAAGTGCACTTTTAAACCATCAGCATAAATCTTTTCTATCGTATCTAAATCAAGTTGCCAAGGATTGTTTGTACCTTCTTCAGAACCAGTGCGAGTAAAAGGAAGATCAATTTTCTCAAGATGCGTCTCATCTATCCAATTATAGAAATTCTGGTAGACAGGTGAATTAATCAAAATCTTGTCACCCGGTCTAGTAAACACGCGCAAGACTTCAACCACTGCGACACCAACATCGGCGGCAACGCTGACTTGTGAGGTATCAACCTCCCAGTTCCAGCGCGCCGCTGCAAACTGTGCAAATCCCTGCCCCAACTCTGGAACTGAACCTAAATAGCCAAGATCCGACTGAGCGACCATCTCCTGGAGAACGGAGCGGATTGGATCTGCGATCGGAAAATCCATCTCTGCCACAGGTAAGGGCAGGACGTCTCGATCAAAACCCCGCCATTTTTCCGAATGATGAGTAAGAAGTTTTGATAATGGGGGAGCTTGAACGTGACTGTCAGACATCCCAGTAGGTTACCGTGATGCTCACATAAATGAAACTGGTCTTTCTTAAATCTCTTCTGGGAGTAATCTGCGCGTGGTGTTTCGTACAACCAATGTAGTCGGAAGAACCAAAGAGGGTGGCAACACATGTGGCTTTCGCAACCGTTCCATTATTGACCATGCTGCCATTTCACCCATTAAAGTAACGGGCTGCTCAATTGTCGTTAGTTCAGAGAATTCAGCCATCTCGTGGCCATCAAAACCGACTATCGAAATATCTTCAGGAGATTTGAGGCCGTGTCGACGTAACGCTTGAAGTGCACCCAACGCCATTTCATCGGATTCGCAAAAAATTGCAGTTGGCCTGTTTGGGCGTGCCAACAAATCATCCATTGCCCGAGCTGCAGTATGCATTGTGAAGTCGCCATGCACCTCGCGAGACGGTAACCATTCCAAACCATTTTCAGCTAAGACCTGCATAAAGCCTTTACGTCGATCTTGCGGCACACTAAAGTTAAATGGGTCATCAGGCCTTCCAGACATTAACCCTATTTTTTTATGCCCTTGATTAACTAGATGTTGCGTCGCAGTCCGTGCAGCTGCAACATCATCAATTTTCACACTTGCACATTGTGCATGATCCATTCCAACTAATGCTATTGGAATTCCAAGGGAGAGAATTGAGTCAAACTCTTCCTCCGTTGGAGGTAATGAAATAACAATCAATGCATCAACTCGACCTTTCAAAAGTTGATGCTGAAATAAGCGCTCTCTTCCCTTCATGGCACTGAAGTTATAGAGCAAGAGATCTAATCCAGCCTCTCGCAGCGCTTGTTCTGCTCCACTTATTACTTGAGAGAAATACCAGCGAGAAATATAGGGAGCAACAATTCCAACGCTGTTGGTACGACCCGGAGGTGAGTCTGCACGCGTTAGTGGATACTCCAATTTTTGAGCTGCAGCGATTATTTTAAGCCGAGTCGACTCATTAACATGTTGTAAGCCGCGAAGAGCCCGTGAAACAGTTGCAGTTGAGACACCAGCCTCATCAGCAACTTCCTTTATTCCAGCCACTAAGACTCCAATGTACTTCTCAGACCTGCTCAAAGCTACACAAACCTACAAAACCGGCAAATGCCTGTAAACGCCTGTAAATGCCGCTGCAAGGAGTGTAAAAGTACGGCACAAAGGCCGTACATGCAATCAAAGGGCTCATGTAAGGGTAGTTTCTCCCCATGAGCCAACAAATTGAGACCCAGATCGATGTGACTTTAACCGAGAGAAACCGCGTCAGCGCTCTATTCCGAATCATCTTGGTTATACCCATGGCGATCTTTCTTGCATCGTTTTCTCCATCGGATTACTCCTCAACCGATAATCCTAACTTTCTTGCCGTTGGCTTTTTAGCACTTCCCGTTGCGCTTGCAATTATCTTTCGACAAATCTATCCAAGCTACCTTTTGGCATTTAATGAAGCGCTCTTATCTTTACAGACTCGAGTGGATGCCTACGTTCTATTACTCACCGATGAGTATCCGTCAATCGAAAAGAACGAAATAGTGAGCGTGGTTTTTCCACCAGTGGATGCGAAACTTCTTAATCGATGGCTGCCTCTTGTTAAGTGGTTTTTAGCAATTCCACTGTATGTGGTTGGTTTTTTCTATATTCTCTATGCGCTTTTCTTAACAATATTTGGTTGGTTCAATGTCGTTTTTACAGGAAATTATCCAGAAAAATGTGCCGAAGGAGTCGTTGGAACAATTGCGTATTGGAATCGAGTAGCAGGGTATGCATTACTTTTAGTTACTGACGAATACCCGACTTTTTCACTGTAAATTATGGGGCTCCACTCGACCCATAAAATGCGGAGAGTCGTCGCACAAGTCAGTGTATTAGATAAGAAGTTTGCTCCACTCATCGCACGTCGTCCACTCTGCACGATTGGCAGAAATGTTCAGACAGAAACTAATTTCGAATCACTTGTTAGTTCGGTAATATCTCAGCAGCTCGCAACGAAGGCCGCAGACACTATTCATGCCCGCTTAGTTCTTGCCTGCAAGGGTCAGATTACGCCTCGTAAATTAGTAAAGTTGGAAGATTCGGAGCTACGGGTAATTGGCGTCTCTGGAGCAAAGGCTCGCACCATAAAGGGCTTATCTGCAGCGGTTTTAGATCGCACCATCCCAATCGAACGTATCGATGAGATACATGATGACCAGGAGATTTTTGAGGCTCTCACATCGCTCTGGGGTATCGGGCGTTGGACAGTAGAAATGTTTATGATGTTTCAATTGGGCCGGCTAGATATCTGGCCAACAGGAGATCTAGCCGTTCGGCGGGGGTGGGACATTGTTCACAAAAATAGCGATGAAACCCAGGCTAAAGCTTTGGACGTACACGGTGAAAAGCTACATCCTTATCGAAGTGTTGTCGCTTGGTACTGCTATCAGGCAGTGCACGAATCACGCGGTTTAGATTACTAAATATCCTCAAGGATTAATGAGACTGAATTTATGCACCAACGCTCATCGCTTGGGACATCATAACCTTCTCCCTTGAATACATGACCTAGATGAGATCCACATGCCGCGCAAAGAACTTCAGTTCGTACACGAGGGAAAAGTGAGCGATCTTCGATAAGTTCGACTGCATCATCGCTAGAAGGTGAATAAAACGATGGCCATCCGCATCCAGAATGAAACTTTGTTTCGCTTTTGAAAAGTACCGCACTACATGCTTTACACTTATAGACACCAATTTTATCTGTATCTGTATATTCGCCAGTAAATGGTCGCTCAGTAGCTGCATTTCGCAAAACTTCATACGATAATGGGTCCAGCCTAGATTTGAGCTCCGTTTCGTTTAATTTTATTGGATAGGACTTCTCGCTCATACCGAGATTCCAATGCTTGGATATGCAACTCCCGTGCTTGAATGACAGTCATAACCATTTGGATTCTTTTTTAAATACTTTTGGTGATACTCCTCAGCAAGGAAATAATCAATACCATCAGCACTTAGTATCTCTGTTGCTATCTCGCCTAGTGCGTGGGCTGTTAGCTCTCCTTGATATGCATCGCGTGAAGATACAGCGGTGACATATTGTGCCGGCGTTGTTGTAAATATCGTACTGCGATACTGGGTGCCTATGTCACCGCCCTGTTGATTCAACGAGGTTGGATCATGCATCGTCCAAAACTCTTCCAATAATCGTTGATAAGAAATCTTTGATTCATCAAAGCTCACTTTTACTATTTCGGCATGACCAGTAGTCCCGGTGCAGACATCTTCATATGAGGGGTTCATAACACGCCCACCCATATACCCCACAGATGTCTCAATAACTCCGGGCATCTGCCAGAAACGGCGCTCAGCACCCCAAAAACAGCCAGTAGCGAAATAGGCGATTGAACTCATAGGCGTAATTCTTACAGTTTCGCAACTAATGCGCACCCGCTGATAACCTTTAAGAGGTTGACTCATGAGCCCCCGTAGCTCAGGGGATAGAGCACCGCCCTCCGGAGGCGGGTGCGCAGGTTCGATTCCTGTCGGGGGCACACGCGATATAAATCACCCACGATATCGGAAATCTCTTCGCTCACATCCTTGTTAATCCGAAGAGAAGGCGAGAGGATTAACCTCTTGCGCAGAGATTTTGAGCGTATTAACAATGAAGTGAGATCAAATGAGGCCTCGCCAAAACGGGGCTAGAGGAGGCACGCAGATGGATTGGCGACATAGATCGGCCTGTCGTGATGAGGATCCAGAACTCTTCTTCCCAGTTGGAAATACTGGACCAGCAATCTCTCAAATTGAAGAGGCGAAGAAAGTCTGCAACCGATGCATCGTAAAGGATCCATGTTTGGCCTGGGCACTTGAGAGCGGACAGGACGCTGGGGTATGGGGTGGTTTATCTGAGGATGAACGTCGAGCACTTAAACGCCGCGCCGCTCGTAATCGTGCCCGCCTACAGGAGCAGCAGAGCTCTTTCTAACTCTCTGGCGCCCTTTACAGCGGAAAGCGCAGTGAAGCAGTAGTACCGGCATCCGTTGATGATAATCGTAAAACACCTTTGAGTTCATTCTCTGTGAGAGTACGCACAATTTGTAAACCTAAATTTGAAGAAGTTGCTAAATCAAATCCGTCAGGTAATCCAATGCCGTTATCAACAATTGTGATTACACACTCATTGCTATAACGGGCTAGATTGATAGATAATGTCGATCCAGTCTCTGCTAATCCATGTTCTAGAGCGTTATGCATTAATTCGGTAATTACTAATGAAAGTGGAGTTGCTAGCCGTGACTCCAAAGAACCGAGTTCTCCACTTCGTTCAATTGAGAGTTCACCCATTCGAGGGCTCAACTCTAAAGCATGTGTAATTAAACTAGTTAATACTATGTCGAAAGCGACATCACTCTCACTACTGCTTGAAAGAGTCTCATGCACCAAAGCGATCGATGCGATTCGGCGCACTGCCTCATTTAGGGCCGAAGCCGCTCCTGGATCTTCGATTCGTCGTGCTTGTAGTCGCAAAAGAGCCGATACCGTTTGAAGATTATTTTTCACACGATGGTGAATTTCGCGGATTGTTGCATCCTTAGTTACTAGTTCGCGATCACGACGCCGAAGTTCTGTAACATTCTGGAGTAACACAATAGCTCCAATTCGATCATCACCAACGAGCAATGGAAGCACTAGCAAATCGATTGTCGCACCTTGATTATCGATTTCCACACGACGTAAAACTCTGCCATTTAATCTGGTCTTAATCCCCTCCTCATGTGCATCATGGGAATTCTTGATGACGGCCTCCGCGACATCGCCAAGTTTGTGGTTTTCAATCTCACTCTTCCAACCCATTCGGCTAAAAGCAGATCGTGCATTTGGACTTGCAAATGAAATTACCCCATTTACATCAAGGCGAATTAATCCATCTCCGACGCGGGGAACTGGCTCAAAGAGAGAGCCTGCATTTCGGTAGGGAAATGATCCCTCTGCAACCATTCGATAGAGCGAATGAGCAATCTCCCGATAGTTACGTTCAAGTGCTCCCGGAGATCGCATTAAATCGGAGTTTCGATGGCGAGAAATCACGGCAATAACTGCCCCATCGAAAAATACAGGCACTGTTTCTTCCTTAATCAAGACTTCGCCGACTCTTTCAGGCTCAGACGTTCGAATAATTTCGCCGCTTGAGAGCGCTTCGTCAATTTGACTCCTGCTACCCCACGTCACTTCATTTCCTATCACATCATCCATAAAGACAGTTGCTGTAGTGGTTGGACGTATATGTGCGACGGCAACATGGCCGGTCGGCCATAATTTCACATCTTTGCGAATAGGAACCCAGAGGATGAGGTCAGCAAAAGAGAGGTCCGAAAGTAGTTGCCAATCTGCAATTAATTCTCGAAGACGATGAGCTTGATCGATTGTTACTGAACTTCGACCGTGAATTAGAGTCTCAAACTGTGGCATCGTTAAAACCAGTTTTGCAACTCTTGAGATATCTCCTGAGTTGCAAACCACAGTAATTCATCTTCGTTGGCATAAGAGATTAAAGCACATTGAACTTGATTCCATTTAAGAGGAGATTTTAAATTTAAAGAGGTTCCATGGCTTTCGCCCCCCTGAGAACCATCAAGCTCTAGCGCTAAAACAATACCTGGTGAAGTTGGAGATGCGCGAAGTTCAAGGGCCGCCTCTCCGGCGTTCCTTGAGAGGAGATACTCAAGCTCTTCATCATCACATTCAAGATTCTCACTAACAAAAATCTCCGTTGGTGCAAAAACTGTGGATGCATCAAAACTACCTGACTTCAAGAAATCCAAAAGATCACTATGAAGAATTGGAAGATAGGCCCGCATGCACTAATAGTATTAGAAATCAGTGTTCTATCTCACTAGCCAACTTAGCGATAGATTTTCGTAGATTAGAGCGATCATTAGCCTCAATCAAGGTCGATTTCTGACTCTCTGCCAAATTTACAGCACGGGAATCTCTGGCAATGATCCGAACATTTAATGGTCGAAGTGGTGTTGTAACAGCTAAGAATTTAGCCTCCTCCTCGGCCCCTTTACGTCCTGGCGAACGCATATTGAGAGTGAAACTAAGGCCACTTCTAATTGAAGTCGTTTCGATCAATGCACTGACTTGCTCAAGTCGATGAAATCCTAGGACATCAGGGCGTGCAACAACCATTAGCTCATCTCCCAGATCGCAAGACCAAGTTGTGACCGTCGAAGTCCATCGACGATCTGTCAAGCGATTTGATAATCCTGAAATTGATCCGAGATCGATAATAATTCTGTCAAATGAATCAGTCGCACTCTCCATTAGCGCTTGCACAGATTTCACTTGGTCTTGAGTGATTTCAGCAATCGAAAGCATAGGAGCTATGGTTCGCCACCCTACCTCGCTCTTAACGTTTCGAACTGCAAGCAAAGCTGCAATGGAAGGCGCGCGAAAATTTGCATCTATAAGCAGTGTTGATTTCTCAAGAACACTCAGCTCCATTGCGATGTTAATTGCCAAAGTTGTACAACCAGTATTGCTACCAGCAGACCCGATAGCTAGAACATGTGCTCTTCTCCTCTTACTCTGCATTTGTGTGCTTTGGCGCAACATAGGAGCACGGACAAATCCTCGAACCAGGCTTACTAAATCTGTATTACTCTTTGGTAGTCTGTGCATCTCCCCCAAGTGAGAATCTTCAATGGGTGTTTCAGAAAACCCTATTACCTGTTTCACTCGTAAGGTGATTGCATCAAGACGTTCCCGAGTTACTCCTGATAAATCTGGAGCGAAGATCAGCATTGCCGTCTCAGCGAGTTCTGAATTATTGAGAATGAAATTCTCAAGGGAATCGATATCAATGGCTCGAAAAACTACACTCCAACCTTGCGCAAAGAGAGTGCTAGCTATAAATCCCTCTGTCGGCGCACTAGCGATGGCTGTTATTACCGTTGGAAGTTCGAGATCAGACATGAGAACGAACTATGACTAAACGTCCGTGAGTAGTTGCTGTCAGTAGGCGTAAAACTTGCGTCTCTTCAACAGAGATGGTCAGAGCGGCGTCAGTACCAAAGTTCTTACTGCTTTGATCAAAGTTTAAAAGTATTACCCCACCTAAGATGAGGACAGGTTGCACGGGCAGTTCTCCATTTTGACTATCGATTACCCAATAGATATCGAGTGCTTCACCAACTTGAATTCCTGCAGCAAGATCTACGCTGCGAATGCTCACTGGGACCGCACTCGCCGCCGGGAGATTGCTAGTCGAATTCATATCTTGACTATTTAGAATTTCGCCAGTTTCAATCTTAGTAACCACTACTAGACCTCGTGGATCGTCAAAAGAACTTAAGTACAGCGATGCACTTGAACCCAAATCAAAATGCTCGCGATGTACATCACCAGTCACAATCTGGTGTCCAGGTGCCATGCCTGCAGTGGCGACCCAATAGTCACTGCCCCTTTGCGAGAGGAAAGTGAGAGCGAATGCTGACAGGAAAGATGCTCCTATCAAAGTGAGGGCTAATGGGGTGCGCGAGCGTGAGGAATCTTTTTTGTATGACATGGCGAGAACTAAATGCTATTGCCACAAAACCTACCCCACCTTATCCACACTCATCCATGTGTATGAGTAAAGCTCCACCAATTGGTTGAGGAAATTCCATTCGCAAAGGTTGAATCTAGCCACATGACTACTAATCCGAACTACAACGAGTTACCCACATTCAATGCAATCACACTCACCGCCATTTCCAGTGATGAGGATGAGGATTGGCTACATCCTATCCTTGAGATATTTCGGCCTCACCCGCTTCCAGCGTTTCAAAAAAAGAGCAAGCTCTATTGTGTACCCAGCACCTTCGATGATGAGTTTGATCCTGATTTTGCACCAGAACCAACCTCTACTCAAGACCTACCAGAGCTAAAGGAGTGGTGCAAAAATTTCGCACGAAATGTTCTCGAAATTTATGCTGGACGACGAACACCGGCGCAGTTAACTAAAGCCCTTCACCATCGAATCTTTAATGAATTACTTAGTAATTCTGGGAGCGAGAAGGATGTAGGCCACATTAGAAAAGTGCATATAGACGAACCACTAGATGGTGTTTGTGAAGCGACCGTTACAGTTCGATTTGGCGATCGCTTACGTGCGCTTACCTTCAGATTTGAAGGTGTTGACGGCCGCTGGCTTTGTACTGCGCTCTCACTTCTCTAAGCCGCGCCGTGACAACGCTTAAACTTTTTTCCAGATCCGCAAGGGCATGGTGCATTCCTAGAGACCTGACCTGTGGTTTTTACACCAGTTTCGTCGGCGGCCGTGTACTGCAAACCTGATGCAAGAAGGGGTTTTGCTTCAAGGCCCACTCCAGTTACCTCATGGCTTGAGGCCTCAACCGTGATTTCAATATTGAAAAGAAAACTGGCAATCTCTTCCTTTATTGCATCCATCATCGCAGAAAAGAGTTCATATCCCTCGCGTTGGTATTCAACCAATGGATCGCGTTGGGCCATTGCGCGAAGTCCAATTCCCTCTTGAAGATAATCCATTTCATATAAGTGTTCGCGCCACTTCTTGTCTAGAACTGAAAGTAAGACCTTACGCTCCAACTCGCGCATAACTTCGGTACCCAAATTTTCTTCACGCGAGGCATATGCTTTTTCGCAATCCTCAATGATTCGTGCAGTCAGATAATCCGCATCCAGAGCATTACGCGACCCAACCGAAGCAATTAAATCATCGATGGTAAATGAGATTGGATAAATAGTCTTTAGTGCTTTCCAGAGTGTATCCAAATCCCATTCTTCAGCATAGCCATTTGACGTTGCAATTGTTACGTATGCCGTCAAAGTCTCATGAACAAAATCAGCTACCTGCGCTTTAATATCTTGTCCTTCAAGAACTAACCGGCGCTCACCATAAACAACTTGACGTTGGCGATTCATAACATCGTCGTATTTCAAAACATTCTTTCGCATTTCAAAGTTTTGAGCTTCAACCTGCGTTTGGGCAGAACGAATTGCATTACTTACCATCTTGGATTCAATAGGCGCATCTTCAGGAATACCTGCTGCGGTCAAAAATCGCTCAACCATTCCTGAGTTAAATCGACGCATGAGCTCATCCTGCAAAGAGAGATAGAAACGAGACTCTCCCGGATCACCTTGGCGCCCTGAACGTCCGCGCAATTGATTGTCGATTCGGCGAGATTCGTGACGTTCGGTGCCTAGAACATAGAGGCCGCCCAATGCAACAACATCTTCGTGACCTTTGGTAACGGCCGCTTTCTGTCGTGCGATTTCGGATGGCCAAGCAGCTTCATACTCATCTGCATTTTCAACTGGAGAAATTCCGCGACGTTGAAGTTCGAAATCTGCCATGAACTCTGGGTTTCCACCAAGCATGATGTCAGTACCTCGGCCGGCCATATTTGTTGCCACAGTAACTGCGCCTAGAGTTCCAGCGCGGGCAATGATTGCCGCCTCGCGTTCATGATGCTTAGCATTGAGCACTTCATGAGGTACACCTGATTTACGAAGAAACGCGGAGAGCTCCTCTGACTTTTCAACGCTAACGGTTCCAACCAGCACTGGTTGTCCCTTGCGATGTTTTTCAGCAATATCAGCCGTTACAGCTGCAAATTTACCTTCTTCGGATTTATACACTAAATCAGCTTGATCAATGCGAATCATTTCACGGTTAGTTGGAATAGGAACGACACCGAGTTTATAGATTTGATAGAACTCTGAAGCTTCGGTCATCGCCGTACCCGTCATGCCAGATAATTTGGAATATAGTCGGAAATAGTTTTGTAAAGTGATTGTTGCTAACGTCTGATTTTCATCTTTAATTTCAATTCGTTCTTTAGCTTCTAAGGCTTGGTGTAAGCCTTCACTATAGCGACGCCCCGCCAACATGCGTCCAGTGTGTTCATCAACGATTAAGAGCTCACCATTCATCACAACATAGTCTTTATCGCGCTTAAACAACTCTTTAGCGCGGACAGCATTATTTAAATAACCAATCATTGGCGTATTAGCTGCCTCGTAAAGATTTCCAATTTGAAGCAACTCTTCAACTTTCGTAACGCCTTCTTCTAGAATTCCAACCGTCTTCTTCTTTTCATCCACTTCATAGTGCACGTCACGTTGCAATTTTCCAACATGATTTGCAAATTCCACGTACCACTTGGTCGCTTTATCGGCAGGACCGCTGATAATCAAAGGTGTCCGCGCCTCATCAATCAAAATTGAGTCGACCTCATCGACAACGGCGAAGAAGTGATCTCTCTGAACGCACTCTTCGAGCGACCACGCCATATTGTCACGTAGATAATCGAAACCAAACTCATTATTGGTTCCATAAGTAATATCGGCTAAGTAAGCTTCGCGCCGCTCGGCTGGTGACATATTGGCCAGAATTACTCCAACTTTTAATCCTAAGAAACGGTGAATACGGCCCATCCACTCACTATCGCGCTCGGCTAAGTAATCGTTTGTGGTAACAACATGGACACCACGACCGGCTAGAGCGTTTAAATACGACGGCAAGGTCGCCACGAGAGTCTTTCCTTCACCTGTGCGCATCTCAGCGATATTGCCTCGATGCAGAGCGGCCCCGCCCATTATCTGAACGTCATAATGGCGTTGACCTAAAGTCCTCTGGGCCGCCTCACGAACAACGGCAAAAGCTTCAGGTAGTAACTCTTCAAGGGTTTCTCCATCTGTGAAGCGCTTTTGGAACTCAGAAGTCTGGGCTCGAAGCTGCGCATCTGAAAGTGCGCTGATTCGGGCCTCATGTCCGTTGACGAGATCGGCAACTTTGCCGAGTTCACGAAGTAAGCGTCCTTCTCCTGCGCGCATAATTCTGTCAAAAAACGCTGGCATCACTGGCCCTTTCGCACAACATAGCTCGAATCAACTCTCCTATCGTAGAGGTTGAGCCACACAAGCGGTAACTGAGGCAAGAACATGTAAGCCTCGGAGCCTTAAGACCCTTGCCGCCTCAGTAAGGGTGGCCCCTGTAGTCACTACGTCGTCTATCAGTATCAGATCACCGCGGGGAAATGCACCTCGTTTGAGGGCGAAAGCTCCAACCATATTCTCGGCTCTAGCAGTTGCATTCAAACCGCTCTGATCAACAACTTTTCGGCACAATTCGAGTGAATCCGAAACAGGAAGGCTCAGCTGCCTGCCGATTTTGGAAGTGATATCAACAATAAAACTTCGACCCCTTCTTCGCCGAGCTGATGGCGATGAGGGAATAGGCACTAATCGAATATTGTGATCATTAAAACGAGCAAGTGAGAATACATGGATTATTGAATCAATTACTAGCGTGTCTGCTCCTGCAAGCCCATTCTCCTTTGCTGCCAGAATGATTTTGCTTGCTATTGGTGAATACATCACCCCAGAATGAACCTGAAGGTTTGCAATGTGGGTTGAATAATAATGAGGATGCCACTCGCGTCGACACTTCGCACAAATCGGTAATCCAATTACATTGCAACCGAAACATCGTGTAGGAAAAAGTAATTGGCCAAACTCTTCAAAACGTTGCATTGACTAAGAGTATGAGTTGTCAGCCAATCGAAAATTTGTTTGTGGAAACTAACCGTGAACATCATCTGGCTGAAGTTTGATTAAGCGAGAACTGATACCTGACCACGCCTGGCGAGGAAGAGTTAGGACAAAGTGTGCACCTTTTCCTGGACGGCCCCACGCTTCAAGTTCACCGTTATGCAAACGCGCATCTTCAAGGGCAATTGAAAGGCCCAGCCCAGTGCCACCTCGAGTTCGGGCTCTAGAAGGATCGGCACGCCAGAATCGATCAAAGACCCTTATCAGATTGGCTTCATCCAAACCAATTCCAAAGTCACGTACTCCAATAGCAACATCTTCTTCACTAGAAATGATAGTAATGGCTATTGGCTTCTCTTCGGCATGATCAATGGCATTAGAAAACAAATTACGTAAAATTCGCTCAACGCGCCTGATATCAGCCCTTATGTTCACTGATTCTGAAATTGAGTAAATGCGTAACTCTGTTGATCTTTCTTTAGCTACTAATGCCAAGTCATCTGCGCATCTTTGGGCGAGCAACACAATATCAAAATCTACGGCCTCAAGAACTGCCACCTCGGCATCAAAGCGACTGATTTCCAATAAGTCTTCCAGTAATCTCTCAAACCTATCGAGTTGAGCAATCATGAGTTGAGCGCTTCGAGCTACTACGGGGTCAAAATTTTCCCTTGCAGTGTTAATAACCTCTGATGCCATACGCAAAGTTGTGAGTGGGGTACGTAGCTCATGTGAAACATCTGATACAAAACGCTGTTGAACCCGTGACAGGTTTTCTAGTCTCGCGAACTGTTTTTCCAGAGATTCAGCCATCTCATTAAAAGCATGGCCAAGCGTAGAAATCTCATCTTGTGAGTGAACGTTCATGCGCTGTAAGAAATCTCCGGCTGTAAACTTCGTTGCAATATGGGCAGCTTCACGCACGGGGCGTACGACTTGTCTGACCACAAGCCAGGTTATTAGAGCTATAAGAAGAACTAAGAAAAACCCAGTTAAAAAAAGGTAGCGTTGAATGAGATTTAAAGTTGCACTTTGATTTGCCAAGGAGAAAAGCATGTACATCTCGTACTGCCCTGCGTTAGGAATTAAAACCTTCTCGCCAAAAGCAAGACCTGAAATACTCTCGCCCCCGATATAGCGAATGCGAATATAACTCCAAGCTATGTCGTCACTAGTACGAACTTTCTTGCTAAGAGATGCCGGAATCGCCTTCGGATCAACTAAGTTCGAACTAATTTCATAATTTAGTTTTCTGGTATTTCCATGACTTTTCAAAAATACCACATCACGTGCATTTTCATTAGTAGTGAGCGATGTTGCTGATGCAATTACATCATCAATTACTTTTCGAACGGCGGCATCTTTTTCGCCTTGGGCTAAAACTAGTCGATATTGAGCATTGAAGATGGTAGATCTCGCCTCAATCATCGCTGAATCTAGATTCACTTGCTTTATTCCCTTTGATAACTGCGAATTGAGCGCTGAGCCCGCGACATAAATAACACTAAGAGAGAGCACTACAGTTGAGATTATAACTTTAAGTGCAAGTGAGTTGCGAAAAGTAGAGATGAAACGATTCATTATTAGGAACCGCCCAAAACTCCAGCTTTGTAGCCCACGCCACGTATGGTTATTACTAATTCTGGTCGCTCTGCATCATGTTCAATTTTTGCTCGCAACCTTTGCACATGCACATTTACCAAACGAGTATCGGTTGAGTGACGATATCCCCATACTTCACTGAGTAATGCATCGCGCGAAAATACTCGACCTGGTTCTTTTGCGAGCGCCACAAGCAAATCAAACTCAAGTCGAGTAAGTGCTATTTGTTTGCCGGCACGTAAAACTTGGTGGGCTGGAACATCTATTGCTAAATCGCCGATAGTCAAAAGACCTGAAATATCGGTATTTGTTCGTCGCAGGCGAGTGCGAATTCGTGCAACTAGTTCTGATGGATGCTTGAAAGGTTTAATCATGTAATCGTCGGCACCGGCTTCAAGGCCCCTCACAACATCATGAGAATCACCCTTGGCACTAAGCATGATTATCGGCACCATTGATTCAGCCCGAATTAATTTACATACTTCGATACCATCAAGACCTGGCAACATAACGTCAAGCAGCACCAAATCTGGTGGATTGTTTCTGAAAACATCGAGAACTTCATCGCCGCGACTTACTAAGTCAACGTCAATTCCTGCTCCGGTTAAAACTATTCCGAGCATTTCTGATAGGTCTTGATCGTCATCGACGACCATAACCAATGTCATTAGCTACCGTGTTCCCAGGAGTTCAAGTACATATCCTGGGCGGGCGTAAGTACATCGATATGTCCGCCCATACTTATGAGCTTCAAACTGGCAACTTCTTTATCGATATATGTTGGAACTTCATGCACGCCAGGCTTTAGATTTTTAGCCTCTCTTACTAAGTACTCGGCTGTGAGCGCTTGATCTGAGAAGGACATATCCATAACTGAGGCTGGGTGTCCCTCTGCCGCACCTAGGTTTACTAAACGACCCTCTGCTAGAAGTAACAAGCGGCGACCATCAGCCAAAACGTACTCATCGGTCTGGTGACGCATTTTTGAGTTCTTTGTCTTTGAATTTTGCTCGAGCCATGCAACGTCAATTTCAATATCAAAGTGACCAGAGTTAGCCATAATTGCGCCATCTTTCATAACTTGAAAATGCTCTTCGCGTAAGACATCGCGATTTCCAGTTACAGTGATAAAGACGTCTCCAACCTTTGCAGCGTCGATCATCGGCATAACACGGAAACCCTGCATCATGGCATCAAGGGCCTTAGTTGGATCGATTTCAGTGACAATGACATCGGCACCCATTCCCTTTGCACGCTCTGCAACGCCTTTACCGCAATATCCAAAGCCTGCGACAACTAAGATTCGTCCAGCAAGTAAGAAGTTAGTCGAACGGAAAACAGCATCAAGTGTCGATTGACCTGTTCCGTAGCGGTTATCGAACATGTGTTTAGTGTCGGTATCATTTACAGCGATCATTGGGAATTCAAGCGCCCCATCTTTTGCCATCTGGTTTAGGCGGATAACACCAGTTGTAGTCTCTTCACAGCCACCTGCGATATTAGGAATTAACTCTTTTCGAGTTGTATGGAGAGTATTTACAAGATCGCAGCCATCGTCAAAAACTTGGTGAGGAGCTATATCGAGGGCAGCGTTGATGTGCACGTAGTAACCATCTCGATCAATGGCATTTCGAGCAAAGACGCTGATCCCATATTCATGGACTAGTGCTGCTGCAGTGTCATCTTGAGTTGATAATGGATTTGAAGCACAGAGGGCAATATCAGCGCCTCCTGCCTTTAAAACGCGCATGAGGTTTGCAGTTTCAGTTGTGACATGCATGCAGGCAGCGATTCGCACTCCAGCAAAAGGTTGTGACTTTTCAAAACGCTCACGGATCTGAGCTAGAACCGGCATATTGCGTTCTGCCCACTCGATGCGCTTTCGACCTTGAGATGCAAGAGATGCATCGGCGATGTCATGGCGTGGAAGAGTTGCTGTAATTGGTGAGTTCACGAAATGCTCCTTATGGACGAAACTGTAGGTGCTTAGGTTACTGCCTTGCTCCCCAAAGTGAGTAATGAGCCTTGGGTTAGCTGCGAATCAACGAGAGAACTTCATCACGAACTCTGCCCATATCTCCAGCCAACTTAGCCTCAACATTTAAGCGCAACAAAGGCTCAGTATTGGATGATCGGAGGTTGAACCACCACGTATCACCCACAACACTTAAGCCATCCATGTGGTCGATTTCAACTTCAGATCTCTCTGAGTAAGTTTGTTCAACGAGCCACAAAGCACCTTCTGCATCAGTTACTGTGGAGTTAATCTCCCCACTTGAAACATACCTTTGATATGGCGCCAGAATCTGTGAGATTGATTTTTTAGTCTCCCCTAAGGCTGCAATTGCATGGAGCGCGGCGAGTGCTCCTGAATCGGCACGCCAAAACTCTTTAAAGTAAAAGTGGCCTGAATGCTCTCCTCCAAATACTGCTCCACTTTCGGCCATCATCGCCTTGATATACGAGTGACCTACCCGACTGCGAAGGCCAATGCCACCGTTTTCTTTGATCACTTCTAGCACTGCACGTGATGAAATCAGGTTGTAGATGATGGTTGAGCCGGGATATTTTACGAGTTCGCGATGGGCTATCAATGAAGTTAAATCTGATGGGTTTATTGCAAGACCATTTTCGTCAACTAAAAAACACCTGTCGGCATCTCCATCAAATGCTAAGCCCAAGTCCGCTTTATGTTTTTTCACGGCTTTTTGCAAGTCACGTAGATTTCTCGGATCAATTGGATTAGCTTCGTGATTTGGAAAACTCCCGTCAAGCTCGAAAAATAATGGAATAACAGTGCAATTCAATCGTGCAAAAATCGCTGGGGCCGTATGCCCGGCCATTCCATTTCCTGCGTCAATCACAATAGTGAGTGGCCGGATAGAGTCCAAGTTAACCAACGTAAGTAAGTGCTCTACATATTCGTTAAGCATTTCTCGTTTTAATTCAGCGCCGACTGAACGGATTTCGATGGGAGAGCCTTTACGAACAAAATTTTCAATTGTTTGCAGACCTGATTCTTTTCCTATTGGGCGGGCGCTACTAAAACACAATTTAATTCCGTTGTATTCCGCTGGATTGTGGCTTGCAGTAAACATAGCGCCAGGCAGTCCAAGTTTCCCTGAAGCGAAATACAACATGTCTGTTGAAGCAAGACCAATTCTCATTACATCCATCCCCGTTGAATTAACACCAGCCGAGAAGGCTTGAGCCAATTCTGGAGATGACGGGCGCATGTCTTCGGCAACAATTACTGTTGCTGGTTCGCGCTCTTGTTGTAGAAAACGTGCAAAAGCTAAACCTATTGCAAAAGAAAAATCAGGAGTCATCTCTGTATCTACTAGCCCGCGAATATCGTAGGCCTTAAAAATATTTGGAATTTGACTCATTTCAAATTTTTTATGATGGAACTGCGCGCAGATGACCCCTACGGCCAATCTGAGTTTGTTTGCCTACGCCCTTTGAATTCTCCTGTGAATTAATGGGAACCATTGCAACTTCGCGAACCGCATCAGCAATAGCCATAAGGTCATCCTCAGAAGGCCCGCGCTCTTCTCCGATTAGCTCTTGTTTTAAAACACTCCAACCATGTGGAACTTTAAGTCTCTCCCCATGTAGAAGGCATAAGTCATATGCATGTGGCTCGCTAAAAGTCGCAAGTGGTCCAACTACGGCCATAGATTCAGCATATATATAGGTCAAGGTCATAGTAGCCACCGCGCGACATCCAACGCGCGAACAACCTCTACCTAACTTTGCTTGAGAGCTCATAAACCCAAGATTAGTGGGAATGTATGGTTTTGTTGGGATTGTCATGGATTTAAAACGCGAATGTTTGAATGAGGAATTTCGACCTTGGCTAATATACTTCCCGGAGTGATTGGTAAATACCCGTAACCATGTATAGATGCGACTAGCGCACCGGCATAGGTTTCCCGGCTCGCTTCAATTATTGTGATTGAACGCGCAGATTTAGGTACTCGCCACGTTGCTACATCTCTACCTTTGATTGTAACAATGCTTCTCTTTCCGTTAACCAGGGCCACTTCGATCGTGACGGCTATCGAATCGGCTGCAAAAACGATTATCGGTGAGAGACCCGTAACCGCCATTTTCATAGGCGTAAGAGCGCTCGTAGGAGTACTCCAAACAAAATCTCTTCGCCCATTGGTGATGAACTTCGAGGAGATTGCCGCAACTATTGGTTCATCTGAAGTGATTCGCACTGCAAAGGAACTTGCTACTATTTTAGGTGACAAGACAAACTCGGTCACAACTCCAGCTGTAATGTTACGCGAATTGAAGCCTACTGGAACAAAGGTTCCGTTTTCAGACAAGAGCTCAAGTGTGAAATTTGCATCAACATCGGCAGGTGCAAGAATTCGCAAAATGTGAGCAGCAGAGGGTGTCTCTCCTCTTTTCAAAATTTGATTTGGGATGGCAGGAATCACGAGAGTTTTAGCCGTCGAATTAACTGGATTAACAAGGTCGCCGCCAAGGGCTTTAAGACCAGCGCCAAGCTCATCAATCATAAATGCGTTAATTCGCCCCGAACGGGGAACTACTTGGACTGTCAAAGATTTATCACCCGTTGCAAGAGAGTCCAATGAGATTACCTTTAAACTTTTAGCCGCTACATTAATTGAAACTAGCGGCTGCTTACCATTTTCAGAGTAAATATGTAAGTCAATAATCGCTGCGCTCAACCCGCTATTGATTACAACTATGTTTCCACGAGTTCTCACATCGGAGCTTCCTCCTACAAACCATTGTGAGGATATTGGGCCTGTGCATAGGGTGCCTCCCGCCCAACTACCGCTGCGACTTTGCCAAATGACCGGAGTAGTCCCTAATGCAGAAACTATTAATGAATCTTTAATTTCTGGGTAGCGAAGCACATTAAATGGAATCGTTTTTGTGCTTTTAGTTGCAAGACGTTGGAACGCAGTTTTACGTGAAGCAATCGAGATTTGTGAGGATAATCCATTTAATGTTGGTGGACACACAACTTCTGGATATGTCTCTGAGAAAACGGAAGATTTAGTAGTTACGGTTAATAATGTCGCTAGAGTGAATGAGAGCGCTAAAGCCAAGAGCGAGAGCAACGATCGCTTCATGCTAACTCCTTATCTGAAATTTCGCGCTTTCTTCGTCCGGCTGGTGCGGCGGCAATAATTACAACAATCCAAGAAATTAATTGAAAAGAGAGCCACGCGCGCCTTATAGTGCCATCATGTAAAAGTGAGATTTCCCCTGACTGCGTTGCTATAAACAACGGTGAGCCTTGTTCGCTTACTGTGCGCTCCAAGCGATATCCATTTTGCAGAACAAGCCATGAACGGTCATAACTCTCCGTGAGCAATATTCTTCCCGGGTGGGTAACTATTACTCGTGCCCCGATCTCACCAGCCTCAAGCAGCTCTCTATCTCCGTCCTTTCCTATCAATACAAGCCGACCAGTCACGCCTGCTACACGCCAGACCACTCCTACAGAAGTAGCAGAGGCGCGGGTAAATCCACCGAGTCCGTCAATTGTACGAATAATATTTTTATCAAAAGGGGCTTTCGCAAATACATATTTGATTCCGAAATCTGCAAAAACCTTACTGCTTGAAATACCTGAGCCATCTATTAGCGCCTGGGTTGCGGCAGCTATCTCACTTACTTGTGGTGGCGCTACATCCGGCTCTCCCAGCGAAATATCTTTTCCACGTGAAATATAATATTGAACAGTTTTTGAACCTGCATTCCCCATCTCTCGCAGCACGAGTGTCTTTGTGTCTTTCTCAACACTTAAGAAAGCAGGCATTACTGTTGAATCGCTATTTTGAACCGGTGAGTCCGCTCCTGCAGAGACTGACCAACCTAACGTTAAGACTGAATAAGAGAGTGAGAAAAGAAGAAGTAGAGCTGCCAAAATATGACGAAAATGGAAATTGCTTGTAATCAGTACCATTCTCAGACGATCTAGAATTACTACGCCCGCCATGCAAGCTGCTCCAGTTGCTCCAACTAAGAATGTGCCGACCCAAATCCTTGATGGCGCTGAGTTTCCATGTGTGGCTATGGAGAGAGAAGAGAAGAGAACTGCGGCAGAGAGGAAACCAGTGCCGAATAAGGCAATAGTTCTGGCTTTGCTCGAAGAAAAAAGTGCGACACAAAGAATTAGTGGCAAGGGGCTGATTAGCCACCAGGGAAGTGAGCCGATTCCACCTGGGTTTCCGAGAATCACAAGCGAAGCTTCGCCGCCGGCAACGGAAAGTCCGGGTTCACTCAGGAATTTTGATGGTGCAAGTAATGCTTCAAATGAAAATGGGGCGGTAAGTAGAAATGGAACCAATAGAAGCGTCAAACGTTTTTTAATACGCTCCAAGAAGAGTGGCCTACCTTGATCGGCAACAAAGCTCAAATAATCGCTAAAAATTGCAAACAAAGTTAAACCTAGGAGAATCACAAAAACGGAGAGTGTAAACGCAGTTAGCACACCGACTACTAATGAGATTAAGAAAATTCGACGCCAAGAATGTAACTCAATTTCTTTCCAGTGAATTAAAAGAATTGGAATTTGCGGCGCAATTATGAGGGCAACCACTGTGGCCAGGCGACCTGAATTGACTGCGGCAATTGCGACGGGAGAGATAGCATAAATAAAACTGGCCGAGACACTTATCCAACTGTTTTGTGTAATCTTTTTAAATAATCTAAGAGATGACCACATCATAAATATCGGTGCTACGAGAAAGAAAAGCGTTAGGAAAATCGCTGCTTTCCCAAAGAATATGCTCGCACACAATGCAAGAATGGCAATCCATGGCGGTGCCGCTTGAGACGTGCCCATACCGACTTGATGCCAGGATTCAAAGTAACTTTTCCATAGATCGCGCGCGCCATCCGGGGACATAGGGAGCGCTCCACCTATGAGAGATCCGAGGCGCATTCTAGATGCAATAAGAGTTATCAAGGATAACAAAATAAAACCTGCTACCTCTGGTTTTTTAAAGAGATTTAGCCATTGCAAGCTTTTAGTCGGTACAAGTAAATCCTCATCTTCAAGTGAATTTAATATCGATGTCGATGGTGTATCGCTAGCTGGAAGTAATCGAGAACGGACAGCCTCAAACATGCGTGAAGTCGAAAGACGTAACTGCGACCACCTAGGTGGAATGTATGCCGAAACTATTCGTGAAGATACAAATCGCTTAGCTTTACGATCTTTGCGAGCTTTAAATATTATCGTTGGTTTAACAATAAGTGATGCAACTGCAAGTAATTCATCACTAGCGTATCCCGGAAGCTTTACTAATAAATAACCGGCCGAGCGCACCATGGCCGAACTGAGAAGTTGAAAAGCAAGCCATGGAATCATCCACCAAGTGGAGTTAGCGAGAAGTACATATGCAGCATTTCGACGGTCAAGCAAGAGAGGACGATGCAAAAATGCACCTTCTACATCAACCATTCTTCGCTCGCTCGAGGCTGCCTGAGCATGGAAAACAACTGCCGAAGTAACTGCAATGACCGTGTGTCCAGCTACCCGCGCGCGCCAACCTATATCAACATCGTCACGAAAGAGCGCTAAATTTTTATCAAAGCCACCAATCTCTTCAAAAATGTCTCGCCTGATTAATGCACCGGCTGTGCTAACTGAAAGAACGTCGTGGATCCCATCATGTTGTCCTTGGTCGTATTCAAGTGGTTCTAATCCTGTCCACCGAGCGCCATTACCCGCAATGCTCACTCCCGCTTCGAGCAAGTGAGTGCGGTCGTGCCAACCAAGAAGTTTTGGTCCAACCATTGCGACTTGAGGGCGGCCCTCTATTGCTTGAAGTAAGAATTCAAGTGCTGTTGGAGCAGGCGCACAGTCATCATGAATTAACCAAATCCATTCAATCGTTTCAGTTTGAACTGGTTTCAAAGATTCAACACCAAGTGATACAGCTTCACCAAAACCAGTTTTGCGATCGGCATCAATTATTGGAATTCGTGCTGACTTAAGAAGTTGTTGCGAAGAATCTTTGGATGCAGTGTCAACGGCAACAATGTAATCGAGTGGTCGAGTCTGCGAAGTGAGAGCTGCAACTGTTTCTGGCAACCACGTTTGTCCATCGTGTGACACGATAATCGCGCTGACGCGATGTCGGCCTAGTGCGGCCTTTTCAGCCATGACATTGACCTTCGGAGAGCTGCGAGATTACGCAGAACGACGCTTTAAGCGTCGACGCTCGCGCTCTGATAATCCGCCCCATATCCCAAACCGTTCATCATGAGCAAGTGCATACTCAAGGCACTCTGATCGAACATCGCAGGAGAGACAGACGCGCTTGGCTTCGCGAGTTGAGCCACCTTTTTCAGGGAAGAAGGCTTCGGGATCAGTTTGGGCGCATAGCGAGCGCTCTTGCCAGGATAGCTCAATATTCTCACCACTCACTAAGGTTATTTTTGGTCCAGTTGTGGGGACAGGGGAGTTTGTGGCTTCAGGTCGGATCGGCATACCGATTCTCCTTTATAGCTTTGTGTCTCCTCCCTCGTGGAAAAGACTTACTTAAGAGTGAATTACACGCGTGTAAGTCGCATATGTCAAGCGAAAGTAGAGGAAAGATGCAGCAAAATCAATAAAAATTACTCCGGGATAGGCAGAATCTCATCCTTTGTCACAAAAGAGGCCTCAATGTGCGAGTTCTGACTCACTACTGCACCGCTTGCGATGAATGAATTAATCACTCGAGCGCCGCGGTTTATGATCACTCCACGGTCAATTATCGAACCAGTTATGTGTGTCTGTGCACCAATCTGCGAATCTGCGCCAATACATGAAGCTCCATCAATGATTGCACTGGAATCAACTTCTGCAGTTGCCATAATTAGTGAGTGTTTATTATGAAAGCCAATTTCAGCCAAGGAAAATGCAGATGAGTAGCTTAACCCTCGTACTAAATCACGTGAACCCTGCAATAAGGCTTTTGGGGTACCAATATCTAACCAGTATGAATTATCTATATAGCCAAATACCTTTCTACCTCTAGCTATGAGTTTTGGGAAAATTTCTCGTTCGACACTTGTCACTGTCTCCTTAGGAATGGCATTCACAATGCTGGGATTAAAGACATAGCAACCGGCATTTATAGAATGTGAAATTGGATTCTCCATTTTTTCAAGAAAAGCGGTGACTCGACCAGACTCATCAGTGGGTACGCACCCATACGCCCGTGCATCTTCAACGGTCGTCAAATGAAGTGTTACATCTGCACCATGCTCCTCGTGCTGGCGAATTTGCTCTTTCAAATTGTGTGAACTCAAAACATCTCCATTAAAAACAACAATTGATTCTTGGGTGTTTAACAACTGTGCGGCATTTGCTATTGCACCCCCTGTACCTAGCGGTACTTTTTCAACGGCATATTGCAACTTCATGCCCCATCGCGATCCATCTCCAAAATATGGAGTAAAAAGTTCAGCTAAATATGAAGTTGCCAGGACTACCGTAGTGATACCAGCATTCCTTGCCATAGCTAGTTGATGTTCAGTCACTGGTAAACCTGCAACTGTAAGCATGGGTTTAGGCGTGTGCTTAGTCAATGGCATTAAACGTGTACCAAAACCACCTACTAAGAGAATTCCTACTGCCATAGAACTAAGCTTTCAATCGGAGAGCAGCGGATTTAATGTGTTCATCCGTTGCCGTCATAGCTAATCGAATGTGACGAGCTCCGGCGTGACCATAGAAACTACCCGGCGTGGCTAATATGCCTCGGCTTGCAAGCCACTTCACGCTCTCCCACGCATCCTCGCCGCGAGTACACCACAGATATAAACCTGAGTTACTGAATTCAATGTGAAAACCAGCTACCTCAAGTGCTGGACGCAATACGTCCCGTCGCAGGTTGTAACGAGAACGCTGCTCGGCAACATGGCGATTATCACTGAGTGCAACAGTCATTGCTTTCTGCACCGGAAGGGGAACCATCATTCCGCTGTGTTTACGAAGTTCACGGATTCGGCTGATAAGAACAGAGTCGCCAATCATGAAAGCGGCGCGATACCCTGCCATGGAGGAGCGTTTAGAAAGCGAATGAACAGCGAGAATGTTCCTATTGTCACCTCCGCTTTGAGATAAGACAGAGTAAGAAATTGCAGTGTGATCAAATTCAATATAACACTCATCTGAAACTAAAATTGAATTGTTGGCGCGCGCCCATTGAATGCACGATTTTATTTCTTCAACACTATGGGTTCGCCCTGTGGGATTAGACGGTGAGTTCAGCCATGCCAAATCCGCAGGTGGCCATGTGGTTGCATCTATATCAACTTCGATGGATTTCGCTTGGGCAATCAAGGCACCAACGCGATATGTCGGATAAGCAATTTCTGGAATAAGAACTTTTCGTGATTCAAGAATTGTTGGTAGCCATGCCACTAACTCTTTCGATCCAATGAGCGGAAGTACATCAAACTCACCGGTTGCACCCAGTCGATGAACGGCCCACTTCCTAATCGCTGCGCGCAGTTCGGGTGTTCCGGCAGTGACTGGATAACTAGGAGAGTTCGAAGCATCGCGAAATGATTTTTGAATAAATTCCGGAGTTGGATCTACCGGAGTTCCTTGAGATAAATCTATGATTCCATCTGGGTGCGAACGTGCAATCTCCCCATATGGAGCTAATGCGTCCCAAGGAAAATCTGGGAGTTGTTCACGCAAGAACTATTACTCGCTCTTTGCAGGCAGAGCCGTTACTTGTGCGTGATCACTATTGGTTGGACCCATCTTGGCTGCGCCTCCAGGGGATCCAATTTCAACAAAAAACTCGGTATTGACTTTGCCAAACTCACTCCACTGGGCTGGAACATCGTCCTCATAATAAATCGCTTCTACCGGGCATACTGGCTCGCATGCACCGCAGTCGACACACTCATCTGGCTGGATGTACAACATACGTGAACCTTCATAGATGCAGTCCACAGGGCATTCAGCTATACAGGACTTATCTTTAACATCGACACACGGCTCGGCAATAATATATGTCACTCTCTAGCCTCCAGAATAAAATGATAATGAACGAGGCTGATTCTAATCGCTTAGCCCTATCTCGCGCGATATCGCAACGAAGGTTTATCGTTGACCCATGGCGAGCCTGCTCGAACTCCGTTTCAAAGCCCTCATTGGTAGGCGTCTTACAATCAGACTCCACGACCCTGAAGGCGGTTTTCGCGACATCGTGGGGATTTTAGAGAGCACGCACTCATTGCGAAATAAAGAGAATCATTTAATTGAATTCTCTCATGATGAGATTTTTATTTGGCGTGAAATAATCGCCAGACCCACAACCAGCATTAAACCCTAATCTTATGAGTTAATTTGGCAATAAAATCGCAATAAGTAAGAAAAGGAATCCTATATTTATCAACGATATTCCAACGGCACTGGCCTCAATTAAATACTCATTGCTTGCACCGGGTAGGCCTGCACGCACAACAACCAAAGTCCAGATGATACTTGCAAGCACTTTTAGAGATCGTCTGCCCCACATACGTCCAATACTCCAAATCCCAGTGCCCGTAGCGGCAAGACTCAGTATTAAACCGAATGGTGGTACAGAGGCATGAATAAAAATAGAGGCAGCGCCTAAAGCCGCCCCGAGAAATATTGAGTAAAAAAACTTCACTACAAAGTTATTCCCGAAGTCAAATCACTTTCCCGCCCATCGCTGTCAAATGGTGCAGATTTCTCACCGCGCACAAGCGTGTAGTACTCATGCCCCCAAATCTGCAAACCTAAGTTATTTGAAAGTGCAAAGAATGGACCGTCTAATGCAATTTGTGTTGCATGTGCTTTCATTGCCTCCATTTTGGCTTCAACAAATTCATTTCCATCAATCAATGTAGTAACAAACGAGTCGTCTTTGGCAAAAGGAATGTCATCAACATTGTCAGTTCCAAAGAAATCAGAACCAACCTCTTTCATTGCCGCAATGCCAGCTGCGATAACTGACTTGGGAATCGTGTTCCAATAAATCTTTTGAATCTGCCATTTTGAAAGTTCGCTCGCGCGCATAGCGACAAGATGGGTCTTAATGTGATCCGGATGACCGTATCCACCTATTTCATCATAAGTAATTAAGATATGTGGCTGAACTTCATCAATTATTGTTGCAAGAAGCCGTGCAGCCACATCTACCTCAACTTGCCAGAAAACATCTGCCCCATTATTTGTTGTGCTCCCCATCATTCCGCTATCTCGAAAATTACCTAAAAAGCGGTAATCACGCACACCAAGAGCGCTCATGGCGTTTGCCAGTTCTATCTCACGATGGGAGCCGAGGGTGTCATCGTGCGCGCTTGCCAAATGCGATAAACCGGGGACAAGAACTTCTCCCTCTTCTCCACGAGTACAAGTCACTAGCGTGACTTTTGCGCCTCGAGCTGCATACAGTGCCATTGTCGCCCCATTATTTATAGTCTCATCATCAGGATGGGCGTGCACTAAAAGAATTCGAAAACCTTCGTATGTATCTTTCATTAGTACACCGTACATGTCGTATCGATGTGTTTGGCCCAGGCAAGTACCCCACCCTCTACATGGGTGACATCCAGAAAACCAGCTTTCTTGAGTATTGAAAGTGCAGTCGCTGAACGACCTCCCGAATGGCAGTGCACAACAATCTCTTTCTCCTTTGGCAGGCTTTTTAAAGCGCTTCCATCAATGAAATGCCTAAGAGGTATCAAAACTGAACCGGGAATTCGGACAATTTCGAATTCACTAGCTTCACGTACATCAATAAGTAGAAAATCATCACCGCTATCAATCTTCGTTTTCAACTCCACAACACTTATCTGTGTAGCTCCGGCGGGTGAACAAAACTCTTCGTAATTATTTAATAACCCCTTCTGAGTCGGATTTACCCCGCACACAACACAGGCTGGATCTTTTTTGACCACAATTTTTCGAAAACTCATATCAAGTGCGTCGAAAATAATTAGTGCACCAATGAGCGGTTCACCGATTCCAATAATGAGCTTTAACGCCTCTGTCGCTTGAATTGAAGCGATCGAGGCACACAAAACGCCTAGGACTCCGGCTTCGGCACAGTTGGGAACATCGTGCGCCGGTGTTGGGTGAAGGCAGCGATAGCAGGGGCCGTGCTCCGACCAAAATACACTAGCCTGCCCATCAAAGCGAAGGACAGATCCCCAAATATATGGCTTACTCAAAAGTACACAAGCATCGTTAATTAAATAGCGTGTCGCAAAATTATCAGTGCCATCAATGATTACATCATAACCCTTAAGAATCTCTAATACATTTGACCTGTCTAAGCGAACATCATGCGTAATCACCTGTACATATGGGTTAATTTCGGCAATCTTTCTCTTGGCACTCTCCGCTTTACTTGTTCCAATATCGCTCTGTCCGTGAATAATCTGTCGTTGTAGGTTTGACTCTTCGACTACATCAAAATCAACTACTCCGATGGTTCCAACACCTGCTGCCGCTAAATACATTAAAACTGGGGAGCCTAATCCTCCCGCTCCGACACAAAGTACTTTCGCCGCCTTGACTCTCTGTTGACCAACTATTGATATTTCCGGAACGAGAACATGCCGACTGTATCTTCGAACCTCATCAACGTTGAGTGCTGCGCCTGCATCAACAAGGGGTGAAAGTTTCATTGCACTCCAATCCTGCCTAAGCCGCTCTATAGTCGCTACTAACTCCGGCGCTAAGTATTAGCATAAATCATCAAACTCCCTCTACGATTACGCCAATGACCACGGCAGATATATCCAATAAAGCCCGTTTACCTAGAGACGAGCGGCGTGCAATTCTGCTTAAAGCAGCCCTCGAAGTATTTACAGTCGCTGGATACCATTCAGCGGCAATGGATGAGATTGCCGATCGAGCGAAAGTAAGTAAGCCGGTCTTGTATCAGCATTTTCCATCAAAACTTGAGCTATATCTTGCTGTTTTAGATTTGCACATTGATTCGCTCGTCTTTGAAATTCAAAAGGCGATTGCATCTACGCCTGACAATGCCAACAGAGTGCATGCAACAGTTGATGCTTATTTTGCATTTATTGAGAGGGAGGGAGAAGCCTTTAGATTGCTCTTTGAAAGTGATATGAGTGTCGAACCTTCTGTACGTGAGCGCCTTAATCGAATGACTTACGACTGTGCAGCTGCAGCAAGTGCAGTAATCTCAATCGACACAGGCCTTCCAAAGGAGGCCTCCATGTTGCTTGGTGTGGGAATGATTGGCTATGCCCAAGTTACTGCTCGCCATTGGCTGGATCGAGATAGCACTTTGACTAGAGAACAAGCAGTTGAACTGGTAAACAACCTCATGTGGAGAGGTATTTCTGGTTTTCCGCGCAATTAAAGGCCGATATCATTGGCCCCATGAACCTTAAGAAAAGTGAAGTTACAGTCAAATCAGAGGTCCGCATCGCTGTTACTCGCGTCGCAAGTGACTTAGTTTTCGAAAGTGCAATGACTACATCTGAAATAAAGAGCGCAGTAACTCAATCTCTCACCTCTGGAGCCCCACTGACACTTAGTGACACAAAAGGTCACGAAATTATTGTTCCGGCCGACAAGATTGGGTTCGTCGAAGTTGGCGACCCATCACCGCGTCGCGTTGGCTTCGGCGCTGCCTAACGTGTTATTGGATTTTGCGCAGCTTCCACTTCGACCACAAACTATCGAGGCGTTGCACGCCCATGGTTTTTTCGCACCATTTGCAATTCAAGAGATGGTGTTGCCCATTGCCCTAGAAGACGGCGACGTAATTGGTCAAGCCAAAACCGGTACAGGGAAGACTCTGGCATTTGGAATTCCAGTTATCGAAAGAGTCATTGCGCCTGACGATATTGAATGGGCAGAGTTTGCACATAAGGGAATGCCACAGGTTTTAATCGTTGTTCCAACGCGTGAACTGTGTACACAGGTAACTCGAGATATTGACGAGTTAGCTAGCAACCGGGGCATTCGAACTCTCGCAGTGTATGGTGGTCGTGCCTTTGAACCTCAAATTGAAGCGCTTAACACTGGAGTTGAGATTGTGGTAGGAACTCCTGGCCGTTTGTTAGATTTATCGCGCCAAGGTCAGTTGAAATTAAAGGAAGTCTCACGACTAGTCCTCGATGAGGCCGATGAAATGCTCGATCTAGGCTTCCTCCCAGATGTAGAGAAGATTTTAGCAAATACTCCTAACCGCACACAGACAATGCTCTTTTCGGCCACAATGCCCGGAGACATCATCGCTCTTGCACGACGTTTCATGAACCAACCTATTCATATTCGTACGCAAGACAGTGAGGATGAAGGCGCAGTCGTTAGCCGAATTGAGCAACACGTTCTACGTGCACATGCGATGGATAAAATTGAAATGCTTTCCCGTATCTTGCAGGCCGATGGGCGAGGTCCGACTATTGTCTTTTGCCGAACAAAACGTACGTGCCAAAAAACCGCTGACGATCTCATCGAACGGGGATTTAGGGCTGCGACAATTCATGGTGATTTAGGTCAAAGCGCGCGCGAAAAAGCACTCGGTGATTTCAAAGCTGGAAAGTCAGATGTTCTCGTTGCAACAGACGTTGCAGCTCGTGGCATTGATATTGAGGGAATCACACATGTGATTAATTACCAATGCCCAGAGGATGAAAAAACTTATATCCACCGTATCGGCCGAACTGCACGTGCAGGTGCCGATGGGATCGCAGTAACTTTTGTAGATTGGGACGAGCTAGCTCGCTGGAAAATGATTAACCAGGTTCTTGAACTTGGTTTAGCCGAGCCTGAAGAGACTTACTCATCATCACCACATTTATTTGAAGTTCTTAATATTCCAACGGGATCGACGGGCCGAATGATTAAGGCTAAACCGGTAATGAGGGTTGAAAGTAAAACGGCATCAGCGCCACGTAAGGAATCTGGGCGAGGCAAAGTTGCTACTTCACAAAAAAAAGTTGAACGTACTCGTACTAGGACTAAGAAGTTTAAAGAGAGTTAAGCTTCGACAAATACTCGAATTGCGTCAACGAGCATTTGAACTGCGATTGCGGCTAGAAGTAGACCTGCGATTCGTGCCACCAAAGTGACTCCGGCCTCTTTTATCAACTTTAAAATCGAAGTTGAAGCCATTAATACCGCTGCGATAGCGAAGTGAACTCCGACTACCGCGGCAATTAATCCAAATACCTTTGGTGTTGTATCAGCGTTTTGCACAAAGATCATCGTGGCAACAATTGCTCCTGGACCGGCAAGAAGAGGCGTTCCAAGTGGCACAAGCGCAATATTTGCATTTGAACTCTCGTTCTTACCTCCACCTGTTCCTCCTGTTAACAAATCAAGAGAGATGAGCAATAACAAGAGCGCCCCGGCTGCTTGCAGGGAGGCCATTGAAATATTCAAATAGCCCAGAATAAATTTTCCGAATAACGCAAAGAGGGATATCACAGCGAATGAAACAGCTGCCGCCTTCATTGCAAGCATTCGGCGCTCTTTAGGATTTTTCTGAGAAACCAGAGCTAAGAAAATTGGTGTTGCACCTGGTGGATCCATAATTACAAAGAGAGTGACAAAAGATTGGATTGCAAATGTTGTTGCACTCACTTGCACTACGTTCACGCTCTCACCACCCTTCGCCGATCTGCCATTGACTCTAACTTTTCCCATTGCTCAGGTGATGTTTGAAATTCCCCTAATGAATTTAGTTTACCGTTGCCGTGATAATCGCTGGCACCAGTTACGACTAGCCCTAGTTCCTTGGCTATAACTCGTAACATCGCACGTTCATCGCAATTTTGATCGCGGTGGTCGACTTCAATCCCCTGTAATCCAGCGGTAGCTAACTCCTGAAAATTTGTCGCATCTAAAATTTGACCTCTTAGGGAGGCAAAAGGATGGGCTATGACTGCAACTCCCCCTGCGCTACGAATCATACGAACCGCCTCAACCGGGGTGGGCGCGGCATGGGAGACATAGAAAATTGAATCATTATTTAACATCCCTTGAAATGCTTCGTCTCGAGATTTGATAACACCATTGTTTACAAGTGCATCGGCTAAGTGCGGTCGCCCAAGGGTTGCACCAGTAGGGCGAGCAGCTTCAACGTCGTCCATTGAAATATTAACTCCCGCGGCCTGCATCTTTTCAATCATTTTACGCATGCGCGGTAAGCGGCCGTCTCGAGTTTCCTCAAGCATTATCTGCATCTCATTGTGGTCACCATCAAAGAGAAGACCCAGCATATGAACACTAATTCCATCCTCGGTAAGACATGAGATCTCACTTCCAAGGGCAAGTGAAATCTCTCCTCGTACCGTCTCGATAGCCTCAATCCAACCGGCCGTCGTATCGTGATCGGTTATTCCCAAAACCTTTATTCCAAGGGAAATCGCTTTATTAACCAGTTCTCGCGGAGAATCAGTCCCATCGCTCTTGTTTGTATGAGTATGTAAATCAATCATGGTGTTACTTCCACTTGCAGAGTTCGCGTACGGGAAACAACTAAAACACAGCCGATAAGGATCAAAGCGATTCCGGGCAAAATCCCTAAGGGTGGACTCTGTCCTATCCACCACAATGCAAGAATTGAGCTAACTGGAACTTCAAAAAAAATTATTAGCGAAACTATTGCAGGTGATACACGTTTAAGTGCGGAATTAAACATTGTGTGCCCAAGAATTTGGGCACCAAGGATCAATCCGATAACAATCCACCATTCACGTGCAGTAAAATCAAAGAGCTCGACACCAGAAAAAATTGCCATAGGAAGTGCGCTCATTGCACAAACAAAGTAGCAAATTGTCGTGTAAGTCGTAGTCTCTAGAGTTCTTTGTGCTCTTGAGCCAGCGATCATGTATAAGGCGGCGAGGGCGGCTGATATCAATGCTGACAAATCGCCAAGAAATGATTTAAAAGATATATTCAAATCCACTCCCGAAATCAGCAATACACCGGTAAAACTTACGAGCATTCCCAGCCAAGCCTTTGATGGAATGTGGCCACCGCCCAGTTTCACAAAGAGTGCCGCAAATATTGGCTGCAATGCAACCAGTGCGGTTCCGGCTGCAACGGTTGTCCAGCGCATTGCTAGAAAAAATGCAACGAAGTGAAAGGCAAGAATAATTCCGGCAAAGATTGACCACTTAACACCATCACGATGAACTCTGTGACGCAGAGCGAATGGCAGTGTTAATAAGGCTCCCCCCAAATTTCTCCAAAAAATTAAGCTCACTATTGGCATAGCGCTCATGGCAATGAGAGGTCCAGACGTTCCAATTCCAATGATCCCAACACCTAAACGAATCAAATCAGGTCTAGCCGGCACCGCTGTATGGCTATCGCGGATGTGTTCCATCTTTTGCAATTGTTCGCCCTCAGCCATGAGAGAAAGGTACCCTTAAGCCATGAGCAGCAATCTCTTAAAACGAGTATTTCTTGCCCGTCTTGCAGGCACCGCGGTTTTTGATCCAAACGGTGATCCAGTCGGAAAGGTCAGGGACGCAGTAGCGACGCTTCGAACCAATAATCTTCCTCCTCGAATCTTGGGTCTTGTAGTTGAAGTTCCATTGCGACGCCGTGTCTTTGTTCCGATTACTCGAATCACTTCAATTGAAAGTGGAGCTGTAGTTATTACAGGGTTACTCAATATGCGCCGGTATGAAACCCGTCCTGGTGAAGTATTGGTGCTTGGAGACATGCTTGACCGTTCAATCACGCTTACAGAAACGAGTGAAGCGGTTCTTGTGGAAGATTTGGGAATGGAGCTAAACCAAACCGGTGACTGGCTAATCACGCGAGTCCACATCATGCGTCCGGGACGTGGAATCCGCCGTAAAGGTGCTACCTCGACGGTGGCTTGGGATGAAGTCATCGGTTTTGCTTATCCGGAACAAAACCAAGGAGTGGTTAATTTACTTTTAACTTTGGCAAATCTACGAGCCGCTGATTTGGCTACTGTTTTGCAAGACTTACCTGCCAAACGTCGTGTAGAAGTTGCAGGAGCCCTGGCAGATGATCGCTTAGCCGATGTATTAGAAGAGATGGATGAAGATGACCGTGTTTCACTCTTAGCCGAACTTGAAGGTGAGCGTGCGGCAGATGTTCTTGGCGAGATGGATCCAGATGATGCCGCAGATTTGCTTCGCGAAATTGGTCAAGAACGTGCAGAAGCCCTGCTAAAACTCATGGAACCAGATGATGCAGAAGATGTTCTACGGCTAATGAACTATGAAGATTATTCAGCCGGTGGAATGATGACGACTGAACCAATTGTCATGAGCGCTGATTACTCAGTAGCCGATGCCCTCGCCTCAATTCGGCAACAAGAGATTTCACCTGCTTTAGCCTCACAAATTTTCATCGCCCGCCAACCTCTGGAAACGCCAACTGGCCGTTTCATCGGTTCGGTCCATTACCAACGTTTACTAAGAGAGCCACCTTCGACTTTGCTTGGATCTATTGTTGATACTCACTCTCGCGGTGTAAGGCCAGAGGCATCTCTGCATGAAGTTTCCTCACACCTGGCTAGCTATAACATGCTCTCATTGCCAGTTGTAGATGCCAACGATCGACTACTTGGCGCTATTACAGTCGATGACGTGCTCGATCATTTACTTCCTGAAAACTGGCGAAATGACCATCGAGAAAAGTCGCCAGTTGCCTATAAGGAGGTGTGAAGATGGCTCGAAACTTCGGACTAGATACTCCGCGTGAAGCTCGACGTTCACTACGACCAAATTTTGATCCAGAGACCTTTGGACGCCTTTCTGAGCGCTTTGCCCGCTTTTTAGGCACGGCCCGTTTTTTGGTCTACATGACCATCTTTGTTTTTAGCTGGGTTGCTTGGAACTTCACTGCGCCTGAAGATTTACGCTTTGATGGGTATCCATTTATTTTTTTAACTTTGATTCTCTCTTTGCAAGCCTCATATGCCGCTCCTTTAATCCTGCTAGCGCAAAATAGGCAGGCTGATCGCGACAGAATCCAGCTCAATGAAGATCGAGCTCGTAATGATCGAAGTATTGCCGATGCCGAATATCTCACCCGTGAAATTGCTGCGCTAAGAATTTCATTAGGTGAGGTTGCAACACGCGATTTTGTGCGAGGCGAACTCTCTGATTTAGGTAAAGAGTTGATTACAGAACTACGTAGCGATTCCCAATCGAACTCCGAGTAAAGATTTCCTTCGCTTGATTAATTTTTCAGCGATCTCACACAGTACTAATGCGCTGGCAGAGTTCGGATCAGAAATGACTACAGGCACACCTGCATCACCGCCTAAACGAAGATCGACACTAAATGGAATCTTTCCGAGAAGTGCGACCTCACTGCCAATTAATTGAGATAAACGCTGTGCGGTTTCTTCTCCGCCGCCAGTTCCAAAGAGCGAAATTAATGCACCAGTTGCTGGATCAACATAGTCAGACATGTTCTCCACTACTCCAACCACGTGTTGATGAATCTGATGGGCGATTCTTCCGGCACGTTCTGCAACTTCAGCTGCTGCAACTTGAGGAGTGGTAACTACTAATATCTCTGAGGTTGGAATTAACTGACCTAGCGAGATAGGCAAATCACCTGTTCCAGGTGGGAGATCAATAAGCAAAAGATCTAAATCGCCCCAATATGCATCCGAGAGAAGTTGCTCTAAAACTCTGTGCAAAAGCGGTCCTCTATATGCGACGGCATCACTGCGTTCAGGCTTAAACATCTCCATGGAAACGCACTTCACCCCGAAAGATTCAAGTGGAATGAACATCTGGTCAATCGCAGTTGGGCGTTGACCCATCAACCCCATTAATCTGGGAATCGAGTGGCCATACACGTCGGCATCTAAGATTCCAACACGCAATCCTTTCATGGCCGAGGCGACGGCTAGATTAACGGTCACCGAGGATTTTCCAACGCCTCCTTTTCCCGAAGCGATACCGATTACTCGTGTTAACGAATCTGGTTGCGCAAATGGAATAAATTTTTCGCGTCCATTGCGCATGATTTTCTTTACGTTATCACGTTGGGCTTGTGACATGACTCCAAACGTCAAATGTACGCTCTTAACTCCATCAATATTAGCAACTGCACTTGTTATATCTGTACGCAATCTGTCCTGCATAGGGCAGCCCGAAATTGTCAATAAAATCGAAACCGAAACATTCCCATCTAACTCATTAACGTCCTCGACCATTCCAAGATCGGTTATAGACCTATGAAGTTCTGGATCTTGTACAACCATTAACGCTTCTGCAATCTGATCTAATAGGTTCATATAAGATCTGGATCTATTCGCGCCTCAGGACGTTTAGTCTTAGCCACTGGCTTTTCATCCATGAGATCAGCCAGCTGTTTTTTAACAAAAGTTTTTGGGTGTAAGTCTTTCGGTTGCAAATTTTCAAACCCAGGTCCTAAATTCTCTTTAAGTTCTGCTGTTGCTACCTGCGAAAGATTACGAAGTTTCTTGAGCATATTAGCCGCTTCGACTGCAACTTTTGGCAGCCGTTCCGGGCCAACTAATATCATCGCCAAAATTGCAAGACCCATGAGTTCTCCAGCACCAATATCAAAGAACATGCCTGTAGCCTATCTAAGAATTAGCCTCTAGCTTGCGGCAGCTATTAAGGTCAGAGTGGCAGAAAACTCTTTTCCACCACGAATATAGGTGAGCGTAATCTTGTCTCCAACCTTTTTTGCACGCACGGCAACGATTAACTCTTCGGCAGTAGTTATCTCTCGGTTTTCAAATGCAATAACGATATCTCCAGGCTTCAAACCAGCCAATTCTGCAGGTCCACCAGCCAATAAACCTGATTTTGAATTAGCAATGAGAGCACCTAAACCAGAGAAATTCATATCAAGTGAAACACCAAGCACGGGGTACGTAGCTTTGCCAGTTTTTATCAGTTGGTCGGCAGTTGTTCGTGCTTGATTTATTGGTATCGCAAAACCCAATCCAATTGAGCCAGTTTGAGAGGTTGAACCTAAAGATGCAATCGCCGAGTTAACTCCAATAACCGCACCAGTTGAATCAACAAGTGGACCACCTGAGTTACCAGGGTTAATTGCTGCATCAGTTTGAAGTGCATTTATAAATGAGTTTTCTTCGGCCGAGCCACCGGCAGTGACTGGTCGATCTTTAGCGCTAATAATTCCAAGAGTTACTGTTCCTGATAAGCCAAGTGGTGAACCAATGGCGATGACCGCGTCTCCTACTGCAACTTTGTCACTATCACCGAATTGTAGAGCAGGAAAGTTGGAACCTGTAATTTTTAAGACCGCCAAATCATAAGATGCATCTCGGCCCACCACTTTTGCATTGTAAACATCACCATTATTTAGCGTTACTCGCAGAGACCCACCTGATTCAGCCACGGAGGCAATGACGTGATTATTGGTTAAAATATAACCGGAGCTATCAATGACAAACCCTGAACCAGTTCCACCTCCACTACTCGATCGAGTTGTAATTGAAACAACTGACGGAAGCACTCGTGCTGCAATTCCAGCAACTGAATCAGGTGCGCGCTCGATAGTGCTAGTAGATGAAACAATATTCGCATTACGAAAAAAAACTCCTCCCGAAGAATTGACTCCTAAAAACCCCCCAACGCTTCCCGCAAGTAAAGCAATGAGGAGGGTATTACCACGTGAACTCTTTTTAGAGGTCCGAACCTCCCACCAGGGGGAATCGAATTCGCTCGTTTTTTTACGGGGAAAGATCATGTGTTTATTCTGCTACAACTTAGTGGCAACTAACAAACCATCTCCAATGGGAATTAAGGTGCTCACCCAATGCTCTGTGTCATTTTTAATGATTTTCCCAGCATCGCGAAGAGAAACCGTCTTTGGATCACGTTGAGCTGGATCGCAGACCTTTGAACCACCAAAGAAATTATCAATTACGAGCGCACCACCGCTTCGCAAAATACGGTGAGATTCAGAGATAACGAAGGCTAAATCCTCTGGATTGTGTCGCAGAACAACGAGATCATATGCACGATCAGTGAGCTTTGAAATGACATCAAGTACTGGATTAGTTATAAGTCGAACTCTTGTCTGTGCGATTTCAGCATCGCTAAAAGCTATCCTAGCGATTCGAGTGTGTTCCATCTCATCATCAATTGATGTCAATGTTCCGCTGATTCTCATCCCGTCAAGTAACCATAAACTTCCAACGCCTGATCCAGTTCCCACTTCAACAATTGATTGCGCAGATAATGTACATGCAAGATGGCGAAGGTATGCGCCGGCACCTGGCGTTACATCAACTGCTCCGAGCTCAAGACCTCTCGCACGGGCTTGAGATTTAAAGTGATCTTCGGAAATAAAGTTTTCAGCGTAAGAGTGAGGATCTACTTTCACTAAAGGCTCATAATCCACGTTGTCAGTAAGCGAACACCGAAACCTGTACCGCCCTTTGGATTTTCACCTGCATCAACTTCACTGCGCCCGGGACCTGCAATATCTAGATGCAACCAGCGACGAGTTCCTACAAAGTGCTCTAGAAACAGTGCTGCAGTCACTGAGCCAGCTGAGTAGTCCGCCTTATTTGCCGCATGATTAAAATCTGCGATATCACTTCTCAATGAGTCTTGATAGTCATCGATGAGCGGCATTCTCCAAACACGATCACCTGAATCTGAACCAGCTTTAACAAAGGATGACGCAAGTAGATCATCGCGTGTATACATTGCAGCAAAAGTTCTACCAAGTCCAAGAGTTGCAGCTCCTGTAAGAGTTGCAATATCAACTAAATAATCTGGATTTAAATTGATATCTGCATAAGCCAGTCCATCAGCAAGAACAAGTCGACCTTCGGCATCCGTATTAATTACCTCAACAGTTGTTCCGCCGTAATGCTCAATAACGTCACTGGGTCTTTGGGCCGTAGCAGAGATGGCGTTTTCGGCACACATCATTAGCGCGGTGACGTGAACATCAGGCTGTAAATCTTCAAGAGCTGTAAGCGTCGCAAGAATTGCCGCGGCTCCTGCCATATCTGACTTCATTGGAATCATTAATTCGTAAGTGCGTTTTAGCGAAACACCGCCGGTATCAAAAGTAATCCCCTTACCAACGAGAACAACATGAGGAAGTGGTTTTTTTGCTTTCTTTTTACTCTTTGGCATATAAGTGGTTTCTATGAAGCGCGGCCCTGGCACTGGTGATGAATTACCAACTGCACGTAATCCACCGAACTCCTTTAGCTCTTTACCGGCTAAGACTTTGGTTTTTAATCCGTTGGATTGTGCAAATTCTTGCGCCTTTGTAGCCATCCACTCAGGAGTTTTAATATTAGAAGGCGTATGAACCAGATCGCGAGCACGCGTAATCGCCTTCGCAAAAGCATTAGCAGCATTTATTGTCTCCTCATCATCTGTGGCTACGAGAAATGTTGGAACATCAGCGGGCTTTTCGCTCTTTAAACTCCACAAGTAGGCGGCCATGGTAAGCGAAATAGCATGTGCTTGGATATCGACTTCATTTAAAGCACATGCCGAATAAACGGTGATTTTCTTCCCACGAACTTTTCGAGCGATTGCAGTTGCGCACGTTCTCAATGAATCTGTTGAGCCGTCACCTGCAGAAGTCAAGAAGATGCGCTCAGTATGTGAGTTGGCTGCACTAACAGGGATCTCAAATATCTCGCCTGCTTTACCCGTTGGTGAAAAAAATGAAAGCTCGTCTTCTAAATTTATTGCGAAATGCTTTTCAATATCTTGAATCAAATTCGCTGGAGCTTTAAACGAAATTACCCCTTCGCTTTCATTTACATATGCCAGAGCTATCGCCTGTGCAGACATAGCCGCAGATAACTCTGTTGGTGCGCTGGTGAGTATCGAAGACATGCGCTAAAGGCTATCGCCTGCGACGCCTTTACTTCTTGACTAAAGAGACCGCGGCATGAAGTGCGGCGCTCAAATTATTAGCCTCTTCAGAGTTAAGCTCAACGACCAATCGGCCGCCACCTTCGAGGGGTATACGCATGACAAGAGAGCGGGCCTCTTTGGTAACCTCCATTGGACCATCACCTGTACGGGGTTTCATGGCTGCCATGTGGAGACTCCTCTTAAAGATTGGTGGTGGAAGTTCAAGAGGAGAAGTATCTCGCACATGGTGGGTTAGTGGGAAATCGCCCGAACTACTCGTTGCATCTGCCGCTAGAAGCCCATAAATTCGCTTAAATGTGCCTTCCCAGCGGCAATTACCGCATCTACAGCCCGTACGGGTACAACTAAGAGCTCAGCGATTTCAATCGCTGACATGGAGCGCAGATAATGCATAGTCAGAATACAACGCTCCTCTTCCGATAGGGATGCGAGCAACTCTGCCAAAGTGGTGGGCTCGCTCATGGGGATAAGGCTACTGGTCGGTTGTTACGAGTTGGCCGCTTAGGAATAGGAGGAAATGGAGGAATTAGCAGAATGTTCTCGCAAAACGCTCAAGTGAAGTCCGCACATGGCGGAACCCACGAAGTTACTTCCATTGTGTCTAATGAGAGAAATTGCTAGGTAGTTACTTCTCATTGTTTGCACCCTTCCAAGGCCTCGTCGACAGTATTGGCCCACGTTATTAATTCACGCATACCTGGCTTGATAAAACTCTCTTCCTCAAGATGCAGAATTAACTCATGTAAAGGTCCATAAATTCCAAATGGATCAAGAATGACAATTGGTTTATTATGAAATTTTAAATAGCGGCCGACCCATATTTCAAAGAACTCCTCAAGTGTGCCTGCTCCCCCCGGAAGCGTAATAAAGGCATCAGAAATATCTGTAATCATCGCCTTACGCTCACCCATCGTAGTGACAATGTGTAATTCATCATTCTCGTGATCGGCAAACTCAATATCAACTAATGCCTGCGGAATTACGCCGATGGTACGACCATGCACTGCGCGCGCACCCCGAGAAACTGCACCCATCATTGAAATATGGCCGCCTCCAGTAACTAGCTCCCACGATAAAGAGCCGATGCCTTCTCCTAGTTGGTAGGCCAAATCTATATATTTTGGATCGATGCTCTGAGATGAGGAACAAAAGACTGCGATACGCATATGAGAAAGGATAGGGGTTAGGCTTAGTCCATGAACACCATTGCATCTGGCCACGCAATTACAACTATGTCGCATGGAAAGCTTTTGGACGCATGGTTTCCAACTCCAACACTAGCCCCACTCAATCCTGAAGTGCCGAGTGAATTACTTGCCTTAGTCGGCAACGATGATGCACGTGAAGTCAGCCGTGAAATCGCTAGCCTTGAAATTGATCTCTCGGTTCCACCTACTTCGGCACTTGATGTCTATCTTCGCTTACATCTTCTCTCGCATCGTTTAGTTAAACCACACGGCGTAACCCTTGATGGCATCTTTGGTCTTCTCAATAACGTTGTTTGGACTTCGGCTGGTCCGTGCGCCGTTGAGGGCTTTGAATTAACACGCGCCCGTCTTAGCGCTAAGAATGGGCCTGTAACTGTCTTTTCAATCGATAAGTTCCCTAGGATGGTTGACTATGTAGTTCCTAGTGGAGTGCGCATCGCCGATGCCGATCGGGTTCGATTAGGTGCCCACCTGGCAGTCGGAACAACCGTAATGCATGAGGGCTTTGTTAACTTTAACGCTGGAACTTTAGGTACATCAATGATCGAAGGCAGAATCTCAGCTGGCGTAGTCGTTGGCGATGGCAGCGATGTTGGCGGCGGAGCCTCAATAATGGGAACTTTGAGTGGAGGCGGAAAAGAAATTGTCTCGATCGGAGAAAAAACTCTCCTAGGCGCAAACTCGGGTTGTGGGATTTCTCTTGGTGACAACTGCATTATTGAAGCTGGCACATACATCACTGCATCTTCCAAACTGCGTTTGCCCGATGGGCAGGTTGTAAAAGCTGCCGCTCTATCCGGTTCGAATAATTTACTATTCAGGCGCAACTCATTAGATGGCGCATTAGAAGTGGTAAGTCGAACTGGGACGTGGGGCGGCCTTAACTCAATTCTGCACACTAACTAAGTCGCAATAAGCCGATGGGATTTTAGTTCGACTCCGAAAAACCTCACCACGAAGCGTCAATTGAAGACCAGAGCTCGATGTCGCTCGAATCTGACCAATAGTCCCACTTTCATTTCTAGTCAAAATTTCAAGTTGAGCTACATCAGGAAGCATGAATGCTTTGGCAACGACAGCCTGTGAGAGTTTGCGATCCCACGTAACAAATCGCGGATTAAGCGTGATGTCTAAGCTACCTGGATCATCCACTATCTGCGTGTATGCCCTACTACTTCCCCATGCATTTACAGACAATTCGGTTTTGCCGCCTGAGGATGAGAAATAATAAGCAGTGATTGGCAGACTTGCTTGAGTAATAACTAATCCTGCAGTTTCTGTGACAACGCTTTTCCAGATTGCTCCATATTTAAATTCAATCTCCTTTGCATACCCCAAAAACTTTTGATCTGAAATCTCTCCATATAAGTCACAATCACAATTCCTCCGATAAATTCCAGCTTTACTCAACGCGTATGACCGCGATGCCACCGCTTGAGCCTGCAGGGCAGCGATTGGCCAAAAAGAAGGCATTTCACTAACACCCCATAAATACTCATCCGACAGACGCACACTATTAGTTAGTTCTAACCTAAATCCAAGAGTTTTGTCTTTGACTGCCTTTACTACCATTTGGCCATATCGATACTTCCTAGTCGCACCAAGTTGAGTGACAGATATAAGTGACTCGATCCCCTCCAAATATCGTGTCCCACTCCATCGAATAGTAAAGCTCCGATTCTTTGCAAAAGTATTTGGTTTTTTATCAATAACCACATTAGGAATAACGCTAGAGCCTAGAATTGAAAGATTCAGTGAAGCTCCAGATGAAAACACCGCAATTGGAAGTGCATCTACCTGACTACCAATATCACCTCTAAATAATTGAACCATTGCACCTGGTGTTTTAGTGGATATTTTTGTACTACTCAAGAGATGACCAATATTGACTCTTAAAATCTTTGAATCATCAAGAGGTTCGACTAATACATCTTTATAAAAGTATTGCAGAATTTCCATTGAAGTTTTGCCAGCCAAGGCCATAGATCGAGCTCCCATTTGTGACATACCAACGCCGTGCCCATAACCTGATCCGCGAAATAGAAATTCTGCAGGTATTTCCAATGCTGATGCCGGGGTTGTTAAAGCGGAAACAAATAAAATCAATACGAGAAGTAACTTAGACATCCTCATCGAGGGCTGCGCTCTTTCTGACATGTAAAAACTCTTGATAGGCAGCGATAGTCTCATTTGGCTCGCCGCGCTGGACTACCTTTCCTTTGTGCAACCAGACCACGTCATTGCAGACCTCGCGCAACGTTGCCATTGCATGGCTTACCAAAATAAGCGCACTATCCTCACTTCTCAACTCCTTCATACGATTAAGTGACTTCTCTTTGAATTTTGCATCTCCTGTACTGAGAGCCTCGTCAACTATTAAAATATCTGGTCGGACAGTTACTGCAACTGAAAATGCTAATCGAGAAAACATTCCAGATGAATACGTGCGCATAGGGGCATCAATTGCCTCTCCCAGTTCAGAAAAATCAGCTATCTCTTGAAAGTTATCTTCAATCTCTTCACGTGACATTCCCGAAGCTAACCCACCAAGAAATACATTGTCGCGTCCTGACATCGACGGGTTAAAACCAACACCTAAGGCCAGCAATGTGCTCACACTTCCAAAGACCTCTATTCGCCCCTTTGTGGGAGGAATGATTCCTGCAATGACGCGCATCATTGATGATTTTCCTGCGCCGTTAGTTCCAATTACTCCTAAAACTTGTCCATACTCAACATTCAGATTCACATCGTCGAGTGCCTGAATAATGCGCACATGTTTACCACGGCGACCTAAAGATTTGGCGCGAGCCTTAAGAGTTGGGTGTCTATCTATTGAAGTTTTATAAGTAAGTCCTAAACCGCGAACTGAAATAGCGATCTCATGTGTAGCGTGCGAGTTAGAGGCGGACAGCAAATTCGCGCTCCCTTGATAAGAAAAAATAAGTTCCAATTAAAAATACTCCTGCGGCCCACGCTAATCCTGTAAGTAAACTTGAACCCTGTGGGGCTTGCCCGTGAACTAAAGTGCGAGACCAACTATCAAGAATTGGAAAGAGTGGATTAAATTCCTGTATAGCCATGAGCTTTGGCTTTAAGGCGGATGCCTCATAGAGAATCGGTGAGAGATAAAGAAGTGTTCGCGTCATATATGGCAAGAAGCTAGATATATCGCGAAAATATACATTTATACATGAAATCGTGATTGCTAATCCAAGAGCCAGAAAAATTGTAATTAATAAAACCGGAAAAGCCCAAAGCATCTCCCATGTATATGGCGCACCTAGAATCGTGCGAATAATGAAAAATATCAAGAGAGTCGGAATGAACTTAGCAACTGCAATCACAACAGCTGAAATTGGTAGCATAATTCGTGGAAAGGCGGTGTTTAGTATGAGACGTTGGCCAGCCGTAATTGATTTAACTCCCCCAGTAAGAGAGTTGGCAACTAAGTAGAAAAGAAAGAGGGTGGCCGTCAAGTGGACATATCGCGTTACATCTGATGAGCCCCGAATAATAACAATAAGGAGGAAATACACTGCGGAAAGTAGCAGTGGATTTAAGACTAACCACAACTGACCAAAGAGTGAATCAAAGTGTTGCTCTCGAAGTTCCGAGCGCGAATACTCAGCAATAAACGTTCGGCGGGACCACAGCGATTTCCAGTATCGAATGAGTGGGGGCAGGCCGGCACGAAAAGGCTCGTATACCTGCATTGGTTCGCTCATGGACGTAAGGCTACCTTACGGTGCAAGTGACTTAGGCGAGGTTAAAAATCCAGTTCCCCAGCTCATGTGCATAGTGAGAAGTATCAGCGGTAGCGAAAGAATTTCACCTAAAGATTTTCCTATCACCAGCGATGCCAAAAGAATAAAGAGAGCATAAATGAGGACAGGAAGTAGGAAAATCGTCGAAACTAAAATACCTAGAGTTGTTGAAAGGATGGTGACAACTACGGTAAAAGGTGGCGCTAAATATCTGTAATTAATCGTTCCCTCGTGACGACGAGAAACAACGCGGCGCCAACGACCATATTCAAAGTACTGCTGAGCAAGAGCACTAATACTTGATCTAGGTCTATATGTAACTACTAACCGTGGATCAAAGTGAATTAACCCACCTTTAGCACGTAATCGAAAATTCAACTCCCAATCTTGTGCTCGAGTGAAGCGTTCATCAAAACCACCGATGGCGATGAGAGCCTCTTTTCTAAATGCCCCCAAATACACCGTATCAACTGGACCAGCAGCGCCTCCTGTATGAAATCGCGATGCACCAACACCTAATGGACTTCGCATAGCGCGTGCAACTGAGCGCTCAAATAAGTTATTGCCGACCGCTGCCATAACACCGCCAACATTTACCGCGCCGCTTTGTTCAAGAATCTCGAGAGCCAAAGTTAAATAATTATGTGGAATCTCTGAGTGGCCATCAATGCGCACAATATTTGAGTACTGAGAGCGTGAGATTGCAAGGTTCAATCCAGCTGCTGTGCGACCAGAGGGGTTTTCAACGATAACCACACGTTTATCCAGGTGTGCAATTTCACGTGCTATTTCCATAGTTGAATCATGTGATGGCCCAATGGCTAGAATTACTTCCAGCGGTCCGAGAAAATCCTGAGCCAAAATTGAGCTCACAGAATGCTCTAAGTAAGAGGCTTCGTTGCGTACCGGAAGAATTACCGATATTTCTCGCTTCGGTGAGCCATATATCTCATTTGCTGATGTCGTCATAACCCCACCACCGTATCGCTGAAGTAGTCTTCGCCTGTGAAAGCGACGCGACCAATACGGATTATTACATCACTCTCGCTAGCCGTTGTCGTAATTTCCGCCATTTCCTGGTTGGGGTTGGGACAGATAAGTGGGGCTATTAACCGGGTCGATGTCTTTGGAACCCTGGATAAGCGCCCAGAAAAACCATCAACTGCTCTTAACTACCTTTTGGTTGGTTCAGATACTCGCGAAGGACTCACTAAGGAACAGTCACGACTTCTACGTGTTGGAACAACTAAGTCTGCCGCTGGCGCACGTTCGGACACGATGCTTCTTGTTCACATTAGCAAGGCCCGCGATAAGGCAACTATTATTTCCATTCCGCGCGATTCGCTTGTAACTATTCCAGAGCACCAATCATCACTCTATAAAGATCGAATAATTCCTGCCGCTAAAAGTAAGATTAACTCAGCTTTTGCATGGGGTGGTGCTCCACTTTTAATCCAGACAATTGAAAATGAAACTGGAGTGAGAATCGACCATTACCTTGAGATCGGCTTCGCAGGTTTTGCGGGAATGGTCGATTCACTCGGAGGTATAGAGGTCTGCTCAAAGAGAGATATCGATGATCCAAAAAGTCACTTAGTCATGAGTGCGGGAGTTCATACGCTTAATGGAGTTGAAGCTTTGAAATATGTTCGTACCCGTGACTTTGATGGAATGGGCGATCTCGGACGAATGCAGCGTCAACAGCAATTCATGAGTGCGGTTCTAAGAAAGCTTACTAGCACTGGCGTATTACTAAATCCCGTGAAATTAATTAATTTCTTTAATGCCGCAATTGCAACGGTTAAAACTGATTCCCAACTCAATAGTAGTGATTTACTAACTTTGGCTAAGCAACTCAAAAACCTTTCGGCAAGTAAAGTGCGCACACTTACAATTCCCTTAGGCAATTCAAATGCATACGTAGATGGCGTAGGTTCTGTAGTGCTTTGGGACAAAGAACTTGCGCCGGATCTCTTCAACCGCATGCGGTTAGATCTACCGCTTATCGATGAAGTCACGCCTTCACCATCGGCTTCATCGAGTGAAACACCTGCACCCATTTTGGTCGATAAATTTAAGACTCGTACCGCCGCTGAAAAGCCATGCGGGGCGTTAAAGTAAGGCTATGAGCGCTAATTTAACTCTCTCCGTTATCGGTTGCGGATACTTGGGAGCCACTCATGCTGCTTGCATGTCATCGCTTGGCTTCAACGTCATCGGCGTCGATACGGATCCAGTAAAAGTCGAAATGCTCTCACGTGGCGAGCTCCCATTCTATGAACCAGGACTCGATACGTTATTAGCCCAAGAGATTAAGACTGGCCGTTTAAATTTTACAACTGATTTTTCAGCCGTTGCTGAGGCTGATGTTCACTTTGTTTGCGTTGGAACTCCTCAAAGTAAAGATGGATTAGCTGCGGATCTAACGTATGTTAAATCGGCAGTTGTCGGAATCGCACCATTTTTAAAAGAAGGCGCACTTGTTGTAGGTAAATCCACGGTTCCTGTAGGCACCGCGCAGGCTCTACGCGAGCAACTCATTAAAACTGCACCCCAAGCTGATCTGGCTTGGAACCCGGAGTTTTTACGTGAGGGTTTTGCCGTTGAGGATACGTTGACACCAAATCGACTTGTTGTAGGAGTTACTAACGATCGTGCAGAGCAGATACTTAAAGATGTATATCAACCAATAATTGCTCTTGGCACACCATGGATTCGAGCCGATCTTCCTACGGCAGAGTTAGTTAAAGTCGCAGCAAACTCATTCCTTGCAACAAAAATCTCTTTTATTAATGCGATGGCAGAAGTCTGCGAAGCTTCAGGTGGTGATGTAACAATCCTTGCAAGAGCAATTGGCTACGATCCACGTATCGGAAGCCGCTTTTTGCAAGCTGGAATTGGTTTTGGTGGAGGATGCTTACCTAAAGATATTCGCGCGTTTATGGCGCGCGCCGAAGAGCTCGGTGCTAAACAGGCTCTTGAATTCTTACGTGAGATCGATGCAATCAACTTGCGCGCACGACAGCGTGTAATCGATGTTGTCCGAAGTGATCTGTCAGAGGATTTAACTCAGTATAAAATCGCGGTTTTAGGTGCGACTTTTAAGCCAGATAGTGACGATGTGCGCGACTCTCCAGCGCTAGATATAGCAGTACAGCTACATTCTGCAGGTGCACATGTTGTTATTCACGATCCTAAAGGCATTGAACCGGCCCGAAAGCGCTTCCCAAATCTTACCTTTGCCCATGAAGTGCACGAATGTATAAGAGATTCCGACTTAATCCTTCACTTAACGGAATGGAAAGAGTACCGGGAGTTAGATCCGAGAATTATCGGAGATTTAGTAAAGGGTAAAATCATAATTGATGGCCGAAATGCCCTTGATCGCGAACTCTGGCGCAACGCTGGATGGAAGTTCCATGCTTTGGGACGTACAGATTAACGAGAATGAAACCATCGATGCCCTCCTAGCAATGAAAGTGTGGGCGGTAGTTGGATTGGGCAATAATCCTGCACGAGCAGCGTTTGGAGTTTCTAAATTGTTACTGGACAAGGGCCATCAAGTGATACCGGTGTATCCACGGGCAGAAGTTGTACATGGCCAAACCGGTTTTAAAAGATTAAGTGAAATACCTTTTCAAGTCGACGTTGTTGATTGCTTTGTTAATTCCGCATTGGTCGGAAAAGTAGTCGATGAAGCAATTGCAATCGGTGCTAAAGCGGTATGGCTTCAACTGGATGTGATCGACGAAGCGGCAATTGCGCGTGCCAAGTCGGCAGGTTTGCTGACGGTCATGAATCGTTGTCCAGCAATTGAATATGCAGCGCGTTAACTAAAACCCAGTCTTTTGATTTCGACGAGATACTAAATGTGCACCCTTTGCTTTGGCCTCGGCATTCAAATCTATTAAACCTTGCCCCACCTTCGCCGAGATTATGGGATCTGAAATTCCTAAAATGCGAGCGGCAAGCAGTCCTGCGTTCTTTGAATTGCCCACACCCACAGTTGCAACTGGGACTCCGGCGGGCATCTGAACAATCGAGAGTAGCGAATCCATGCCATCTAAATTCTTGAGTGCAATCGGAACGCCGATGACTGGCAGCGAAGTAAGAGAGGCAACCATGCCTGGTAGATGTGCGGCACCACCTGCACCGGCGATAATTACTTTGTAGCCTTTGGCGGCAGCGCTCTGAGCAAACTCCACCATTTCAAGGGGCATGCGATGAGCAGAGATAACATTGGTCTCAAAAGAAATCTCCAACGTATCTAATACTTTGGCGGCATCTTCCATGATGGGCCAATCAGAGTCCGAACCCATGATTATCGCAACATCACTCATTAATTTCTCCACTCATATAATCAAGGGCATGCTGAACTTCGTGTGTTAATTCTATGACGTCATTACCCAAAAGAACCACATGGCCAATTTTACGACCTGGGCGCACATCTTTTTTGTAATGATGAAACTTCAGGCCGGGACAACGAGCCATAAGGTGAAGATATGGCCTATACATATCACTCTTATTCGATCCCAGAATGTTTCCCATCACCGCAAAAGGTGCCGACATCGAAGGATCACCTAGTGGTAGATCTAAAACTGCACGCAAATGTTGTTCGAATTGGGACGTGACCGACCCCTCAATCGTCCAATGAGCAGAGTTATGAGGACGCATTGCAAGTTCATTTATAAATAATTTATCACCCTTAACAAACATCTCTACAGCCATAACTCCTACAACACCTACTTCTTGAGCAATCTCTAAAGCTAATTTCTGTGCTTTCGTACTCAGCTCTGCACTCATCTGTGGCGCAGGTGTGATTGTTAGCGTACAGATTCCATTGGCTTGTACAGTTTGCGTAGGCGCCCATGTTGTTGCCTGCCCATGTGGCGAACGTGCAACCATAACGGCAATTTCATAATCAAACTCTATTAATTCTTCAATCAAAACTTTGCCGAGCTGTGCAATTACTGAATTTAATTCACTCTCCGAATTTATTTTCCAGACTCCCCGTCCGTCATAGCCTCCAGAAATCGCTTTCGCAATGAGCGGAAACTCACTAATCCCGGAGGCGCTTGTGACAACTCTAGATTTTGGTGCTGGAAATTGGATCAATTTATTACGCATCTCCGCTTTATCCTGTGAATAAATAAATGCGCTTGAACTTGGTCTGACTACAACACCATTGGCTTCAAGGGTTTTTATTACGCTCGATGGGACTAGCTCGTGCTCAAAAGTTACAACATCACATTTCTTGGCAAACTCAAGAACGCTGGCCACATCTGCATAATCTCCAATAACGTGTTGTGCCACTTGAGCTCCACTGTCCTTTGTTTCGGCAGCGAACAAGAGAAGATGGACTCCAAGGGCTGTGGCTGGCCCAACGCTCATTCGGGCAAGTTGTCCCGCGCCAATTATTCCGACCGTAGGAAAAGGATCACTCACTGGATTATCGTAGATGAACTATGTCACCGGCTTGGACATGCTGACCAGAGGCTAAAATTAACTCTCCCCTGTGCGAAATTGAAACCGCCAAACCATTCTCACTCACTCCATTCGGATACTCCACTCGAACTTCGCGTCCAATAGTTGCGCTCAATTTCAAGTAGTCGGCAGAGATCTCATCACTACCTTCGTCCCATGCGAGGAATTTTTCCTCAAAGTTATTGAGAAATTCAACGAGTAATTGATTGCGAGTCACATTACGTGCTCCTTCAATTAGTAAGGAAGTCGCGGTTGGCACCGGAAGCTGGCGAACTTGCATCCCGACATTTATTCCAACTCCAATTACGATTCCATCATCAGTGGTCTCAGCAATTATGCCTGCAACTTTTTTCTCACTTATGAGAACATCATTAGGCCACTTTAACTTCGCACCAAAATCGGAAAGTACCTGCGCAAGGCTCGTCCCAACTATCAAGGGGATATAACCCCAATCATCTTGAGTGCGTTTTGGTTGTATAAAGTAAGAAAATAAAAGCGCGGTTCCCTGTGGCGCATCAAAACTACGCAATAAGCGACCGCGTCCATCGCTTTGATAATCAGCGACAATTACATCTCCTGCAGCGGCAGTTCCTGTTCGGGCCAATGTAACAAGATCTCTTTGAGTTGATCCAGTGAGTTCAACCACGATTACTCGCCAGTATTGCCCAAGCGCAGCATTGATAATTGAGGTATCTAAGGGCGCGCTTAGCATTTCAGTCTCCACGCCTAGTACCGTAGGGGTATGAGCCGTGATCTGCATACAACTGTTGGAAAAATCGAAGAATTACGTGCGCGAGTCGAAGAAGCAGTTCATGCAGGTTCGGCGCGTGCCGTTGAGAAGCAACATGCCAAGGGTAAAAACACTGCCCGCGAGCGTATTGAGATGCTCGTCGATCACGAGTCATTTACTGAGATCGATGAGTTTGCACGCCACCGCTCAACGCAGTTTGGAATGGAGAAAAATCGACCATATGGCGACGGCGTAGTAATTGGAACGGCAACTGTAGATGGCCGCCCCATTGCGTTGTACTCACAAGATTTCACAATTATGGGCGGCTCACTCGGTGAAGTCCATGCAGAAAAAATCGTAAAAATTGCAGCCTTTGCATTAAAGAGTGGAATCCCCCTCATTGGAATTAACGACTCGGGTGGTGCACGAATTCAAGAAGGTGTTGCCTCTCTCTCTGGCTATGGAAAAATCTTTCGACTCAATACACGCTCATCTGGTGTAATCCCGCAGATATCACTCATACTTGGCCCTTGCGCTGGCGGCTCCGCATATTCACCTGCCCTCACTGACTTCACAGTCATGGTTAATGAAACCTCACACATGTTTATTACCGGACCAGACGTCATAAAGACGGTCACTGGCGAAGAAGTCAATATGGAAGAACTCGGTGGAGCACGTACACATAACACCAAAACTGGTAATTCCCACTACTTGGCCGAGAACGAAGCCGATGCAATCGATTATGTAAAAGCACTTCTTTCTTATCTGCCATCAAATAATATGGATAGTGCACCACATCTTCCACCAACTGAATCGTTAGATAAAAAACCCTCTGATTTTGCACTCGATTCGTTAATTCCCGATAATACTAATCAACCGTATGACATGAAGCTTTTAATTCAGGCTCTCGTTGATGAGGCAGAATTCCTCGAAGTTCACGCATTATATGCACCAAATATAATTGTGGGGTTTGCTCGCATCGAAGGTGAATCGATTGGAATTATTGCTAACCAACCTTCGCAATTAGCTGGCACGCTGGATATTAACTCAAGTGAAAAAGCCGCGCGCTTCTTGCGTTTTTGCGATGCTTTCAATATTCCCATACTCACCCTTGTAGATGTCCCGGGATTTTTACCAGGTACTGAGCAAGAGTGGGATGGAATCATTCGCCGTGGTGCCAAACTTCTCTATGCCTACGCTGAGGCATCCGTTCCGCTTGTCACGCTCATAACTCGCAAAGCTTACGGCGGAGCTTTTATCGTCATGGGTTCAAAATATCTTGGCAGTGACATTAACTTTGCCTGGCCTAGTGCAGAAATTGCCGTTATGGGCGCACAAGGTGCGGTAAATATTCTCTACCGAAAAGAACTGGCCGACTCTAAAGATCCTGTTGGTAAACGAGCGGAATTGGTAAACGACTACAACGAATCGCTAGCTAATCCATACCTAGCAGCAGAGCGTGGCACCATCGATACCGTCATTGAACCAAATCAATCTCGTGCCTACATCACAAAAGCATTTAGAACATTGAGGACGAAACGAGATACTTTGCCGGCGCGCAAACATGGAAATATTCCACTGTAATGAAGTACTCAATAGTTAAGGGAGAGCCCACTAACGATGAAGCAATCGCAATTGAATTTGCGATGTCTCACCATAAACGTGAAGAGTTAGAGCCGGTCATTCAAAAAAGCGCATTTGGTACTCCACAGTTACGAACGCCATTGAACAAAAATTTCCGATACGGGAGAGTCAATTAAAACTTCTATGCCAAAGATTATCCTTGCTTCAGCATCTACTTCCCGTCGGCGTCTGTTGGAATCAGCAGGTTTGAAACCCCTCATTATGGTCAGCAATGTCGATGAAGAGAGTGAATTTATTAATGCACTCTCTCCGAGCGACATGGTAATTACCCTAGCCATTACTAAGGCACACACAATTCGTGAACAAATCGATTTCCCGGCGATTATCATCGGCTGCGATTCAACTTTTGATTTCGGTGGAAAATCCCTTGGCAAACCCGGCTCTCCTGAAATCGCTATAGAGCGTGCACAACGCGTTCAAGGTAACTCAGGGCTTTTACATACCGGTCACTGCATTATCGATACAACAAAGGATCGTGAGATTTCAAGCATTGTCACGACCAAAGTCACTTTTGACCAGATGAGCGATAATGAAATCTACGACTATGTCGCAAGTGGTGAGCCACTGCATGTTGCTGGCGGTTTTACTCTCGATGGCTTCAGTTCGCCGTTTATCCCTTCTATCGAAGGTGATTACACAAATGTAGTTGGGATTTCAATGCCCTTTCTTCGGCGAGCCTTCCTCCAACTCGGATATTCATGGCCAGAGGTTAAGGTGATGCAATGAAGCGCGTATTAATAGCAAACCGAGGTGAAATCGCTGTTCGCGTGATTCGTGCCTGTAAAGACCATGGCTTAGAGAGCGTTGCCGTTTATTCAGATGAAGATCGCACTGCGATTCATGTGGGAATGGCAGATGCTGCTTACTCCCTTGCCGGAACAACGGCAACTCAAACTTATTTAAATATTAAGAAATTAATTGCCATTGCAATTACATCTGGTTCTCATGCCGTGCATCCTGGTTATGGATTCCTATCTGAGAATGCAGAGTTTGCCCAAGCCGTCATTGATGCTGGCTTAATTTGGATTGGGCCTCCACCTGTTGCAATTCGCGCATTGGGTGACAAGGTCTCTGCGCGCAAAATCGCGGCAAAAGTTGGAGCTCCTTTAGTTGCAGGTACTCAAGATCCCGTTGCTGGACATGAAGAAGTCACTGCTTTTGCTAAAGAACATGGCCTACCAGTTGCGATTAAAGCCGCCCATGGCGGCGGCGGGCGAGGTTTGAAAGTTGCTCGAACCATGGAGGAAATCCCAGAGTTATTTGCCTCCGCTGTGCGCGAGGCCATTAGTGGATTTGGTCGGGGCGAGTGTTTTGTTGAGCGCTATCTGGATAAACCTCGACATGTTGAAACGCAGGTACTCGTTGATAATCATGGACATGCCGTGGTGGTCAGTACCCGCGATTGCTCGCTACAGCGCCGTCATCAAAAATTAGTAGAAGAGGCACCAGCGCCATTTTTAACCGATGCGCAAAATAAAGAGCTATACCGCTCTAGCAAAGCAATCATGAAGGAGGCTGGCTATATTGGTGCCGGTACATGCGAATTTTTAGTTGGCCTTGACGGCACAATTTCATTTCTTGAAGTGAATACACGGCTACAGGTTGAGCATCCCGTCAGTGAAGAGATCACTGGAATAGATTTAGTACGAGAACAGTTTAGAATTGCATTGGGTGAATCACTGGGCTTTGATGATCCAATCATTCGCGGCCACTCAATTGAATTTCGTATCAATGGTGAAGATCCGGGCCGTTCGTTCTTGCCAGCCCCTGGGCGAATTATGAAATGGACCACGCCGAATGGACCGGGTGTGCGTGTAGATGCGGGTTTTAAGAGCGGTGACACAATCGGCGGGAATTTTGACTCACTTCTTGCCAAACTAATTGTTACTGGTGCAACTCGCATGCAAGCTCTTGAACGGGCACGTCGTGCTTTGGCAGAGTTCACTATTGATGGTTTAGCAACGGCGCTCCCTTTCCACCGTGCAATAGTTCAAGATCCTGCATTTACTGAAGAGTTCAAGGTCTACACCAGTTATATTGAAAATGAGTTTGTAAATGATATTCCCGCATTCACTGCAACTGTTGAGCCGTTGCAAACGCACATGGCACCTGAACATTTGGTGACTGAGGTAAATGGAAAACGCTTTGAGATTCTCGTTCACGCCCCCAAACCTGTTGTTAAGCGACATCGAGCCAAGGCTTCCATGTCAGGCGGCTCAAGTGGTTCAGGACTTTCCAGCCCAATGCAGGGCACGGTTGTAAAGATTGCCGTTGAAGTTGGTGCTACCGTTGCAGTAGGTGATTTGATCTTTGTTCTTGAAGCGATGAAGATGGAGCAGCCTCTCATGGCCCATAAATCGGGAGTTATCGCTAACCTCACGGCCGTAATCGGAGCAACGGTTTCAAGTGGCACCACACTGTGTGACATTATTGATCTATGACTTCGAGCGAACTCCTTTATAGCGATGCAATAGCTACAGCAACTGCCGCTGGCAAAGCGGCAGCTGATCGGATAGGCGCTCTTCTCAAAGGCGTAATTCCGAAGTTATTCTAAGAACATGGAGCTACGAAGAGAAGTACAAGAATGGATTGCCGATGATCCTGATCCAACGACCGCTGCCATAGTGCAAGATTGGCTTGATACTAACAATGAAGTAGAGCTTCGAGCATCGTTTTCAGGTTTTCTACAGTTTGGTACCGCTGGTCTGCGTGGCCCAGTCCGACCTGGTCCATCGGGCATGAACCGTGCAGTAGTCGGTCGTACGGCCGCTGCGATTGCTGCATATATGAAAGAGCGTCAACTAACCTCGGTAGTTATTGGACGCGATGCGCGTCATGGTTCAGAGGATTTCACGCAAGAGACTGCGCAGATAATGAGTGGCGCGGGAATGAAGGTCTATGTCCTTCCACGTCCACTTCCAACTCCGGTTTTAGCGTTTGCAACTAATGAATTGACGTGCGACGTCGGAATCATGGTCACTGCAAGCCACAACCCACCACAAGATAATGGTTACAAAGTTTATTTAGGCGGTACCGTTGATGGAATTCATTATCGAGGATCGCAAATTGTCTCTCCTACCGATGAGTCAATTGCCGCTCACATAAATGCAATAACTTCTTTGGCTAGCCAGCCACGTGGCGATGTATGGAGCATTGTCGATGAAGAGATCATAAGTAAGTACATCCGAATTACTGCAGCGATTGCTGATCGACCTGGAGATTTAAAGATTGTCTACACCGCAATGCATGGTGTTGGAACTGAAACTTTGTTAAATGTGTTTCAAAAGGCCGGCTTTCCTTCTCCAATTTTAGTTGATGCCCAAGCACAACCTGATCCAGATTTTCCAACTGTGGTATTTCCTAACCCTGAGGAGCCCGGTGCTATAGATTTAGCCCTGGAAACTGCACGGGCAACTGATGCAGATTTAGTTATAGCAAATGACCCAGATGCCGATAGATGTGCTGCCGCAGTCAATGATCCAGTTTCTGGTTGGCGGATGCTACGTGGAGATGAGTTAGGTGCTATTTTTGGCGAATCAATTGCACGCACAACGAAAAAGGGAATTCTTGCTAATTCAATTGTTTCTTCAACGATTTTAAGCAAAATCGCAGCCCATTACAACTTAGATTTCAAGCAGACACTCACAGGGTTTAAATGGCTAGCAAAGATTGATGGACTTACATTTGGATACGAAGAAGCGCTTGGTTATGCAGTTGATGCTATTACCGTCAATGATAAAGATGGAATTTCAGCGGCGATAAAATTAGCCCAGATTGCTACTGATTTGGCGCACGAGAATCGAACTCTACTGAACTTATTGGATGAGATTTGGGCCAGACATGGTTTCCATGCAACTGAACAGATTTCAATTCGCTTGACGGATCTTTCACAAGTAGGCCGCATAATGGGTCAACTGCGCTTAAATCCCCCATCGGTGATCGCTGGTTACCCTGTCACCTCTATAGATGACTTAGCCACACCTAGCGATGATTTACCACCGACTGATGGATTACGCATTTGGTTAGATAGCGCTGTTCGAATAATCATTCGCCCTAGCGGAACTGAAGCAAAGATGAAGTGTTACATTGAGGTTATTGCGCAGGATTTGGTAAGTGCAATGATTGTTCTAGATCGTTTACGAGCACCATTGAAGGAATTGCTATCGTGAGTTTTTACGGATTAGTTGATGGTAGTGATGCATCACTCAGGACGTATCTAAACGCACTCTCTGGCGTGGACCAAATCGGTGCCGATGCACGAGCTTCAATGTTGGCAACCCGCAGTATTAAAACAGCCTCTAAACGCTGGGCGATTGATATGGCAATTTCTATGGTGGATTTAACAACGCTCGAAGGCGCCGATACTCCAGGCAAAGTTCAAGCATTGTGCACTAAGGCGGTACGACCAGATCCTACTGATTCAACTGTGCCCAGCGTTGGCGCTGTGTGCGTATACAACGACATGGTCGGGGTAGCACGCAAACACCTTGATTTGATTGGTGGCTCACATGTTGGTGTAGCTGCGGTGTCTACCGCATTTCCATCGGGTCGGGCATCTATGCCCGTAAAAATTCAAGATACTGCGGATGCCCTCAATGCCGGAGCATCTGAGATAGATATGGTGATCGATCGTGGGGCATTTCTAAGTGGAGATTACATCACTGTCTTTAATGAGATTGTACAAATTCGCGAACTCTGTGGTGATCGAGCACATTTGAAGGTTATCTTTGAAACTGGCGAGCTCGTCACTTATGACAATGTAAGAAAAGCATCTTTCCTTGCGATGGCCGCCGGCGCTGATTTCATTAAAACATCTACGGGTAAAGTTGCCCCTGCAGCTACCGCGCCAGTTGTTTTAGTTATGCTTGAAGCTGTACGCGATTTTTACTCCATGACACAAACACGTATCGGAGTAAAACCTGCAGGAGGAATCAGAAATACTAAAGATGCGATCAAGCAGTTAGTTCTAGTTAACGAGACGGCTGGACCAGCGTGGCTTACTCCATCGCTATTTCGCATCGGTGCAAGCGCCCTACTCAATGATTTACTCATGCAACGTATGAAAATGGATAATGGCTACTACGCTAGCCCTGCCTACGTAACGATCGATTAATGGAGACCTCAATGAAATTTGACTATGCGCCCGCACCCGAATCGCGCTCCATTGTCTCGATTAAGCCCAAATATGGCCATTTTATCGATGGAAAGTTCGTTGCAGGTCGCAAACACTTCCCGGCAATTAATCCAGCAACTGAAGAGATTCTGAGCCAGATTGCCCTAGCCGGTGTGGCCGAGGTCGATGCTGCGGTAAAAGCGGCGCGCAAGGCGTACACGATTACATGGTCAAAAATGAGCGGGCGAGAGCGAGGTAAGTACTTATTTCGCATTGCTCGGATTATGCAGGAGCGCTCTCGAGAGTTTGCAGTTCTGGAAACTTTAGATAATGGAAAACCAATTCGTGAATCGCGTGACGTTGATATTCCATTAGCCGCGGCACATTTTTTCTATCACGCTGGGTGGGCGGACAAATTAGAGTATGCAGGTCTTGGAACTTCAACTAAGCCACATGGTGTTGCAGGACAAATCATTCCCTGGAACTTTCCATTATTAATGCTCGCGTGGAAAGTTGCGCCAGCACTAGCCACCGGTAACACAGTCGTTCTGAAGCCTGCCGAAAATACTTCGCTAACCGCTCTTTTATTTGCAGAAGTTTGCCAGCAGGCAGAGCTTCCTGCAGGTGTGGTAAATATCGTTACTGGTAATGGATCAACTGGCGCATTAATTGTTAACCATCCGGGTATCGATAAAATAGCATTTACAGGATCAACTGAAGTTGGCAAGATTATTGCCCGTGCAGTTGCCCCAACTCAAAAGAGTGTAACGCTCGAACTGGGCGGCAAAGCCGCAAACATAATTTTTGAAGATGCCGCAATTGACGAAGCCATCGAAGGCATCGTCAATGGAGTGTTCTTCAATCAAGGCCATGTCTGTTGCGCTGGCTCTCGACTAATTCTGCAAGAGAGCGTCGCCGACGAAGTAATAGAAAAACTTAAGAGGCGCATGGGCTTGATTCGAGTTGGTGATCCAATGGATAAAAATACTGACTTAGGTGCAATCAATAGCAAAGAACAGCTCCTTAAAATACGTGAGCTCTCGGCAACAGGTGACACTGAGGGTGCGCAGCGTTGGAGTGCTCCATGTGATTTACCGAAGAAGGGTTTTTGGTTTGCGCCAACGATTTTTACTGGCGTTACACAAGCGCACCGCATCGCGCGGGAAGAGATATTTGGACCAGTGCTCTCGGTTCTTACCTTTAGAACTCCTCAAGAGGCCATAGATAAGGCTAATAACACGCCTTTTGGCCTCTCTGCTGGAATTTGGAGCGAGAAAGGCTCTCGTATTTTGTGGGCTAGTCAGCAACTTCGTGCAGGTGTTATCTGGTCAAATACGTTTAATAAATTTGATCCAACATCTCCCTTTGGTGGATACAAGGAGTCTGGCTGGGGTCGAGAAGGTGGACGACATGGGTTAAGTGCATATTTGAAGGGGGTTGGCCATGAGTAATCGAATCGATGTCAAAAAAACATATAAGTTATACATCAACGGTGCATTTCCCCGCTCTGAATCTGGCCGCACATATGAAATTAAAGATGCGAAGGGCGTATTTATCGCTAATCCATGTCTGGCTTCTCGGAAGGATTTAAAGGATGCAGTAGTGGCAGCGCGTGCCGCTCAGCCTGGTTGGAATAAAGCTTCTGCTTACAACAAGGGACAGATTCTCTATCGCATCGCGGAGATGCTAGAGGGTAGGCGCACTCAGTTTGTGCAAGAGATTGTTTCAGTTACTGGCATCACTAAAGTCAAGGCCGAAAAGGAGGTCACAGAATCTGTAGATCGTATAGTCTGGTATGCAGGTTGGAGCGATAAACTTTCATCTCTTTCAGGTGCCCTTAATCCAGTTGCGGGTCCTTACTATAACTTTACGGTGCCGGAGAGCATGGGAGTTATCGCCGCTATCGCACCAGAATCCCCCTCCTTACTTGGGCTCATAGATGCGATTGCACCTGTAATCGTTGGTGGAAATACTGTGATTGTTTTGGCTAGCACTAAAGCGCCACTGTCTGCAATGAGTTTTGCAGAGGTAGTCGCCACAAGCGATGTCCCGGCTGGTGTAATCAATATATTGACGGGTAAGAAGGATGAGATTGCACCGTGGATGGCATCTCATATGGATATCGATGGTCTTGATATTTCAGGTCTCGGAGCTAAATCACATGGAGCGGTTCGAAGCGCTGGGGCTGAAAATTTGAAGCGAATCTACAGTTTCAACTCCGCCGATCCTAGTCGAATCCTTGCTTTCTTAGAACACAAGACTGTCTGGCACCCGATAGGGCTCTAAGACCAGCCTTTATCAATGGTTTTTAGCCACAATTGCCGCACGCTCTCAACATCTAGGTCCATCACAACTCGAACTTTTGCTGAATCTTCCAAAGCAAGCGGTTCGAGATCTTTTAAAAATGCAGCGCGACGATCACAAATTGTCTGACCCCTCGCAGGACCAGATGACGTATCTACGACGACATCAAACATCTCGGTAGTAAATAGTTCAGGGTGAATAACCGTAGCGACAGCACCGAAATCTCCCAAAGTAATTGGAGAGATATGCAATCGCTCAATGAAAGCTTCGATGAGAGAACCGGCGAACTTCGCAGCTGGAATTGTTGAGTTTTTTAAGCGAATGGCCTCTGCACTGGTAATTCCAGGACGCATAAACACATCAAGGCCATACATTGTGATTGGGACTCCGCTTTGAAAGACTATTGCTGCAGCTTCAGGGTCATGCCAAATGTTAAATTCAGATGCCGCCGTTGCGTTGCCTGCCGATGCCGATCCACCCATCAAAACAATTCGATGAATTTTTTTTGCACTCTCTGGAAATGCGCGTAAGAAAAGTGCGATATTTGTCAGTGGTGCAACTGGCACCAAAGTTACTGGATCTTTAGACGCTTCAACTAAATCGCGAAGTAACTCAATGGCTGATCGAGGATCAACGCGGCGACTCGATGGAGCAATTCCAAGATCACCCATACCGTCTGCACCATGTATATACTCGGCATACTGAGAAATCCCAAGCAATGGCCGAACCGCTCCTCGCGCAACTGGAATATCACCAGCGCCTGCGGCATCTAAAACCTTCAAAGTATTAGCAACAACTTGATCAACGTTTGTATTGCCATCAACGCAAGTGATTCCTAAGAGATTTATCTGCGGATGAAGAGCTGCAAAGAGAACTGCAAAGGCGTCGTCGACACCAGTATCGACATCAAGAATAATTGAAGTTTTATTCATAAGGGGTAGCCTAGCGCTATGAGTAAAGCAGTAGTCGCAGTCGTTGGAAGCGCCATGATGGATTTAACGGCATATGCGCCAGTTTTACCACAACCCGGAGAGACACTCGTCGGTGATCTCTTCTCTACTGGATTTGGGGGAAAAGGGGCTAACCAAGCCGTAATTGCAGCACATTGCGGTGCCGAAGTTCACTTCATTGGAAAATTAGGCCGCGATCTTTTTGGCGACTCTATTGCAACAAACTTTTCAACGCTTGGTATTAACTCTTATTATTTAGAGCGGACAGATACTCCTACTGGTGTTGCGCATATTTGGGTGGATGGCGCTGGTGAAAATAGAATTGTCATTATCCCAGGAGCTAATCATGAAATTGAGAGTTCCAAGGCAGTAGCTGCAATCGAATCTATAGAGGATTTGGCGGTTGTAATTGCTCAATGTGAAATAAGGCAAGGGGTTTCACTCGCAACTTTTAGAGCAGCGAAAGCTCGCGGAAGTATAACTATTTTAAATCCTGCACCATATCAAGAACTTACACAGGAGTTTCTTGAACTGTGCGACTGGATAATCCCAAATGAGACAGAGTTTCGGGAGCTACATGGGCAACTTCCAACTAGTGATGAGATTCTAAGAGAATTTAGACCGGGTAAGAATTCAGTAGTCACTCTTGGCTCTCTAGGTGCTGCATTAATCAATGCAGATGGTTCAATTATTCGAACCTCGGCCCCAATCGTTAATGCAGTAGATACAACAGGTGCTGGAGATGCCTTTGTCGGAACATTTGCATATGCCTTGGCAAGTGGATTGAGTTCTGATAAGGCACTTGCACTTGGTATCAAAGTCGCATCCTTGAGTGTTACTAAAAAAGGCGCTCAATCTTCATATCCAACTCAAGCAGAAATCTCTACACTCTCGTAACCTCGCAAGACAAATGTTGGCCTGCGCACTGGCTCACTTGCAAGTGACATATTTGGATATTTCTCCCACAGCGCGGGTAATGAAACTCCCATTTCCAAGCGCGCAAGTGGAGCACCTAAACAAAAATGAATTCCAGCGCCAAAGCCAATGTGTGGATTTGGATCTCGAGTTACATCCATCTCATCAGCGTTTTCAAAAACGGTGCTATCTCTATTAGCAGAACCAATAAGAGCGGCAATCTTTTGACCCGCTTTAATTGTAACTCCACTAAGTTCAGTATCTTTCGTCGCCGTTCGTTCAAAAAGCTGTAGTGGTGCATCAAAGCGCATGAACTCCTCTAGAGCCATCTCTGTAAGGCCTCTAGGGTTATTTCGAAGAAGTTCGCTTTGGTCTGATCGACGCAGAACTTCAACCATTCCGTTACCAAAAGCATTAACACTCGCCTCATGACCGGCGTTGAGTAACAAAACAGCGGTCGCGACAAGTTCGTGCATGTTTAACTTCTCCCCGTTTTCTTCAACAATGGCTAAATCTGTAATTAAATCAGTTCCCGGTTTCCTTTTTCGCTCCTCAGCCAGGGTTCGCACATATTCGGCAAACTCACCTGCGGCCACCTTGGCATTACTTTGATACTGCAATGAAGGATTAACTTCATACATTTTAACGATAGCTTGCGACCATGGGCGCAGTAGGTGCTCTTCAGATTTTGGAAAGCCCAATAAGTCGGCGATAATTTTAACGGGAAGAGGTTCAGCAAAATCAGCGATCAGGTCGAAGTTCTCACCGCTTTTAACTTTCACATCAATTGCATCTAGAAGTTCATTGGTGATTCGCTCAATTGCCGGACGCATCCCTTCAATCTTGTTTCGATTAAAAGCCTTTGCCACTAAAGCACGAAGACGTGTGTGCTTTGGTGGCTCACTATCTAGAATCGAATCTGAGTGGAGCCAGTTAAACGTCTCCCATTCGAACTCAGGCTGCTTATCTACAAAAATACGTCCTAAAGATTTATTGCGAAAGACCTCATTTGCATCACGGTGGCAAGCTGCTAAAAATATTCCCAAACCTTCATGCCATACTGGTTTACCTTCGTTTCGTAACTCCTTTAACCCAGCATATGGATCTGCTATAAATGCCGGATCATGAAAATCGACCATTACTCCGATGCTATTTTCTGATAGCCAGGCTTAATCGTTCCCTCAATAATCTTCAAGCGCTCTGGGTACGGGATGAAAGCGCTCTTCATTGCATTAATCGTTACGCGCTGAAGCTCTGTGAAATCCCAACCAAAGGCTTTTACTGCCTCGCTCATCTCAATGGACATTGAGGTCTGGCTCATTAAGCGATTATCGGTATTTAAAGTTACGCGAAAACGAAGCTTAGCCAAGGCTCCAATAGGGTGCTCGGCGTAGCTTTTAGCCGCCCCAGTTTGTAAATTTGATGTTGGACATAGTTCGAGCGGAATCCGCCGATCTCTAACATAAGATGCAAGCTGACCCAAAATCGGTTCTGGCCCTGAGAAATCAATATCATCGATAATTCGTACGCCATGTCCTAAACGCTCAGCACCGCAGAGCTGAATCGCCTCCCAAATTGAAGGCAGACCATAAGCCTCGCCTGCGTGAATAGTAAAGTGCGCATCCTCTTTACGTAGATAGTCAAAAGTTTCCTTCTGATCACTAGGTGGAAATCCATCTTCGGGACCGGCAATATCAAAACCGACGACACCCAGATGGCGATACTTAACAACTAACTCTGCAACCTCTTGTGAATGTTTGTTCTGTCGCATCCCACACAGCAATGAATAGACGGCTATCTCAAGACCTTCGTCCTTTGCCTCTGCCATACCCTGCTTATATCCCTCGAGGGTTGCCTCCACTACTTCAGCCATTGTTAAGCCTTTTTCAGTAAATAACTCTGGTGCGCCACGTATTTCGGCATAGACAACGCCATCGCGTGCAAGATCGAGCGCGCACTCACGCGCAACACGGATAATATCCTCGCGGCGCTGCATAACGGCTATGGTGTGAGAAAAAGTTTCTAGATATCTGACAAGTGAGCCTGAGTCACAGGATTCGCGAAACCAAATAGCCAATTCCGCTGAATCCTGAGTGGGTAATAATGTGTAGCCAATTTCGGCGGCAATATCAATGATTGTCTGCGGGCGTAGCCCGCCATCTAAGTGATCATGCAAAATGACTTTTGGAATGCGTTTAATTTGATCTGCACTAGGCATGCTATTCATTGCCATTTTTAACTAAACTCCTTAATCAGTAATTCGCTCAATTATAAGTGGCAATCTATCTATCTTTCCGCTTGAAGGTAAATCACCGATTTTCACTGAGTGAGTGAGTGATTCCCGTGCCCGTGCAAAGGCTGCAGGAGTGTCGGTATGTAGTGTAAATAGCGGTGCCCCTTCCTTAATAAAATCTCCAGGTTTGGCGTGAATCTCAATTCCGGCACCAGCCTGTACCGCCTCGCCTTGGCGCGATCGTCCGGCACCTAATCTCCAAACAGCTTGGCCAACTTTCATAGCATCCATACTTAAAATCGTTCCAGAGTTTTCTGCAGTGATTGTGAGATTCTCTTTAGCTACTGGAAGTTTTGCATCGGGATCGCCACCCTGCGCACTTATCATCTGACGCCACACATCCATAGCCTTACCATTTTTAAGGGCTGCGGCAGGATCAGCGCCTTTCATTCCTGCAAGCTCTAACATCTCTTGCGCAAGGATGACCGTCAATTCAACGACATCTGCTGGACCGCCACCGCTAAGAACTTCAATAGACTCTCGTACTTCTAAGGCATTTCCAGCTGTGAGCCCAAGTGGAACATCCATGGCCGTAACAATGGCCAAAGTCTTAACCCCTGCGCGTTTGCCTAGTCCAACCATGACATGGGCTAACTCTGCCGCTTTTTTTGGATCGCTCATAAAAGCGCCGCCACCAGTTTTTACATCAAGTACAAGTGCGCCAGTTCCTTCTGCAATCTTCTTACTCATAATCGATGATGCTATGAGTGGAATCGCTTCAACCGTTGCTGTGACATCGCGCAATGCATATAACTTCTTATCGGCCGGAGCTAAACCGGCACCCGCTGCGCAAATAACCGCGCCACAATCCTGCAAAACTTTTAACATTTCCGCATTAGTTAGCGATGCCCGCCATCCAGGAATTGATTCCAACTTATCTAACGTGCCGCCAGTGTGTCCGAGTCCACGGCCAGATAACTGTGGAACTGCTGCCCCACAGGCTGCAACTAAAGGAGCTAGTGGCAAAGTGATTTTATCGCCGACTCCACCAGTTGAATGTTTATCTACTGTTGGGCGAGATAAAGCCGACCAGTTCATTCGCTCGCCGCTATTAATCATCGCATCGGTCCAGCGTGAAATTTCACGCAAATCCATTCCATTGAGCAAAATCGCCATTAAGAGCGCAGACATTTGTTCATCGGCAACAGCACCTCGCGTATACGCGTCGATAATCCAATCAATCTGCGGATCACTGAGTGCATGGTGATCTCGTTTTGCCGCAATAACTTCAGGGGCCGAAAATGCTTCTACTTGAGACACTTATCGCTCGTTGCGATCTAGATCATCTGGACCAAAAGCCCACGGCAACATTTCCGCCATTGTCTGTGGCCCGTCATCGGTCATCAACAGCGCATTAGATCCACCGTGCTCAAATAGTAATTGGCGACATCGCCCACATGGAGCTAAAGAGTTACCTTGGCCATCGACGCATGAGATTGCAATGAGGCGACCGCCGCCGCTGGCAATCAGACTTGATACAAGTCCACATTCAGCACATAGCCCCAAACCATAACTAGCATTCTCAACGTTACAACCGCTGACTATTCGTCCGTCGCTAACGAGAGCTGCAACGCCAACTGGAAATTTTGAATATGGCGCGTATGCAGTTTTCATCGCAGCAACGGCGGCGATATGGAGCTGATCCCAATTAATCTCACTCATCGCATACCACCGCGGCGATATGGAATACCGTCGGCGGCAGGTGTCCGAAGCCGTTGAGATGCCACCGCCATCACCATAAGCGTCGTTATATATGGAGTCATTGTTACAAGCTGACCTGGAAGCTCATCAACTGCTAAGAAGTACCACAGAGAAAGCGCGGCGAATGAGAGCGTAATCGCGGCCTTTAACAATTTACCTTTTCGCACGTCACGAAAAACGAGTGCCAATAAAATAAGAACAACTAGCACAATAAGTGCATGGATCGATGCAGAGTCTCGAAGTTGCAGGGCGTCGGCAAAACCAAATAAACCCGCCCCCATTAAAATTCCACCTGGGCGGTAATTACCAAATATGAGTGCGGCAAGACCGATATACCCGCGACCAGCAACTTGATTTTCTTGATAATGATTTGCTGCAACAATTGCTAAGAAGCCTCCCCCTAAACCTGCAAGTCCACCAGAGATTAAAACACCGGCATATTTCATTGCGTAAACATTGACACCTAGTGATTCAGCGGCAGTTGGGGCTTCGCCCGCACTTCGAAGACGTAGACCAAATGCAGTTCTCCATAGCACGAATGCCGATAGTGGAACTAATGCCATTGCGATCATCGTTACATATGAGAGATCCCCAGTCAGCCCACGAATTATGGCGGCCAAATCTGAGATAAAAAACCACTGTTTTTCTGCGAGATCATTAAGAAGATCAGGGCTTTGCCATCCAAAGTAATTTCCGCCAGAGAGTATTGGAAGACCGTTTGTACCAATGGATGCAACATCAGGAGATTGTGAAGGCCCTAGCCACGCTCCACTCTTATAAAAAATCGTTGATATATATCGAACTAAACCAGCTGCGATAATTGTGATGGCTACACCTGAAACGACGTGATCAACGCCGAATGAAATAGTTGCAATTGCATGTAATAACGCACCCACTGTACCGAAGCAGACTGCGGCAAAGAGGCCAATCCATGGGCCATGCTTTGATCCGATCATTCCACCCGCCCATGCACCCATAATCATCATGCCTTCAAGACCGATATTGACAACGCCTGAACGCTCTGAAAATAAGCCACCAAGCCCAGCCAGCGCGATAGGAACGGAGAGCAAAAGCGCCGCTGATGCCGTGCCTATGCTCGTTAATTCTGAGGCACCGGTAAGTATGCGAATTATTGTGAGAGTTAAGATCAAAAGCATGGCGTATCGCAACGTCTTTGTAGTGGTGCCTTTCATGACTCGACCGCCTTTGCAAGTTCATTACTTTGCAGAGTTATCTTGTATCGACGAACAACCTCATAAGCGATAACTGATGACAAGAGAATTGAACCCTGCATAATTACATAGGTTTCAGGCGCAATATCGATAAGTTCGAGAGCCCTGGAGCTGACTTCGAGAAAACCGAAGAGGAGTGCGCTAAAAGCCATTCCAACAGCGCCATTTCGACCAAGGAGAGCGACTGCAATTGCAGAAAAACCGATTCCAGTTCGAAAGCCCATATTAAAGGCGTGAGTATCACCTAAAACTGCGGGCAAACCCGCGAGCCCTGCAACTGCGCCAGATAGGGCTAGGGCAACAAATGTCATTCGCTTTGAGTTTACGCCGCTTACTCGTGCGGCAATTGGATTAGCACCCGATGCACGAAGTTCGAAACCAAAACGCGTCCGGTTAATCACAAACCAGAAAATAATACCAAGGGCCACAGCGAAAACAAGCATTCCGTAAACTCCGCCACCGGGTTGATCCTCAACACCTAATTTATTTAAAAGGGGCATTAAATTCGGAAACTGGCCAGAGGCTGGGATCGCTTTGGTCGACAAGTTATTTGAAGCCGTTGTCAGATCTGCAAAGTGATTTGCAAGTAAATATGAGGATAATCCACCAGCTAATAAGTTCAACATGATTGTTGAAACAACTTCACTGACTCCACGTTTAACTTTTAAATATCCTGCAATCGCGGCCCAGAGTCCGCCTACAGTCATGGCAATTACCATAATTGCAACTACGTGGATCACCGGTGGTAGCGCAAACATAGCCCCGAAGTAAGCGCCGAACATTGCTCCTAAGCGAAGTTGGCCCTCAACTCCGATGTTAAATAGACCGGCGCGAAATGTTATTGCAATCGCTATCGCTGCGATGTAATACGGCGTGGCAACATTGAGCATCTGCATGAGTGATCCTGAAGTTGTTCCAAACTCCCACATAGTTCTATAGGCATCCATGGGGGATTTCTTAGTGGCAAGAACGGCTAATGAGGAGATAATAATTGAGACGACCGCGGCCGCTAGAGGGGCAGCTAATGCAAGCAAAAATGTAGATAGTTTGAATTTTTTCATGCCGCACCCGTCATCGCTGAACCGAGTTGCTCCGGAGTCGTTTTCGCTGGATCGAGTTCGGCAGTTACAACCCCCCGCAACATAACTAGTAAGCGATCAGACATACCAATGAGCTCCTCTAGGTCGGCAGAAATTAAAACAATCGCCATCCCTTTTTCACGAGCTTGACGAAGCTCCTCCCAGATAGCACCTTGGGCTCCAACATCAACACCACGTGTTGGGTGAGATGCAACGAGTAAGGCTGGTGCTTTGCTCATCTCACGGCCCACAATAAATTTCTGTTGATTTCCACCGGAAAGCGCGGTAGCAAGAGTATGGGGACCAGGTGCGCGGACATCGAACTCTTCCATGATTCTGGCAGTGTCGGCGATAGTGGCATTTTTATCTAAAATAAAACCACGCATGACCGGTTTTGAGCGTTGATGGCCAAGAATTCGATTTTCCCACAGTGGTGAGTTCATCATTAATCCTTGACGTTGGCGATCTTCAGGGATAAATCCGATACCTAAATCATGGCGGTCTGCAACGCTCAAATGATCAATTGAGGCGTTATTAAAGGAGATTGACCCTGTGTACTCGCGAAGACCAAGGATTGCTTCAACGAGTTCGGCCTGACCATTGCCTTCAACGCCGGCAATTCCAACCACTTCTCCTGCATGCAGTTCAAATGATATGTGAGAGATTAAATCGCGACTTCCGGTCGAAGTTGCAATTGTTACATTGTTGAGAGCAAGCGTGACTTGTTCTCGACGGGTGACACCATGGGTAGTTGGTTGCGGAAGCTCGCTTCCAACCATAAGTTCTGCAAGCTGGCGAGCAGTAACATCCTTCGATTTTACTTCGGCAACGGTCGAACCTGCTCGGATAACCGTCACATAATCAGCAACACGAAGAACCTCATCTAACTTGTGGGAGATAAAGATGATCGCCATGCCTTCGGAGCGAAGGCCTTCAAGGGCCTTAAACAAATCATCGACCTCTTGAGGAACAAGTACTGCAGTTGGCTCGTCGAATATTAAAATTCGTGCACCACGGTAAAGAACCTTCAAAATCTCAACGCGCTGGCGTGGACCAACTCCCAACTCCTCAACGAGAATATCGGGATCGATTTCAAGTCCGTACTGCGCAGCCATAGCCATAACTTTCGCGCGTGCCGCTACAAAATCAATCGTTATGCCTTTTTTTGGTTCTGAGCCAAGGATTATATTTTCAAGAACTGTGAAGTTATCGGCCAACATAAAGTGTTGATGCACCATGCCGATACTTGCCTCTATTGCATCATTTGGATTTTTAAAATGAACAGCGCTTCCATTCACTAAAATTTCGCCGCTATCTGGGCGTTGCATTCCATATAAAATCTTCATAACCGTGGATTTGCCGGCCCCATTTTCGCCGACTAAAGCATGAACAGTGCCAGTTTCTACGCTCATCGAGACATCTTTATTAGCTATAACACCAGGAAAGCGTTTTGAGATGTGCCGTAGTTCAACTGCAACTGACACGCTTTACTCTCCTTTGAAAAGTATTAAATGTGAAGATAAACGTTTGGCCCAACAAGGAGATTTAACTCCATTGTTGGGCCAAACGCCACTACCTGTAACCCTTAGCTCGTAAGAGAATTAAGGCTTTGTTGGAACCTTAACCTTGCCGGACTTAATTGCTGCCGCAGCCTTGTTAATTGCTGCCCTGTACTTGTTGATGTATCCACCTGAGTACGAGACGCCAACGCCATTAAGTTTGAGATTGTATTGACGGCCATAGATACCAGCTTTGGCATCTAGAACATCATTAACTGATGAACCTGCAACAGATGTTGCAATTACATCGTAGACAGCACGATCAACGCGCTTGAGCATTGATGTAAGCATGTTCTTCTTCTGTGCAGCAGATGCTGAAAGGTACTGATCAGAGTCAACTCCGATAGTCCAAACCTTCTTGCCTGCTTTACCGGCTTCTTCTGCCGCAGCAAAGTTACCTGCACCAGAACCTCCAGCGGCAGAGTAGATAACATCCGTACCCTTATCGATCATACCTTTAGCAATAACCTTTGCCTTAGCTGGATCGTTGAAACCAGAAAAATCAGGGAACTCAGTTACGTACTTAACATCGACCTTTGCTTTCTTCTTAGTCGCCTTAACTCCTGCAACGAATCCTGCCTCAAACTTCTGTAGTAATGGAATACGAACTCCACCGATGTAACCGATCTTTCCTGACTTTGAGGCAAGTGCAGCTGCAACTCCAGCAAGGTATGAGCCCTGCTCTTCGGCGAATACAAGACTTGCAACGTTGAGAAGATCTACAGATGCATCATCAATGATTCCGAACTGTATATCTGGATAATCAGATGCGACGGCTTTGATTGGCCCTGCATAAAGAAATCCAACTGCGATAATTGGGTTGTATCCAGCTGCTGCAAGCAAGCGGAGCTTGTCTTCGCGCTCTGAATCTGAACCAGTAGTGACTGTTACCTCTTTAGCAGTAACGCCAAACTTCTTCTTAGCTAGATCAAGGCCAGCTGCTGCTGAATCGTTGAATGACTTATCGCCACGTCCGCCGATGTCATATGCCAGCCCAACTTTTACCTTTGATGCTGCTGTTGCCGATGGTGCAACAAATGCAGTAACTGCAAGAGTTGTTGCAGCTACGACTGCTACAAGACGAAATATCTTCTTCAATTTTCCTCCAAGGGGTCTTCTACGAGGCCTCGAAAGGTGTCATAGAAGGTTGATGTGTAATGATGAGCCTAGTAGTTACGCATGAATAAACTCAAGGCGCATCACATGGAATTTGTATCACAAAGATAACGATTTAGAACCCTCAACCTGGCCTTGACAGTATTAAGCGACGGTACCGAGGTTTTTATAGGCCTTTTCGAGGGTTTCTGCCGCCACGATGCGTGCCTTTTCCGCCCCCATATGCAAGAGATCAACCAAGTGTTTTTCATCCTCTAGAAGTTCAAGGGCTCGCGTGCGAATGGGACGAAGACATTCAACTACAACATCGGCAACGGCTATTTTAAAATCACTGTAACCCTTCCCCTCAAACTCACTTTCAAGTGCGGTGATGCTTTGACCCGACAAAGCGCTATGTATCGTTAAAAGATTACTGATTCCTGGCTTTTCCTTCTCATCAAATTTTATTTCACGTCCAGCATCTGTGGTTGCGCTCTTAATTTTCTTCATATGTGATTCAGGTGCATCCATAATCTCAAGAACTCCCGCTTGTGAGTCCGATGACTTACTCATCTTTGCAGAGGGATCTTGTAAATCTAGAATCTTGGCGGCGCTCTTCAAAATAAAGTTCTCTGGAATTGTAAATGTCTGGCCAAAGCGAGTATTGAAACGCCCAGCTAAGTCCCGTGTTAACTCAATGTGTTGGCGCTGATCTTCTCCAACAGGTACCAGATTTGCTTGGTAGAGTAAAATATCGGCAGCCTGCAACATTGGATACGTAAATAAACCTACGCGCGCCGAATCTGCTCCGCCTTTAGCTGACTTATCTTTGAACTGCGTCATACGACTTGCTTCACCAAAACCTGCCAAGCACTCCATCAACCAACCCAGTTGATTATGGTGCGGAACTTGTGACTGCACAAATAACGTTGATTTTTCCGGAGATATTCCTAGTGCAATTAACTGCGCAGCAGATGACAAAGTACGCTTTCTCAGAAGCGTCGGCTCAATTTCACCAGATAAGGCATGTAAATCCACAATGCAGTAAAACCCATCACGGCCTTCTTGAAGTTCAACCCATTGTTTAAGTGCGCCTAAATAATTGCCAAGATGAAAGGAATCACTTGTAGGTTGAATTCCTGAGAAAATTCGCTTCATGATCATAGAGTGATTCTTTCACACATCACGTTGTGCGGGAGATTAATAGCTGGCCAGCGCGCTTGCCCTCCATAGAAAGCACTGTAATACGCAGGCCTTTGAGGTTCACGACATCATGCTCTTTGGGGATTCTCCCCAAATAATGCATTACAAAACCACTAGCGGTTTCATATGGGCCATCCGGGATTTCAAGTTGAACCTGCTCAATTAAATCCTCAATCGAAATCAATCCATCGACCTCAAAGTCACCTGTCCGCGTCTCTACAAAGAAATCGGCATCTACTTCATCATATTCATCGCGAATATCCCCGATTAAACACTCAACTAAATCTTCCAATGTGACTATGCCATCAGTGCCACCATATTCATCCAACACAATTGCAAGGTGTTGGCCCTGTAGACGCATCTCGGTCAAAGCAGGTAGAACTCCTTTGGTGCCAGGCATGAACAAAATTGAGCGAACGAGTTCTACAATTTTGGTGGATTTACTGGCACGTGATGTATCCAATAAATCGCGAACGTGGATGAATCCAACGACCTCGTCGGATGAGCCGCGAACAACTGGATATCGTGAGTGAGCTTTATCGACGGCCAGTTCAATCGCCATAGCGACAGAGAGCGATGCATCCATAAAATCAACTTCTGTTCGCGGAACCATGACCTCATGAATCTGTCGCTCAGATGCGTTAAAAACCTCTTCAACAATGTCGCGCTCTTCAGCGGTTAATGCAGCATGTCCTGCAACTAAATCAAGGAGCTCTTCTTCACTCATAGCACTGCGTTGCTCTTTTGGATCAACACCAAATATTCGTACGACAAAGTCGGTTGATCGAGAGAGTAGCCAGATTATTGGGCGAAATATCTTTGCGACTACGTCTAAAAATCCAGCCGATGCCAGCGAAATCTCTTCGGAGCGAAAGAGTGCAAGACGTTTCGGTACGAGTTCTCCAAAGACCAGTGAGAAATATGCAATGACTAACGTCACGCCAATAACTGAGAGGGTTGTACTAACCCCCGAGGATAGACCTTGCTCTTCCAGCCAGGGGATCACGTATCCACCGAGCTTTTCAGCACCTAGGGCGGCCGATAGGAAACCACAGACTGTCACTCCCACCTGGGCGGCGGCTAAGAAGCGGTTGGGATTTCCAGTTAGTTTCGCAACGCGAGCGCCACGTTTTCCACGCAAGGCAATTTGGCGGATCTGGCTATCTCGGAGCGAGATGAGGGCGATCTCGGCGGCTACAAAGAGAGAGGCGGTGAGAATCAATGCCGCGACTAATGCAATATCGCCTAACAAAGAGCCCAACGAGTGAGATTCCATTATGTGGGAAAGTATAGGCCACGTCGTATGACCTTTCATTTGATCCTATTTTCACGTACTCTTTCCAGCGTTGGCCAACCGGCCATCACCTTCATCCTCGGACCGTCGGGCACGTACCTGCCCGGAGAAGGAGAGAAATCTCATGGCATCAGTAGTTTTCGACGCAGCATCACGTATCTATCCGGGCACCACTGCACCTGCAGTTGATAAATTAACTCTCACTGTCAATGACGGTGAGTTTTTGGTTTTAGTCGGCCCATCAGGCTGCGGAAAATCAACTTCACTTCGTATGTTGGCAGGGTTAGAAGAAGTCGATGCTGGAAGAATTTTAATCGGAGATCGTGACGTAACAAATGTTGCACCAAAAGATCGTGATATCGCGATGGTCTTTCAGTCATATGCACTGTACCCACATATGACAGTTTCAGAGAATATGGGCTTCGCATTAAAAATTGCGGGCACACCAAAAGAAGAGCGCGAACGTCGTGTATTAGAAGCGGCAAAACTGCTCGATCTTGAGCCATACCTAGAGCGCAAGCCAAAGGCGTTATCTGGAGGACAGCGTCAGCGTGTTGCAATGGGTCGCGCCATCGTTCGCGAACCGCAGGTATTTCTTATGGATGAGCCTCTATCAAACCTTGATGCGAAATTGCGCGTAGCAACTCGTACGCAAATCGCTGCACTTCAACGTCGTCTTGGAATCACAACTGTTTATGTAACACACGATCAAGTTGAAGCTATGACAATGGGTGATCGCGTTGCAGTTCTTAAAGATGGTTTGCTACAGCAAGTAGATACACCGCGAAATCTTTATGACAATCCAGCAAATGCCTTCGTTGCTGGATTTATTGGCTCTCCTGCCATGAACTTACTTAACGCACCTATAGTCAATGGCAAGGCAATGCTAGGAAATCTCGGTATCGCAGTTCCAGTATCTGCAGGTAGCCAAGTAACTGTTGGAGTTCGCCCAGAGGGCTTTACTCCAGCTAGCGATGGCTTCCATGTACTCGTTGAGGTTGTTGAAGAGCTTGGATCAGATGCCTTTGTGTATGGAAAGCCTGCCGATACAAATGTGAAGTTTGCAAATGCAGGCGATGAAGGCGCACAGATTATCGTGCGTTGGGATCCAAAGAATCCTCCAAAGGCAGGCCAAACAATCGCTGTTACTGCAATTCCATCTGCAGTGCACTTGTTTAGTTCAATTACTGGAGAGCGTATTTAATCTCTACTTTAAAAACCCGCGGACCACATTGGTCCGCGGGTTTTTTAATCTCAATTAATACTTAGTGCGCTCCCACCCTGGACGGGCTTTACGGTTGCCGGCAACGCCACGACCATCACGAGTGCGATAGACAATTGAGGGACGGAACAAATAACCAACGGGTGCACTCAAAGCGTGCACTAATCTAGTAAAAGGCCAGATGATAAAGAGGCTCATTCCAACGATTGCATGAATCCTAAAAGCGGCGGGGCTGGCCATCATGAGTTCACCATTGGGATTGAGAGTGAGAATCGATCGAACCCACGGTCCAACAGTTTCCCGATAATTGTGTTCCTCACCTATCACACCGGCACTTGAAAGCGTTGCAGCGCTTCCCGTTAAAAGTGTTGCAACTAAGAATATGTACATTGTCTTGTCGTTCTTAGTTGTCTGCGCAAAGACCATTGCCTTTGTTCGGCGGCGATAAATCAACAGTGAAATACCGACAAGAGTTGCAATCCCGGCAGCGCCTCCCATTACTACTGCGCCTAAGTGATACGTCTCCTGACTCAACCCCAGTGAATCAGTGAGGTTTTGTGGAATCAAAAGCCCCACAACATGTCCCCCGATAACGGCAAAGAGGCCTAAGTGAAATAATGGTCCCGCAATGCTTAAGAGCTTGCCTTCATAAATCTGGGAAGAACGTGTCGTCCAATTAAACTTGTCGTATTTAAAGCGCCACATCAAACCAATAACAAATGAAAAGATCGCGATGTATGGAAGTACTGACCATAAGAGAATATTCGTTGAATTCATCGTGAAACTCCTTCTAATGAGAAATCTTTATGGGGCGAAAACGGCTCTAATGCAACGGTGACTGCTCCACTTAAACCAACAAACTCTTTTGGCGGTCCAGCGATCGCTAACGCTTTCGCTCGTGCCTCTATCTCCGGCGTCATTTCTGGCAAGGATTCAACAACGGCATCCAATACACCGGCATAGATGGATCCGCTTTTATGTAAAGCATCTTTAATAAGAAGAATCGGTGCTTGATGTTCACCAAGTAGTAAATCTCCTTCATGTGGATTTTCCAAGGCAGCAAACTCAAGTACGACAGCTAAGTGATCCGGCAACTCTTCGGGGCTTAGTACGAGACCGCAGCGTTTATAGATTTCAATAAAGTAGACTAAAGCCATTCCACGGTTACGTGTATCTCCGTGCGTCCACGACGTTAGAAAAAGTGAACACTTTCGACGCATATCGAAGATTTCAACGTAATGCTCCTGGAGTTTATTAAGAGGCATTTCAGTGGCGATTGTTAGAAAGGCAAGCAATGGATTGCGAAGTTTTGGATCTAATCTCGTCGCTAGTTTTACTAGTTCGTCGTATCGATCGATGAAAGCTTGCTCTGGATAAACAAGGCACTGTGCAGCGATAGCACGGGCGATCTCTTTACTCACTTTGTCTGCCTATCTTTCATGATGTGAAAGTTTTCAATCGTGACCGGAACTGGATTTCCTGATGCTTGACCAAATGGTCCCGAGTTTGGTCCAAGGTCAACACCATCGAGTGAACAACCAGAACTCTGCCCCATGTTTTCAAGATCCTTAGCCTGTTCGGCGTGTGCTGCAGGGATGACATAACGATCTTCATATTTTGCAATTGCCAGTAATCGATACATTTCATAAATACTCTCTTGATTCATTCCAACGGCCTCAGGAATCTCAGGTCGCGGTTCACGACCCAGATTAATATCGCGCATATACGAGCGCATTGCCGAGAGTTTACGCAGCGTTGATTCAACAACTTCGACATCGCCGGCAGAGAAGAGCTCAGCCAAATAGGCGAGTGGAATTCGAAGTGCATTAATTGCACCAAATAGATTGCCCGCATCTTCGCCGTCATGACCTGTTTCACTTAATACATCAACGATTGGAGACAATGGAGGTACATACCAAACCATCGGCATTGTTCGATACTCTGGGTGCAGTGGCAGCGCGATCTTGTATACCTTTGCTAACTTATAAACAGGTGAGTTTTGGGCGGCAACTAACCAATCCTCTGGAATGCCTTCGGCACGGGCGGCGGCAAGGACGGCAGGATCATTTGGATCCAAGATTAAATCGAGTTGCGCCTGATATAAGTCCTTTTCATTTTCGGTAGACGCTGCCTCTGTGACGCGATCAGCGTCATAGAGGAATAGGCCGAGATAGCGCAAGCGACCAACGCATGTCTCTGAACAGACCGTTGGTAAACCAAGTTCAAGTCGTGGATAACACAGCGTGCACTTTTCTGCCTTTCCGGTCTTATGATTGAAGTAGATCTTCTTATATGGGCAGGCAGAAACACACATCCGCCAACCACGACACTGTTGTTGATCTACTAAAACTATTCCATCTTCGGCACGCTTATACATCGCACCCGATGGACAAGCTGCAACACATGCAGGATTTAAACAGTGCTCACAGATGCGAGGCAGGTAGAACATAAATGTCTGCTCGAATGCCAGTTTTATTTTCGTTGTAACATCGTCTGCTAATTTTTTAAGGATTGGATCCTTTTCAATATTTTCAGGTCCGCCACCTAAATCATCATCCCAGTTAGCCGACCATTCAATCTTCATCGGCTTTCCAGTTATAAGAGATTTAGGCCGAGCAACTGGAGTCTGTTGTCCCAGAGGAGCGGTAATTAAATTGTCGTACTCGTACGTCCAAGGCTCATAATAATCCTTGATATTGAGCATACGAGGATTAGAAAAGATTGACAGTAAGCGACGCGCGCGGCTGCCTGCCCTTAAGCGAAGTCGACCGTGCGAACTCCGGACCCAGCCACCCTTGGCCTTAGCTTGATCCTCATATCCACGTGGATAGCCTTGACCGGGGCGGGTTTCGACGTTGTTGAACCAGGCATATTCCATTCCAGTGCGATTTGTCCACGCCTGTTTGCACGTTACCGAACATGTGTGACACCCGATGCACTTATCGAGGTTCATCACCATGCCCATTTGGGCCATGACCTTCATTAGTACTCCACCTCTTGTGAACGTCGTCGGATAACAGTTATTTCATCGCGTTGATTACCAGTTGGTCCAAGGTAGTTAAACGCAAATGTGAGTTGGGCATAGCCGCCGATGAGATGTGAAGGTTTAATCATTAATCGCGTTAACGAATTATGAATCCCTCCGCGCTTGCCTGAAGTTTCTGCTAAAGGAACATCTACAACACGATCTTTTGCGTGATACATAAATACCGTACCGGTCGGCATGCGGTGCGAAACACATGCACGAGCAACTACTACACCATTACGGTTATATGCCTCAATCCATTCGTTATCTTTAACACCAATTGTTTCGGCATCCTCAACACTCATCCAAATCTCTTGCCCACCACGTGAGAGTGAGAGCATGAAAAGGTTGTCTTGGTATTCAGAGTGAATCGACCATTTGGAGTGCGGAGTTAAGTATCGAACCGTGACCTCTTTTTCGATACCATCGCCTTGATTTCCAAAAATTCGATGCATATTTAACGGCGGCCTAAAGATTGGCATCTGCTCGCCGAGTTCGCTCATCCAATCGTGATCGATAAAGAAATGCTGTCGACCGGTCAAGGTATGCCATGGTTTCAATCGGTCAATATTTATTGCAAATGCGGTATATCGCCGGCCACCATGCTCAGAGCCCGACCATTCGGGACTTGTAATAACCGGCACTGGTCTGGCCTGAGTGTCTGCAAATGTAATCCGCTTACCCTCATTATCTAGAGCTAAATCAGTGAGTTGTTGACCAGTGCGTTTTTCTAACGCCCTAAAGCCTGCAACTGCGATTCGTCCATTAGTCGTACCCGAAAGCGCGAGGATCGTTTCGCAGGCATCAACATCGCGAGCAAGCGATGGTCGACCCTCGGCGACTCCATGAGAGATAACTCCGTTTTTATGGCGCAGTAGTTCGATTTCAGGCAGAACGCTGACTGGTACACCCTTTGTATTAGTACCCAGTTGGTCAAGGAGAGGGCCAAGAGCGCCCATCTTTTCACCTAACTGCGTGTAGTTGCGTTTTACGACTACTAATTTTGGCATTGTTAGACCCGGAATCGGTTCTACATTTCCATCTTTCCAGTCCGCAACAACTCCACTTGGATTTGCCATTGCATCTGGAGTGTCATGAAGTAATGGCACCACAACAATATCTTCACGCTCACCTAAGTGTCCCTTCGATAATTCAGCAACTTGGCGACCCAGCATCTGGAAGATGTCGTAGTCGGTCTTTGTTTCCCATGGTGGATTAATTGCCGGGGTAAAGGCATGAACAAATGGATGCATATCCGTGCTTGAGAGATCATGTTTTTCATACCACGTTGCCGCCGGCAATAAAATATCTCCGAATAAGCCGGTGCTTGTCATTCTAAAATCGATAGAGACAAGTAAATCTAACTTACCTTCAGGAGCATTCTCTTGCCACTTCACATCACGCGGTCTGGCATCTGGGCCGTTTTCTTCGGCACGTACCGAGTTATCAGTACCCAGTAAATGCTTGAGGAAATACTCATTTCCTTTACTTGAAGAGCCCAGAATATTTGCGCGCCATACGGTTAATACGCGCGGCCAGTTCTCTGGCGCATCTGGATCTTCAATAGCAAACTTAAGATTTCCATTTTTTAATTCGTTGACAACGTGAGCTGAGGGCTCGGCACCCAATGCGCGAGCTTCATCAACTAAATCTAATGAGTTGCGATTAAGCGATGGATATGAAGGCATCCAACCCATTCGCGCCGACTTGGCCATGACATCAATGGCGCTCATATTCTCGAAGCGATTTTCGCCAAGAGGTGTTGCGAGGAGCTCAGATTTTAATCCGTCATAGCGCCATTGATCCGTTGACACATACCAAAATGCAGTACCGATCATCTGGCGCGGTGGCCGTGCCCAATCGGCACCAAAAGCTAACTGCGCCCATCCCGTTACTGGACGGCATTTTTCTTGGCCAACATAATGCGCCCATCCCCCACCATTGACGCCTTGGCAGCCAGTTAAAGTAACTAGAGCTAAGAAAGTTCGATACATAGTGTCGGAGTGGAACCAGTGATTTGTTCCAGCACCAAGAAGAATCATCGAGCGACCCTCGGACTCATCGGCGTTTTGTGCGAACTCGCGCGCAATACGAATAGCTTGAGCAGCTGGAACATTTGTAATCTCCTCTTGCCATGCCGGCGTATAAGGAGTTGTATCGGTGTAATCAGTTGGCCAATCACCATCGAGTCCTTCGCGATGAATACCATATTGGGCGAGCATTAAATCGAAAACTGTTGTGACTTTCTTATCGCCAATTTGAATCGTTGGCACCCCACGATGAAGCACTCCTCCGCTCTCTGATTCTTTCTGTCCCATATCAAAACGAGGCAGAAGAATCGATGCAGCAGATGCTTCATCTCGACCATAAACGCTAAGAAGTGGATCTACGCCCTCTAAATCTAAGTTCCATTTTCCCATTGAATCATCGTTGTAGCGATGGCCTAATGATCCATTGGGTACATACGTTTGTCCGTTAGCTGAATCGAGCACAACGGTCTTAAACTTTGAACCATCCGATATGTCGCCTAAGTCTGATGCAACGAGAAATTTGTCGGGTACCCATGCACCGTCTTTTTCACGGAGTGAGACCAGATATGGAAGATCAGTGAATTTTTTTACATAGTCAGTAAATCGTGGCGTTTGTTTATCAACAAAAAACTCCTTCAAAATAACATGTCCCATTGCCATACCGAGTGCGCCATCGGTACCTGGATGTGGTGCAACCCATTCATCGGCAAACTTGGTGTTATCGGCGTAATCGGGGCTTATAGCAATTACTTTTTGACCGCGGTACCTGGCCTCTGTCATGAAGTGGGCATCAGGGGTGCGAGTTACCGGAACATTCGAGCCCCACATAATTAAATATGAGGAGTTAAACCAATCGGCCGATTCTGGTACATCGGTTTGGTCTCCAAATACTTGCGGAGATGCAACTGGAAGGTCGGCATACCAATCATAAAAGGAGAGCATCGAGCCACCCATGAGTGAAATAAAGCGCGCACCTGCAGCATGAGATGCCATCGACATAGCTGGGATTGGAGAAAAACCAAAGACGCGATCAGGGCCATACTTTTTAATTGTGTGTACATGTGCAGCTGCAATGATTTCTGAGATCTCCGCCCATTGCGCACGAACTAATCCACCTTTACCTCGCGCCTTTTGATACTTTGTGCGACGAATCGGATCATCCATGATGTCGGCCCAGGCCAACACTGAATCGCCTAAGCGAGATTTAGCTTCGCGATACATATCCAATAGCAGACCCCTTATATATGGAAAACGAATCCGAGTTGGTGAATATGTGTACCAAGAAAAAGCTGCACCACGTGGACAGCCACGAGGTTCGTACTCTGGAGAGTCTGGTCCAACTGATGGATAGTCGGTCTGTTGAGTTTCCCAAGTAATGATTCCATCTTTAACATAAACTTTCCATGAACATGATCCCGTGCAATTAACTCCATGTGTAGATCGAACTACTTTGTCATGACTCCAACGATCACGATAAAAATCATCACCTTCACGCCCACCAGTTTTTGTGATCGAACGAAGATCATCAGAGACAATACCTTTTGAAAAATAGCGTCCGAGCTTGACTAATGATTCTTCAATATCTAATCCCGAGGGCATGTTGCTTTTCATGTCCCCATTGTCGCCCGCTGAGCCTTCCAAAAGAATAGGTCTTTAGACCCTATTTACCCTGAGCGCTCTAGTGGAAACTTTACCTAGCATTTGAGTTCGAGGCATGGGAGCCATATGAAAAGTAGAGTTGGATCTGGGCGCGTTTTAACGCTCTCCACGTTTGCATTTACCTTAATGTTTGCCGTCTGGTTAATGTTCGGAGTTCTTGGAATCCCAATTCAAAAAGAGTTCGGAATTACGGACTCACAGCTAGCTTGGCTCTCAGCGGTCGCAATCCTGAACGGATCAATCTGGCGCTTATTACTAGGAATCTTGGCTGATCGAATCGGCGGCAAAAAAGTAACCGTAGCCATGTTGTTAGGAACTTCAATTCCAGCATATTTGTTAGCACACCTCGAACTCACCTATACATGGTTACTCGTACTGGCCTTCTTTGTCGGTTTTGCGGGCAATCTCTTCAGTGTTGGAATCGCCTGGAATTCACACTGGTTTGATCGAAGTCGTCAGGGATTTGCACTTGGTGTTTTTGGCGCTGGAAATGTTGGCGCATCGGCAACAAAGTTTATTGGTCCGGCAGTTATCGCAGGCACGGTTGGTGGTTCTTATCTTGGCGGGATCATTCCTGGTGGTTGGCGGTTTGTACCTGCACTGTATGCCATCCTTCTTGTTTTAACTGCGATAGCGATCCAATTTCTCACTCCAGCCGACTCTGAGCATTTACAGAAAGCACGGCCACTGCGTCAAATGTTTGCACCTTTAAAGTATTTGCAGGTATGGCGATTTAGTTTTTACTACGTTATTGTTTTTGGAGCCTATGTCGCCCTTGCATCGTGGATGCCAAAGTATTACGTTTCGGTTTATGAATTAGAGTTACAGAATGCTGCGTTATTAACTGCGCTATTCATATTTCCTGCCTCACTGCTTAGGCCTCTGGGCGGATATTTATCAGACAAAATCGGGGCACGCCGCTTAATGTATGGAACTTTTCTTTCCATGTTAATAGCACTACTTTTTTTAGCCGCCCCATTTGGTTACATTGTTCTAAACACTCCGGATGGACCAAGAGAGGTTTTGCCATATAGTTTAGGAGTAGTGCCATTTACCGCACTACTTTTTATTGTCGGATGTTCTATGGGTATAGGTAAGGCTGCAGTCTTTAAGCACATTCCAGAGTACTTCCCTAACGATGTTGGTGCTGTTGGGGGACTTGTTGGAACCTTGGGAGCACTTGGCGGTTTCTTACTACCACCACTATTCGTTTATGTTCGAGATTGGACTGGCCTGCCTCAATCGACTTTTATCGTTCTCTTTTTACTTACACTTGTCGCAACGCTGTGGATGCACGTCGTAATTGTAAAGATGCTTCACCAAGCAAGTCCTAAACTCAAACACAAAATTGATTTTCGCAATCCTGATCTGAATGGAGATTGAAATGTCTGCCGCAAAAAATAAATCCTCTGAGTGGCTCGAATCCTGGGATCCAAATGCCGAGGGAAAGTGGGAGTCCACAATCGCATGGAAAACTCTGTGGGTAACTACCTATGCGCTAACACTTGGCTTCATGAGTTGGTTCTTAGTTTCAGCTTTAGCGCCAAAACTCAATAACTTAGGCTTTGACCTAAGCAAGAAGGAGCTTTACTGGTTAGCTGCGATGCCAGGTCTGGCAGGTGGAGGGCTGCGTTTAATCTGGATGTTCCTTCCACCAATTTTAGGAACGCGCAAATTAGTTACATACTCAACAGCTCTGCTTATATTTCCACTCGTCGGTTGGTCATTTGCAGTGCGCTCACCATCGACACCTTACGTAGCATTATTGATTCTCGCCTTTCTCTCTGGAATTGGCGGCGGAGTATTTTCGGGCTTTATGCCGAGTACCTCATATTTCTTCCCCAAATCTAAGCAGGGCCTGGCACTCGGTATTCAAGCAGGGGTTGGAAACTTCGGCGTCAGTATTATTCAATTCCTCACTCCATTAATCGTTGGTACGGCAATGTTCGGTGCAACTCTCGGCGCGCCACAGCGATTTGTCGATGAGGTAAAAGGGATAGATAAATCAGTTTGGTATCAAAATGCCGGTCTCGTGTGGGTTCCATTTGTAATTCTCTCAGTTATCATCTCTTGGAAGTTTTTGAAGTCAGTACCTGTTACCTCGCGTGGCGTTAAGGATCAACTTGATATCTTCAACAACAAACACACGTGGTTAATGACAATTCTCTACTTTATGACTTTTGGAACTTTCGCAGGATTTTCTGCACAGTTTGGTCTACTCATAAAAAACCTCTTTGGAGAGTTTGCCAATGCGCCCGATCCAGTAAAGTTTGCATTCTTTGGACCACTAGTTGGCTCTGCAGCACGAGTAATTAGTGGACCAATTGCCGATCGATTAGGTGGAGGAGTTCTTACCTTCGTATCGGGTCTAGGTATCGCGTTGTCGGCATTTTTTACATCTGGTCAGCTCTCCCCTTCAAGCAGTGATGACTTTATGAGTTTTTTCTGGGGAATGATGGCGATCTTCTTCTTCGCCGGGGTTGGCAATGCCAGTACGTTTAAGCAGATGCCGATGATCTTTGAACCTCGACAGGCAGGTGGTGTACTGGGATGGACTGGAGCAATCGCCGCTTTTGGTCCCTTTATCTTTGGTGTACTACTTTCACTCATGGCACCGGCAGGCTTCTTTCAAAGTGTTGCGCTCTTTGCTGTGGTAGGTACTGCCATTGCATGGTGGTTCTACACACGTAAAGGCGCAGAAGCTAGAAGCTAGAAGTTAAAGCTAAAAGTAAACTCGTTATTCCGGGTGATATTCGGCAGACTCTTGCCATGGATGTCACCCGGCTTAGCGCGCTCTCTGAGGCCGTCATGGATGTTGCTAAAGGTCAAGACTTAAAGACATCACTTAAGCGACTTATACAAAATGCGGTTCTCATTACCGACTGCACCTATGGAGCTCTCGGTTCAATTACTGCCGATGGAGCACTTGAGGATTTTACATACGTTGGCATGAGCGATGAAACCGCCGATGAGATCGATACTTTCCCTGAAGGCAAAGGTTTACTTGGACATTTACTTGCAGTTCCGCAGCCACTGCGTGTCTCAGTAATAAAGGACCATCCATCTTCAGTTGGCTTTCCAAAAGGACATCCTGCGATGTCGGGATTCTTAGGCGTTCCAATTCGAATTCGTAACGAGCTCTACGGAAGTATCTATTTGACACAAAAGCGCAATGGAAGAGATTTCACAGAAGAAGATGAAAAACTTGTGGTTGTTTTAGCGTCGGCTGCTGGCGTTGCCATTGATAGTTATCGCGGCCATATTGCACAAAACCAAGTAAGTGTCTTAGCAGAGCGTGAGCGAATAGCTCGCGATTTACATGATTTAGTTATTCAAAGGCTGTTTGCCTCAGGAATTTCGCTGCAGTCGGTTAGGTTGGATCCTTCGCTGTCAGCAGAATCTTTAACCAAGATTCAAAGTACGTTAGATAATCTTGATTCCACAGTCCAGCAAATTAGGACAACAATCTTTGCGCTTCAAGATAAACATCCCATCGCAGATATTCGGACTTTAATTGTGAGCGAAGTTGCCTCTCTTAGTGCGGTTGCTGGATTCCAAATATCCTCTTCTTTTCAGGGTCCAGTTGACACCGTGATTGGTAAAGAGCTTACAGACCAAGTAATCCCGGTAATCCGCGAACTTATTACCAATGCCATTCGACATGCAGATGCTACGAAGATTGACCTTGTAGTACTTGCTAACCAAACATATTGTGAAATTCGCGTCGTGGATAATGGAAAGGGATATGTTTCAGGTGGGCGCAAGAGCGGGCTCCTAAACCTTGAACGGCGCGCCGTGGCAAGAGGTGGGGAGTTTGAGATTATTAAAGATGGTGCTTCTGGTACTCGAACTATGTGGCGTGCAAGCCTTTAACTTCTACCTACGCTCAATCTCACGGCCATTGCCGCGGCCTGGGTGCGGCGTTCAAGCCCTAATTTTCTAAGAAGTGAAGAAACATAGTTTTTAACTGTCTTTTCGGCCAAGAACATATTTTTTGCAATCTCTCTGTTGGTCATACCCTCGCCAATAAACTCAAGGACGCGCTGTTCTTGATCGGTCAGTTCGTAGATTTCACTAGCGGGGTTTTTATTTTCACGTAGGCGATTAGTCACAGAAGAGATTAAATTCGTATCGAGAAAACGCTCTCCAGTTGCAACCTTACGAATTGAAGCCAGGAGTTCTAAATTCTTTATATCTTTAATTAGATATCCTACAGCACCTCCAAGTACTGCACCTAGTAGGGCTTCATCATCCTGAAATGAAGTGAGCATCAATACTTTTAACTCAGGCTTGAGGTTGATTAGCTCTCGGCAGAGTTCAATGCCATTTCCATCTGGCAGGCGCACATCTAAAACTGCAACATCGGCATCTAAAGCTGCAAAATTAACTATTGCATCTTCGCAATTTGCTGCACTTCCGACCACTGACAAATCTTCTTCAGCGTCGATAAGATCTATTAGACCTTTTCGAACAAGCTCGTGATCATCGACGACAAAGACTTTAGTCTGCATTTTTATCCCTTATTAAGCCATGGCCTTCTTTAGGTTTTCATCGATAGATGCTAAGAACTCTTGCGTTGTCTGCCATGGCGCAGTTTTAGAGATCAGAATCGCTAAATCCTTAGTCATCTTCCCTTGTTCTACTGTTTCGATACAGACACGCTCTAGCGTTGCACAGAATGCAGCTAGTTCGGAGTTGTTATCTAGCTTTGCACGGTGTGCTAAGCCTCGGGTCCAAGCAAAGATTGATGCAATCGGATTTGTTGATGTTGTTTTCCCTTTTTGGTGCTCACGGTAGTGACGAGTCACAGTGCCGTGTGCAGCTTCGGACTCGACAATCTTTCCATCTGGAGTCATTAGCACCGATGTCATTAATCCAAGTGAGCCATACCCTTGTGCAACAGTGTCGGATTGAACATCGCCGTCATAGTTCTTGCATGCCCAGACATATCCACCCTCCATGCGAAGCGACATCGCAACCATGTCATCGATTAAGCGGTGTTCATACCAGATACCTGCAGCATCAAAAGCAGTTTTAAATTCGGCTTGGAAAATCTCTTCAAAGATATCTTTGAAGCGACCATCGTAGGCCTTCAGGATTGTATTTTTAGTTGAAAGGTATACTGGGAACTTACGATTAAGGCCGTAGTTAAGGGAAGCTCGCGCAAAGTCGCGGATTGATTCATCCATGTTGTACATACCCATCGCAATACCTGAAGATGGGAAGTCAAAGACGTTATATTCGATGGACTTTGAACCATCCGCAGGCACAAATGTCATCGTCAACTTACCAGCACTTGGTACCAAGAAATCAGTGGCACGGTACTGATCACCAAATGCGTGACGTCCAATAACGATTGGCTTAGTCCAATGAGGTACTAAACGTGGAACATTACTGATGATGATTGGCTCGCGAAAAATCACGCCACCCAAGATGTTACGAACGGTGCCATTTGGGGATTTCCACATCTTCTTAAGTCCGAACTCCTCAACGCGTGCCTCATCAGGTGTGATAGTTGCGCACTTAATACCTACGCCATGTTTTTGAATAGCATGTGCTGAATCAATCGTTACCTGATCATCGGTTGCATCCCGATTTTCCATACCGAGGTCGTAGTAATCAAGGTTCACATCTAGATAAGGAAGAATTAATGACTCCTTGATGAACTGCCAGATGATGCGAGTCATCTCGTCGCCATCTAGCTCGACTACGGTTCCTTCTACTTTGATCTTGGCCATACGTTGAGCTCCCTATTTAGAGTGTTTGGACATCGGCTTGCTTTGCACGTACGGCTTCAGCGGCGGCTTTAAGAGCCGCTACTTCTACTTCAGTGAGTGCACTTTCAACAACTTTATTAACTCCATTGCGACCAATCTCGGCTTCAACACCAAGATAGACACCTGAGATTCCATATTCCCCATCCACCCATGCACATACCGGCATAACAGCACCTGAATCTTCAATTACAGCTTTAGCCATACGAGCAGCTGCAGCAGAGGGTGCGTAGTACGCCGATCCTGTCTTAAGAAGTGCAACAATTTCAGCGCCACCGTTACGAGTCCGATCAACTAATTCATCAATCTCGCTGGCAGAAAGGAGATCGCTGAGTGCTTGTCCATTCACTGTGCAGCGACTTGGAACTGGAACCATCGTGTCACCATGTGATCCCAGAGTAAGAGTTTTAACTGCGCTAACTTTGACGGCAAGTTTTTCAGCCACGAAGTTAGTAAAGCGCGCAGTATCTAGCATCCCTGCTTGACCCATCACGCGGTTCTTAGGAAAACCCGTTGCAAGTTGAGCAAGGGATGTCATCTCATCGAGTGGATTTGATACAACGATAATTACGGCATTCGGTGAATGCTTTGCAATATTCTCGGCAACGCCGCGAACTATTCCAGCGTTGACGCCGATTAAATCCATGCGACTCATGCCAGGCTTGCGCGGAAGACCTGCAGTAATAACAACAACGTCAGAGTTTGCCGTTGCCTCATACCCGCCACCTTCGGCAGTAGTTGTAGCACCAATAATCTTTGTCTCAAAACCCTCAATAGATCGAGATTGATTCATATCAAGGGCTAAACCCTCTGGCTTGCCTTCGACAATATCGGTAAGAACTACCGTGTCAAAAAGATTGTATTCGGCTAATCGAAGTGCGGTTGTTGAGCCATAAAAACCTGCACCGACTACTGTGACTTTTCCGCCCATGGCGTACTCCCTCTATTAACTCTGCGTGGCACTAAGCCAACTCTACCGCCCGCGAGGAAGTGCAACTGCCAGCACAAATAGAGCGATAGCGATAATGAGTGGAAAATAAAAGTCAAACTTACGTGAACTCCGTGCATTAAGTGCCACACCCGCTGTTCCGATAGCGATAAAAAGTGACCCACCTCGCACGATTCCACCGATACCTAAGGCGATGCCAATGAGTATCGAAGCGTTGCTAAAAGCCCCTAAAACGCGGATTTTTAGCTGCATGCATCGACTACATTTTTTATCAACATCGCACGTGTCATAGGACCGACTCCACCTGGCATTGGTGCAACCCACGATGCAACGTTCATGACACGGGGATCCACGTCACCCAGCAGGCCAGCATCGGTACGCGATATTCCAACATCAATTACAACTGCGCCGGATTTAATCATTTCAGCCTTAAGGAAATGTGCTTGCCCAATCGCTGCAACAATAATGTCGGCGTTCTTGGTGTGGGTGAGCAAATCTTTTGTTCCAGTATGCGTCAAGGTTACAGTCGCATTTTCCTGTTTTCGTGTAAGCAATAATCCCAGTGGTCGACCAACTGTGAGTCCTCGCCCAATTACCGTCACTTCAGCACCTTTGGTACTAATTCCATAGTGCGTTAGAAGTTCAACAATTCCATGCGGCGTACATGGCAGAGGCGCGTCATAGCCAGAGACCAAGCGGCCCAAGTTCATGGGATGCAATCCATCGACATCTTTAGATGGATCAATCGCCTCTAGTACTCGCTGGGTATTAATCCCCTTAGGCAAAGGAAGTTGCACAATGTAGCCAGTGCATTCAGATGATGCATTGAGATCTTTAATTGCAGCCATGACATCGGCCTCTGTAGCATCGGCTGAAAGGTCTACACGAATTGAATTGATTCCAACTTCATGACAGTCGCGATGCTTTCCACCAACATAAGAGTGCGAGCCAGGGTCATCGCCAACCAATACTGTGCCCAGGCCCGGAGTGATTCCTCGAGATTTGAGTTCGACTACTCGAACTGCGAGTTGGGATTTAATCGAAGCTGCAAACGCCTTGCCATCTAGTATCTGTGCGCTCATGCGAGCAATCCTATTGCAGCCCTATGCGTGAGAGAAATGGCGTGTACCTGTGAAAAACATCGCAACGCCAGCGCTTTGAGCCGCCGCAATAATCTCCTCATCACGAACACTTCCACCAGGTTGAACTACAGCGCTAATTCCTGCATCAATTAAAATTTGTAGGCCGTCGGCAAAGGGGAAGAAAGCATCGCTTGCTGCAACCGAGCCTTTAACTCGATCCCCTGCGCGTGCCACCGCTAAACGCGCAGAATCAACACGATTTACCTGTCCCATTCCAATTCCAACTGATGCGCCATTACTGCTTAATACAATCGCATTGCTTTTTACTGCGCGCACCGATCTCCAAGCAAACTCGAGCTCCTTCATGAGTTCTGCACTCACTGGTTCTCCACTGACTTGCTTCCAGTTCGTGGGTGAATCACCCGGTGCATCAATTAAATCCATGTGTTGCAATAAGATTCCGCCGGATACTGGACGCATCTCAGCCGAAGAAATCTTTAAAACCCCGCATTGGAGAATTCGAATCGATGGCTTTTTAGTTAGTAGTTCTAATGCACTCACCTCATAACTCGGTGCTATGACAACTTCGGTAAATATTTCAGAGAGTTGGTTCGCCATTTCCAGAGTAACTTCACGATTAGCTGCAACTACACCACCAAATGCGGAAACTGGATCACAGTCGTGCGCCTTTTTGTGCGCTGTTGCAATATCGCTGGCCGTCGCAATTCCACATGGATTTGCATGCTTAATAATGGCTACACATGAATCTTCGTGATCAAGGGCCGCGCGCCAAGCAGCATCGGCGTCGGTGTAATTATTAAATGACATCTCCTTGCCGTGCAATTGGACAGCGTCAACAATTCCGGCGGCTCCACCTGAATAAATCGCGGCGCTCTGATGGGGATTTTCCCCATAGCGAAGCGAGTTTTCACGATGGTAAATGCGACCAAACCAATCAGGTAATTCTTCACTGTGCCCTAACCATGTAGCGATTGCTAAGTCATATTCAGCCGTTGTCCTGAAAGCCTTAAGAGCTAACGCTCTGCGCTGCGCCAATGTGAATCCACCGGATTTAACTGCATTAATCAATTCGTCGTACTGGGAAGTGTGACTAATTACTGCAACTGAACCGTGATTCTTAGCAGCACCGCGCAACATTGAGGGACCGCCAATATCTATCTGTTCGATACATTCGGCAAAACTGGCCCCTGATGCAATAGTTGCAGCAAAGGGATAGAGATTAATAATGACTAAATCAAATGGATCAATATTTAGCCCAGCAATCGCCGCCATGTGGTCGGGGTTATTGTGATCGGCCAAGATTCCGGAGTGCACACGAGGATGTAACGTCTTTACTCGGCCACCCATGATTTCCGGGAAACCTGTGTAAGCACTCACTTCTGTTACTGGAATACCCGCTGCAGATAGCGCTGAAGCCGTCGAACCTGTAGAGAGAATTTCGACTCCTGCATCACTCAATATCTCTCCTACCTCCAGAAGACGTGTCTTGTCATAGACGCTGACTAGGGCACGACGTATAGGTTTTAGTTCAGACATTTTGCTCCAGAGTTGGAAGGATTAGGGCGATGGTCGCAACCATGAGACCTCGTTCTACTTCCTTAATTCTCTCATGAAGAGTTCTTTCATCATCATGAGGAAGTACCGGAACCTGCATTTGTGTAATTATTGGACCAGTGTCGACTCCTGCATCGACCCAGTGAACCGTTGAACCAGTCTTTGGCACGCCAGCGGCTAAAGCATCGCGCACGGCGTGAGCCCCCGGGAAATCGGGCAGAAGGGAGGGATGAATATTTATAGTCGGAAAACGATTGACAAAATCGGGCGGTAATATCCGCATAAAGCCTGCACTGACAACTAGATCTGGTTCAAAGCCCGCAGTTTTTTCAATAATTTCAATGTTCCACAGCTCTCGTGAATTACCAACTGGAATGCAATCAGTCGGAATCCCAGCGATTTTCGCTCTCTCTAAAACTTGAGAGGTAATTTGATCACTTAGTACAGCCACAACTTCGATATCTAGCTCGTGGGCATCAATTATTGCTTGAGCAATGGAGCCAGTTCCTGACGCCAAAATTACTAGCCTGCAAGCCACTATCGCCTGCCAATTCTCGGAAGATACAATGCGAGTAAAGCTCCGATAATTAACTCTCCACTAAGTGCGAGAGTGAACTTCCATGGCGATACACCCATGGCCGACATGGCCTCCGTAATTAAAGCTCCGCTTCCAGCATATGCAATAAGTGCGGTGATAACTACTGAAATACACAGTGATTGAATCAGAATTCTGGAACTTAGCGTCACTGTCCAACTTGTAAGTAGTACACCTGATAAAACAATGACTAAAATTCCAAAAAGTGCAAAACGAGATGTGTTGGATGGAAGAGCGCCTAACAATGGAAACGCTGGAATTGAATTGAGGTGATAACTTAGTGGTGAAATTATGGAGCCGGTGCCAATTGCAAAGCCAGCGCCTGAAAAGTAACTAAGTGTGGCGATAATTGCATTTGGGATATAGAGAATGTTAAGGAGTAAAAGTAAGAACCCTCCTATTATTCCAGGCTCAAGAACCACAGTTAAGCTTTTAACTGTAGAGAGATTAATGAAGATTAACGCTCCAAAGACAATTGAAGAAATCCCTAATAAGAGTGAGAGTATTCGAGTGCTATAGAGAATCGCCTGTCCGAAAATCAATCGACGGCCCACGCTTGCAGCACTAATCAAAGTTAGCGGAAGCAAGAAAACGGGTGCCAGATACCACATTGGTGTGACTCCCGAAGTTGAACTAAAGAATGCAAAGAGAGTTCCAATGCCACTGTAAAGAATGGCAAAAAGCGTTCGAGCCGCAGTGAGAAGTGATGGATTTCCATCTAGTCGATCAATGAGACGCGCCACGCCATTTCGAACTGCCAAAACTGGAATTACTAAAGCTCCGAGTGGCAAATAGGATAGAAATCCAGCGGCATTTGCTGGAGGCAGGGCAAGTGTGAATGGAATGTGATGAGCACCCAGCCAAATCCATATCGCCGCGCGTAATGGATCACCGGTGTTTCCAGTGGCACTACCCGCTGTAGCCCATGCTAGTAAAGCGATAAAAGAGGTTGGGAGTAGAACTAACGCAACACTACGCAGCACTTGGGTCAACGTTGACCCAAGTACACGTGCGAACATTTTCTTTAACGCCCCAAGATTTCGCGCAACAACTGAGCGGTCTCAGTGGGAGTCTGACCGACTTTTACGCCGGCAGCTTCCAGTGCATCTTTCTTTCCCTGAGCAGTTCCAGAAGAGCCAGAGACAATTGCACCTGCATGTCCCATTGTTTTGCCTTCAGGGGCAGTAAATCCGGCGACATATCCGACTACGGGTTTAGTTACATGCTCTGCAATAAATGCAGCTGCACGCTCTTCAGCATCGCCACCGATTTCACCAATCATGACAATCGCTTTTGTATCCGGGTCATCTTGAAACGCTCGTAGTGCATCGATGTGAGTTGTTCCAATAATGGGATCTCCACCGATTCCGATTGCCGTACTAAAACCGATATCACGAAGCTCGTACATCATTTGGTACGTAAGCGTTCCAGATTTTGAAACTAAGCCGATTGGACCCGCACCTGTAATGTCGGCTGGAATAATTCCAACATTAGATTTTCCAGGACTTATTAATCCAGGACAGTTAGGACCAATAATGCGTGTAGTTCCTTTGCTTACGGAGTAGGCATAAAAACTTGCGGTATCGTGAACGGGGATACCCTCTGTAATAACAACTACTAGAGGCATGGCTGAATCAATAGCATCAATGACCGCGGCTTTGGCAAATTTTGGTGGAACAAATACAACAGAAGTATTTGCCCCTGTCGCACTCATCGCCTGCGCGACCGTGTTAAACACGGGAAGTTGGTGACCATCTATATCAACGATTTGTCCACCTTTGCCTGGAGTAACGCCTCCAACGACCTTGGTTCCAGATGCCAACATACGACGAGTGTGTTTAGTCCCCTCAGAGCCAGTCATGCCTTGAACAATTACAACCGAGTTTTCATTGAGAAAAATTGCCATTTATAACGCCGCCAACTCTGCAGCACGGTCTGCTGCTCCATCCATTGTGTCGACCTGTTCGATTAATGGGTGTCCCGCTTTGGCCAAAATTGCACGCCCCTCTAATACATTGTTGCCATCTAAACGAACAACGATGGGTTTGGTGGCTTTATGACCTAGAAGTTCAAGCGCCTGAACAATTCCAGTTGCTACGGCATCACATGAAGTAATGCCGCCAAAGACATTTACGAAAACACTCTTAACATCACTATCGCCGAGAATAATCGAGAGTCCATCGGCCATAATCTGAGCAGAAGCACCTCCACCAATATCTAGGAAGTTGGCCGGTAAAACCCCGCCATACTTTTTCCCAGCATCTGCAACAACGTCGAGCGTGCTCATTACCAGTCCTGCGCCATTGCCAATAATTCCAACTTGTCCTTCTAGTTTCACATAATTCAAATCTTTCGCCTTCGCGGCCGCTTCGAGTTCGTTTGTGGCCTCGTGGTCAACTAGAGCTGCATGCTCACTCTGACGGAACTCAGCGTTATCATCTAACGTGATTTTCCCATCAAGTGCAATAACTTTTCCATCTTTAGTCTTCACGAGTGGATTGACTTCGACCAAAGTTGCATCCTCAGATTGAAAAACTTCCCATAGCTTCAACAAAACTTCGGCAACTTGGTCTGCTACATCAAATGGAAATTTAGCTGCACTAACAATCTCTTTTGCCTTAGCTGCACTTATTCCATCGACTGCGGAAACTGGAATCTTGGCTAATTTCTCAGGAGCTGTGCGAGCCACCTCTTCGATGTCCATTCCACCAGAGACTGAGGCCATAACTAAAAATGTTCGGTTTGAGCGATCAAGGAGAATTGCTAAGTAATACTCAGATTCAATGGGTGCCGCGGCTGCAATCATAACCGTGCGAACTATGTGACCCTTAATGTCCATTCCGAGAATTGCACCTGCTTTTTCCCGCGCATCGACGGCATCCACTGCAAGCTTCACGCCTCCAGCCTTTCCACGCCCACCGGTTTTTACTTGTGCCTTCACAACTACTTTCCCACCGATATTTTTTGCAGCTACCTCGGCCTCATCCGGCGTGGTCGCTATAGCTGCAGGTAAAACTGGGACGCCATGCTTTTCAAATAATCCACGGGCTTGATATTCAAAGAGATCCACAAGTACTCCATATCATGATTAGGGGGTAATCCTAGAGCTTCTCAACGGGTGCATAACGCAGCAGCAATCGCTTCTCGCCATACTGTCCAAATTCAATTGTGGCCTCTGCCTTATCTGCCTCACCTGCCACCGAAATTACGGTGCCTAAACCAAATGTGTCATGTGACACACGTTCTCCGACGCTCAGTTCGATTGAGAAGGCTTTCTTGCCAGTAGCCCGTGGCGGCGGTGACGTTGCAACCCGAGATCGCTTTATCAACGATGGTGAGAGCGAAGTTGAACTCTCATTGCGCCATTCAATTACATCTTCCGGTATTTCATCTAAAAAACGTGACGGCGGATTGTAATTTGGTGCACCCCATGTTGAACGATATTGCGCACGTGAAATGTAAAGTCGTTCGCGTGCACGAGTTAAGCCTACGTAAGCCAACCGTCGCTCCTCCTCAAGCTCATCCTTTTCACCAAGAGTTCGTGAGTGTGGAAACACTCCATCTTCCATTCCAGTTAAAAATACTGTTGGGAACTCAAGACCTTTTGCAGTATGTAAAGTCATCATAGTTACAACTCCACCGTGGTCATCACCCTCAGGAATCTCGTCAGCATCGGCAACTAAGGAAACTTTCTCCAAGAAGCCTGCCAATGAAATCTCCTCATCTTCATTAAGTTCTTCAAAATCACGCTCCTCGTACTCCATTGAAACCGCCACTAATTCCTTCAAATTCTCAACTCGGACCTCATCTTGGGGGTCGGTGCTATCGGCTAACTCCTTCAATAGACCTGACTGTTCGAGTGCTGCCTCAACGATTACCGAAGGTCGCGTCTTAGCTTCAACTAAAACGTGGAGAGCACTAATCATTGAAGTAAACTCTTGAATCGACTGCGCTGCACGAGCAGGTAACCCGGTTGCCTCAGAACATCTAAGTAAACCCGCCCAAAAAGATATTCCTTGCGCACTGGCAAATTGATCCACATAATCTATAGATGTATCACCAATTCCGCGTTTAGGTAGATTAATGATCCTACGGAGAGAAATCTCATCCTCTAAGTTAGCTAACACTCTTAGATATGCCAATAAATCTTTAACTTCGCGGCGTTCATAGAATCGTAATCCACCGACGACTTTGTATGGCAACGCTTCACGCATAAATACTTCTTCAAAGACACGAGACTGTGCATTCGTGCGATAAAAAATTGCGGTGTCTCCAGGCCGTGATTTTTCATCACGTTGAAGTGCCCGAATTTCATCGGCAACAAATCTCGCTTCGTCGTGTTCATTCTCTGCTACATAGCCGGTAAGGAGTGCGCCTGAACCCGAATCTGTCCAGAGGTTTTTCTCTTTGCGGCTCTCATTCTTAGTTATAACTGAATTTGCTGCATTGAGAATATTTTGTGTCGATCTATAATTTTGTTCAAGTAAAACTGTTGTGGCATTCGGATAATCAAGTTCGAATTGCAAGATATTTCGAATTGTGGCACCACGAAAGCCATAAATAGATTGATCTGCATCTCCAACAACACACAACTCTGCTGGCGCCAATTTCTCATTGTCACTTCCAACTAACTCTTTAACCAAAATATACTGAGCGTGGTTCGTATCTTGATACTCATCAACTAAAACATGGCGAAAGCGAGATCTAAAGCGAGCTTTTGCCTCTGGGAATTGCTGCAGAACCTCTACGGTTTTTAAAATCAAATCATCAAAATCCATTGCATTGGCACGCTGTAAACGTTGCTGGTAAATGCTGAAGACATCGGCTACAACCTGTTCAAAGGCATTGCTTGTTGCATTTAAATAATCTTGAGGTCCCATAAGTTCATTTTTTGCATTTGAAATCATTACTTGAAATTGCCGTGCGGGATAGCGCTTCGAATCCAAATTTAACTCTTTAGCTACGATAGTCACTAAACGAAGTGAATCAGCAGAGTCGTAGATTGAAAATGAATTGCTATACCCCAACCGCATCGCTTCTTGTCGCAATATGCGGACACAGGCAGAGTGAAAGGTCGAAACCCACATCGATTGGGCAACTGGACCAACTAATTCGCCGACGCGTGCTTTCATCTCTCCGGCGGCCTTATTAGTAAATGTAATTGCTAAAATTTGATACGGAGCTACATTTCGATGGGACATTAAATAAGCAATACGACGTGTGAGAACTCGGGTCTTTCCAGAGCCGGCTCCAGCGACAACCAATAAAGGGCCTCCCGCATGAGTAACTGCGGCGATCTGTGCGGGGTTGAGTTCTGATAATAAGTTTTCAGCGCTCTCCATGAGCCTAAGTCTATTAGGCTACGACAATGGAACCGATCGCCGATAGTGAGATCAAACGAGTTTTAGTCATTAGTGCCCACCCTGATGATTCAGATTTTGGTGCCTCTGGAACAATTGCCCAGTGGGTTAAAAAAGGTATTGAAGTCGCCTACGTCTTTTGTACAAATGGTGATCAAGGTGGCGAAGAATCTGGATTTACTAAAGAGGAGATGCCAGCAATTCGTCAACGTGAACAGCGCGAGGCTGGCGCAGCAATTGGCGTTACGGATATAACTTTCCTCAATTACGTTGATGGTCACTTAGAGCCGACAATTAGTCTACGAAAAGATTTAGTCCGACAGATTCGAATCTCCCAACCTGATCGCTTAGTCTGCCAAAGTCCAGAACGTAATTGGGATCGTATTGGTGCTAGTCATCCAGACCATTTAGCAGCCGGTGAGGCTGCAATTCAAGCTGTTTACCCAGATGCGCGAAATCCTTTTGCATTTACCGATCTGCTTCACGAAGAATCTCTGGCGCCATGGCGAGTCAAAGAGGTTTGGGTAAGTGCTTTTGCTAACCCAGATCACTTTGTAGACATCACCGATACATTTGATTTAAAGATGAAGGCTCTGCATGCTCATGCATCACAGACCGCACATAATGAGAATTTAGAGGTGATGGTTCGTGAGTGGGGTCAACGCAACGCTCTTGCCGCTGGGTTTGCAGAAGGTCGCATCGCTGAAGCCTTCAAAATAGTTAATACAAATTAGCGAACTCTTACTTTAGTAAGTGCAATCTTTGTATTAGGTGTTCCATCTGACCCGCCACCTTTGACTCCGGCTTTAGCGATTGCTTGTACAATTTCTAAACCTTTTGTAATCTTTCCCCAAATTGTGTAATCAGGACCTAACGTTGTGTCGGCAAATACTAGAAAGAATTGGCTTCCATTAGTGCCCGGTCCTGAATTAGCCATTGCAACCGTGCCGGCTGGATAGTTGTTGAGCGCATTAGCCGGAAGATTCTCATCGGGATATGTGAATCCTGGGCCACCTGTGCCGGTTGCAGTTGGGTCGCCACACTGTAGAACGTAGATTCCGGCAGTTGTCAGGCGATGACACAAAGAGCCATCAAAGTAGCCGGCTTTGGCAAGTGTGGACATTTCAGTGAGCGTCCAAGGGGCTTTATTTCCTACAGTTGTAATTACAATCGTTCCACAATTAGTATTAAGTGTAAAAGTTTTAGGAAGTTTGGTGAACGGTTTTGCAATTGGCTTTACTACTTTTGGAGTATGACCTATTGCTTTAGTCGCGACACATTTTACTGGCGTCGATATCTTTGCAGCATTAGCTGCAACTACTGAAGTCGTTAAAGCAAGAGTAAGAGAAATACACACTACTAAAATTCTTTTCATGGTCATTCCCATTCGATAGTACCGGGTGGTTTACTGGTTATATCTAACACGACTCTATTGACTTCTCGCACCTCATTGGTAATTCGAGTCGAAATTTTCTCAAGAATTTCATAGGGAACTCTCGACCAATCTGCAGTCATGGCATCTTCACTGGAAACAGGCCTCAAAACGATGGGATGTCCATATGTACGACCATCACCCTGCACGCCGACCGACCGAACTTCAGCTAACAAAACAACTGGGCACTGCCAAATATCACGATCTAAACCCGCCGCTTTCAATTCAAAGCGGGCGATTGAATCTGCCTCACGCAGAAGCTCCAAACGCTCTTGCGTTACTTCACCGACAATTCTGATTCCAAGTCCTGGCCCAGGAAATGGTTGGCGCCAAACGATTTCTTTCGGCAGGCCCAACTCAATTCCCACCTGGCGAACTTCATCTTTAAACAATGAGCGAAGTGGCTCGACTAATGTAAATGTGAGATCATCAGGCAAACCACCAACATTGTGGTGAGATTTAATATTTGCCGTGCCCGTACCACCACCAGACTCAACTACATCTGGATAAAGCGTGCCCTGAACTAAAAACTCTACTTCCCCACCTGATGCGATATCGCGGGCTGCTTGTTCAAATACCCGAATAAATTCACGTCCAATTATCTTTCGTTTTTCTTCTGGATCTATCACTCCTTTTAGCGCGGCTAAGAAAATTTTCTTTGCGTCTACGACAACTAGATTGACACCAGTGGATGCAACAAAATCACGTTCAACTTGCTCGGCTTCACCTTTGCGCAGCAAGCCGTGATCAACAAATACGCACGTCAATTGAGTTCCTACGGCGCGTTGGATTATGGCAGCTGCAACGGCTGAATCCACGCCACCAGATAAGCCACAAATTACTCGCTTATCTCCAATTTGCGCCTTTGCTTCAGCAACTTCTGTTTCGACAATATTTGTAGTTGTCCATGTCGCATCACATTTAGCAATATTTACTAACCAATTCTGCAAGATTTCTTGACCATGCTCGGAGTGCATTACTTCAGGGTGAAACTGAACTCCGGCTATTTCACCAGTTGCATTTTCAAATGCGGCGATTGGAGTATCCGCAGTTGTTGCACACACAATAAAATCGGATGGGGCGCTCGTAACTGCATCTCCATGTGACATCCATACGTTTTGCTGTGCCGGAAGTTTTGCAAAGATTTTTGTTGATTGCAAAACTTGAATTTCAGTACGGCCAAACTCCGATTTTCCTGTTTGACTCACAACGCCGCCGAGAGCCGCGGCCATCACTTGAAATCCATAGCAGATTCCAAAAATAGGAATATCTAAGGCAAAGATAGCGGTATCGAAATCCGGCGCATTTTCGGCATACACACTCGATGGCCCACCTGACAAGATAATTGCAGATGGATTCTTAGAACGTATCTCTGCCGCTGAAATTGTCGATGGAACGATTTCGCTATACACATTGGCCTCGCGAACACGGCGGGCAATGAGCTGGGCATATTGCGCCCCGAAATCGACTACAAGTACACCACGATCATTAGGCACGATGAATAAGTACCTCTACGCGCTGGAACTCTTTAACATCGGAGTAACCGCAGGTAGCCATTGCGCGGCGGAGTGCGCCAAATAAATTCATTGAACCATCTGATGTTCGTGAAGGTCCAAGTAAAATCTCCTCAAGTGTTCCAACCGTGCCGACCGAAACACGTTCTCCACGTGGCAATACCTGGTGATGTGCCTCTGATCCCCAGTGCCAGCCAAGTCCAGGTGCTTCGCTCGCCTTAGCAAGTGGAGATCCCATCATGACGGCATCTGCTCCACAGGCAATCGCCTTTGCGATGTCACCGCTTCGACCAACAGCCCCATCTGCAATTACATGAACGTACCGCCCACCAGACTCATCTAGATATTCCCGACGAGCCGATGCAACTTCAGCAACTGCTGACGCCATGGGTACTTCGATTCCTAAGACTTTACGTGTTGTGTGAGTTGCGCCGCCACCGAAACCAACTAATACACCAGCAGCACCTGCACGCATTAAGTGAAGTGCCGCCGTCGCCGTAGCTACACCGCCCACAATCACGGGAACGTCGAGTTCATAAATAAATTTTTTAAGATTTAGCGCTTCGGATTCAGCGGCAACATGTTCGGCACTGACCGTTGTTCCGCGGATAATAAAAATATCAACACCTGCATCAATAACGGCTTTGTGGAGTTGAACAGTGCGCGCAGGAGAAAGTGAGGCGGCAACCGTGACGCCTGCATCCCGAATCTGCTGTATCCGCTCCTTAATGAGCTCAGGTTTGATGGGCTCCTTATAAATCTCTTGCATGCGTTGAGTCGCATGCTTATCTGGCATTGATGCGATTTCTCCTAGCGGAATTCGCGGATCTTCATAGCGAGTCCACAGACCTTCAAGGTTTAAAACTCCAACGCCACCAAGGCGACCTATTTCAATCGCTGTCTCTGGAGATACTACTGAGTCCATGGGTGCTGCAAGCATCGGTAAATCAAATTTGTATGCATCGATTTGCCAAGCCGTTGAGACCTCTTCTGGGTCACGTGTTCGACGACTTGGGACAATTGCTATGTCATCAAAAGAGTATGCGGTGCGAGCGCGCTTTCCGGGTGCAATCTCAACTTCGCTCATGTGCGACCTCTCGTTTGATAATTGGGTGCATCGGCTACATGTGCCACATCGTGTGGATGGCTCTCTTGCAGACCCGCTGCAGTGATTTGAATTAATCGTCCTTCACGGCGCAGAGTTTGAATATCTGGAGCACCGGCATATCCCATTCCTGAACGGAGTCCACCGACGAGTTGATGCACAACATCTTCAACACTACCGCGAAAAATTACTTTGCCTTCAATTCCTTCGGGAACTAATTTATCTTCAGATAAAACATCGTCTTGCATATAGCGATCCTTTGAATAAGATTTTTGTTCACCGCGCGATTGCATTGCACCGAGGGAGCCCATTCCTCGATATGCCTTGTACTTGACTCCACTAATCTCAACAAGCTCACCAGGGGATTCTTGACATCCTGCGAGCAATGATCCAAGCATTACCGAATTGGCCCCAGCAACAATAGCTTTAACTATGTCGCCTGAGTATTGAAGTCCACCATCGGCGATTAAAGGTATGCCGGCTTTATTGCATGCCTTAGCAGCCTCCATAATTGCAGTTACTTGTGGTACTCCAACACCTGCAACAACTCTAGTTGTGCAAATTGAACCTGGACCAACTCCAACTTTTACCGCATCTGCACCGGCGTTTATGAGCGCTTGTGCACCAGCACGTGTTGCTACATTGCCACCGATAATCTGTATCGTTGGTGAGAATTTCTTTATTCGTGAAATAGCTTCGAGTACTGCCCTGTGATGACCATGTGCGGTATCGACAACAACTACATCTACCCCCGCTTCGATCAAGGCTTGTGCGCGTGCAAATCCATCGTCGCCAACTCCAACTGCAGCTCCTGCTAAGCCAACGTTCTTGACTAATTTTAAGTGCGTTACTTGATCTGCAATCGGCAAGTTGCGATGGATAATGCCGATTCCGCCGACTTTAGCCATGGCGATTGCCATTGCAGATTCAGTAACGGTATCCATCGCCGATGAAATTAAAGGAACGGCAATTGAAATGGTGCGAGTTAATTGAGTGGTTGTGTCGACTTCTGAGGGAACAACATCTGAGGCATCTGGAAGAAGCAGCACATCGTCATAGGTCAGGCCAAGCATTGCGACTTTATCGTTCTCGCTCAATGCGCCTCCTCATTTGTGCAGTTCGTGAAGGTGCGAAGTCTATCGGGGCTTTAAACTCCTACGGCACGCTCGATTTCAAGGCAGGCCTGTGATAAATCCTCAACCAGCACAACCCCCGTGCAAGTATTGCGATCCCACCCTGGTCCGCCGAGGACAATTCTTGGAGTGGGGCGGACTGCCGGTAGTTCTCGAAAGAACTCAGGTAGTGCATTTTCTTCTAATTGGGCCCAGAGGAAAATTGCCGGAGGCGCGAATCGAGTTACCATTCCTGAGATTGCTTCTAGCGGTGTTCGCGAGCCTAAGAAATGGCTTTCAATTCTTCGCTCTGCCAACGCAGCAGCTAAAGCGTGAAGTGCCAAACAATGTAGCTCATCTCCTACTGCGGCTAAGAGAACTGGACGCGCATTAATTGGCTTATTGGCCGTTTGAACACATTCACGGAGAATTCGTTTTAATATTTCGGATAGTAAGTGTTCAACTTCAATGCCTTTTCCAGTTTCCTCCCAATTTTTTCCGACCAAAACTAAAACTGGAGTAATGACTTGCATCCATGTTGAGTTCACGCCATGTTTGGCAAAATCTCTTCTCAGCTCGCTTTCAATATACTCTACGTCAAAACTCTGGGCAGCTTTATAAATTGCCACTACTAACTCATCGCGAGCTTCAAACTCATGCTTAATCACTTCACAACAATTTTCATCGTCTTGCGCGTTGGCCTTTTTAGCTGCATCGCATGGTGCAACCCCAGCTGAAATGAGTCGACGCATCATCATTAACTTAGCCACATCCAATGGGCAGTACCGTCGATGCTCTCCAGTGACATGTAGCGACGGCCCGAGTCCATATCGCCTATCCCACGTACGCAGCGTGGCGGGGGCTACTCCTAACCGGCGTGCCACAGCCGCTACTGTCAGGAGTTCTTCGTTGATCGCCATGTGCCTATCGTTGCGCTAAGAGAGCCTACTCACCACTCCAAAGTTCAGATTTTGAAGGAAGTGTGGCTCGAATTGGCTTGAACAACCTACGGCGCGGTTGTATGGTTGGGCCATGGCTGAATTATCGAGATTACCCCGCCCCGTTGCCGATGAATGGGAGTGGCAGTATGAGGGTCTTTGTCGAGATCTTCCGACTGAGATGTTTTTCCATCCCGACGGCGAACGTGGACCTCGTCGTCGTAACCGCGAAAATACCGCCAAGGCTATTTGCGCAACCTGTCCCGTGATGCTGGCCTGTCGCACACATGCCCTCGCGGTGCAAGAGCCTTATGGGATTTGGGGCGGTCTCTCTGAAGATGATCGATTAGGAATAATAAACAACGATGAGAAAACAGATTTATATCACGCCTCTTGAGATTTAACTCTCCTCCTGAGTTAAGAAACAAAAAGAACCCCTCGCAGAAAAAAATCTGCGGGGGTTCTTTTTTTTAATTACTTAGTGGCTGTGTCCACCTGGACCATGTGAGTGGCCACTGCCACCTGCATCGGCTGGTGCATCGGCTGGACGTTCGAATACAACTGCTTCAGTTGTAATGAACATTGCCGCAATCGATGCTGCGTTTGCAAGCGCTGATCGTGTTACCTTAACTGGATCGATGACGCCATCTTTTGCAAGATCGCCATAGAGATCAGTTGCAGCGTTAAAGCCTTCGTTATCCTTCATCGCGCGAACTTTAGCAACTACTACGTAGCCTTCAAGGCCAGCGTTTTCTGCAATCCAACGAAGTGGTTCATCGCATGCTTTGCGAACTAAGCGAACTCCGACGGCCTTGTCTCCAGCGAATCCTAGATCGCCCTCTAGGACATCGGCTGCATGCACAAGGGCAGCGCCTCCGCCGACGACGATTCCCTCTTCAACTGCCGCGCGCGTTGCAGAGATTGCATCTTCAAGACGGTGCTTCTTCTCATTGAGTTCAACCTCAGTGTGTGCACCAACTTTGATTACGCAGACTCCACCAGCGAGCTTTGCTACACGCTCTTGCAACTTCTCTTTATCCCATGAGGAGTCCGAGTTTTCAATCTCTTTGCGAAGCTCGTTAACACGGCCAGCAACTGCGGCCTTGTCTCCTGCACCTTCAACGATTGTTGTTGCATCCTTAGAAACCACGATGCGACGTGCGCGCCCGAGATCTTCGAGAGTGACTGCATCAAGCTTCATTCCGACTTCTGCTGAAATCACCTGTCCGCCAGTTAATGTTGCAATATCTTGCAACATTGCCTTGCGACGATCGCCAAAGCCTGGTGCCTTTACCGCAGCAGATGCAAAGACTCCACGCATCCGGTTTACTACCAAAGTCGAGAGAGCTTCACCCTCAATATCATCGGCGATAATTAACAGTGGTTTCGATGATGCCGAAACCTTTTCAAGAATTGGAAGTAAATCTGCAAGGGCTGAGATTTTCCCGGCCGAGATAAGCACGTAAGCATCTTCAAGGATTGCCTCCATGCGATCTTGATCGGTTACAAAGTATGGAGAGATGTAGCCCTTATCGAACTGCATTCCCTCAGTGAACTCGAGATCCAAGCCAGTTGTTGATGCTTCCTCAACAGTGATGACGCCATCTTTGCCGACTCTCTCAAAAGCCTCTGAGATTAAATCTCCAATTGCTCGATCTTGCGCTGAGATAGTTGCAACATCGGCAATCTGTGCTTTTCCATTTACTGGAGTTGCTAGTGCGCTAAGTTTTTCAGAGACTGCAGCTACCGCCGCTTCGATTCCTGTCTTAATATCCATTGGCTGTGCGCCAGCGGCTAAGTTGCGGATCCCCTCTTTAACCATCGCTTGTGCAAGCACGGTTGCAGTTGTTGTTCCATCACCGGCGACGTCATTAGTCTTAGTTGCAACTTCTTTAACTAACTGAGCGCCCATGTTTTCAACTGGATCTGAGAGTTCAATCTCTTTAGCAATTGTCACACCATCATTTGTAATGATGGGAGCACCATAAGATTTAGCGATTACAACGTTGCGACCTTTAGGTCCAAGAGTTACCTTGACCGTGTCGGCAAGAATATTGACGCCACGCTCCATCGCACGACGTGCGTGGTCATCGAATTGAAGAGACTTTCCCATCTACTTCTCGATTACAGCGAGAATGTCGCGAGCTGAAAGCACTAAGAGGTCATCTCCACCGTGCTTGATTTCAGTTCCGCCGTACTTGCTGTACAAAACAACGTCGCCAACTTTTACATCCATTGGAACGCGTACGCCGTCATCAAAGCGACCTGGTCCAACGGCGAGAACTACGCCCTCTTGTGGCTTCTCTTTTGCTGTATCTGGGATTACAAGACCTGACGCTGTTGTTGTCTCAGCCTCATTAGTCTTAATAACGATGCGATCTTCTAGTGGCTTAATGGCCATGTGTTTAGCTCCTCTTGTGCGTTGTTTTCCTCGTGCAGGCCCGTTAGCAGTGTGGACCCGTGAGTGCTAACGCCAACTCTAGGCGAGCATATTCCCGCCAGCAAATCGGAGAATTCAATCAAAATGTACATATAAATCTTTATACTGTACATTTTTCTCATGACCACTATTCCATTAAGTGATGCCCGTCGTGAGCTTCCATCTCTGATAGACCAAGCTCAAACCGAGGCAATTACCATTTCACGTCATGGAGTTCCAGCAGCGGTAGTTGTGAGCCCTTCACGCTACGAAGAGCTCCTATCCGCACTTGAAGATATGGAAGACCTTGCCTCAATTGAGGCCTCCCTTAGAGACACTTCCCCATCAATTCCTTGGGATCAAGTTAAGAGTGAACTCGGTTTGGTGTGAGCCATTTCAAGATTGAATTTAAAGCAGTTGCACGAAAATCCTTAGAGAGATTAGAGAAACAAGATCAGTTAAGAATTTATGCGGCCATTGAATTGTTGGGAGATAACCCGCGGCCTCCTCTTGCGGTCAAAATTAAGGGTAGCGATTACTTTCGAGTCCGTGTTGGCGACTACCGAATTCTCTACTCAATTGATTCAGGTCGCCTGATTATTCTGATTATCGATTTAGGACATCGACGAGAGATCTATAGGTCAGTCAATTAATCTTGTACTGAAATCGTTGTTACAGGCAGGCTGGAATCGGCGTCAAAGGCGATAGGGCTGGCAGCGCACCCGGCCGAGACCATGAGTGAGCCCAACGCGGCGACCATAGCCCCGTTATCGGTACATAAACCAGGGGCTGGAATCCGCAGGCGGACACCTGCCTTTACGCAGCGCGCCTCGGCCACGGCTCGAAGCCGTGAGTTAGCGGCCACTCCCCCTGCAATTAACAATGAATCGATACCTGAGGCTTTACATGCCGCCAGCGATTTAAGAAGTAGTACATCGACGATCGCCTCTTGAAAAGATGCTGCGACATTGGCCTTGGCATAGTCAGTGGTGGCTTCTAAATATCTAGCGACCGCGGTTTTTAAACCAGAGAATGAGAAATCAAATGGACGAGTTTGCCAATCATTAGATGTTGTTAGCGCTCGCGGAAAACTAATTGATTCGGCATCCCCGGTTTTGGCGAGAGCGTCAATAGCTGGGCCGCCGGGGAATCCTAATCTCATCACACGTGCAATTTTATCGAAGGCCTCACCCGCGGCATCATCCATCGTGGCACCGAGTTTAGTAATCGAACCAGTGATGTCATCGACTTGCAACAGTGATGAGTGCCCGCCACTTACGAGCAAAGCAATTGTTGGAGTCAAAGTTTCTGTGTGAGTGAGGGCGTCAACACTAATGTGCGCAGCCAAGTGATTAACGGCAAAGATTGGTTTATCTAAGCCAAGTGCCAAGCCAGTTGCCGCTCCAACTCCAACTAAGAGTGCACCGACTAATCCTGGACCCGCAGTAACGGCAACGGAATCGATATCGCTTAATGAAATATTGGCATCCTTCAATGCCTGTTTAATCGTTGGCTGCATCGCCTCTAAATGTGCGCGACTTGCAATCTCTGGAACAACACCACCAAAACGTGCATGCTCTTCGACACTGGATGCAATGACATTGGCTAATAAACTCCGCCCACGAACAATTCCGACGGCAGTTTCATCGCACGAAGTTTCGATTCCTAAGACAATTGGCGCACTCATGTTAAATCTTTCCGCATCACTAACGCATCCAGGCCACTGCCAAAATAATCTTTCCGAATATTTAACTTCAAATATCCAAGGGATTCATATAAGGAAATCGCTTCCAAGTTATCAATCTTTACTTCTAACATCATCGCGTTTGAACCTTGCATTTTTGCCCACTCAGTGATGAGGGCCATTAGCGCTCTAGCAATTCCTTGGCCGCGATGCTCTGGAATAACACCTACAGTCAAAATATCTGCAGCGGTTCCCCCTGGTGCAAAAACACCTGCACATCCAATAATATTTTTAGCATCGTCGAGGGCAACAATAAAATGCCTGGTTGGAGATGAAATCTCTTCTCTGTACTGGCTAGATGACCAGGGTGAGTAAGGGAACAAAAGTTTATCGAGTGAAACCAAAACGGGAATATCTAATTCATTGGCATCGCGATACCTAATCATTTAACGATCCGCCGTTGCAACTGCATCTGGATGGCGCAAGTAAATTGGTTCAGTGATATTGCCGCTAAGTGAGACCATTGCTAGCAAATCAGGAAATAGATCGCTATATATTTCAGCGCCCTTTACTGCGGCTGGAAAATTAACTGCAGGTTCACCCACCCGAACTCCGTCAACATAGCGAGCCCAATACACCTCTTTGCGCCGCGCATCAACGGTAACAATAAAATCCTTAGACTGAATTTGAGCCGCAATAGCATCGAGTGAACAAATACCGCGGACTGGAATAGAGCGCGCTAAGGCAAAGCTGCGTGCGAATGCGATACCAATACGCAGACCTGTAAATGGTCCCGGTCCTATTCCTACTACTACTTCATTAATTGTTCGGCCAGCAATCGCCTCTTGAACAAGTGCGGGAAGAGCTGGGCCATGTGCGGTTGCTCCATCTTTGAATCCACTCCAGAGTAATTCACCGGCTTGAATAATTCCTACGCAGGTTCTAGAGGTCGATGTATCAATAGCTAAAGAAATCGTCATAGTGAAAAACCTGCCCAACGCTCTCCCACTGCTTTGATTTCAACTCTTCTAATCTCTTCACTTCTATCGATTGTGATCTCTAAGCGAGATTCACTCAAACGTGCCGACTCCGCGCCACCCCATTCAATGACCGTGACTGAGTTATCAATGTCTAGATCTAAATCATCGATGTAGAGGTTGGGATTGTCGGTATCTAGTAGGCGATAAGCATCTACATGAATCATGGGTAAGACTGCTTTATGTACTCGTGAGATAACAAAAGTTGGCGATGTGATATCCGTGATTCCTAGACCACTACCGATGCCCTGGGCTAATACAGTCTTACCAGCGCCAAGCGGACCGTTAATGAGAATTAAATCTCCTCGTCTTAGACTCGCTGATAGTTTTTTGCCGATATTAAACATCTCTTCGGCACTGGCTGCGGTAATCATGAGGGCTCAAGAGTAAAGGAAAACGGGGGTCTGGCTTTCGGCCAGACCCCCGTGATCACCCTCGATTTTTACGTTTTACTGGTTGTAGTACTTAAGCAGTGGTGCATAGAAGTTCCGATCGATAACGAGATTGCCAGCCTTGCGACCTGCCGAAACGATTGGGCCACCTGATGGCAACGTCCCGGTGAGTCCAGCACTTACCAAAGACTTCGCAACAAGCACTAGCTGTGCCGATGTGAAGTTACAGTGGTTGGTGCCAGAAGCTGCAGGAGTTGATGTAATTGGAGAACCCGCATCTGTAAAGGTTGTGTAACCCTTACTTGGGGTCATGTTCCACAACATCAGTAGCTTATTGGTAGGTCCTTTGTAAGACCTAGTTGTCTTATATGCAGCAAAGGCAGCTAACTTTTCCTCTGCAAATTGCTGGGCATAAGCATCAACGATGCGCTGTGAGGCACCTGCAGGTGTAATTGGATCTGCAACACCTGTCATGAGGATGGTTGGAACATTTATTTTTCCGGTATTGCTATGGAGTGCATTCATCTTCGCAATTGCAGCTGCATTTCCAACGGCGCGTGGTGCACCCGGATTTGCAGTAGAAAGTGCGCCAAGTAATGCATCGATAACCGTATTACCAGAAAGAGCGGCGTTAAATATAACTCGCTCGTTGTCAATTCGCGTGGCGTAATCAGTTTTTGTATTATCAAAGATTGCACCCCCTGCTTGAAGTTCAACATCTTGCGTTGCAAGAACAGCTAGAACTGCTGCAGTCGTTCCATTTTCTAGTATTGCTAACGCGGGACTAATTGCTAATGGAAATGAGAGTTTTAGAGCTCCTTCTGGTCCTCTAATTGAGTCGAAGTGTGCAGATTGAGTTGGGATTCCTGCCATTAAGCCGAGCAGTAAAAGTGCACTACGAGGTGGAACCCCACCGGCAGCTAACGCTTTACCTGTTGCAGATGAAGTATCTGGCCAAGCATTGGTGGAAAGCGATGCCTGAACCTTAGCCATCACGGTAAAGATTTTGACCAGGTCACCTAAGGCTTCGGCATTTCCAGTAGCTCCCGCTGAGTAGTTGCCACCTTTTATCGTTGGATCAAAGAGTGTTTTAACTCCCCATAGGAAGTCACCGGCACCGGTTAACTGTGGAGCGATATTGTCGGCCATGCACATTGGTGCAGCTGCAGAGATGAGATTAGGATACTTCTCGGCAAGTCCTTGAGTGATAACTCCACCAAGAGATGATCCCCACGCAACAACTTTTGTAGTCTTTGGGAACTGCGCCTTGAAGACACCTATTAACTCAACGTTTGTAGCTATCGCCGAATCTGGATTCCACCCTTGGCGGGCAAAGCCAGAACCCACGACTGCGACACCTTGGCTAAATAAGTACTGTGCCACTGCGGCATTCCCATTTGGAACAGGTTCTGGCCTATTATCAACTTTGTATCCACCAATCAGGGGAATTCCAACTGGAATATCAATGTTGTAACGATATCCATGTGAGTACAAAGCGACAGTTCCGTTAAAATTAGCTGGAACCATCATTGAATACGGTGCACCATCTGATGTCACACCAACGCATGATTGAATTGGAGATTTTCCATCGCATGCAGGTGCAGCGTTAGCTGCAACTGGGATCGAAACAATGATTCCAGTTAAGAGTGCGCTCGCACTAAGAAGTGCGTAAATTCGCGTTTTAGCTGAGATAGCTCTCATTAGTTTGGTAATCCCTTCGCTGGCATTGCTGGGCGCTTGTAGGTTGATTTAACAACTGCGCCTGCACCTGAATCGGTTGTGTATGTGACATAGGTTCCACCAAGAGGAAGTAAATCTCCTGTTGGAGAATACTTGCCAACCCAGTAGCCAGTTAGTCCTACGTGACTCTTAGCTGAGTATCCAACTGGAGTTAGCGCAGAGTTAGCTAAAGTAGCGCCCTTAGTATTTAGAACTGCCATCAATGACTTACGTGTTGGATTTTGCCCAGCAGCTTTTAGGGCTTGAGCAGTCATGAAGGCCGTGTTCATACCAAGTAAAACGTTTAGGTCAAAGACTGATCCTGGAAGGGCTTTGGCATAAATATCTGAGAAGAGTTTTATGTACTCATCATTTAAATCAGTAGTAGCTGGCACCGGTGAAAAACCAATGGCGTTATATAGAACGCCAGCTGGAACTCCTGTTAGCTTGATAGTTGTCGCATCGCCACCAACTGAACCAAGCATCCACTGGGGTGCATATTTCAACACAGCGGCCGTACCGAGCATTGCAGAGGTTGCACTCGATACTCCGAAGAGAATCACTACATCGGCTTCAGCGGCCTTGAATTTTGTAATCCAACCCGCAGCAGCTGCAGCGCCTTGCGAGCCTGATGCATATGGAACTTTTACTGCAAAGTTGATACCGGCAGTTTTAAAACCTGCCAGCGCATCGCTACCAAAGTCATCATCTTGATACAGCAGGCCGATTTTCTTGCCCGCAAAATTATCCTTGATGTACTCACCCATAATCTTGGCCTCCATAATATATGAAGGTAAAATTGCATACGTGGTTGGGTACTTCTTCACATCGGCAAAGCCACTAAATCCAGTATTAACAAATAGAACTGGAACGCCACGCCTACCTGGGTTAAGCGAGGAAGCAACTGCCTTTACATTCGCAGTTCCTAAGGGTGCTAGTAGTGCCATGACTTTATCTTTTAAGATCAGTTCGTTGGTCTTGGCTACTGCCTCGGTTGGAACATAACGATCATCTTTAACTATGAGAGTGATTTTGCGACCGTTGACTCCACCATTTGCATTCAGATAATCGAAGTAAGCCTTCGCGGCTCCTGGGATTTTGTTGTAACCAAGTGATGCTGCTCCGGTCATTGGAAGTGTCATTCCGAGTTTGATTTCAGATGACGCAACTCCAACTTCTCTCGCGTTTGCCGGAACTGCAGTTGCAGTCAAGCTCGCTACGGCTAGTACCGCAGAAACTGAGATCAGTTTCCGGCGATTCATTGCTTTCATGTGTTTCCTTCCATCGAGGGTTTGGGTAGAGCTTTACAACCTTTTCTTTGCCGCTTTTCTAGCTTCGCGCGCTCGATGTTGTTCAACTGGTCCATTGGGTACAAATAGAACAGTCACAATCAAGAGCGCACTCACTATAAAGCCTGGCAAATTTGTGGTGATGTTCTCGGAGCTTCCGATGCGGTGTGCCACCACATCGGCGATCTCTGGGATTGCCACCAATGTCACTGCCCCAATCATGACCCCTGAGAGGGTACTTACGCCAGAGAGAACCGCTCCTGTCAAGAGTGCAAATGAGAGTGCGAGCGGAAAGGCGCTGGGTGAAACCGTTCCAATTGTCATGGATAACAGGGCGCCGGCTAAGCCAGCAATTCCTGCGCTTATTGTGAAGGCCAGAATCTTGCTTCTCCCGGTATTTATGCCGCAGATCTGGGCGGCCACCTCATTGCTTCGGCCTGCGCGCCAATTTCGACCATATCGAGAGCTCAAGATATTACTGAGTAGCCATGTTGAAATAAGGGCCGCTAAGGCCGCGATCCAAAAGAACCACTTATATTGAGTGAAATCTTCGCCTAATCCAAGGGGCGGAAATCCAACATCAAAGAGAAGACCTTGTTCTCCGCCAAGAATGGAGAATTGATTGGCAAGTGATGGCAGACCGATTGCTAAGGCCAGTGTCGTGCCAGCTAAATACGGACCAGATAACCGTGCAGCTGCAGCGCCAAGAAGTGCACCTCCAACGGCTGCGGCTAAAACTGCAATAAAGAAAGTTACAATGATTGGAATTTGAAATTCATTGCGCGCAAGCGTTGCACTATATGCACCAATTGCCATGAGGGCGCCATGACCTAGTGAGACTTGACCTGAATATCCGGTAAGTAAAATGAGTGAAGAGATAGCAATAACGAATACTGCAATTGATGCACCTTGATACACACGCAGTTCATCTACGCGATTACCTGCCAAGAATAAGATAAATCCAAAAATTAGAAATAAAGCGAAATGAACACGGGGCTTTAACTTATGCACGGCGCCCCACCTTTACTCCAATTATTCCCTGAGGGCGTATAAAGAGAACTAATAATAGAACCACGAAAGGTGCGATAAAGAAAAGACCACTGCTGACATACATTAAAATAAATGAAATAGTTAGTCCTAAGAACATTCCCCCGATTACTGCGCCAAGCAAACTATCAAGTCCTCCAATGACTGCGGCTATAAAACCAGATACTAAGAGAAGTGAAAATTCAATTGAGTCTGGTGAGAAATTTCCATTTCCATTGACCGTCTGAAAAACTCCTGCAACTGCACCTGCCGCACCTGCTAACGCCCAGCCTAAAGTTCTTATTAAATCTACGCGTACTCCAGAAAGACGCGCAATTTCAGGTGCGTATGCCGATGCCCGAAACGATAGGCCTAGATTTGTTCGCTGAAAAAGTAGTGTAAGTAATGCCATCAAGATCAACGTTGTGATTAAAATAAGTAGTTTTAGGGGTGAAAAGACTAAAACTTCACCATTGACCGTAAATCCATTATTAGAAACAGGTGGAAGAATTCGTAAATCTTGGCCGCCCCAAATCATCGCAATTACCGAGCGAATTAACCCCAATAATCCAAGGGTTGCAATAATTGGTGCTACAGCTGCGATTGGGCCACTGGATGAGTGTTTAACTAAAACACGCATTAAAATAACTTCTACAAGTGCAGAAAATATTGCTCCACCAAGCATTGCAATCGGCAAAGCGATCCAGAATGATCCAATTCGGGTTACTGCTTCATATCCAAAATATGTTGACAGTAATGCCATGCCAGCCTGAGCAAAATTTATGACTCGTGTGCTTCGCCAGACTAATACAAATGCAATCGCCATGAGTGAATAAATAGAGCCAGCCGTAATTCCAATTAAAATCGTGTTTAGTAATTGCATAATTAATACCCCAAATAAGCAGCGCGCACTGCTGGGTCATCAATCAGCGCCTGTGCATGATCTACTGCGACTACTTTTCCAAGATTTAGAACAATTCCTAAATCTGCAATCCTGAGAGCCCCCATCGCATTTTGTTCTACCAACACCACGGTCAAACGCATTGATGTAGTTAATTCACGAATTGTTTGAAAAATCTGCTCAACTACAAGTGGAGCCAATCCGAGCGAAGGCTCATCAAGAAGAAGTAGTTTTGGTTTTGACATCAATGAGCGACCAATAGCTAGCATCTGACGTTCACCACCTGAAAGCGTGTCCGCTCTTTGTGCCAATCTCTCACCTATGCGTGGAAATATTGAAACCACCAGGTCAAGAGTTTCAATCATCTCTTTCTTATCACGTCGCCAAATAGCACCCAGCTCAAGATTCTCTTTGACGGTTAACTCTGGAATTACAGATTTGCCTTCTGATACATGTGAGATTCCTTTTCTTACTAATATCTCAGGTTTATCTCCTAGAATTGATTTGCCCATCCAACTAATTTTTCCATGCGAGGCTTGATTCAAGCCCGAGATCGCCCTTAATAAACTAGTCTTTCCCGCTCCATTTGAGCCAATCACCGCGGCAAGTGCTCCAGTTGGTATCGCTAGTGAGAGTGAGTTAATTGCTCGAATAGCGCCGTGGTGAACGCTTAAATGAGAAACATTAAGTGTCATTTATGCACCTGTTCCTAAATATGCTGCTATTACCGCTGGATCTCGTCGAACAGTTTCGGCACTGCCGCTTGCGATAACTTCGCCAAAGTTGAGTACATATAATTTGCTGCAGACTGACATGATTACATCCATGTGGTGTTCAACCAGTAGCACTGACATCTGTGTGCTCAAATTTCGGATAAGCGTATTCATCCACTCAATATCATGTACTCCTAATCCTCCGGCAGGCTCGTCCAACATCAAAATTTTTGGTTCACTCACCAGAGCTCGAGCAATCGCAACTCGTTTGGTATCGGGATACGACAAAGTATCGGCACGACGAGCGGCAAGGCCACCTGCGTAGACGCGCTCGAGCGCGATTCGTGCTCTTTCACGAATTCGATTCTCATCTTTAATATTTCTGGCGAACGCAGCCGAAACTAAACCGGTTTTCGCTAAGTGTTGTGCCCCGATCATTACATTTTCTAGAACACTTAAATCCCCGAATAAACCGACTCCTTGTAGCGTTCGCGCGATTCCAAGGTCAACTAACTCATCAGCGCGAGGAAAATCACGACGCTCGCCTTGTAAAAAAAATCTGCCCTCATCTGGAACTACCAGTCCGCACAGAGCATTAAATAGAGTGGTCTTGCCAGCGCCATTTGGACCAATGAGACCAACGACTTCATTGCTTCCGATCTCAAGATAGACATCATTGAGTGCCCGAAGACCGCCGAAGGAGATAGATACTCCCTCGACATGCAACGCTGCAGTTTTAGTAAACATGAGGTGCATAGATTCTAGGCACCCTTGGCCCAATTCGTGTAACTATCTCGTAGTTAATTGAAGCCGAGGAGGCCCCCCAATCATCGGCTGTGTACTCGCCATGCGTGCCATCGCCAAAAATAACCACCCAATCCCCGGATTTCGCGGTGGATTCTGGACCTAAATCAACTACAAATTGATCCATGGAGACTCGCCCGATAATAGGCGCTCGTCTGTCTTCAAAAAAAACTCCAGCGCCTTGAGCAATTCGTGGGATTCCATCGGCATAACCCATCGCAACAATGCCAAGCTGTGTATCGAATTCCGTTATTGCACTCGCGCCATATCCGATGGGAGAGCCAGCTGGTACATATTTAACCAAATGTAGTTTGGCGCGCAGTTGCATTGCAGGTTTTAATCCTAAGCTGGCACTATCGCCAAGGTTTTTTACATCGGGTGATAATCCATACATAGCAATTCCTGTGCGCACTAAATCAAAGGCCGCTTGATGGATTTTCATTGTTGCAGCCGAGTTAGAAAGGTGTTTGATGGGTGGATTAACTCCGACACTCACCAATTGTCCGTGCATTTCTTTAAAGCGATTGACTTGAGCGAAATTTTGGTTCTGCTCTAGTTCGTCCGCACGGGCAAAATGTGAGAAGAAACCAACAACATCAACAAAAGAGAAATCTGCTTTTAATAATTCGGGCCATTCATTGAGGAAACCACCCCGATTCATTCCCGTATCGACTTCGATGTGAATTCGTGCTTTGACTTTTAATGCAGAAATCTCTTCTAATGTAGCTAAACATGAGACTGCTACGTCGATATCGTGGCTATGGGCCGCCCTAAAATCAGATCCTGGTGGCAGCAACCACGCGAGAATAGGGATTCGAATACCGTGTGTGCGAAGTGCGATTGCCTCTTCAAGTAAGGCGACACCTAACCAATCAGCTCCAGCTTTCTCAGCCGCCAAACCAACTTCGATTAAACCATGACCATATGCATCGGCTTTAACGACCGCTAAGAGATCAACACCGCTTATTGATTTCAAAGTTGAGATATTGGCAGTGATTGATGCAATATCGATTCGAGCTTCGGCTCGGTGCTCCATTATCTTCGCTCCACGATGACCATCGCCGATGCGATACCAGCGTCGTGCGAGAGCGAAAGGTGGACATCTGCGCCATCAATTAAATCGGCGATTTCTCCACGAAAGAGAAAAGCCGGCTTACCGCTTTCAAGGTTTATTACTTCGGCATCGTGCCAAGCAAGGCCTTTTCCAGCACTAATCGCCTTAGCTAGAGCCTCTTTTGCGGCAAAGCGGGCGGCGAGTGAGGCAATTGGTTTAGTACGTTCACCCTGAGTAAAAAGCTTCTCACGCAGGCCAGGGGTTCGATCAAGTGAGGATTTAAAGCGTTCGATATCGACCACATCGATGCCAATCCCATCAATCATGCAGGAAATCCTAGTGCAGTTGACTCTTAGAAGGAACGTAGCGATCTACTGCAATTACCGCCACTAATAGTGCGCTACCTATAAACAGTCCTCCAAGTAAATCGGTGAACCAATGTGTATGACGTATGAGTGATACAACGCAAACGGTTAATGAAATTGTCACTACCCCGGCACTTGCTAGGCGACCTTGATATCTATCAACGCGGGCGTATCTATAGATTATATAAGCCAAAATCCCCCATGTCAGAACGGCATTAGATGCATGCCCACTGGGATATGACATTCCACCAGCATGAAGTAGATCAATACCATCGCGAGGTTTTGTTCTTCCAAGAAATATTTTGAAAACTCCTACTACAAAATTGAGTGCGAGTAGAGATAAAACAGCCAAGTTAAGTGGACGCCAAGTCTTGAATTTATAAGCGATATATGAAGCTGCAATTATTAGTATCACTGTAGTTAACCAACGTGCACCTAAGTCATCTAAGCGCCTCAGTAGAAAGCCAGCAAAACCCTCAAACTGCGGTCGGTGCGTCCGGTTTACATCCTTATCGAAATTAACTAGTGGGCCATTACTTAAAACTTGTTGTGTCACAGCGAGAAAGCCTACGAATAGGAGTGCCGACCACCGTAAAGCGCGAAACATTTGTGCTTTACGCACTTATTCAACCGTAACTGATTTTGCTAAATTTCTCGGCTGATCTACATCATTGCCACGAGCAACGGCCATCTCATATGCGAAAACTTGTAGCGGCACTGTTGCAAGCACTGGTTGGAACAATGCCGGCACTACTGGGATTCGAATTATGTGTTCAGCACCTTCAACACGTGCTCCTTCTTCTGCGATGACGATAACTCGGGCACCTCGAGCTTTTACTTCTTGAATATTACTGAGCATCTTTTCATCTAATGCATGCTCATGGCCCGCAGGCAATATCGCAATAACGGGTGTCCCAATATCAATCAATGCGATTGGGCCATGTTTGAGTTCGCCTCCTGCAAAACCTTCGGCATGAATATATGCAAGCTCCTTTAATTTCAGTGCGCCTTCAAGGGCAACTGGGTAACCGATATTTCTGCCAAGAAATAACACGATGTTATTGTCAGCAAAGCTGCGGGTTAATTCACGAAGCGGTTCGACGGTTTCAAGAATCTGTTCTATTTTTCCAGGGAGCTCAAGTAACTCGTTATAGAGCTCCGCGACTTGATCATCGTTGAGTGCACCATTAACTTGGGCTAAATGCAGACCAATCAGATATACCGCAATCATCTGCGTTAAAAGCGCTTTGGTCGATGCAACGGCAATTTCTGGTCCTGCATGTGTATATAAGACGGCATCTGATTCACGTGGAATTGTCGAGGAGTTAGTGTTGCAGATTGCTAAAACTCGAGCTCCGGCCGCTTTAGCATGGCGCACCGCCATTAACGTATCCATCGTTTCACCTGATTGGGAAATGGCAATTACCAAGGTCCCGCTGTCGATGATTGGATCGCGGTAGCGATACTCACTTGCAATCTCAACTTCTACCGGAATCTTCGCCCATTTTTCGATGGCATATTTAGCCACCATTCCTGCGTGATATGCGGTGCCGCATGCAATTACCGTAATTTTCTTGAGTGCTCTGATTTCATCGGGGCTCATACGTAGCTCATCTAAAACTATCTGCCGATTATCACTTAAGCGGCCGATTAGGGTATCGGCAACGGCTTTTGGTTGTTCAAAAATTTCTTTCAGCATGAAGTGGGTGAAGCCACCTTTTTGTGCAGCGATAGCGTCCCAAGAAATCTCATACTCCTTGGGTTTAATAGTTAAACCTTCTAGGTCGGTGATCTCGACGCTAGTTGGAGTTATAGTTACAACTTCATCTTGGCCTAACTCAATGGCTCGCTTGGTATAGTCAATAAAAGCGGCAACATCTGAAGCCAAAAAGTTTTCTCCAATGCCGAGGCCGACCACAAGTGGAGAGTTACGACGTACTCCCACGACAATATCGGGGGCATCGGCATGGATCGCAACAAGGGTAAATGAACCACGCAAAGCTTTAACTGCATCGCGCATAGCCGCTGATAAATCACCATTTCGTTCTTTGCGAAGATCACTAAGTAAGTGAGCGACGGACTCAGTATCGGTCTCAGAAGAAAAAACATGTCCGCGAGATTCTAAATTGTTACGAAGTTCGGAGTAGTTTTCAATAATTCCATTATGAATAACTGCCAACTTGCCCTCATTATCAAGGTGAGGGTGTGCATTTCGATCGGTTGGACCGCCGTGCGTTGCCCAGCGAGTATGCCCAATGCCCGAATGAACTACAGGAAGTGAACCATCGAGTGCGTTCTCTAAATTTACAAGTTTGCCTGCTCTTTTTTCAATAAATAATTTGCCCGGAACTCCCAGTGCGATTCCGGCGGAGTCATAACCTCGATACTCAAGTCGTCGCAAACCCTCAATGAGTGGCGTAATGGCAGATTGTGGCCCGCTGTAACCCACAATTCCACACATATATTTTTCTACCCCAATTCAGCTTTAACGATGTCTGCTAGTGATCTAGCGATTTCTTCGGCAAGGTTATCACTGGCAGCCTCAACCATCACTCTGACGAGCTCTTCAGTACCCGATGCTCGCAACAAAACTCTGCCGCTATCTCCAAGTCGATGCTGCGCTGCTTGCACCGCTGATGAAATCTGCGCTGATGCGTGAAGCTCTTCTTTCTTGACATCACGTACATTGATGAGAACCTGCGGAAAACGCTGCATCGTTGCGGCTAACTCTTGCAAAACCTTACCTGTCCGAACAACTTCTTGTAGAAGTTGTAACGCCGTTAGTATTCCATCGCCGGTATTAGCTAGATCACGCATAATCACATGTCCCGACTGCTCGCCACCTAATGAATAATCGTTAGCAATCATATTTTCCAATACATAACGATCTCCAACAGGCGTCGTAACTACTTCAATGCCTGAATCTCGCATTGCATGCATAAAACCCAAATTGCTCATTACCGTTCCGACAACCGTGTTGCCCTTTAACGTGCCACGCGCTTTAAAACCACGCGCCAAAATACTCAGAATATGATCGCCATCGATTTCATTTCCGGTGGCATCGATAGCTAAACATCTATCGGCATCACCATCGTGGGCAATACCTACATCTGCGCCTTCTCGCAATACCGCTGCACGTAATTGATGTAAATGTGTAGAGCCACACTCTTCATTGATATTCCAGCCATCGGGCTGATTAAAAATTGCAATAACTTCTGCGCCAGCTCGACGATATGCTTCAGGTGCCACGGCCGATGCCGCACCATTAGCGCAGTCAACGACAATCTTTAAGCCTTTAAGAGAAGTATCAACCGAGGCCAAAAGATGCTTCAAATACCGCTCCGTTGCAGTTTCATCGTTAATTACTCGACCAACATTGCGACCAGTTGGTCGCTTCCAATCCTCGCCCATTCGAGCCTCGATGCGTGCCTCAATAGAATCATCTAACTTACCGCCACCTCTTGCAAATAACTTAATTCCATTATCTGGCATTGGATTATGCGATGCACTAATCATTACGCCGAGATCGGCCTTAGTTTCGGCAACTAGGTGTGCGATCGCTGGAGTCGGTAAAACTCCAACACGATAAACATTGATTCCAGCACTCGTTAATCCCGCGACTACGGCCGCCTCTAAAAACTCTCCAGATGCCCGTGAGTCTTGACCTACAATCGCCGTTGGTCGGTGATCTCTATTAGAAGAGCTCTCCACCAATATGTGCGCTGCGGCAACTGCGAGATCGAGTGCTAATTCAGCAGTGAGTTCGCTATTGGCTAAGCCGCGAATTCCATCGGTACCAAAGAGTGCCATTGGAACTCCTATGCTTAAATGTAAATTAGCGCTTGCTATATTGAGAACGCTTACGAGCCTTCTTAAGGCCGTACTTCTTGCGCTCGATGACACGTGCATCACGTGATAGGAATCCAGCCTTCTTTAGCGCTGGGCGGTTAGCTTCCTCATCAATTTGATTAAGTGATCGTGCAACGCCTAGGCGTAGTGCGCCTGCTTGACCAGATACTCCACCACCATTGATACGTGCAAAAACATCGTATTGGTTTTCAGCACCTACCGTGCGAAATGGCTCTGAAACTGATTGTTGGTGAACTTTGTTCGGGAAGTAATTCTCAAGTGCTTTACCGTTAATAATCCACTTGCCAGTTCCTGGAGTTAAGCGAACGCGAGCGACGGCTTCTTTACGACGACCTGTGCCGCCACCTGGAGCTTTAATTGCTGGGCGGTTCGTTGCAGCCGCTGGAGTTGAAGATGTGTATGAATTAGGAACTTCGTTCTCATCGAGATCATTAACAGTTGTGTTCTCTGACATTTCCATCCCTTACTTCACTATTTGTGAAACTTGTTCGAATACATATGGTTTTGGAGCCTGTGCTGCATGCGGGTGGTTTGGTCCGGCATAAACCTTTAGCTTTGATGCGATGTCACGACCAAGACGATTCTTAGGAATCATTCCCTTGATTGCTTTTTCAACGGCTCGTGTTGGGAACTTCTCAAGAAGCTCGCCATAAACAGTAGAAGTTAATCCACCTGGAAAACCAGAGTGATGATGTGACCACTTAGTCTTTGCTTTGTTACCTGACAGAGCGATTTTTTCCGCGTTAATAATAATGACGAAGTCACCCATGTCCATGTGTGGAGCAAATGTTGTCTTGTGTTTTCCACGAAGTAGAACGGCGGCATGTGTTGCAAGACGGCCCAAGACCACATCTTGCGCATCGATGACATGCCACTCACGGACAGCGTCACCGGCTTTTGGACTATATGTACGCACGCTCTTGCCTACCTTCTATTTCGAGTTTTTTCATTGAGCACCCTTAAGGAGCGCAGAGGAGTAAGGGTACCTGTACGCACCAGATGGGTCAAAACCAGCCTATTTATGCATTTTAATGAGAACCTCTGCAACTAACTATCGGAGTGATTGAGATTTCTCGCCCTCCATTCTCCGCATGAATAAGACTATTCTCCGCAAAAATTGCGGTAAATAAATGGACTCTGCGGAGAATAAGAGGTATATTCTCCGCATGGACCGCGGAGAAAAGAAATATATATGGCAGCGGCCAGACTGGCCACGCTGGCACTATGACTCTCAAAAGCTGAGCCCTCTTTTATCGCAGGTGCACCACGCCCAAGGTTTATTACAGGGTCGAATGCGAAATATCGGTTTTGGTCTGAGCGAAGAGTCAACATTGACGATGTTAACTAGTGAAGTATTAAAAACCAGCGAGATTGAGGGTGAGCTACTTGACCCCGAGACCGTACGTTCTTCAGTAGCCCGACGCTTAGGCATGGAGTCAGCGGCCATCGCACCTCAAGATCGCCGCGTCGACGGTGTTGTTAACATGGTTTTAGATGCAACACAAAATTTCAAGAAAGAGTTAACAAGTGATCGGATTTTTGGTTGGCATGAGGGGTTATTCCCAGCTGGCTATAGCGATGATGTAGAGATTCGAGTTGGCAATTGGCGCGATGACATGAAAGGAGCGATGCAAGTTATATCGGGGCCAATGGGGCGTGAGCTGGTGCACTTTGAAGCACCACCCGCACAATTAATACCAAAAGAAATGACCAACTTCTTACATTGGTTCAATCAAGAGCAAGGTGTGGATCCATTAGTTAAAGCAGGGTTGGCACATCTTTGGTTCGTGACCATCCATCCTTTTGAGGACGGCAACGGTCGCATTGGGCGCGCAGTCTGTGACATGGCACTTGCGCGGAGTGAACATTCAGCACAAAGGTTCTACAGTCTCTCTGCACAAATACGAAAGGAACGAAAGAGTTATTACAATATGCTCGAACGCACGCAAAGAGATTCCCTTGAAGTAACACATTGGCTGGAATGGTTTCTCGGGATCCTCTTACGTGCATTACAGGGTGCAGAAGATTCACTCAATGAAGTGCTTACTAAGGCTCGATTCTGGCAAGAATGGGCTGGTACAACTTTGAATCCTCGTCAATCCACCATGATAAACAAATTGCTTGATGGATTTAGCGGAAATCTAACGAGCAATAAATGGGCAATCATAAATAAATGTTCGCCAGATACGGCGTTGCGAGATATAACTGATCTCATTATAAAAGGTTTGTTAATAAAAGCGCCTGCTGGTGGCCGAAGTACTCACTACCAATTAAAGCCATTGGATTAAACTTCTTTCAGAAATTCGTCAAGAAAGGTCGGCTCTCGGAGTTTTACCAGAATTTAAAACTCAAAAACAGGCTCAGGGCTCTCAAAAACCTGGCCATCGCTGCCGAAGACCAGGAAGCGAGTAAAGCCCCGCGTGAACCACCGGTCATGGGTCACGGTTATAACCGTTCCTTCATAGCGATCGAGGGCAGTCTCTAAGCTTTCAGCACTTGCAAGATCTAAGTTATCGGTCGGCTCATCGAGTAGAAGTAAAGTTGAACCAGATAGCTCCAGTAAAAGGACTTGGAAACGTGCTTGCTGTCCACCAGATAAGGATGCAAAGCGTTGCTCAGCCTGCTGGTCAATTTCATATTTGCGTAGAGCACTTTTAGCTGGGCCTAACTGCAGTGAGTACATCTGCCATAGGATTTCGAGCAAACTTTGGCTTTCAAACTCTGGGTGTGAATGAGTTTGGGCGAAGTAGCCGATCTCAACACGGGCACCAATTTTAAAATTACCAGAGTATTTGACGGTGGTATCCCCCGAAATTAATCGCAAGAAGTGAGATTTTCCGGTTCCATTCTTACCAAGAACGGCGATGCGATCTCCAAAAAAGACTTCGAAGTTAAAGGGTTGAGTTAATCCTTCAAGAGTCAGATTTTCAAAGGTCAGTGCGCGCAGGCCTGTACGGCCACCGCGCAAACCAACACGTACATCTTGTTCGATTGGTGGTGCTTGCGGTGGACCTATCTCTTGAAATTTTCGAAGTCGGGTCTGCATTGCATGGTATTTGCTTGCCATCGCCGGACTAATCGCCGCCTGTATCTGGAGAGTTCGAACTAACTCTTTTAACCTTAAGTGTTCCTCTTCCCAGCGCAGCAAGATCTCGGCGAATCGTGCATTTCTGGCTTTGCGCGCATCGTGCCACGTCGAAAACTTTCCACCATGGACCCATGTGGTATTGCCGGTTGCACCTTGCTCGAGTGTGACGATTCGAGTAATGGTATTTTCTAATAGCTCGCGATCGTGACTGATAAAGAATATGGTTTTCTTAGTTGATTTAATTACTTCTTCAAGCCAACGTTTAGATGGAACATCTAAGTAGTTGTCTGGTTCATCTAAAAGAAGTGTTTCATCTGGACCTTCAAGGAGTGCGTTAAGTACTAACTTTTTTTGCTCTCCCCCAGATAATGTATTTACTTCTCTTTTTGCAACTTCATCAAATGATTTCCCGAGGGCTGCTGTGCAACATACATCCCATATAGTTTCATATTCATAGCCACCAACGTCCCCCCACTCGATGATTGATTGGGCATAAGCCATCTGAGATTTTTCAGTATCTTTTTCATGCATTGCGGTCTCAGTTCTTTCAATATTTTCAGCGGCATCGCGAATTCTCTTAGGCGCAACTGAAAGGAGCATCTGATGAACGGTTGTGTGATCCCTTACCGAACCTATGAACTGACGCATTACTCCAAGGCCGCCGGAGATAGAGACTTGTCCAGAATCGGGCTGTAAATCACCGCTGATCATCCGAAATAAAGTTGTTTTACCGGATCCATTTGCACCAATGAGTGCAACTTTTGCGCCATCGCCTACACGAAAACTGACGTTATTTAAGAGCACCCGACCATCTGAAAGCGCGTAATCGACACCACTGACATCAATATGCCCCATTACCCGTAAACCATTTCTCCATTGTATTCAACAAAACTAAGAGTCAGCCCTCTTGCAACAAAGACAAGAGAGTCAGGTACGCGCTCCTTATTGGCCAACATCGCAGAAATCCAGTCAAGATTATTTCGACCTTCTGCAACACAAACAACTGCGCCAACTAAGTTTCGTACCATTGAATAACAGAAAGCATCAGCGGCGATTTCGGCAATTAGATAGCCCTCATCATCGCGAATCCAGTTGAAACGGATGAGATTTCGAACAGTGCTTGCGCCTTCTCGGAACTTACAAAAAGCGGCAAAGTCATGCTCACCTATAAGAAGAGCACTTGCAGAATTAAGTAGATCTAAATTTAGAGTGCGATACCACGGTGCAACATCCACGCGGTGCAAAGGTGAGACAACCTGATTGCCATCCAATATTTTGTAGGTGTAGTAGCGTCGGGTTGCAGAAAAACGGGCATGAAAGCCCTTGTCCATCACTGTAACTTTTAGAACTCGAATATCATCATCGAGCATTCGATTCAATTTAAAAAGTAGTTCTTTTATCTCTGAATTTTCGGGGACATCGAAGTGAACTACCTGTCCACTGGCATGTACTCCGGCATCAGTGCGACCTGCAACAATTGTTTCGATTGGGCTCTGGGTGATCTTTGCGAGCGCGGTTTCAATCTCTTCTTGAATTGTGCGTTGATCGGGCTGTTTCGCCCACCCTGCATAATTCGTTCCGTCGTACGCTAAATCGATCCGTATACGAAGAAACCCACTCTCTGGGTAGAGAGTGGGTTCCGACATAAGAATATTTTTCTAAGGTGTTAAGGCTTAGTTATCTTTCTCAGTTAAAACTTCGATTACCGCCATTGGAGCGTTATCGCCCTTACGTGGCCCAATCTTTGTAATGCGTGTGTATCCACCATTACGTGTTGCAAAGCGAGGTCCGATAACAGTAAAGAGTGTATGAACTACTCCCTTATTTGAAATCTGAGCCATAACTTGGCGACGAGCTGGAAGATCACCCTTCTTAGCGAAAGTAATTAACTTTTCAGCTAATGGACGAAGGCGCTTAGCCTTTGCCTCGGTCGTTGTAATCTTGCCGTGCTCAAACAACTGCTCTGCGAGTGTGCGTAGGAGTAGTCGTTCGTGTGATGGGCCTGAACCCAAACGAGGACCTTTACTTGGTGTTGGCATTTTTTTATCCCCTAAGCCTGCTCTGCTTCAACGAATTCGTCGTCTAGCGAAGCATTGTAATTTTGGTGCTGAGTTGGATCAAATCCGACTGGGCTATCCTTCAAGTTCATCCCCATTGAGACTAGCTTGGCTTTTACCTCATCGATTGATTTTGAACCAAAGTTACGGATATCAAGCAAGTCAGCCTCTGAACGGCTAACAAGCTCCCCAACTGTGTGAATGCCCTCGCGCTTCAAGCAGTTGTATGAACGTACAGTGAGATCAAGATCTTCAATTGGAAGTGCCATGTCCGCGGCAAGGGCGGCATCCATAACAGATGGCCCCATCTCGATACCTTCTGCATCAAGATTGAGTTCGCGAGCAAGACCAAAGAGTTCAACTAATGTACGACCAGCTGATGCAACTGCATCACGTGGCTTCATTGATGACTTAGTCTCAACATCGACTACAAGACGATCGAAGTCCGTGCGCTGTTCAACGCGCGTGGCTTCAACAGCATATGTAACCTTTAATACAGGTGAGTAAATTGAGTCAACTGGAATGCGACCGATCTCTGCACCAGCCTGCTTATTCTGAACTGCGGTGACATAACCACGGCCGCGTTCAACGGTAAGTTCGATCTCAAGAGATCCCTTGCCATTGAGTGTTGCTAGGTGAAGCTCTGGATTATGTACTTCAACGCCAGTTGGAACTGCGATATCGGCACCAGTAACTGGACCAGCACCTGACTTGCGGATATAGACGACGCTTGGTTCATCGTTATCGGATGAGAGCACCAAGTTCTTGATGTTCAAAACAATATCGGTGAGATCTTCCTTCACGCCTTCAAGAGTTGTGAACTCGTGAAGTGCTCCTGCAACGCGAATGCTTGTAACTGCCGCACCTGGAATAGATGAAAGCAATGTACGACGCATGCTGTTGCCAAGGGTGTATCCAAAGCCTGGTTCTAACGGCTCAATGATGAACCGTGAACGGGACTCAGAAATTACTTCTTCACTGAGGGTGGGACGTTGTGCAATTAGCACTGGTGCTCCTCTTCGTTTCGGGGAAATCCACTATTTGATCTCCACATTTGCCGTACCTGTACTGCCCGCATGCCCGCTGAGTTTTAATGTCAGGGGCTTTTTAACAATTACTTAGAGTAAAGCTCAACGATTAGCTGCTCTTGAACCTGGGTGTCGATGACTGCACGTGCAGGAACGCCGTGAATGATAATGCGCATTTGCGAACCAACGACCTCCATCCATGCCGGTACCGATTTCTCGCCAAGTTCTGCACTTGCCACTATAAATGGTGTGAGATCGAGTGACTTTGGAAGTACATCGATGATGTCCATTGGAGTCACACGGAATGAAGGAATATTTACCTTCTTGCCATTTACGAGGAAGTGACCGTGACGCACCATCTGGCGTGCCATGTCGCGACTCTTTGCAAAGCCAGCACGGAATACAACATTGTCAAGACGTGTCTCAAGAAGGACTAGAAGGTTTTCACCAGTCTTACCCTGCTTGCGGTTTGCCTCTTCGTAGTAACCACGGAACTGCTTTTCGAGAACTCCATAGATACGTGCGCACTTCTGCTTCTCACGCATCTGCAAGAGGTACTCAGACTCTTTTGATCGACCACGGCCATGTTGGCCAGGTGGATAAGGACGAGATTCGATTGGACATTTAGGTCCATCGCACTTGGTGCCCTTAAGGAAGAGCTTTACTTTTTCGCGACGGCAGCGTTTGCAGTCTGCTCCGGTATAACGAGCCATTTATTCTCTTCCTTCCTTAAACTCGACGAGGCTTGCATGGACGGCAACCATTGTGTGGAGCAGGTGTTACATCAGAGATGGCACCGACCTCCAAACCAGCTGCTTGCAATGAACGGATTGCTGTTTCACGTCCCGAGCCAGGACCCTTGACGAAAACATCTACTTTCTTTAAGCCATGTTCCTGCGCGCGACGAGCTGCAGCTTCTGCTGCAAGCTGTGCTGCGAATGGAGTTGACTTACGTGAGCCCTTGAAACCAACTTGGCCTGAAGATGACCAAGAGATAACAGCACCCGATGGATCGGTGATTGAGATGATTGTGTTGTTGAAAGTGCTCTTAATAAAAGCCTTACCAACAGCGATGTTCTTCTTCTCTTTTTTACGAACCTTCACTTTGCCCTTTGTTGCGGCAGTCTTTGACTTAGGAGCGGCCATTACTTAGTCACCTTCTTCTTACCTGCAATTGCCTTACGAGGACCCTTACGTGTACGCGCATTTGTGTGAGTGCGCTGACCACGAACAGGAAGTCCCTTGCGGTGACGAATTCCCTGGTAGCTCTGGATTTCAACTTTGCGACGGATGTCGCCAGAAATTTCACGACGAAGATCACCTTCGATTTTGAAGTTTGCTTCGATGTATTCGCGAAGTTTTGCGAGCTCAGGCTCCTGCAAATCCTTAACGCGTGTATCTGGACTAATGCCAGTTTCAGCTAGCGTTTTTTGAGAACGAGTAAGACCCATTCCAAAGATGTAAGTGAGTGCAATCTCAACGCGTTTTTCGCGTGGAAGATCGACACCGACGAGACGTGCCATGTATCTACCTATCTGTATCTGGAGGTCCTCCGCTGCACTGTTCTCTGGCCTACCAGTCCAAAGGTCTTCTAGATATCTAGAAGTCGTACAACGAGTTAGTTACTACTTAGCCTTGACGTTGCTTGTGACGAAGATTTTCACAAATGACCATGACGCGACCCTTGCGGCGAATGACTTTGCACTTATCGCAAATCTTCTTGACGCTTGGATTAACCTTCATGTCTTTGTGCTCCTTCGTTACTTATAACGATAAATAATTCGACCCTTTGTAAGGTCATACGGACTCATTTCAACGATCACACGGTCAGCAGTTAAAATACGAATGTAGTTCTTTCGCATTTTGCCACTGATGTGAGCGAGGACTTTATGCCCATTAGTTAGTTCCACACGAAACATCGCGTTAGGTAAAGCTTCAGAAACAGTGCCTTCCATTTCGATGGCGCCATCTTTGCTAGCCAATATGTCCCTACTTTTCTGTTTGAGCGTGAAACAAGCGAAGTTGTAGTTTAGAGGTCAGTCCTGAATAAGGGAAATCGAGCATGGTGAATTACATGAATGTAACTCAGGCCACAATTATTGGCGTTTTATTGAGAAAATCGAGCTCCCGAGGAGGATAGAAAGTCCAATAAAGACCGCCCCGGCACCGGAGGCGGCGGCGAGAATACCTGCAGCCGCCGGGACGATGAACTGGCCCAAGCGGTTGCCCATCAATCGTGCAGAGACTGCCAATGCTCGTTCCTCCGGTTGTGTTTTTTGTGCGACCAATGACATTGTCAATGGTTGCCCAATGCCCAAAGAAAAGCCTGCAATAAAAACAATAATCGCTAGTGAAATAGCGCTCTTTGCAAATGCCATTGCACTACATGCAATAAGCGATATTAACGTGCTCCACATCAATAACTTATATGTCGAAAATCGCTCGCTCAATCGGCCAAGAAAAATGCGAGACATCATGGTCGTTCCGGCACGTAATGCCAAAATAATTCCTACGGCATAAGGTGAGAAATTGTTCTCGCTTCCGTATAGTGGCAAGAAGACGACAAGCACGTCTGCCGTTGCAGAAATGGCCAATGAAATATAGATCGCCGCCAGAATTCCAGGCTTTCGAACCAACCTCATTGCCGCAGAATAGGTTCCTTCATCATTGGTTTTAGCCTCCACCGATGGTCGCTCGCGACGCCAACTCAGAACAGGAACTAGAGCTGCAATTGATAGAACGGCGCCTAAAAGAAAGGCGCTAGAAGTTGACTTAGGCAAAACACCATTGGATCCAGCAATAACAGTTGCAAGGAGCGGCCCAATCATGTGTCCAACAGAGGCGCTAAATGTGTAATAGCCAAAGTAGCGATCATAGCTCTCTCGTGGTGTGCGAAGTGCGACCATTGTTTGTCCGCCAAGCATGCAGGCTAGGTGCGCAACACCTGCTAGAGAGGTCGCTAGGGAGAGAAGGAGTAATGAATTTGAGAATACTAAGAGAAGGGAGGTGAGAATCATTGTGATTGTTCCAGCAATAATAAACTTTCCCTCTCCAAGTCGTCCTACTAAACGGCCAAACTGCAAAGCAAGTAAAACGGGAAAGAGTGCATAGATTGCCGCGATTAATCCGACTTGAGCAGCGTTAGCATCTAGTTCGAGGGCTCGATATGTAATCATCGGGCGCAATACATATATCGTAGCTTGCGTTAATATAGAGCACAGTAATAATGGCTTAGCCCAGGGTAGAAGTTTTTCGCTTGACATTAATTACTTTTTAACTGCGAATTTTTTCTTAAAGTTCCACACTAATGGTCCTATAATCACTAGAAACAGGGTGGCATAAATAACTTTTGGGAAACTGCCATCAATTAAAATGTGCCAATCTCCCTGACTTATTTGTAATGACCGTTTGAAATAAAGTTCGGCCAAAGGTCCAAGAATTACGCCGATTATCAACGGAGTTATAGGTACGCCAAAACGTCGAAATAAATAGCCAATAAAGCCAACGGCAAGTGCGACTTGTAAATCAAAAGTTGAGTTATTGAGCGCATAGGCACCTAAAAGCGCAAAAGTTGTAATGCCGGCGTATAAATAGTGGCTAGGAATCTTTAAAAGTAAGACCCAAAAACGTATGAGAGGCAAATTTAGCACTAGAAGAAGTGCGTTACCGATAAATAAAGACGCAATCAATCCCCAGACGATTTCGGGGTTTGTTTGAAATAACATTGGCCCGGGTTGAATATTAAATGATTGAAAAGCAACGAGAACAACGGCGGCAGTAGCCGATGTTGGCAAACCAAGTGCCAACATTGGAACTAAGACTCCAGCGGCGTTGGCATTATTGGCAGCTTCAGGTCCTGCAACGCCTTCGATTGCGCCTTTTCCAAACTCATCTTTATTTTTCGAGAGAGCTTTTTCAACACCGTAGCTTAAAAATGTTGGAACTTCTGATCCTCCCGCAGGAATTACTCCAAGTGGGAAACCAATCGCCGTTCCACGTAGCCATGGTTTCCATGAACGACGAAAATCATCTTTCGTCATCCAGGCTTTACCTCGCATTTTAAGAACTTCTACAGGAACAAGGGAGTGACGACTAGCTAAGTAAAGAGCTTCACCCAGTGCAAAGATTGCGACAATTACCGTAACGGTTTCTATTCCATCGATTGCATTGAGGTTTCCGAAAGTTAAGCGCAACGCGCCTGATTGCAGATCGGCACCAACTAAACCAATTACTAGGCCAACGGCTAATGCAACCAGTCCTCTGATTCGAGAGGCACCTAGCAGGGTTCCCACCGTTGCAAAGGCTAAAATTATTAGTGATAAATAACCTGCCGGTTGAATAGTGAGGGCAAATTCGGCCAGCGTCGGAGCACCAAATGCGAGCAATAAAGTGGCAATAGTTCCAGCTACGAAGGATCCGATTGCCGCTGTTGCGAGGGCGGCACCGGCACGGCCGGCCTTAGCCATTTTGTTGCCCTCTAGCGCTGTAATTACCGATCCACTTTCACCCGGAGTATTGAGCAAAATTGATGTTGTGGAGCCGCCATACATCGCGCCGTAATATATTGCGGCAAACATAATCAGCGCCGACGTTGGATTAACCGTCAAAGTAATCGGCAGCAAAAGTCCAATTGCTAAAGCTGGTCCGATACCTGGCAAAACGCCGACAAGGGTTCCGAGAAAAGTTCCTAGAAGCCCAAACATTAAATTAGTTGGGGTGAATGCAGTTTGGAAGCCATCCATTAACATTGCAAAACTATTTCCCATAACTATTTACCTAATATCCCTTCAAAAAAACCGGAGGGCAGGTTTATATTTAATCCTTTAGTAAAAGAAAAATAGACGATTCCTGCAAAAACTAGACTTATTCCAAAGTCCTTGAGGTATTTACGTGAACCGAATGCAAAAGCTACTCCCCAAAAACAGAGAGTTGCGGCAACAACATAACCGGCAATCTCCAATAAAATTACGTGTAAGCCGATAGCTGTCACCAAGATCGCCATCGTTTTAAAATTTGCTGGAACAAACTGGTCTCCAGGCTCGTTCCCATCTGGTGTTGCATAGCGTCCTCGTAAAACTTCAAGTACCAACGCTAAGCCAACAAGTGAAGTAAAAAATGCAACTATATATGGGAAGGCTTGCGGGCTCACGATCGATGAACCCTGAGGTATATCCATCTTTGAGGTATCCCATGCGACGAAAATGCCAAGCAGGAAGAGAGAGCTGGCAAATACCAACTCTCCCTTTCCTTGCTTAGAAATCTTTGAAATCAATTAGATTCCAAGACCCTTCATGACACCATTTATTTCTGGGATGTGCTTTTCAAGGAATGACTTAAAGTCCATTCCCGCAGCGAATTCGTTATCCCAGTTGTTCTTTACTAACTGCGCCTTCCATGATGGAGAGACATGCATGATGTCGATTACCTTAATAAAGTTTAGATAATCGGCCTTTGAGAGATCGGCCGGAGCCATGATTCCGCGCCAGTTTCCGTAAACCAAGTCATATCCTTGCGAAACAAAGGTTTTTCCCTTGAATCCAGATAACTTCTTAGCTGATGAAACTCCGAGAACACGGAGTTTTCCAGATGCAACAAATGCTGCAAACTCTGCAGAGCCTGAAATACCAACTTGAGTAGAGTTACTCAAGAGAGAAGTTACAACTTCAGGTCCTCCTGAGAAAACTACGTAATTCAACTTAGTTGGATCGATGCCTGCTGTTTGAGCAAGGAGACCGATTACCTGGTGATCAATTCCGCCTTTGCTTCCGCCAGCGATTGCTACACCATTTGGCTTTGCTTTTAAGTCATCCATTAACTGATTAAGTGTGCGGTACTTAGATGATGCAGGAACAACAATTGCATCGTATTCACGCAAAACTTTGGCAATTGGAGTTGAACTCAGAAGATTGAGAGTGGATTTATTTGAATACATGCCACCTGTTAATGCGATTCCAACAACTAAGGCCGCCTCAGGCTTACCTTTGATCTCTTGGAACGCTGCAAGTCCAACAGAACCACCTGCGCCTGGCTTAAATGAAGATGTGTAATCACCAAGTAACTCCTCGGCTTTGAGCGCATCACTTATTGCACTACTGGTTAGGGAGTATCCACCAGGATTAGCGGGAACGGTCCAATCAATATTCTTGAGTGCTTTAACATCTTTGTACCACCATTTTGTCAGGCCCTTGTAAGAACCATTTGGCACTACTAAACATGTTAGATCGGTGCCATCTACTCCACGGCCCTTTGCAACTTTGCCAATTTTAGCGGCTGCTGCAGTGCAGTCATCCCCAACCATGGCTTTATAAGCTGGCTTGATCGCGGCCTGAGACAGGCCTACGCTGCTTACGAGCATTGCGGCAACTGCCACGGCCGCTCCGATGCGTGCAAAACTCTTCATTTATTTCTCCATCGCTTTTTCCCCCGAGGGTGAGGGCTGAGAGAAATTTACTAGATTTGTGATAAATATCTATGAAAATTCATCACATATGTATAACTTTTTACAGTAAATCAGAGATTTCCACACCAAAGCGATTGAGTTGAGATCGACCACTATCGGTAGCCGTCATCATCTGTAGAGCAAGGCCTTAGTCAGGTACATTCCATTACGCAACAGCTTTAGCAAAGACAATGATGTTATCAACATGCCGCTTTAGTTTGGAATCAAACTTTCCCCCGCAGGTAATTAATCGCAGCCCCGCATGATCAATATCTCCATATACAAGTTCAGTAGGAAACTTTAATTTATTAACCGTCAGAACCCGGGTCACAGAATACTTAACCTGCTTGCCATCGTTGCGAAGAATTTTAACTAAATCACCCTTCTTAAGGTTTTTGAGTTTATAGAAGACAGCAATCTTGCCCTCCCAATCGACATGCCCAACGATTATTGCTGGCCCCAACTCTCCCGGAGTCGGTGCACCATTAAACCAACCAGTGACAGCCCCTGTTGTAGGTACTTCCATGCCTCCTTCACTATCAAAGCCAAGACTTACTATCTTTGCTTTAACACCTATTGCAGAAATCGAGATGCTAGTAGGAGCAGAGCGCGCAAGGAGTACAGGTGCTGGTGCTGCTCGAAACTTTAGAGGGGAGCCACCACCGGTTGCCACAAAGCCAATAGGTTTAATGGGAACTTGCGGATCAGTCGGTGTTGACGACGGTGAAGGTGAAGCACTGGAAGTTGAGGTTGGAGTTGGAGTTGGTGTAACAGAAGGTTTAGGAGTTGAGGTTGCCGTCACCGAAGGTTTAGGAGTTGGAGTAAGTGAAGGGGAAGGTGTAGGAGTTGAAGTTGGCGTCGCAGAAGGTTTCGGTGTTGGCGTAGACGAAACGGTTGGCGTGGAGGTTGCCGTTACCGAAGGTTTAGGAGTTGGCGAAAGCGAAAGAGTTGGCGTTGGGCTCGGGCAGAGCATTGTTGTGCACGCACTCGTTGGCGTTGGCGTTGGGCTCGGGCAGAGCATTGTTGTGCACGCACTCGTTGGCGTTGGCGTTGGGCTCGGGCAGAGCATTGTTGTGCACGCACCAGTTGGCGTTGGTGTTGGTGTTGGCGTTGGTGTTGGTGTTGGTGTTGGTGTTGGTGTTGGGGTTCCACACGTTGGCTTATAGATGTAATTTTTCTCGGTTGTTATTTTGCCGTCTATGGTAAGTAGACGACCGAGCACGGAAGCATTTGGTTTAAGAGTGATATCTTTTTCACTGAGTATTGTGCCTCTGAACAAAGTGCCTGGACCGATGTTTACCCAACTACCGCCGGGTAAATAACTAATTTTCCAAAATATATTGCAAGCATTTGCACCATTAATTAATTTAACTTGACTAGTCGCATCTAAAGTCGTGAGTTTTGTACCTCTAAAAATAAATACCGCGTTTGGATCATTACCACCATCTAGAGTGAGGATTCCATTGATTGTTATGGTGTAATTCGAAGTGTTTCCCTTGTAAATACCGGGCCCGAGGGTTAGCCCGCCGAGATCTCCAGTCATAGTTCCGGTTGCCGCCCCAGTGCCAGCGGCGGTGAAAGCGGTGAGGAGATCTGACTTGGCGGCTTGAGTTATAGAGTTACCAAGGTGATTTACGCCAGTCTGACTCACAGTTCCAGAGCCCACGTACGAAAGAGAAGGATAGGTTCCAATATCTCCGCTTACGATAGTGGTGCCACTATTAGCGATTCCATCTCCCGCCAGAATAGCGAAGTTACTCGCACTTCCGAGCGAAATTGCACCGGCGGCGCTAGTTGGAGACACGGTGGTAATGAGGAAAGAAGCGATTAATGCTGCCAGGGCGCTGAAAATCACGGCGGGACGATAACTCTGGGCATCAGAATGCTGCATGAAAAGCCTTTATTTGTGTTTCACGGATTATTGGCAGGGTACATCTCTTTAAGTAATTGAGCAATAAGGAATGGTAAACCCTCCAAGTTTCTTAAGAAAGCCAAAAAATTATTTATAGTAAATCTGAGATTTCCACACCTAATCGAGCTAGATGTTCTTTGCCACCGTCGATAGCGGTCAATACAAATGGCTTACCATCTGGGCATATTGCGTACGTGTGTTCGAAGTGCGCGCCTCGTGATTTATCTACCGATACAACGGTCCAATCATCGCTCAATACCTTGGTGCGCTCTGATCCACGTGTAATCATTGGCTCTATTGCTAAAACAATTCCAGGAGTGATTTCTGGCCCTTGGCCAGCCTTACCAAAATTTAGAACATGGGGTGCTTGGTGCATCTCGGTACCGATTCCATGCCCACCGTATTCACGCAGGATTCCATACTTACCCTGCGAGTTCGTGTACTGCTCAACTGCATATCCAATATCTGAAAGTTTGGAGCCGCACTTACCAGCCGCAATGCCCCGCCACATCGACTCTTCGCACACATCCATTAATTTTTGATCTTCGGGGTTCACTGTGCCAACTCCTATTGAGATAGCAGCATCGCCATGCCAGCCTTCAATAATGGCGCCACAATCTATTGAGACTACATCACCCTCATTAATAATCCGGGGACCGGGAATTCCGTGAACGATTTCATCATTGATTGAAACACAGATTACGCCAGTGAATCCTGGGTGACCATAACCTTTAAAGTTTGAGGTGCCGCCTCCGCGTTTAATACTTGCCGCGGCAATTGCATCAAGTGCATCCGTCGTCATTCCAGGTTTAATTGATTGCCTTAATAGTTCGAGAGTCTGACCAACTAATAAACCGGCGCGACGCATTATCTTTAATTCGTCTAGTGTCTTTATTTGGATCGCCACAAATATTTTCCTTTACGAAACACGGTTCAGAGCCGAGATTGCACGCTCAGTTATCTCTTCTATGTTACCGCTTGCACTGACAGTAATGAGCAAGCCCTCGTTGCGATAGAAGGAAATGATCGGCGCAGTCTGTTCTTGATAGACCTCAAGGCGGCGAGAAATAACCTCTACTTTGTCATCTTCGCGTTGATAAACTTCACCACCGCACGATGGGCATTTATCTGTTGCAATGGTTGGAAGTCCACACTCTTTACACGTTCTACGGCTTGATAAACGAGCGATTATTTCATCATTGTCTATAGAAAGTTCAAGGACTGCCGTTAATGGAGTCAATTTTTCCGCTAAGTTTGCTCGCAAAACCTCGGCCTGCAAAACATTTCGTGGAAAGCCATCTAAGAGAAAACCGTTTGCAAGATCGTCCTGAAGCAAGCGAGCCTTAACCATCTCATTGGTAACTGAATCTGGTACTAATTCACCACGATCCATGAAACTCTTTGCTTGTAGCCCCAGTGGAGTTCCAGCTTTCAAATTGCTCCGGAAAATATCACCCGTTGCGATATGCGGAATTGAATAGTGCGCTGCTAGGAATTGTGCCTGTGTTCCCTTACCAGCGCCTGGTGGACCTACCAGGACAAGGCGCATTACTTCAGGAATCCCTCATAGGAACGCTGCTGCAACTGTGACTCAATCTGCTTTGCAGTATCAAGGCCCACACCAACAACAATTAAGATCGCCGTTCCGCCGAAGGGGAAGTTCTGCGTCGCACCAAAGAGCACCAGTGCCCCAATTGGAATAACGGCAACTAATGCAAGGTATAGAGAGCCAGGGGCGGTAATACGAGAAAGCACGTACTGCAGATACTCAGATGTAGGGCGGCCCGCACGAATACCAGGAATAAATCCACCGTATTTCTTCATATTATCTGCAACCTCATCTGGGTTGAAAGTAATTGCAACATAGAAATAAGTAAAGAAAATGATGAGACCTGCATAGGTAAGTACATAAATAATATTGTCACCATTTACAAAGTTACGACTAATCCATATCGCCCATGCTGATTGGCTATTTGTAAAGTTAACAATAAGCGAAGGAATATACAGTAAAGAGGAAGCGAAAATTACTGGAATTACGCCGGCCTGGTTAACTTTAATAGGTATGTAAGTACTTGTTCCGCCATAGGATTGACGTCCAACCATGCGCTTTGCGTACTGCACTGGAATACGACGCTGTGCCTGTTCAACAAAGACTACTGCTGCAACGACTAGAACACCTACGGCCATAACGAATGAGAATGCAAAGAGACCCTTTTGAAGTTTGATGGACCACAGTTGACTTGGAAAACCTGCAGCAATAGATGTAAAAATCAAGATTGACATACCGTTACCGACACCACGATCAGTGATGAGCTCGCCGAGCCACATAATTACTGATGTTCCGGCGGTCATTACAAAGATCATTGTGACAATTCGAGACCATGATGTATCTGGAATAATGGCCAAATCACAGCCTGCAATCAAACGACCTGGTGTTCGCGCAACAGCAATTAGTCCAGTGGACTGCAAAATTGCAAGACCGATTGTTAAGTAGCGCGTGTACTGGGTTAACTTTGCAGTTCCTGATTGGCCCTCATTTTTAAGTGTTTCGAAACGAGGAATAACAACGGTGAGTAATTGAATAATAATTGAGCTAGTGATGTAAGGCATGATGCCAAGTGCAAAAACCGAAAGCTGGAGAAGTGCTCCACCGCTAAATAAATTTATTAGGCCGAAGAGACCACCTGATTCAACTGTGGACAAACACTGTTGAACATTTGAGTATGACACCCCTGGAGTTGGAACGACTGATCCAAAGCGGAAGAGCGCCATGATGGAAAGGGTGAAGAAGATCTTCCTACGTAGGTCAGGTGTCCTAAAGGCCATTGCGAATGCTGAAAGCATTGATCTTCTCCACTCTTTCTATCTATTAAATGGTGCTTTGATTAAAGAACGGTGGTTTTTCCGCCGGCAGCTGCGATTTTATCTACCGCAGTTGATGAGAATGCATGTGCCGTGACGTTTACCTTTACATCGATATCGCCATTGCCTAACACCTTAACGGGAAGAGACCCACGAACTGCACCCATTGCAATGAGATCTGCAACGGTTACATCGCCACCCTTAGGGAATAGCGCGTTAATTGTTGAGACATTAACTGCTTGGTACTCAATACGAGCAGGGTTCTTGAAGCCGCGAAGTTTAGGTAAACGCATTACGAGAGGTAGCTGTCCACCTTCGAAACCTGCACGAACCTGATTACGGGCACGAGTTCCTTTGCCACCACGACCTGCTGTCTTACCCTTTGATGCCTCACCGCGACCCTTTCGAGTTTTAGCTTTCTTAGCACCAGGGGCTGGACGAAGATGATGAAGTTTCAGTGTCATCGTTATTCAACCTCCTCAACTGTGATCAAGTGACGAACTGCGTAAACCATTCCGCGAATCTCTGGACGATCTTCTTTTACGACAACATCGTTAATGCGCTTGAGGCCCAATGAACGAAGTGTGTCGCGTTGCTCTGGCTTGTTTCCAACTTTCGAGCGAATCTGAGTTACTTTTAAACGTGGCATTAGACACCTACTGTGATCTGTGAAGCTCGGATAATTGCAGCAGGTGCAACATCTTCTAATGGAAGACCACGTCGAGCAGCGATTTGTGCTGGGCTCTCAAGCATCTTTAACGCTGCAACGGTGGCGTGAACCATATTGATTGCATTGTTAGATCCAAGTGACTTAGTCAATACATCCGTGATGCCTGCACACTCAAGTACTGCACGCACTGGACCACCGGCAATTACTCCGGTACCTGGGCTAGCTGGGCGAAGTAGAACTACGCCAGCTGCAGTCTCTCCTTGTACTGAGTGTGGAACAGTTCCTTGAATACGTGGAACAGTAAAGAAGGATTTCTTAGCCTCTTCTACTGCCTTTGCAATCGCTTGTGGAACTTCCTTTGACTTTCCGTAACCAATTCCAACCTGACCATTGCCGTCACCGACAACAACGAGAGCAGTGAATGAGAAACGACGTCCACCCTTTACAACTTTAGATACGCGGTTAATAAATACAACGCGCTCCATAAATGGGTTTTTTTCTTTTTCGCGATCATCGCGACGTTCGCGGCGTTCACCACGACCTTTGCCCGCACCAGCGCGATCATTTCCTGCTGGGGCTGCAGTAGTTGGATTAGCGGCCATTAGAACTCCAATCCATTCTCTCGTGCACCATCAGCAACTGCTGCAATGCGTCCGTGATATTTATTACCGGTGCGATCAAAAACGACAGCATCGATTCCGGCAGTCTTAGCGCGTGTTGCAATTAATGCACCTACCGCTTTTGCTTTAGCGCTCTTGTCAGCTTTATCGTTACGGAAATCTGCCTCCATTGTTGAGGCGAAGGCAAGTGTCTTGCCGACAGTGTCATCGATTACTTGAACGAACAAGTGACGTGACGAACGTGAAACGACTAAACGTGGACGTGCTGGCGTTCCCGAGAGCTTTTTGCGAACTCGGAAAGCACGACGGGCGCGGGCATTTGTTGCCGAGCCTTTGCGGACCTTTACTCCAATAGCCATTACTTCTTACCCGTCTTTCCTTGCTTGCGGCGAACAACTTCACCTGAGATACGTAAGCCCTTACCCTTATATGGATCGGCCTTACGAAGCTTCTTTACCTTGGCAGCTACTTCGCCAACTTTTTGCTTATCTATTCCAATGATTTGGAACTTAGTTGGCGACTCAACTTTGAAGGTGATTCCAGCAGGTGCTGGGAAATCAATGTTGTGGCTATATCCGAGTTGGAACTCAAGGTTTGCGCCCTTTTCAGCGACACGGTAACCAACGCCAACGATTTCAATCGTTGTTGAATATCCATGTGTAACTCCTTCGACCATGTTCGCAACTAATGTGCGAGAAAGGCCGTGAAGGGAGCGAGTTAAGCGCTCTTCATTGGGACGGGCCACTGTGATGACACCCTCTGTTTGTGAGACTTGAATTGGCTCTGCAACGTTGAGCGAGAGAGATCCCTTAGGACCCTTTACTGAAACGTTCTGGCCTGCAATTGTGATTTCAACACCGGTTGGGACGGCGATTGGCATACGACCGATACGGGACATTAGCGATCACCACACATAGGCGAGAACTTCTCCGCCTACGCCCTGTTTATTGGCTTGCTTATCAGTAAGCAATCCAGATGAGGTTGAAATGATTGCAACGCCTAATCCACCAAGTACTTTTGGAAGAGCTGTCGACTTTGCGTAGACGCGAAGTCCTGGCTTGCTTACACGGCGTAAACCAGCGATTGAACGCTCTCGGTTTGCGCCAAACTTAAGGTCAAGAACTAGGTTCTTAACTACTCCATCTTCTGCTTCATCAACGCGATATGCAGCGATGTATCCCTCTTGTTGAAGGATCGCTGCAATTCGTACCTTGACCGATGAAGACGGCATTGACACCGAATCATGGTAGGCAGAGTTCGCATTGCGCAGACGAGTCAACATGTCTGCGATCGGATCTGTCATTGTCATACGTGGCCTCGTGGCCTTTCTCGAACTGGTTTCCTTCTCGGACCTATTTCGTTGTAGTTAGTTGGATAGAAGCGGGGTTACCAAGATGCCTTGGTGATGCCAGGAAGTTCACCACGGTGCGCCATTTCACGGAAGCACACGCGACAAATTCCAAACTTTTGGTAGACAGCGTGTGGACGCCCACAACGGCTGCATCGGGTGTAGCCGCGAACCTTGAACTTTGGTTTGCGAGCTGCTTTGACGACTAGTGATGTTTTTGCCATCTCTTATGCCTCTCTAAATGGAAAACCAAGGGCTTTTAATAGCGCATGGCCTTCTGCATCGTTCTTTGCTGTAGTAACGAAGGTGATATCCATTCCACGTGGACGATCGATCTTGTCCTGTTCGATCTCTGGGAATACCACTTGTTCTGTCAACCCAAAAGTGTAATTACCCTTGCCATCAAACTGCTTTGGAGATAGACCGCGGAAGTCACGGATACGTGGAAGTGAGATAGAGAGCAAGCGATCTGCAAACTCCCACATTCGATCTCCACGCATTGTTACGTGTGCGCCAATTGGCTGACCTTCACGAAGTTTGAACTGTGCAATTGATTTACGTGACTTAGTAACTTGTGGCTTTTGTCCAGTAATAGTTGCTAAGTCGCGGATTGCACCTTCAATAAGCTTTGAATCACGAGCTGCATCGCCAACACCCATGTTGACCACAATCTTTGTCAGGTTTGGAATCTGCATCACGTTTTTATAACCGAATTGAGTTTTTAGCGCAGGAGCGATTGTGCTCTTGTACTTGCTCTTAAGACGTACATCTAACTCTGTAGACATTAGATGTCCTTTCCGGTGCGACGTGAGATTCGAACATTCTTGCCCTCGTCATCTTTACGTGAGCCAATGCGTGATGCCTTGCCATCAGAATCTGCGACCATGACATTTGAAATGTGAATTGCAGCCTCCATCGTGACGATTCCGCCGACTTTAACGCCGCGATCTCCAGTTGACTCTTTAGTGTGGCGCTTTTGGCGATTCACACCTTCGATGAGGATCCGCTCCCCGTCAACGGAAAGAACTTTTCCAGTAACGCCTTTATCTTTTCCAGCGATAACCAAAACGGTGTCATTCTTCTTAATCTTTGCCATTTTTTATAGCACCTCCGGAGCTAGCGAGATGATCTTCATAAACTTTTTATCGCGAAGTTCGCGTGCAACTGGTCCGAAGATACGGGTTCCACGTGGTTCGCCATCGGCTTTCAAGATCACTGCGGCATTCTCATCAAATTTAATGTAAGAGCCGTCTGGACGACGACGCTCCTTGACTGTGCGAACGATGACGGCTTTTACAACCTCACCTTTCTTGACCTGTCCACCAGGGATTGCATCCTTGACGGAACATACGATGATGTCTCCGATACCGGCATAACGGCGCTTGGATCCACCCAGCACACGGATACACAGAAGCTCTTTAGCCCCAGTGTTATCGGCAACGCGTAGGCGCGACTCTTGTTGAATCATTTCTTATCCACCAGCCCTTACTTGGCCTTCTCGAGAATCTCAACTAAACGCCAGCGCTTTGTCGCTGAGAGTGGTCGAGTTTCCATGATGAGTACACGATCGCCCATGCCGGCAGTATTTGCCTCGTCATGTGCCTTTAACTTATGTGAGCGTGAGAGAACCTTTGAGTACATACCGTGCTTCACACGATTTGATACCTCGACAGTAATGGTCTTATCCATCTTGTCGCTCACGACTACGCCTTCACGAACCTTGCGAAATCCGCGATCTTCATTAGCTGTTTCCATTAGGCAGCTCCCCCGATTCCTAGTTCGCGCTCGCGCATAATTGTGTAGACGCGTGCAATCTCTTTACGTACCGCACCTAAGCGGCCATGGCTTTCAAGTTGACCTGTTGCTGCTTGGAAACGAAGATTAAATAACTCTTCCTTCATCTCGCGCACTTTGTCAGTTAACTCCTCGGCCGATAATTGGCGCAACTCTTCAGTTGTAGTTGTAGTAGCCACTTATGCCTCCTCACGCTTCACAACACGACATTTCATTGGAAGTTTATGTATTGCAAGACGCATCGCTTCATTAGCAACAGCTTCAGTTACACCTGATATTTCAAACATCACGCGACCTGGCTTTACGTTTGCAATCCACCACTCCGGTGAACCCTTACCTGAACCCATGCGAGTTTCAGCTGGCTTCTTAGTGATTGGACGATCTGGATAAATATTGATCCAAACCTTTCCACCACGTTTGATGTAACGAGTCATAGCGATACGAGCGGCTTCAATTTGACGGTTAGTTACGTATGCAGGCTCTAAAGCTTGAATACCATAATCACCGAAAGCAACTGCGCTACCGCCCTTTGTTGCACCACTACGGGAAGGGTGGTGCTGCTTACGGTGCTTAACGCGACGTGGAATTAACATGTTAGTTATCTCCTTCGGCTACAGCCGCTGGCTTTGTAATAGTTACTTCACCGCGCGCTGGGCGTGGAGGACGTGGTCCGCGGCGCTCTGGCTTTGGTGCGCGAGCTTCAGCTAACGCTGTCGCTGCACGCTCTGCACGTGAGCCAATAATTTCACCCTTATAGATCCAGACCTTTACACCTAAGCGGCCAAAAGTAGTTGCCGCTTCGTAGAAGCCGTAATCGATATCGGCACGAAGTGTGTGCAATGGGACGCGACCTTCTCGATAGAACTCTGAGCGAGACATTTCAGCCCCACCAAGACGACCACCACACTGAACACGAATGCCTTGTGCGCCTGCCTTCATCGCAGATTGCATTGACTTCTTCATTGCGCGACGGAATGAAACACGGGCAGCTAACTGCTCGGCGATTCCCTGTGCAACAAGCTGTGCATCAATCTCTGGGTTCTTAACTTCAAGAATATTTAACTGAACTTGCTTGCCAGTTAACTTCTCAAGACGCTGACGCAAGATATCTGCCTCTTGGCCACGACGACCAATTACAATTCCTGGACGAGCAGTATGTAGATCGATACGGACACGATCGCGTGTGCGCTCGATTTCAATTCGAGATACGCCTGCGCGCTCCATACCCTTCTGCATCATGCGACGGATTTCGACATCTTCCTTGACGTAATCCTTGTACAACTTGTCTGCATACCAACGTGACTTAAATTCAGTTGTAATGCCGAGACGGAAGCCGTGTGGGTTTACTTTTTGACCCATTACTTGGTCGCTCCCTTCACGCTAGTTTTTCTGGCATTCATAGTTTTAGTTGCATCTTTAACATCACTTACTGCAACAGAGATATGTGAAGAGCGCTTCAAGATACGGAATCCGCGACCCTGAGCGCGTGGACGAAAGCGCTTCATTGTGCGGCCCTCGTCAACGAGAGCTTCAATTACCCACAGCTCTGAGGCATCGCGGATAGCGGGATTTTTAGCCTTTGCATTTGCAACGGCGCTATTTAAAAGAGTGAACACATCGCTACCGGCAGCTTGTGGAGCAAACTTTAAAATTGAAAGTGCTTGATCGGCACGTTGTCCACGAATTAGGTCAACGATACGTCGAGCCTTCTGTGGGGTGTGGCGAATGTCGCGCAAAACTGCGCGAGCAATTAATGGAGCTTGAGTACTCTCTAGGTCCGGCGTTGTATTAGGCACGTGTTGCTCTCCGATCTTCGCCCTTGACGTGACCACGGAACGTACGTGTTGGTGAGAACTCACCAAGCTTGTGTCCAACCATCGCGTCGGTAATGAAAACTGGGATGTGCTTGCGACCATCATGTACTGCGATGGTGTGTCCGATCATTGAAGGAATGATCATTGAGCGACGTGACCAGGTCTTAATCACGTTCTTGGTATTGGCATCGTTTTGAGCAACTACCTTCTTGAGTAGATGTCCATCAACGAATGGACCCTTCTTGAGACTTCTTGGCATGAGGGCTCCTACCTACCGCTTCTTATTCGTTTTGCGACGACGGACAATCAATGAATCTGATGCTTTTTTCTTACGAGTGCGGCCTTCAGGCTGACCCCAAGGCGTCACTGGGTGACGGCCTCCGGAAGTCTTACCTTCACCACCACCGTGTGGGTGATCAACTGGGTTCATAACAACTCCGCGAACAGATGGGCGCTTGCCCTTCCAACGCATGCGACCGGCTTTTCCGTAGTTGATATTGGACTGTTCAGCATTTCCAACTTCACCAACGGTTGCGCGGCACCGCACATCGACGTTGCGAATTTCACCAGATGGCATACGAAGTTGCGCGAGCGCACCTTCTTTTGCAACAAGCTGAACTGAGGCGCCTGCTGAACGAGCAATCTTTGCTCCTCCACCTGGACGAAGTTCAATTGCATGAACGACGGTACCTACTGGAATATTGCGAAGTGGCAGGTTATTGCCAGGCTTAATATCTGCCTTAGGGCCATTTTCAACGGTTGCACCCTGCTCTAATTTATTTGGCGCGATGATGTAACGCTTTTCGCCATCTGCATAGTGCAGAAGTGCGATACGTGCGGTGCGGTTTGGGTCGTACTCAATGTGAGCGACCTTTGCTGGCACACCATCTTTATCATTGCGAATAAAATCGATGAGGCGGTAGGCACGCTTGTGACCTCCACCTTGGTGGCGAATAGTGATGCGTCCTGCATTGTTGCGTCCGCCCTTTGAGTGGATTGGACGAACAAGTGACTTCTCAGGTGTTGAACGTGTGAGTTCAGCAAAATCTGGAACGCTTGCGCCGCGTTGACCCGGGGTCGTTGGCTTTAATTTACGAAGTGCCATGATGATCCTTTTCTCTTAGAAGTCCAGTTCCGGCTAGGAAACTGGCCCTCCGAAGATGTCGATACGGTCGCCAGCTGCTACCTGCACAATTGCGCGCTTTGTGTCTTTACGTTTTCCATCACCGAAACGGGTCTTCTTGTTCTTGCCCTGACGGTTCATAGTGTTAACGCTGACTACCTTTACACCAAAGGTTTTTTCAACTGCGATTTTGATCTCAGTCTTGTTAGCATCTGGTGCAACGATAAATGTGTATTTGTTCTCATCAAGTAGTGAGTAGCTCTTTTCAGAGACAACTGGTGCTACTAGAACATCGCGGTAATCTTTCATGCGCTGACCTCGCTTTCACGTGCAACTGCCTTTACCACTTTGCGTGGTCCGGCTAGAAAATCCTTGATTGCGCTCTCAGAGAAGACAACGTCATCACTTTTGAGAATGTCGTAAGCGTTCAACTGATCTGGAACAAGAAGATGTAGATCATCAGCGTTACGAAGTGAGCGCCACGCTAGATCCTCAGAGCGAGATACAACTACTAGAAGATTCTTACGTGTGCTGAACTGACGAACCGCTGCAATTGCCGCCTTCGTAGAAGGTGCAGTTGAAACTGAATCTAAAACATGAATACGATCATTGCGCTGACGATCAGAGAGAACTCCACACAGTGCTGCGGCAATCATCTTCTTTGGTGTGCGCTGGAAATATGTACGAGGGCGAACAGCATGGGCTGTACCGCCGCCTTTCTGGTTAGGTGAACGTGAAGATCCCTGACGGGCACGACCTGTTCCCTTCTGCTTGAAAGGCTTCTTTCCTCCACCACTTACTTCTCCACGGTTCTTAGATTTCTGAGTACCTTGGCGAGCAGCGGCAAGCTGGGCTGTGACAACTTGGTGGATTAGTGGAACGTTTGTTTGAGCGTCGAAGATTTCAGTAGGTAAATCAACTGATCCAACCTTCACGCCTTCAGCGTTCTTGACTTCAATTGTAAGCGCCATGAGTTACGCACCTGCCTTTGCTGTTTCAAAGATCGCATGCTTTGCAGCAGAGCGAATGAAAACAAGTTGTCCATCTGGACCAGGAACTGATCCTTTAATAAGTAGCAAGTTGCGCTCTGCATCAACTGAGTGCACAACTAAGTTTTGTGTTGTGACCTTTACTCCACCCATAACACCTGCCATGCGCATTCCTTTGAAAACGCGACCTGGTGTTGAACATGCACCAATTGAGCCTGGCATACGGTGTTTACGATCAACACCGTGAGATGAGCCAAGACCATGGAATCCGTGGCGCTTCATAACACCGGCAGTTCCCTTTCCCGTGCTTGTACCAGTGGCATCGATGAGTTCTCCGGCAGTGAAAACCGTTGCACCAATCTCTTGTCCAACCGTGTACGACGATGTATCAAGAGTGCGTAACTCTGCAACTGAGCGACGTGGAGTCACGCCAGCTTTAGCAAAGTGGCCAGCGAGTGGCTTCGTAATCTTCTTTGGATCGATCGCGCCGTATGCGATCTGAACAGCTGAGTAACCATCTACTTCAGGGGTACGAATCTGCGTCACGACGCATGGACCGGCTTCAACAACGGTTACTGGAACCATTTTGTTGTTAGCATCAAAAACCTGTGTCATTCCTATCTTCTTACCGAGAACGCCTTTGATGGACGAGCCGGCAGCTTGAGTTGTATATGTCATCTTTCTCGTCCTTTCCCTAGAGCTTGATCTCGATGTCGACGCCAGCTGGCAGATCGAGACGCATCAAGGAGTCAACAGTTTTAGGTGTTGGGTCGATGATGTCGATAAGGCGCTTATGTGTGCGCATCTCGAAGTGTTCGCGGCTGTCTTTATATTTGTGAGGAGAGCGAATAACACAGTATGTGTTCTTCTCTGTTGGTAGCGGCACTGGACCCGCGACCGTTGCACCAGTGCGCTCAACTGTTTCAACGATTTTCTTCGCTGATGAGTCAATCACCTCATGGTCGTAGGCCTTGAGTCGAATGCGGATCTTTTGTCCCGCCATGTCGTTCTCCTTCGTTTTTAGTAAATCTTCGTCAATTCTGCATTAATTTTCTTGTCAAACTTTTGTTAACGCCCGGCGGTTTTTATACCGCCGGGCTTAAACAATTACTTCTTAATCTTTGTTACGCGACCTGCTCCTACTGTGCGTCCGCCTTCGCGGATAGCAAAGCGCAGACCTTCTTCCATAGCGATCGGCTGGATGAGCGTTACTGACATCTCAGTGTTATCGCCAGGCATAACCATTTCGGTTCCTGCAGGAAGTGTTACAACACCAGTTACGTCAGTTGTACGGAAGTAGAACTGTGGACGGTAGTTGTTAAAGAATGGAGTGTGACGACCGCCTTCATCCTTTGAAAGGATGTAAGCAGATGCATCGAACTCTGTGTGAGGTGTGATTGACCCTGGCTTGCAGACAACCTGACCACGCTCAACATCTTCGCGCTTTAGACCACGGAGAAGGAGTCCAACGTTCTCGCCAGCTTGACCTTCGTCGAGCAACTTACGGAACATTTCAACACCTGTAACTGTTGTCTTTTGAGCATCTGTACGGATTCCAACGATTTCAACCTCTTCGTTAATCTTTACGACGCCGCGCTCGATACGACCAGTGATTACGGTTCCACGACCTGTGATTGTGAAAACATCTTCAACTGGCATAAGGAATGGCTTATCAATTTCGCGAGCTGGCTGAGGAATAAATGCATCTACGGCATCCATGAGTTCCATGATCTTCTCTGACCAAGCGGCATCTCCTTCGAGTGCCTTAAGTGCTGAGACGCGGACGATTGGTGTGTCATCGCCTGGGAACTCGTACTTAGTGAGAAGTTCGCGAACTTCCATTTCAACGAGTTCAAGAATCTCTTCGTCATCAACCATGTCTGACTTATTAAGTGCAACAACGATTGATGGAACGCCTACCTGACGAGCAAGTAGTACGTGCTCCTTAGTCTGTGGCATTGGACCATCTGTAGCTGCAACGACGAGGATTGCTCCATCCATCTGTGCTGCTCCAGTGATCATGTTCTTGATGTAGTCGGCGTGACCTGGGCAGTCAACGTGTGCGTAGTGACGCTTCTCTGTCTGATACTCGACGTGAGCGATAGAGATTGTGATACCACGTTGACGCTCTTCTGGCGCTTTATCAATATCAGCGAACGCTGTCGCTGCATTAAGAGTTGGAAATTTGTCGTGCAGCACCTTGGAGATCGCAGCAGTAAGAGTTGTCTTACCGTGATCGATATGTCCGATGGTGCCAATGTTTACGTGCGGTTTTGTCCGCTCGAACTTTGCCTTTGCCATTTTGGTTCCTCTTTCGTTTGCTAGTGCTTAGTTATTAGGGTTTTTCTTATTCAATTTTTTTAGTGCTAGGGAGTTATTCGCCACGAACTTTTGCAATGATTTCTTTCGCTACGTTGCCCGGTACTTCGGCATACGAATCGAACTCCATTGAATAGCTCGCGCGACCTTGAGTTCTAGAGCGAAGATCTCCGACATAGCCGAACATCTCTGACAATGGAACTAGCGCCCTAACAACGCGGGCACCTGACCGCTCATCCATGGCCTGGATTTGGCCACGACGACTATTGATGTCACCGATGACGTCACCCATGAAATCTTCAGGGGTAACAACTTCGACGCGCATCACTGGCTCGAGAATCGCAGGATCGGCAAGTTTTGCCGCTTCCTTAAACGCTGCAAGTCCAGCAATCTTGAAAGCGAGCTCCGATGAGTCAACATCGTGATACGCACCATCAAGAAGAGTTACTCGTACATCTGTAAGTGGGTAGCCAGCAAGAGGTCCTGATGTCATTCCCTCTCGACAGCCTGCATCTACTGATGGGATGTACTCGCGAGGAACGCGGCCACCAGTGACTTTATTTATGAATTCATATCCGCCCTCAACAACACCAGTTGGAAGTGGCTCGATTGCGATCTGGATCTTTGCGAACTGTCCAGAGCCACCAGTCTGCTTCTTGTGTGTGTAGTCGTGACGCGCAACAGGCTTGCGAAGAGTCTCGCGGTATGCAACCTGAGGCTTTCCAACATTTGCATCAACTTTAAATTCACGGCGCATTCGCTCAACTAAAATTTCCAAGTGAAGTTCGCCCATGCCAGCGATAATTGTCTGTCCAGTCTCTTCATCGGTTTTTACGTGGAAAGTTGGATCTTCTTCAGATAAACGCTGAATAGCAATTCCTAGTTTTTCTTGGTCGCCCTTTGTCTTTGGCTCGATTGCTACCGAGATAACTGGTGCTGGAAAGTCCATTGATTCAAGGATTACAGGTTTAACTGGATCACAGAGAGTTTCACCAGTTGTTGTGTCCTTAAGACCCATAACGGCAACGATCATTCCTGCTCCAACATTGTCACGCTCTTCACGTTTGTTAGCGTGCATCTGGTAAATCTTTCCAATGCGCTCTTTACGATCTTTAGTCGAATTTAGAATTGTTGAACCAGTCTCTAGTACACCTGAGTACACGCGAATAAATGTTAGCTTTCCAAGGTGTGGATCGGTCATGATTTTAAAAGCAAGGGCTGAGAAGGGCTCTTTATTATCTGGGTGTCGAACAACTTCAATTTCAGTGTTGTACATGTCTGTACCCACGATAGATTCAACATCTAGTGGGCTTGGCAAGTAGCGAACTACGGCATCTAGCATTGGTTGAACGCCTTTGTTTTTAAAGGCTGAACCAGTTACTACTGGAGTTAGTTTTGCTGCAAGTGTTGCGCGGCGAATACCAGCGATGATTTCAACTTCAGTTAATTCAACTCCCTCTAGGAACTTTTCCATGCACAGGTCGTCATTCTCAGAAAGTGTTTCAATCATGTCGTGACGAGCTTGCTTTGCTTTTTCAAGTAAGTCAGCAGGAATCTCTTCGATTGCGTAATCTTCGCCCTTTTGTGTCTCTCCACGCCAGGTAAGTGCCTTCATTGCTATGAGATCAACAACTCCGAGGAAATCTCCTTCGATGCCGATTGGAATTTGCAGAACTAGTGCAACTGCATTGAGGCGGTCTTTAATCATATCTACGCACTTTTCAAAAGATGCACCTGTGCGGTCTAGCTTATTTACAAAACAGATACGTGGAACTGAGTAGCGATCGGCTTGACGCCAAACAGTTTCAGATTGAGGCTCTACGCCTGCAACACCATCGAATACTGCAACTGCGCCATCGAGCACACGCAATGAGCGCTCTACTTCAACAGTGAAGTCAACGTGGCCTGGTGTATCGATAATGTTAATAAGGTGGTCATCCCACATACAGGTAGTTGCAGCAGAGGTAATAGTGATACCGCGCTCTTGCTCCTGCTCCATCCAGTCCATCGTTGCTGCACCTTCGTGCACCTCACCGATTTTGTAGTTAATACCAGTGTAAAAAAGGATGCGCTCAGTAGTCGTGGTTTTGCCCGCGTCGATGTGAGCCATGATTCCAATGTTGCGAACCGTAGCTAGATCGATCTTCTCTACTGCTGACACGTATTGCCTCTTCTTCTCGTTTGTTTAAACTTGGGTTTAATATCTTTGTAAGCGGATTACCAGCGGTAATGCGCGAAAGCCTTGTTAGCTTCAGCCATTTTGTGAGTATCTTCGCGACGCTTTACCGCAGCACCAAGGCCATTGCTTGCATCGATAAGTTCATTCATTAGACGCTCTGACATTGATTTTTCACGACGTGATCGTGAGTAATCGATTAACCAGCGAAGTGCCAAAGTTGTTGAGCGTCCTGCTTTAACTTCAACAGGTACTTGGTATGTAGCGCCACCAACGCGTCGTGAGCGAACTTCAACGGTTGGCTTGATGTTATCTAATGCGCGCTTCAAAGTGATTACTGGATCAACTTGATTCTTTGCGCGGCAACCCTCAAGTGCGTTATAAACAATTGCTTCGGCAGTTGAACGCTTGCCGTGAAGTAGAACGCGGTTGATGAGTGCAGTTACAACTGGTGAGTTGTAAACAGGATCAGCAACAACGGCAGCTTTTACTACGGGACCTTTACGTGGCATTAGGAAGCCTTCTTCTCTCTCTTTGTTCCGTAGCGAGAACGTGACTGCTTACGGTTCTTTACACCTTGTGTATCTAATGATCCGCGAATGATCTTGTAACGAACGCCTGGTAGATCTTTAACACGACCACCACGTACTAGAACAATGGAGTGCTCTTGCAAGTTGTGACCTTCGCCAGGAATGTATGCAGTGATTTCCATGCCACTGGTAAGTCGAACACGAGCAACTTTGCGTAGCGCAGAGTTTGGTTTCTTAGGGGTCGTTGTGTAAACGCGTGTACAAACTCCGCGTCGTTGTGGTGAGCCCTTAAGTGCAGGTGTGCTTGTCTTCGTAGTCTTTTCTTCACGACCACGACGAACTAGCTGTTGAATTGTTGGCACTTCATCTCCATTCGTATCTTCGTTACTGATCTTTTTTCACGCTCAATCGCCGACCCACGCGGTCGGGTGTGTTGCACCCATTTCGCATGGTTGATGCAAATAGTTTTTCAACTTTTTACACGCACAAGCAACAAAGCCCTGTGAAAGAGCAGACGAGAAGGGTAACCCAGCCACGCTCAAAGAGTCAAAACGGCCCTTGTACTCCTACTTCACAAAACCAGCCCCAGAATCGACTGCGACACGCCGTGAGGTTTCTTCTGAATTGAGCTGAGTTAGCCATTCTTGCAGGGTTCGGAGTCGATGCAACACTTTGAGCGCGGCCAGGTCTGAAACTCGGAGCCCACGAGATTCCGGGTCGCCTACCGTGTTGGTTACGCAGAATTGCCCAGGATGGTGCAGTTCTCGCACCAGGTCCACGTGATTTAGCGCTGCAATACATTGATGCCCAGTGCAGGAGTGTTAGCGCTCTTAGAATTGTTCCATCTTATCGCTTACAATGATTAGAAATTCAGAATAATATTTTTTGCAAAGACTTCGAGTTAAGAAGCCCAGGGGATTGATAAACCAAATTTAATTAGTGAGAGGGGAACCGAGGTCATGTCCATCATTGATTCAATTAAGAAAATATTTTCAGTTTCAGCCAGTACGAATAAACCGAAATTAGAAGACTTCGTAAAAATTGTTCGTACCAAGGGAGGTGAAAGCGTTGTCGAAATTGATAATTCGAGTTCAATTACTTTCGGTGGCGAGGAAGACAGCAGCAAGGATGAAGAAGTAATTTGGGGTAAGAAAAAGCAACCTTAAATACGTGAGCGCATGCAAAACCAATCGATACATCGACCAATGGAGTTCATGTCGAGAAAGAGTTGTTTATGTTTCTTTACACAATTCATGCTTTCTAAACTTCTAAAACTTAACAGCTAAGGGGGATCGTTTGTGACCGAAAACAGTGAAGAGCCAATCCAATCCGTGAGCGATAATGGAGGTGGGAAGAAGAAAAAGAAGCGAAGTGCAAAGAAGATCATAGGTATAGTCGTACTTGCGATAGCAGGAATGGTTGTGGTTTCCACATTTTTTGTGAACTCTGCAACAAAGGCTCCTTTGGCCGTAAGCGATCTCTTCCTTAACAGTGTCCAGGCAGGCGATGCTGGTTTAGCATATGAATTATTTTCGAGTGAAGCGAAGACAACAATTTCACTTGATCAATTGCAGTCGATTGTGAATAGAGTTGGTCCTATTCTCGATTCCACCGAGAAAGTTACGGGCAAGACAATCAATGGTGAAACTGGTTCAGCGGCAACATCGCAAATTACATACGAAATCAAGGGCACTGATGGGAAGACCTACAAAGTAATTGTCAATCTGATGAAAGAGAACGACATTTGGCGAGTTCTCAACTTTGATAGTAACGCTAAGTAGCACGATGAATTAAAGCCCTCTGGCTCTGACTTCTATTTCTTAACCGTTAGCACAGCGCAACTTTTATCACTTTGATTGCCAGCATCGTCGATTGCGAAAAGGCAGAATTGAAACTTTCCATAGATGGTTTTCTTGACCGACCACTTTTGAATGTAGGTGAGGTCCGGATCGCGCTCCCCTAGCGCCGTGGTAATGCGACCGACGACTTTCTTGCCTTTCAATATTGTGATTTGCTCATAAGCCTCACCACTGTCATCACTGGATGTGTACCGAAGGTTGGCAATGGCACCGCGCTTACCAGTTGAAATAAGGGCTTCGACGCTTGGCACTTCATCATCGACCGCTCCAGCGTTTGTAGCAGTTGGAGTTGGAGTGACTACAGGCGTGGTGCCACCTTTGCGATATAGAACATTGTCGGCTGCAGTAGGCATTGTGTCACCTGTGTTGAATTTGCCCAAATAAATTCCAATCACATTGTCGGGACCAAACGCGAGTTTCGGCGTTGAGAATCCATTCTGGCCTGGCTTGAGCGTGGCTGACCAGATTCCTCCAAGTGCTGCTGTCTTGCAGACACCGCCACTCGATTCCCACATGAGTGCTGTGCCGTTGAACAATTTATTTCCGGCCGAATCTTTTCCGACCAGAGTGAAGTCGTAAACAATTGTCCCTGCTGGAATTTCGCACCCATATGCCTTTGCCCACGGAAGGCTCTCACCTGCAGTTACTGTGATCCCAGATCCTGAGTTCGATACTGTAAAGGCCACATCTCGATAGATGCCACCACCGACATTCCAACTCATCGCTAACCAAGCTTCTGATGCCTGCGCGCTCGGAATTGACCAGATCGGCAGTATCAGCCAAGCAGATAAAAAGAGAGCAACTCTTGCGACTTTTTCCATATCTATCCCCCGCACTTCGGCAGTTGATTACTGGATTTTGTATAGGTCTACCATGCTTGGCATAACCTGTCAAGGAAAATTTGAAACTATTTCTCAGAAAATTTAGGAAGCGTGTGAAATATTCTCACGAACGCTTGTATCAAGGATTAAGGGTAAGAGGCACAGACCGCTTCTGCCGCGTTCTCTCGGTTTCATCTACGCGGACCGCGCGCGCCTTTGGGATAAAAGAACATCTCCGAAACCATTGCAATTTCTCCTGAAAGTCAGGTGTTGCAATGGCTGATTGAGCCCAAGAATGATCGTTAATGTCGTTAAAGGAGAGTTTATGATTGGAAAAATTTCTATTGTAACTGATGTGAATTTTGGTCATACCGACCCACAAATAATCCTGCCTTTAGGGATCAAAGCAGAAAATAACGTTTCAAACAAAATATTTAAACTGACTGAATCTCCATTGAAATAATGTAAATGTGGCGGTTGTGGTGCCGACGAGCAATCCAACTAATCATTATCACACCCCATAAAGGCAAGAAGGTCTTTCAACAACGATTAGGTGACGTGGAGTGATCCATCGTCATTGAATTCAAATGCTCCCCAAGCTACTTCCCATACGTATCCATCTGGATCCGTGAAGTACCCGGAGTAACCTCCCCAAAAGGTATCGGCAGCGGGCTTTACAATGTGAGCTCCTGCCGCTTCTGCAGTTGCCAGAATTTCATCCACCTCGCCACGTTCCTTCACGTTATGGGCCAAAGTAATCCCAGAAAACTTCGAGCGTGGCTCATTCCAGCCTGGACCAATATCGTCAGCGAGATCTTGATATGGATAGAGAGCGAGCGTAATGCCGTTAGTTTGAAAGAAAACAATGCCATTTTCAGGCGATCGGGTGGTCGGCAATTTAAGTCCATCCCTATAGAAGTGGAACGATCGCTCAAGATCCGCAACACCTAAAGTGACAATCGATATACGAGGTTCCATTACCAAAGATTACTCCCAGGAGTGGACTCGTTTGTGATGGGATTGCCTCATGGAGATTATCCGCCCCGATGAGCTTTACCTGGAGAGTTACAAATTGGCACTGATCCAATCGATTTCTTCCGGTACGGCCGCATATCTTGACCGCACTCAGAGTGAACTATTGGAGATAGAAACAGCGCCTGAATCATTCCTTGCAAAACAAGATGACCCGTCTGCTTTGAGCGGAGATATAAAGCTATCTGACGGCTCGTTTGTACCTCGGCTGCCAGGATTTACCCGATGGATGTGGGATGGAGAAGTATGCGGGGAAATAAATTTCCGCTGGAAAAATGGCACAACAGAGTTACCACCTCATTGTTTAGGGCATATTGGGTATGAAGTGTTTTCATGGAAGCGCAATAAAGGATATGCATCAGAGGCGCTCAGGCAAATACTTCCAGAGGCGATCAAGTTGGGTATGCCTTTTGTGGAACTTACTACTGATGTTGACAACTTAATTTCTCAAAAAGTGATTAAGAAAAATGGCGGAATTCTCCACGAGAAATTTGTAAAACCTGCAGCCCATGGTGGTACGGATGGTTTACGGTTTCGAATATATCTATAGCTTATCTTCAGGATGTTTACGCAGATATTGCAATTTCAAAATAGAAAAAATTATAACAATTACTGAGCCAATTGTTCCAAACTTCATATAGTCCTCTTCACTAGTCCATGCCAAAAACGAAAAAGTAAGGACGAGGATTCCGACCGCGATTGTCAGATATTTCATGGGCAGATCCAATTAGAAAATGATGTCGCAACGGCGATTGCTCCCACGATTGCCTTGTTGTTTGGTTTTTTAGTTACGATGACAAAGCCTGCGACTGGCATCACTATCGTTACTATTCGACACAAGGGGATAGAAATTACCGGCGTTTTTTGTTGAAAGTCCGCTAATACTCGGGAGGCAACTGTGGATCTTTGTGCTGAACTTGGAATTGGCTTAGGTTTTGCTGCTGCACTTGCATTTCCGATGCCGGCAATCCCAATTCCAGATATGAGACCCAGCGAGAGAATTATTGCCATTAATTTTCCAGGCATTGAGAAACTCGTTTCTGTTTTTCAGATCAATTGATGTGAAGTCCAGGTACGGTAAACCCCTTGCGTTATGCCACAAGTGTGAATGAGACAGCCTGTGGATTACTGATTGCTTTCGCGGAGATAAAGTAAATTTGCCGCTTAAGGATTTTCAAGGTTAAAAATTGCAATATCTGTTTTAACGAAATCATCACCCTTGCAAATTAGTTTTCTACGAGAGGTCGTGGCTAGTGCATAAGCAAAAACATCTCCAAAGTTCAGTCGAGCTGGATGCCCACTACCTTTTCCATAATCACGATAAGCCGCGCGGGCGACTTCAACTTGTTTTAAATCTACTGGAAGTATTTCAATTCCAGCTTCTTTTATGAGGGCATCAAATTTACGGATTATGATGGGATTCTTAGTCGAATCTACGACGAACGCGGTTTCTAAATAGTTTCCAGCAGATATCACACAGCTATTACTACTAATTGCAACGAGAATGTCATCGCTTTCGGGTTCAGCAAAGAGAATTGACAAAATAGCTGAACTGTCCACGACTGCCTTCATAGAGGTAGGCCAAAATCGTTGTAGAGCATTGAATCGACTGATTCTCTGGTCATTCCCTTTGGCATCTGTATTGCGATTTCGTGAGCCAAAATCCTTAACCTTTCTAGTTGATCCTCGGCCGTGGCTCTTGCCAAACGCTCGCGCAAGGCCACGGTCACGGCCTCAGTAAGAGTCTCGTCATAAATCGAGGCTACTTGCGTGGCTAGCCGATGAGCCTCTTCATTCTTTATGTTCATTCCCATACCTCACATGTTATACCTTTAAAAAATTGTTTCTACCATTTTCGCATTCCTCTTCAGAACGTGGGCAGGTTTTACAATGCCACGTTAAGAGAGTCCTCAATCTGCCGGAGATATTTGGCTTAGGGTTGGTTCCATGAGCACACCACATATTTCGGCCAATAAAGGCGACATCGCCGAGCGCATTCTGCTTCCCGGAGACCCTTTACGGGCTAAATGGATCGCAGATACCTATTTACAGGATGTTAAGCAATACAACGCAGTTCGGAACATGTTTGGTTACACCGGCACATATCAAGGTGAACGGGTATCAGTTCAAGGTACTGGAATGGGTCTTCCATCCCTTTCAATCTATGTCACTGAACTCTTCAATGAATATGGAGTCCAAAGTGCAATCAGGATTGGTACATGTGGTGGATTATTAGAGAAAACTAAAATTGGAGATGTCATTCTGGCCATGACGGCATCAACTGATTCAAATATTAACCGAAGATTTACAAATAATTTGGATTTTGCACCGCATGCCGATTTCAATTTACTACTTGCAGCCCATGAAGCCTCCAAACACTTGCCAAATGTTCATATCGGTGGAGTCGCCTCAATGGATTACTTTTATGATGAAAGCGATGCAATACAGAGATTGATCCAACACGGAGTTCTTGGAGCAGAGATGGAGGCGAATCAATTGTATTCAATAGCTGCACGCAAACAGCGACGGGCACTTGCTATTTTAACTGTCTCAGATCACGTAATCACTCATGAATCTATGTCCTCGGCAGATCGTGAAAACTCTCTAAATACTATGGTTGAAGTCGCCTTTGCAGCACTTCTAAACGGATAGGAAAACTATGAATACCTCTGATCTCTTGTTGCTAAGTATTGTTACATTTGTATTAATTGATTTTGCTGCAGGTATGGTTATCAACTACCTGAATGAAAATTCGAAAAATACGCCTTTAAGTGCAGAGGCGGCAGAGATTTATAATCCAGATGAATATGCAAGGTCTATGGAGTATGGCACTGCCAAATATAAATTTGAGATGTTAGCCTCGGTAATAACTACAGTTGTAATTCTTTCGGCAATAATTCTGGGTTGGTTTGCCATGCTAGATTTACAAATTCGTGAGCGAATTGAAAGTAATTTGTTAGTAACCATCGTCTTTGTAGGAATTCTCATCATAGTAAGCTCTTTGAGTTCGCTTCCAGGCAGGTATTACTCAACTTTTATTATTGAGGAAAAATACGGTTTCAATAAAACCACAAAGAAACTCTTTATAACTGATGCGGTTAAGCAACTGCTCTTAAGTTTGCTCATCGGATTGCCTCTGCTTTACCTCATTGCCTGGATCTACCAAGAAATCCAAAGCATGTTTTGGTTGGTGGGCTGGCTCCTAGTGGCTGCATTCTCACTCTTTATGTTTGTTTTTGGTACACGAATCTTCTTGCCAATGTTCAATAAGTTAAAACCATTGCCGGCGGGAGAACTGCGTGATGAGATTGAAATGTATTGCCAGTCCCAAGGTTTTCCGCTTTCCAAACTATATGAGATGGATGCATCCAAGCGCTCTACTAAATTGAATGCTTTCTTCTCTGGAATGGGTAGAGTAAAAATAATTGGCCTCTTCGACACCTTGATCGAGAAGTTAACGATTAAAGAAGTAGTCGCTGTTTTAGCTCATGAAGTCGGACATTACAAGCGCAAGCATGTGTACACAATGTTTGCCTTTAGTAATGTTCAAACTCTAATAATGTTTGCACTCATGGGTTGGTTACTTAGTAATCCAGATTTGTCCAAAGCGCTTGGTTCAGATATTCCAAGTTTCCATTTATCTATATTGGCGTTTTTCTTACTCTTTACACCACTATCTACACTGCTTGGCTTAATTAATAACTCATTCTCTCGGCACAACGAGTACCAGGCCGATCAATTCTCACTCGATACATATCCCGGTGCACATGAACATATGTACTCAGCGTTGAAAAAACTATCGGTTGAATCGTTGAGTAACTTAAACCCTCATCCCCTTTATGTGGCGGTTCATTACTCGCATCCACCAATACTTGCCCGACTTGCTAACTTGAAGAGATAGATTTTCTCGCCGACCAAAAACCGTAAGTGATTATCAAAGCTGGAATAGCGTTCCAGCGTTCATTGGGACTGGGAGATATGGCGTTAATGAAAGTGCCTAAGACGCCGATGACCAGGAATAATTTGGGCAACCAGTATGGATTGATAGTGCGATGTGCCCAGATCTTCAGAAGTGTGCGGTACTGCCACACCAAAAGTAGAGTCGTAAAGATGTAGGTGATGCGAATTCCAGTAGGGAAAGTTTCAAACTGACCGCCAGCGGCGCGAGTTAGTGCGTATTCCTGATTAAAAACTACGCCGAGTACCAGTGTGAGATTCCAAGCCAAAGCTAAAGTAATTAGAGCTTTTTTCATGGAGAGAAACTACCCAATGTGGGGTGGAACTGGAATACCTGTGGCGTTAGTCGCTGTTATGGGTTGACCAATTGTCGTGCTTATTGGCAATATGCCTGCCCAGAGGCGAAGTGAGATGTCCTCATCATCATCAGATGGATCCCCCGTACGCGCTTTCGCTGAAACCCTATCCAAGCTCAACTCCACAATAAGCGTTGCTGCAGACTCTCTTTTAGTCAACGGCCGACCATATTCCCAAAGACCAGGAATCAATTTTGTTGTGATGCGCTCTAATGCAACTTCTTTTTCGGATTCATTTAGAACGCGCGCTTTTCCAAAAATCATTACCGACTCATAATTCATTGAAGAGTTGAAGGCTGAGCGTGCAACAACTATTGCATTTAACTGTGTAACGGTTACGCATAAATCGATTCCCTTTGCGATCGCCATCATAATTCGAGAACCGGTAGATCCATGAATCAGAATTCGTTTTCCATCTCTAGCGAAGCCCATTGGAATTACAAATGGCACATTGATATCTGGGTCAATGAAACCCACATGGCATACGTACTGGTTATCAAGAAGTTTTTCGATATTTAAACGCTCATGTACTTCGCGATCTGCGTGGCGTTGTACATGGAACTTTTCTTCATTACTCATGAGGAAAGCATAGTTGCAAGAATTGAAACACAACTCTAATTATCGAAAGGGAAGAACTCTAACTCCAGGTAAATCTATGAGTTCCCATTCATTGTCGGAGAAAACAACGAGGGTTTCCAGTCGTTTCCCTGCGGCGAGCAACATCACATCGGCAAGGCTTACATGAATCTGTCGCTTACTCTTCACATTATGTTCCGCGGCTTTTTTATAAATATATGCAGCCTCCACTGCATCTTCCTCAACCACCGGTACGACGTTAATATTCTTCAAACTCAAGAGGGTTCGTATTTCATCTCTTGAAATACCAGTCTGTTTTTGTCTACATATTTCAAGGGTTTCCGCGAGCGCAATCGGTGTAGTTAGCGCCAATCCAGATTCTGCAATGGCATCAATAACTTTCCAACCAGGTTCTCGAAGAATTAATGCAAGTAGTGCAGAGGCATCTAATAGTGATTCTTGAGGCATTACTCGCCGAAAACAGCTGCCAGAAGTGCAGCCCCTCTTTTATTAGATTCAGTAGTGGATGAGTAAGTCGGGTTGCTCAATCTCTCAAAACGATCCTTCTCATCTTCGGAACGCTTACGAAGCAGATCTTTAGTGGACGGTGACGATTGAGAAGCGACAGCCAACTCCCACAAACTCTGAATTTTCCGCTCTCTAGTCTCCACAATGAATCTTCCTTCTGAAATTTCCTCGACGACAAGGGTGTCACCAGGTTTAAAACCGCAGGCTTTTTGGAGTTCTACTGGCAAGACCGTTCTCCCTTTTTCCTTCACATTCAGCTCAATGATGCTCACGGTGGTACAATAGCACATGGGTACCACTCTTGGAAATTAGTGTCACCAATTTTCAATACACCCAGGAATTTCAGTCTCGCCCATCGCCAAGGCCAGAATCGGTATTAGTTTCTTGCGGATTTCGGCCAGTGCCAACAGAATCTGACATATGGATATCGAGCCGGTAATTCGGCCAACAGTACGTATCCTGCTCGTCGATGACCAAAACCGCGTCTTGCTATTTCGAGGTCAAGATCCAGATCAGCCCAACACTCGGTTCTGGTTCCCAACAGGTGGGGGCATCGAACTCGGCGAAACACCGCAAGAGGCGGCGCGACGCGAAGTCCGAGAAGAAACTGGATTAACAGAGTTTGAATTAGGTCCCCATATTTGGAACCGCCGCCATGTCTTTACCTTCTATGGTTCATATCAAGATGTGCGAGAACTCTGGTTCTTTTCTCGAACTCCCACATTTGAGATTGACATCTCGGGATTTTCGGAAGAAGAACGAAAATCCATTCGCGAATACCGCTGGTGGAGCCAGGACGATCTTGAAAATACAAAAGATCTGCTCACTCCACGTACTCTCGCATCATTATTCCGAAAGCTACTTACCGACGGACTTCCCAAACATCCAGTTGACGTACCAATCTAATATTGAAATCCGTGTTCACGAAATAAAGAGTTTGCGATTCCAGGGAAAGGAAAAGAGGCCCAACCCTTTGTCGGAATGAGCCTCCTTTCTTATTTAACTTTTAACGAGGAACTTCGACCTCATCAAGACGAACAGCTTCACCGGATCCTTGTTGATCAAATGGTGTGAAGTCATATTCATCGTAGGCTGCATAGACTGCTGCCTTTGCCTCTTCCGTTGGCTCAACACGAATGTTGCGATAACGGGCAAGGCCAGTACCGGCAGGAATCAACTTACCGATGATGACGTTCTCCTTTAAGCCCAGCAATGGATCACTCTTCTCTGAAAGTGCCGCATCTGTTAATACGCGAGTTGTCTCTTGGAAGGATGCAGCTGATAACCATGACTCAGTTGCAAGTGATGCCTTAGTAATACCCATAAGTTCTGGGCGTCCTGAGGCGGCTTTTCCACCGGATGTAACTACGCGACGGTTTTCATTTTCAAAGCGACCGCGCTCAACGAGTTCACCTGGAAGTAGATCGGCATCTCCGGCCTCAAGCACAGTAATGCGCTTTAGCATTTGACGAACAATTACTTCGATGTGCTTATCGTGAATGCCTACGCCCTGTGAGCGATAAACAGATTGAATCTCATTTACCAAGTGAACTTGAGTTGCACGTGGTCCAAGGATACGAAGAACCTGCTTTGGATCGATTGCGCCGACGACCATCTTCTGGCCGACTTCAACGCGAACACCATCTTCTACAAGTAGCTTCTGACGACGAGTGATTGGGTAAGCAACCTCTTCGCCACCATCATCTGGTGTAACAATGATCTTCTTACCCTTTGCATCTTCGCGGAATGAGACAACGCCTGCAGTTTCTGCAATCGGTGCGACACCCTTTGGAGTACGCGCTTCAAAAAGCTCGACGATACGTGGAAGACCGTGAGTGATGTCATCTCCAGCAACGCCACCAGTATGGAAGGTACGCATTGTTAGCTGTGTACCAGGCTCACCGATTGACTGCGCTGCAATGATTCCCACTGCTTCACCGACGGCAACAAGTTGACCTGCTGCAAGGGATCGACCGTAGCAAGCTGCGCACTGTCCGACCTTGCTATCACAGGTTAGAACTGAGCGGATCTTAACTTCAGCAACACCGGCTGCAACCAATTCATCAATATTGCGATCACCTAAGTCAATGCCGGCCTTAGCAATAACCACGCCATCGACTTCAACATCTTCGGCGAGTGTGCGACCAAAGACTGAGGTTTCAACGTGGTCAAACTTAATGAGGCCGCCAGATTCTTGGCGAACACCAATTTGTAGAACAAGACCGCGATCTGTACCGCAATCCTCTTCACGGATGATTACATCTTGTGCAACATCGCAAAGACGTCGGGTTAAGTAACCTGAGTCAGCGGTACGAAGTGCGGTATCGGCAAGACCCTTACGAGCACCGTGAGTAGAAATAAAGTACTCAAGTACTGAAAGACCTTCGCGGAAGTTAGATTTAATTGGGCGAGGAATAATTTCACCCTTTGGATTTGCTACCAAACCACGCATACCTGCAATTTGACGGATCTGCATCATGTTTCCACGAGCACCGGAGAAGACCATCATCCATACTGGGTTAACGCGAGGGAAGTTTTCTTCCATCTCTTTACCCACTTCAGCTGTTGCCTTTGTCCAGATTTCGATTAACTCTTGACGACGCTCGTCATCAGTAATGAGTCCCTTTTCATATTGAGATTGAACCTTGTCAGCCTGAGTTTCATAGCTTTCAAGAATCTCTTTCTTGCGTGGTGGTGTAACAACATCTTCAATACCGATTGTGATTCCAGCACGTGTTGCCCAGTGGAAGCCAAGTGACTTCAGAGCATCAAGTGTCTGAGCAACAACAACCTTTGGATAGAACTCAGCCAAACGATCGACGATTCCACCAAGTTGCTTCTTGGTGACATCTACGTCAACGAATGGGAAGTCTGCAGGAAGTGCCTCATTAAACAATGCACGCCCTAGCGTGGTTTCAATAGTCTCATTTGAGTTATCAAGACGGATCTTGATCTTTGCCTGCAACGAGACTGAGTGCTGATCGTGGGCCATAATCGCTTCAGAGATAGAGCTAAATGCACGACCCTCACCGAGCTCGCCTTCGCGGCTCATTGTTAAGTGATAGAGACCTAGAACCATGTCCTGTGTTGGCGAAGTAATTGGACGACCGTTAGCAGGAGACAAGATGTTATTCGATGACAACATCAAGATACGTGCCTCGGCCTGTGCTTCAGCAGATAGCGGCAAGTGAACTGCCATCTGGTCACCGTCGAAGTCTGCGTTAAAGGCAGTACATACAAGAGGGTGAATCTGAATCGCTTTACCTTCAACAAGTTGCGGCTCAAATGCTTGAATACCTAGACGGTGAAGAGTAGGTGCGCGGTTTAGAAGTACTGGGTGCTCGGCGATAACTTCTTCCAAAACATCCCACACAACTGGACGGGCGCGCTCCACCATACGCTTTGCAGATTTAATATTCTGCGCGTGATTGAGATCTACAAGACGCTTCATTACGAATGGTTTGAAGAGCTCGAGTGCCATCTGCTTCGGCAGACCGCACTGATGCAGTTTTAACTGTGGACCAACAACGATTACTGAACGGCCAGAATAGTCAACGCGCTTTCCGAGCAAGTTCTGACGAAAACGTCCCTGCTTACCCTTGAGCATGTCTGAGAGTGATTTAAGTGCGCGGTTTCCTGGACCTGTTACTGGACGACCACGACGACCGTTATCGAACAAGGCATCTACAGCTTCCTGCAACATGCGCTTTTCGTTGTTAACGATAATCTCTGGTGCACCGAGATCGGCAAGACGCTTCAATCGGTTGTTACGGTTGATAACGCGACGGTATAGATCGTTGAGATCTGATGTCGCAAAGCGACCACCATCGAGTTGAACCATTGGACGAAGATCAGGTGGAATAACTGGCACACAATCAAGAACCATCGATGCTGGCTTATTGCTTGTTGTAAGGAATGCGTTAACAACCTTCAAGCGCTTGATTGCACGAGTCTTCTTTGCGCCCTTGCCATTTTCAGAAAGGTCAGTAAGCATCTTGTGCTCAGTTGCCAGATCAAAGGTCTCTAGGCGATGCTTAATTGCAGCAGCACCCATGTCGCCCTTGAAATACATTCCGTATCGATCGCGCATCTCGCGGTAAAGGTTTTCATCGCCTTCAAGATCTTGAACCTTCAAGTTCTTAAAGCGAGCCCAGACGCTCTCCATGCGCTCGAGCTCTTTCTCTGACTTCTCGCGAATTGACTTGAGCTCGCGCTCAGCAGCTTCACGTACTTTACGCTTCACATCTGACTTAGCATCTTCTGCTTCGAGCTCTGCGGTGTCATCTTCAAGCTTCTTGGTACGAATATCAAGATCAACATCGCGACGAGTCTCAATCTTCTTGCGATCGTTAGCCAACTTCTTTTCAAGTTGTGGTAAATCTTCTTCCCGAGCTTCAGCATCAACTTCGGTGATCATGTATGCAGCGAAGTAAATAACCTTCTCAAGATCTTTAGGAGCAAGATCAAGTAAGTAACCAAGGCGTGATGGAACACCCTTGAAGTACCAGATGTGTGTTACTGGAGCGGCAAGCTCGATGTGACCCATGCGCTCACGACGAACCTTTGCGCGTGTTACTTCAACACCGCAACGTTCGCAGATGATTCCTTTAAATCGAACGCGCTTGTACTTTCCGCAATAACATTCCCAGTCACGAGTTGGTCCGAAGATCTTCTCATCGAAGAGTCCGTCCTTCTCTGGCTTAAGTGTGCGGTAGTTGATCGTCTCTGGCTTCTTTACTTCGCCAAAAGACCATTCGCGAATATTGTCAGCGGATGCAAGACCGATACGTAATTCATCAAAGAAGTTGACATCTAACATAGTTATTTTCCCTCTCAGATTTCTTCAACGCTGCTTGGCTCAACTCGTGACAAGTTGATACCTAGCTCTTCGGCGGCACGGAATACTTCTTCATCAGTATCGCGAAGTTCAATTGCGACACCTTCAGATGAAAGCACTTCAACATTTAGACAGAGAGATTGCATTTCCTTAATAAGTACCTTGAATGATTCAGGGATACCAGGTTCAGGAATGTTTTCACCCTTTACGATCGCTTCGTAGACCTTTACGCGGCCTAGAACATCATCAGATTTAATTGTGAGAAGTTCTTGGAGAGTGTAAGCAGCACCATAGGCTTCAAGTGCCCACACTTCCATCTCACCAAATCGCTGACCGCCGAACTGAGCTTTTCCGCCCAGTGGCTGTTGCGTGATCATTGAGTATGGGCCAGTTGAACGTGCGTGAATCTTGTCATCCACCAAGTGGTGAAGCTTCAAGATATACATATATCCGACTGAAATCGGTGTTGGGTATGGCTCGCCGGAACGACCATCGAATAAACGAGCCTTTCCAGAGCGACCAATTAATTGATTGCCATCGCGGTTAGGTAATGTGTTTGAGAGAAGACCAGAAATCTCATCTTCAAGTGCACCATCGAATACCGGAGTTGCAAACTTAGTACCTGGAGCGCCCTTTTCAGCACCGATAGCACGCATATGCTTTTGCCACACTTCATCGATTCCAGAGAGATCCCAACCAGTCTTTGCTACCCACCCTAAGTGCATTTCAAGTACCTGCCCGACGTTCATACGTCCAGGAACACCAAGTGGGTTAAGAACTACATCGACTGGAGTTCCATCTTCAAGGAATGGCATATCTTCAACTGGAAGAATCTTAGAAATAACACCTTTGTTACCGTGGCGACCAGCAAGCTTGTCACCATCTTGAATCTTGCGCTTCTGTGCAACGTACACGCGAACCAATTGGTTAACGCCAGCGGAAAGTTCAAAGCCCTCTTCAGATTCGAAGATTTTTACTCCAATAACTTTTCCAGATTCACCGTGCGGAACCTTAAGTGATGTGTCGCGAACTTCGCGAGCTTTTTCACCAAAGATTGCGCGAAGTAAACGCTCTTCAGGAGTTAGTTCGGTTTCGCCCTTTGGCGTTACCTTTCCAACTAAGATATCGCCAGGTACAACATCGGCGCCAACGCGAATGATTCCGCGTTCATCAAGATCGGCTAGAACTTCTTCAGATACGTTAGGAATATCGCGCGTGATCTCTTCGGCACCAAGTTTGGTATCGCGAGCATCGACTTCGTACTCTTCAATGTGAATTGATGTTAATACATCATCTTGAACCAAACGCTGCGACAAGATTATTGCATCTTCGTAGTTATGGCCTTCCCATGACATAAATGCCACGAGCAAGTTCTTACCAAGCGCCATTTCACCCATATCGGTGCAAGGACCATCGGCGATTACTGAGCCAACTTCTAGACGCTGACCTTCAGAGACAACAACTTTTTGGTTGTAAGAGGTTCCTTGGTTAGAGCGTGTGAACTTATGTAATGAATATGTTTGATACGTTGAATCATCGGCCATTACTTTTACTTCTTCGGCAGATACTTCGGTAACAACACCGGCCTTAGTTGCAACAACGACATCGCCTGCATCAACGGCTGCACGGAACTCCATGCCAGTACCGATCAAAGGTGCTTCTGCACGCATCAATGGAACTGACTGGCGCATCATGTTAGAGCCCATCAACGCACGGTTAGCATCATCGTGCTCAAGGAATGGAATCATTGCAGTTGCAACAGAAACCATCTGACGCGGAGAAACATCCATGTAGTCGACTTCATTAGCTGGAATGTATTCAACTTCTCCACCTCGACGACGGACAAGTACGCGTGCTTCTGCGAAGTGATTATCATCAGTCAACGGTGCATTTGCCTGTGCAATGATGTGCTCGTCTTCTTCATCGGCAGTTAAATAATCAACTTGATCTGTTACGCGGCCTTTGGAAACCTTGCGGTAAGGAGTCTCGATAAATCCAAATGCCGTTACTCGACCATATGTTGCAAGTGAACCGATAAGTCCAATGTTTGGACCTTCAGGAGTTTCAATTGGACACATTCGACCATAGTGAGAAGGGTGAACGTCACGGACTTCAAAGCCCGCACGATCACGTGATAAACCACCAGGTCCAAGCGCTGAAAGACGGCGCTTATGAGTAAGACCCGAAAGTGGGTTCGTTTGATCCATGAACTGCGATAACTGAGAAGTTCCGAAGAACTCCTTAATCGAAGCAACTACTGGTCGAATGTTAATCAGAGTCTGCGGCGTGATTGCTTCTACATCTTGTGTAGTCATACGCTCGCGAACTACGCGCTCCATACGTGAGAGACCGATGCGCACTTGATTCTGAATGAGCTCGCCAACTGTGCGCAAACGACGGTTACCGAAGTGATCGATATCGTCTTTTTCTACGCGTACTTCGCGGCCGTACTCCATCAAAAGATCGCCGCGGTGAAGGGCTACTAAGTAGCGCAATGTTGCAACAATGTCGGAGATCGTAAGTAGTGAAGCCTTGAGCTCAAGATCTAAGCCCAGCTTCTTATTAACCTTGAAGCGACCGACTTTGGCCAAGTCATAACGCTTTGGATTGAAGTACAGGTTTTCAATTAAATTCTGAGCAGCTTCCTTAGTTGGAGGCTCACCGGGACGGAGCTTACGATAAATATCTAGAAGCGCCTCGTCCTGAGTTTTAACAGTATCTTTTTCAAGTGTTGCACGGATGGATTCGAAATCACCGAACTCTTCAAGAATCTGCTCTTCACTCCAGCCAAGTGCCTTTAAGAAAACAGTCACTGACTGCTTGCGCTTGCGGTCGATGCGAACACCAACGAGATCTTTCTTATCGACTTCAAATTCAAGCCAAGCACCACGACTTGGAATCACCTTTGCAGTAAATACATCTTTATCAGAAGTTTTTTCGATTGTACGTTCGAAATAAACACCAGGTGAGCGAACAATCTGAGAAACTACTACGCGCTCAGTACCGTTAATAACAAAAGTTCCGCGAGCTGTCATCACTGGGAAGTCGCCCATAAATACTGTCTGAGATTTAATTTCGCCTGTGATGTTATTTGTGAACTCAGCAGTTACGAACAGTGGTTGCGAATACGTCATGTCGCGCTCTTTGCAATCATCGATTGAGTACTTAGGCGGCTCAAAGCGGTGATCACGGAATGTAAGACTCATAGTTCCCTGGAAATCTTCAATCGGTGAAATCTCTTCAAAGATTTCTTCCAAACCTGAAGTAGTAGGGATCTCTCCACGATTCATAGAATCGGTTGCTGCGATACGCGAGCGCCATGCATCGTTGCCCAATAACCAATCAACGCTTTCTACTTGCAACGCTAATAAGTTTGGAACTTCGAGAGGTTCACGGATCTTTGCGAAAGAGATACGGCGTGGTGCTACTGATGATTTTTTAGACGCGGCCAAGAGATGTCCTTCCAGACAAAAAATCGGAGAACGCACAACTATTAGGTCTCAGCCGCTATATGCCCTGACCGTAAGTTTTTTGTGCGAAGGTGAAGGGTATCGCGCTCACCCCAACCCTGTCCAACTCAATGCTTATACATCTAAAGGGCTGATTTGTCTGCAGATTAGCTCCCGCTGGGGAAAGAATTACCTTGGGAGAATTACTCCCCCCACCATGCCAAAACCCGGGCCAAGGCCTGCTCCTCAGTGATTTCTAGCCTAGTTTGGTGGGCAAGGTCATCATGCCAGTTGCCGATTACTCGACGATCCAATATTCCAGAGGTCAGATTAAAACCTAAAAGCGCGACAACCAACTTCCTGGTAGCGGCAGAGACTGGACCTAAATGAGCGAGTCCTTCCAAATCAAAAAGATCCCTCGAGGTAGCCCTGTCAAACCAAGCAGTTAATTTCATTGCTGAAAACCCATCAAGGGTTGGGACCCTGAGTTTTATTCTGGGTACATCTGAATATCGAAGTTGAATCTCGCTAAGCGCTCTTGGAATTTCACTCCACCGTCGCCCTTGTGCCGAAATTGCTTGCACTTCAATCTGAACACCTTGTTGGCAAACCAGCAACGCCTTACCTGGTTCAGTTATCTGTGATGGCTTTGTCGCCCAATACGCCTGGGGGAATTCTTGAATTATTAATTCCGGTATCGTGTCAAGTTCTCGAAGAAGACCATCCCTGTTGGAAGTAAAAAGATCAATATCTTCTGAAAGCCGCCCATGCTCCAAAAATGTTCGGGCGAGTCCTGTTCCTCCATAGAAAACTAGATCTGTTTTGAAATTACGCAAGGCAGAGAGAACATGACTAATCGCATGATCCTTTTGGACCTGCGAAAGAGAAGTGCCGAATAGTTGTTGGATAGTTGACGCTTCATGCGGATCTAACATCGGCCATCCATTTTTCCACTTTTTTCAGACTTGAACCCATGTGATTCTCTTTTGCAAAGTGGCGTAACTTTTCCTCATCTATTCGCCTTAATAGTGTAACTGCAGCCTCTTGAACAACGCCCGAGAACCCTGAGACTAGATCATCCCTTTTCGCTAAATCTAAAGTTGTTTGTTCGAGATTAGTCACCCAACCCGATCCGAGCTCTGTATCAATCCGAATCCGTTTCAACTGTGCAACATTCCTTTTCACGAAAAAGATTCGGCCAAATTTCGTTTCTAGAGTCGGCCTTTGCTTTGGAACTGCAAGGACTGCGAGTGCAATTGCGCGCGGTATTCCTCCATGGATTCTTGCCGCGGAAATATGCATTAAGGCGACTGCATCTTTGCCATAATCTGCTTGGCCAATCCCAAGAGCAATCGCTTCTATGTCAGGTCGCCACTCTCTGCCTCTATTGGCCTCGGGAATAACGGCGTAATAACCGTGAGCAATTTTAAGCAGCACCCCGGTTTTTTCTAAGCGCAAAAATTCAGCGCGTGGCTGGACATAAAGCTCTGAAGCATCTCTTGGGCGTAGAACTCCACGTTGTAACGATGCAATTGGCGCTACCATTGCTAAATAGTATTATAAGAGTTGGGTAATTGCCAACTTCTATATTATTTTTACTCAAAATTGGTGAATTGTGTGCATTTCGACATATCAAACATAGAAAAACCCCTCTGATGGGAGGGACGAGGGGACTTTAACGGAACAAGTCCCCGGTCCAACCAGCAGAGGGGCTATCGGGTGAAATTACTTGATTGTGACAGTTGCGCCAGCTGCCTCAAGGGCCGCCTTTGCCTTATCTGCTGTCTCCTTATTTACCTTATCTAGGAGAACAGTTGGGCAGGCATCAACTAGATCTTTGGCCTCTTTCAAGCCAAGGCTTGAGTTGAGTCCGCGAACTTCCTTGATAACTGCAATCTTTGCTGAGCCAGCTGATTCAAGAACAACTGAGAACTCATCTTGTGCTGCTTCTGCACCAGCGGCTGCGCCACCGGCTGCTGCAGCTGCTACTGGTGCAGCAGCTGTAACGTCGAACTCAGTTTCAAATGACTTAACGAACTCTGAGAGCTCGACCAATGTCATTTCCTTGAACTGTGCCAATAGGTCTTCTGTATTGAGCTTTGCCATATTCGTTATTCCTTCTCTTCTGATTCTGGGGTTACTTCTTCGGTTGCTTCTGTTTCTTCGGTTACTACTGCTTCAACCACATCATCTGCAGTCACAACTTGCGCTGGAACCTCTGCCACAGCTTCGTTAGCTATTGCTTCGGGTACCTCGGACACCGCATTATTTGTTGAACCTTCGGACATTTCAAGCTTGATGCGAAGTGCATCGAATACACGAGCTGCCTTAGCAAGCGATCCCTTCATTGCACCAGCAAGCTTTGCAAGTAGAACCTCACGAGATTCAAGATTTGCAAGCTGCATGATCTCTTCTTTAGTAACTGCTTTGCCTTCGTAGATTCCACCTTTGATTACAAGAAATGGATTCTCTTTAGCGAAATCGCGCAGGCTCTTAGCCGCGTCGATTGCATCGCCATTAACGAATGCAACTGCAGAAGGACCAACGAGAAGATCTGGTGAGAGATCTACGCCGGCATTCTTTGCTGCAATCTTTGTAAGAGTGTTCTTCACTACTGAATACTTGGTTTTATCACCGAGTGCACGACGTAGTTGTTTCATCGAGGTCACAGAAAGTCCGCGATACTCGGTGAGAATTGTTGCTGTAGCGCTGCGGAAATCTTCCGTCAACTCTGCAACTGCTGCTTCTTTATCTGGGCGAGCCATTCGGTTCACCTTTCCTGGTACTTAGCGACATCAGGGCAATAAAAAAATCCGTAACGCGTAAGCGCGCACGGATTAATGTGAACACCTACGCGGGTTGAGATTTCCTCATTTAATGAACCAACCTTGCGGTTAATCCAGACCTGCGGTCTTTGGTTATGGGGTAAGGCTAAGGGTCGGCAGTCTTCTGGGTCAAATTGGCTAATTTATGCGGGAACCCTGCGTGCCAACAGGGTTGATCCCATAATGGATAACACGACCGCCAATAAGACGCCGGTGTATTGAGATTGGGTGAGAGCCTCTTGGGAATACGCCAATGAGCCTAATACAAATGAGAATTCTCCAATCTGACTGATGCCGATGGCAAATTGCAATCTCTTGACCTTCATCTTTCCCAACTTTGAAAGCAATGCTGTTGGTAGAGATTTAAGAACCACCATCATTACAAGAAGCAGCAACGCAAATGGCCAAGCTTTACTAATTTGTCCTGGTTCAATTAAAGAACCAATAACTACAAAAAATAAAACTGCAAATAAATCGCGGAAAGGCAAGATTGCCTTTCTTACCTCATCTGTATCTCTGCTTTGGTTAATTGCAAGTCCTGCAACGAATCCTGCAAGTGCCATTGGGATTCCAAACACAACAGTTCCCATTGCTGCAAGAACAAGACCTATTGATACAGAGTAAATAAGAAATAGATCTTTTTCCCAGCGCACCAATTGCAAAAGCTTTGGGAGTATCTTTGAAGCTGCGAGTGCAATAAAGGCATAACCAAATAATCCCCCAATCGCGACAGGGATTGATCTATCGCTTGCACCAAATAGAGCCAGGATTACGGCTGCAGAAGTAACACCAACAACATCTTGGACAACGGACCAGCCTAATAATGCATCTTCAGTTTGCGTATCAGTTGTACGTCGAGGACTCCTGGTTATATTTACGATGACAACACTTGATGACATTGCAACAGAGAGAGCTAAGAGAAGAGCGCCGAGTGCAGGAATTCCCAGCCAGAGGAATACTGGTGTACCAATTAATAAACCAATCGCAACCTGTGCAGGAACCCCCCACAGTAGAGCTTTCTGTTCTCTACTAATTCGGCGAAGATCAATTTCGATTCCAACTTCAAATAAAAGTAAGACGACACCGATATCTGCAAGTAGTGCGAGTTGATTGTTATCTGCAACAAATCCTGGTGTGAAAGGTGAAACAACTAATCCTGTAAGTAGGTACCCCATTACCGATGGCAAGCCAATTTTTCGCGCGAGGAAACCCATTGTCGCTGCGACAGTTAAGACAACACCAACATCAAGGACTAGTGGTGCGGTTTCAACAATTGATGCCATAACTTAAGTCTAGGTAATTGCATACATTCCAGGGGATAAAAAGAGACCCCGGCGCAATGAACTGAACCCCGAAAGTTGGAGTTCTATTTAAGAGTCGGGGACATGTTAGCAAGGGACTGAACTCGGTAGTCAACCGGGCTCAGTCCCTTTAACTTTAATCGGATTCGATCATTGTTAAACCAATGG
>JAUSFN010000002.1 GCA_030649935.1 Candidatus Planktophila sp.
CGAGGCGCGCGACAGGACCTGTGACACGGCGGCGAGCACGTCTTCGGCGAGTGCAGGGCTGCCGGCATCGCGGCGAAGCTGGGCTTCCATGGCGGCGCCGCCGCGCAGCGGGCGGGGCGAGGCGAGCAGCTGATCGACGTAGAAGCGATAGCCGCGATCTGTAGGAATCCGACCAGCACTTGTATGTGGCTGGGTAATCAAGCCTTCCTCCTCTAAGACCGCCATTTCATTGCGAATAGTGGCAGGGGAGATACCTAAACCATGACGATCTGCGATGGATTTTGAGCCGACAGGCTCTTGCGTTGCGACATATTCGTCGACAATTGCACGGAGGATTTCTAGACGGCGAGATGACATAGTGTGGGCAAGGATACTAGAAAGTTATTTCTCGCACGATTCGATCTGCAATCAAGCGCCCCGTGGGGGTTAATACCACTCGATTATCTGTGATTTCTATGAATCCATTCTCACCAAAGTTGGCCAAGCGTTCAATTTGGGTTTTTGAGAGTTTGGTCATATCCAAACCTTCGCGCATTCGAATTCCCAACATAATCGATTCAGTAGCAATCTGTTCTGGTGTTAATACTTCACTCTCTGCAATCGGTGTTTCCGCTGCAAACAACTTCTGCTTATATGCCGTTGGATGTTTTATATTCCAAAAACGTTTGCCTCCAATGTGTGAATGTGCACCTGGTCCTAGCCCCCACCAATCTCTATTTTCCCAATATGCAATATTGTGTCGGCATTCATGCTCCGGCTTTGACCAGTTAGAGAGTTCGTACCACGAGAATCCACGTATTTGGCACAATTGATCGACTAGCAAATACATATCGGCCATTAGATCATCATCGGGCATTGTTAATTCACCGCGTTTAATTTGAGCCGCTAATTTTGTTCCGCTCTCAACAATGAGAGCATATGCACTTATGTGATCGATATCTAAAGAGAGTGCAGTTGTGACGGTTTCTCGCCAATCGTCGAGTGATTCACCCGGTGTTCCATAAATTAGATCGACGCTGATACTTGCAAAACCTGCAGCGCGCGCCATGTCTACAGCTCGCTTAACATTTTCAGGATTATGCGTGCGATCTAGAACAGCCAACACATGCGGTTTAGCTGACTGCATTCCAAAAGAGATTCGATTAAATCCACCTGCAATGTAACGGCTAAGTTTTTCAGACGTAACCGAGTCTGGATTAGCCTCTAAGGTTATTTCACAATCTGGAGTCAATCCATTGCGTGCTTTGATTGCGGCGATGAATCGACCTAAATCATCGGCCGGCAAGAGTGATGGGGTTCCTCCCCCAAAGAAAATCGTTGGTACAACATCTCGAGGCGCAGCATCTAACTCTTTCAAAACTGCATCGATGTAGTCATTGCTGACGATCTCTAATGTGGCGCCAACTTGAAGCTCATTTGGAGTGTAAGTATTGAAATCACAGTAACCACAGCGCTTAATGCAGTACGGGATATGAACATAAAACGAGAGCGCCATAATTAGAGCTTTCGAGCAGCTTTCACCTTTTCAATATCGGCATCAGTGGCAAGGGCGGCAACGAAGGCTTCTTGAGGAACTTCAACGCGGCCCACCATTTTCATACGCTTCTTGCCCTCTTTTTGCTTTTCAAGAAGTTTGCGCTTACGTGAAATATCTCCGCCATAACACTTAGCTAAAACATCCTTGCGGATCGCGCTAATGCTCTCGCGGGCAATAATTCGAGAGCCGATTGCGGCCTGAATGGGAACGTCAAACTGTTGACGTGGAATCAGTTGGCGAAGTTTTCCTGTCATCATGACGCCATAGGCATAGGCCTTATCGCGGTGAACTATTGCACTAAAGGCATCAACGGCTTCACCCTGTAAGAGGATATCGACCTTAACTAAGTTGCCTTCAGCATCGCCCTTTTCTTCGTAATCGAGTGAGGCATAGCCTTTAGTGCGAGATTTAAGTTGATCAAAGAAGTCAAAAACGATTTCAGCAAGTGGTAAGTCGTAACGAATCTCAACGCGATCCTCTGAAATGTAATCCATGCCAAGCAACATTCCTCGACGTTCTTGACAGAGCTCCATAATCGTGCCAATAAATTCAGAGGGCGCGAGAATCGTAGATTTAACTATTGGCTCTTTTACAACGGCTACTTTCCCATTCGGGAACTCTGATGGATTAGTGACGCGAACTTCTTTGCCATCATCCATCGTTACGTTGTACACAACATTCGGAGCAGTTGAGATCAAATTCAACTTGTGTTCGCGCTCTAGGCGCTCACGAACAATCTCCATGTGTAGAAGACCTAGAAAGCCACAGCGAAAACCGAAACCAAGGGCGGCAGAGCTTTCAGGTTCATAGACGAGGGCGGCATCATTTAACTGCAGCTTGTCTAAGGCCTCACGAAGGGCAGGAAAATCGGCGCCATCTAATGGAAATAGACCTGAAAACACCATAGGTTTTGGATCTTTATATCCAGCTAATGCATGTTTTGTGGGGTTGTTATACGTAGTAATCGTGTCGCCTACACGCGATTGGCGAACATCTTTAACTCCGGTAATTAAATATCCAACTTCGCCAACGCCTAGACCTTTAGATGCAACGGGTTCTGGGGAGATTACTCCGACTTCCAATGCCTCATGGCGAACGCCAGTTGAATACATCTGAATCTGTTCACCTGGAGTTAAATGACCATCTATTACACGAACATAGGTAACCACTCCGCGATAGCTGTCATAGACCGAGTCAAAGATTAAGGCGCGCGCTGGCGCATCGGGGTCGCCTTTAGGGGCTGGAATCTGTTTGACGATTTGATCGAGTAGCTCTTTAACACCATCTCCAGTTTTACCTGAAACGCGCAAGCAGTCTTCGGGTTCGCAACCGATAAGTTTTGCAAGTTCGGCTGCAAATTTTTCCGGTTGAGCATTTGGTAAATCTATTTTATTTAAGACTGGAATAATCGTTAAATTATTTTCCATCGCTAAGTACAGGTTAGCCAGCGTCTGCGCTTCGATTCCTTGGGCGCAATCAACTAGTAAAACCGCACCTTCACAGGCAGCTAGAGAGCGCGAGACTTCGTAGGTAAAGTCGACGTGGCCTGGTGTATCGATCATGTTCAAGATATATTCATTGCCATCAATACCGCTGCGCCATGGCAGACGTACGGCCTGAGATTTAATTGTGATTCCGCGTTCGCGTTCGATATCCATGCGGTCTAAATACTGCGCGCGCATATTTCTCGGGTCTACGACTTCAGTGATACCCAACATGCGATCGGCAAGCGTTGATTTACCGTGATCGATGTGAGCGATGATGCAGAAGTTACGTATCTGCGCCGGATCAGTTGATGCGGGTTGCGGCGCCTTGGCAAGTGAAATTGCAGGCATGAACCTAGCCTCGCTTTAAAGTATTAGAAGAATTAACGTGCGCTGGCTTTAGCAGCAGCCTTAGCCATAGATGACTTCTTGTTAGCTGCAGAGTTCTTATGAAGGACACCCTTTTGAACTGCAACATCCAACGCCTTTGAGGCGGTGCGAAGTTCAGTTGTAATAACAGCAGAGTCACCAGTAGTAACAGCATCCCGGAATTTTCGGACAGCGGTCTTAATAGATGAGCCCACGGACTTATTGCGAAGGCGCGCCTTCTCGTTAGTCTTAATGCGCTTAATCTGGGACTTTATATTTGCCACGCTGTAGTACTCCGGATTCTTGTAGATAGTGAAGGGTAAAGGTTACCCGCTTGGGCTCGAAGGCTCAAATCAGGACTGAGATCAAGCGGTAATAATGCCTGACGATGTGGCGCGACGGCGTTTGCGCGCTCCCACCTTTGGCGATTCAGGCTTAGCTGGCTCAATCTCATCCGGTGCTTCAATTAATACATCGGCGTTGAGTGATTCGTGGAACTCATGCTCGGTGGCATCATTCTCGTCGGCATCTTCATGCCTAGATGATGGAACATCGAGCTGTGGCATTGGTGCCTTCATCTTGACCGGCTCCATATGAATATGAATTCCGCGACCATTACAAGCATCACACATAGTTGAAAAGGCCTCGATCAGACCCTGACCAACGCGTTTGCGTGTCATTTGAACTAGGCCAAGAGATGTAACTTCTGCGACCTGATGCTTAGTTCGATCGCGACCAAGGGATTCAACTAAACGGCGTAAAACCATTTCTCGGTTAGATTCAAGGATCATGTCGATGAAGTCGATAACGACGATTCCACCTAAGTCGCGAAGACGTAGTTGACGTGCAATCTCTTCGGCGGCTTCTAAGTTGTTCTTAGTAACGGTCTCTTCAAGATTTCCACCCTTGCCGATGAACTTACCAGTGTTTACATCGATAACTATCATCGCTTCAGTACGATCAATAACAAGAGAACCACCCGACGGCAGATATACCTTGCGATCAAATGCCTTTGCTAACTGCTCTTCAACGCGGAAATCTGCGAATAAGTCGCCAGTGCCAGTGTATTTTTCAATCTTAGTTGTGAGCTCTGGGGCGATAAAGCCGAGATAATTTGTTACTTCATCCCAAGCACTAGAGCCTTGAACTGTTAACTTTCGGAAATCCTCATTGAAAATATCGCGGATGACACGAACGGCTAGATCTGGCTCCTGATACAGCGCGGCAGGCGGATGGAAGTTTGGATTCTCACTCTTTGCATAAATATCATCCCACTGTGCTTTCAGGCGAGCGACATCACTTGTTAGATCTTCTTCGCTCACACCTTCGGCTGCGGTGCGAACAATTACTCCGGCGGTCTCTGGAATCAAATTTTTCAAAATTGCTTTTAAACGTGTGCGCTCACTCTCTGGAAGTCGCTTTGAAATTCCCGACATTCCGCCGCCTGGGACATAGACAACATAGCGCCCTGGCAAGGAAATCTGACTTGTGAGGCGAGCGCCTTTTTGTCCGATTGGATCTTTAGTCACCTGAACAAGAACGCTTTGACCGCTCTTTAAAACAGTTTCAATTTTGCGCGGCTGTGACTCTGAAATTCCAGCAGCATCCCAGTTAACTTCACCGGCATAAAGAACGGCGTTGCGCCCTTTACCAATATCTACAAAGGCGGCCTCCATAGATGGCAGAACATTTTGTACGCGACCTAAGTAAACATTGCCAACGTATGAGACGTTGCTATTTCGGTTTACATAATGCTCAACCATGACACCATCTTCGATGACGGCAATCTGGGTGCGATCAGCGATCTGTCGCACAAGCATCTCTCGATCAACATTTTCACGCCGTGCTAAAAACTCACCATCGGTAATAATCGTTCCGCGTTTGCGATATGGCTCGCGGTATTCGCTTCGCCCTGCGCGCTCTGCGCGTTCGGGACGTGCAGTTCGGGAGCTGCGGCGCTCAGGTCGTTCGGCCCGTTCAGTGCGAGCCTGACGTACGGGGCGCTCGCGGAGCTCACGTACTTTAACAATAGTTACTACGCCATCATCTTCTACGGTCTCTCCAGGAGTTACTCCGTCAACTCCGGCTACGCGTCGGCGACGACGACGGTGTGTGGAGGCTTCAGCAGAGCTCTCACTTGCCTCCTCGCTCTCATCATCATTGGTGGCGCCTTCGACACCTGGCTTGCGACGTCCGCGGCCACCTCGGCGGCGGCGGCGATTTCGGTTTGCGCGATCTTCAGCATCATCTGGTCCAGTACTTGAGCCAACCTCAGGCTTGACCGCTTCGACGACTGGCTCTAAAGGAGCCTTCCTGCGCGGCGCCTTAGCAATGGGTTCATCAGGGGCGGCTTGAAAAATTGGAACTGGCACGGCAGTCGCCTTTTTGCGAACCGGCTTCTTGGTTTCAATGGTCGCTATCTCACCGACATCGCCTTTTTCTACGTCACTTACTTTTACTTTCTTAACCGCACGCTTGCGCGGTGTTTTAGGCTCAATCGCCATGGCACCAAATCCTCTATGCGTTTACTAAAAACGCTCTACTGTGAAAAAAATCCCGTTTAGGTTTTTTCTGATCTGTCCGCGCTGGGCTTTTGCCGCGAAGGATTCGCGAGCCGCGCTGAACTGTTGGCTAAGTATGGCAGAGGAGAGCTAATTTACCTACTTTAACGCCAGATTTAGCCCTTTGAGCGCGCGTGAACGTTCTGCAGGAGCCCAAAGCCGATTAACGTGGCGAACATTGATGAGCCTCCATAGGAGATAAATGGAAGCGGCACTCCAGTCATTGGCATGAGCCCCAGCGTCATCCCAATATTTTCAAAGAGTTGGAAGGCAAACCATGCGATTACCCCCGTGGTCATTAACCGCCCAAAAGGATCGGTTGTGCGCCGTGCAATGGAGAAGGCGCGCATGAGCACCAACAGGTATAAAAGGAGAATAAAACCACTTCCTATGAATCCAAGCTCCTCCCCAGCAACGGTAAAGATAAAGTCAGTTTGCTGTTCAGGCACAAAACGCCCATTTGTTTGAGGGCCATTGAACAAGCCAGTTCCGAGTAAGCCACCAGAGCCAACAGCGATTCGAGCTTGTCGCATTTGATAACCTGAGCCTTGCGTATCAGCGGTCGGGTCGATAAATGTTTGCAAACGATTAAGTTGATACTCGCTAATCACGCCAGTTTTTGTCGCCACCACTGCACCTAGAACTGCAACAATGAGTAAACCGGCGACCCAACGCGACGGTGCGCCAGAGACGGCAATAATTGTTACGACAGATGCGCTAATAATAAAAACAGTGCCCATATCGGGCTGAATAATAATCAACAGAACTGGTAGCCCTGCGATTACAAGCGCCTGTATCACATCTTGTGCAGATGGTTCATTGCTATTGTGACTTCGCTCCGATAGCAACATTGACATTCCAATAATAATTGCAATCTTTGCCAGCTCTGCCGGTTGAATTTGGAAACCACCTGGTAAGGCAATCCATGCACGTGCACCATTTACAGTACTTCCAAGAGCGGGAATCAAGACAATCACTAAACCAAGCACGCTTAAACCCCAAAAAACAGGTGTATACGCCCGCAGTAATCGATAATCAATAACCGTTGTGCCATAAGCCAACAAAACTCCTATTGCAATATTAATTAGATGACGTTTTAAGTAATACTGCGGATCTAAACCATTGCGTGCATACCAATCACGTGTTGCTGCATAGACCAATAAAGTACCCATCACAAGAAGTAAAGCAACTGCCGCGGTTAGTACTGGATCAAAACCATGAAATATTGATAACCGACTGCGCCGATATAAGCGTTGACGCGCAGATATCTGACTCATGGAGCAACCTTAGGCTTAGTTGCTGGAGAAATCCTAGGAAGCTTTACAGGTGGTTTCCCATCTGCAAATATTGCTGCACCCGGAATTACTTCGCTCCCACTGACACCAAAGAGCGCCTCGTATATCTTGCGAACTCCAACACCTGATGTCGAAGCACCAAATCCACCTTGGCTAACCATCATCACTACCGCAAATCGTGGTTTTTCAGTTGGTGCATATGAGGCAAACCACGATGTGTTGTCTTTGAGCGAGCCGTCGAGGTTGCGACCAAATACTTCTGCCGTTCCAGTCTTTCCACTCACTGATATTGGGAATCCTGAAAAAGCTCCCGCACCGGTTCCGGAGATAACAACTTCGCGCAAAGCGCCCTGTAAAAACTTTAAAGTCGATTTAGAGGCAGTTAATTTACCTAGCTTTTGAGGTGACATAGTTTTTAAAACTGTCCCATCGGTTTTAACAATAGCCTTTCCAATCATCATCTGCCAGATAGTCCCACCATTACCGATAGCTGCATACATCTGAGTCAACTTCAGTGGTGTAACAACAGTGTCACCTTGACCAATGGAAAAGTTCACGGCATCTCCAGCACGAATCTTGTCTCCATCGACACAGTTTTCTTTAGCCAGTAAAACTAAGAATGGCGTCTGCTGATCTTTAGTTGCTCGATCCGTATAGTTACAGTAAAAATCTTTGTTCTGTTGATACCAACTCTTTTTATATGCTCTATCGGCCAGACGTGACGTTGATTCAGAGGGTAGATCAATACCAACTCTTTGGGTAATTTTAAAACTTTGAGCAGCCTTAAAGAAATAATCATTCGGGTTGGTTTTTGGGCGAAGGCCACCATCTCGTAACCACTCATCAAAGGCTATTCGATACCAAATAGTGTCACATGAGACGGCTATGGCTTTCTTTAAACTCATTACTCCTTGCGATCTACTTTCAAAGTTTTGAAAAGCTCTATCTCCAACTTGAACTTCTGAGGGACAGTTATAAGATGCGTTGAGGTTATAACCGGCAGATGCCGCGGCAACGACTGAAACAGATTTAAATGTAGATGCTGGAGCAAATAGACCTTGCATCGCGCGCGAGAGTGCCGGAACGCCTTTACTCTCACTATAGAGATCTGAAGCTTGTTGAACCGTCAATCCCTTTTCGAAGGCGTTCGGGTCATATGTTGGATATGAAGCCATGGCTAAGACTTGACCATTACGAATATCCATGACTACGGCTGCACCGGAATCAGATGTATATCCATTTGCCCGACCTCGCAAAACAGCATCAGCAAGTGCAACTTCTACTGCTGCTTGCAACCTCGCATCCAGTGAAGTTACTAAGTGATTGCCCGGAATAGATTCAGTGTTTTGGCCTTGAGCAGTAATTACCTCTTTTCGATCAACAATTAGCGTTTTTATGCCTGGGGTTCCTCGCAGATAAGAATCATATGAAAACTCTAAGCCAGACTTGCCAATTGACTCGCTTCGAAAATACTGTTTTCCATTTCCTTTAGCTAGATCGTTATCGGTTAATGGACCAACGTAACCTAGAACATGCGCGGCATTGAGCCCGGCAATTCCTGGATAACTTCGAATCGCTATCGGTTCGGCATTTACTCCAGGAAATTGATCGGAGCGTTCAACGATCTGAAGTGCAGTATCTGTATCAGCCTCTTTTGTAATCGGAATCGGTTGGTAGCGAGAACCCGTCCAACACCCGGCTCTTTGACCATTTGGCAACTCTCCACACAGACGAGTGTTGCGATAAATATTCTTATATTTGAGTTTTAAGAGTTTGCTCAAACGTTGCATCACGTCAACACCTTTATCTGGCTGCTGATCAATGGCGATTCGATCTATTGTTATTGCAAGTCCTACTTTATTTAAAGCCAGAGGTACGCCAGATGAGTCAACGATGAGTCCTCGTGTTGCAGGATATATAACATCTCGACTTTGAATACTCAATGCTGCATCGCGATACTTAGGTCCGGCCGCTACTTGGAGGTAGAAAAGTCGACCAAATAAGGCGACCATGAGTGAAATTACTAAAATTTGAAAGACAAGTAGGTTTAGTCGCGAGCGCTGGTTCATATTTTTGACCGCGTATCAAAGGTAATTGCATGTAAACGGGAAAAAATTGGCAAAACTATTGGCGTTATGACAAGCGACCATGTTGAAATACCAAAAATAGTAATCGCGATTTGGTCGAAGTTTCCAAATTGCAGGCCAAATAAGAGGGCAGTAAGCACATAGGCACATTCAACTAAGAGAACTGCAGCGGTTGTTAAAAAGGTAAAGCCCAAAGGACTTCCCGACAGACCCTCATTCCCAGATCCAAAATATGCAACGCCATAACTTGCGGCAATCATTAATAACGTCCACTGACCAATTGGACCACTCGAACTCTGAGAGAAGTCCATTAAGAACCCCCCGAAGAAGCCTGCGAGGGCAGCTACTTCGGGTGTACTCAGAATCGCCCAAACCAATGTGAAGATGAGGAAGAGCGAGAAACCACCACCAGGTAAACGAAATTGATTAACTACCGCCTCCTGAAAGAGATACATCGTTAGAAACATCGGCAATGCAATAAATACCTGGCGCGCAGTCATAACTAATTACTCCGTTGGGGTCGGCGAAGGCGTAACGAAAATGGTTACCGTAGGAATAGGTGTTGGCTCAGGTTTTACAGGAACAAGGGCATCGCCTGGATTCATCAATGGCGCACCGAGAACCACTGCAACTACGCCAAGAGTAGAAAAATTTGTATAGAGGTGCACTGTTGCGCTCTGCGCAATGGAACTGGCCGAGTTATCAACGGCGGTTACATATCCAACTGGCACGCCAGGAACAAATGGTCGATTTGCAAGGCTTCCCCGCGAAAGCAATATATCTCCCACTTTAACATTTGTTAAATTGTCGATTAATTGAAGGCTTGCTAAACGAGTTCCTTGACCAGAAAGAATGCCAATCTGCTGGGTTCCTGCAATCCGGATTCCAATTTTAAATGTTCGATCAGTTGCTAATGAGACCAATGCTGAATTGGAATAAACCTCTTTAACAACTCCTGCTAACCCAGCCTCTGATAACACAGTCATGTACTTTCTAACACCGGCTTTTGTTCCAGCATCTATTGTAATTGTTTGTGAAAAAGATTGACTAGATCCCTGACTAATGACTCGAGCGTTCACAATTTTATAGCCAGCAGTGCCAGCCAAATCCAAAATAGTTTTTAATTGATTCAATGCCGCATCTGCACTCTTACGAGTTATTAATTGGGCTTTTAACTTAGCATTTTCGGAACGTAATTTCTCAATTTGAGTTCGAGTACGACCTAAGTGAGTTAGATCTGAAAAAAAGTTTTTGAAAGGAGTAAGTACTACATTTCCAGCACGCTGAAATGGAGAAAGTACGCTCTGAGTCCCTGACCGTGCATTTTCAAGTAATCCGACACCTCGTAAATCAAGGGTGATCATAAATAGAGCGGTAACGATGAGAATAATTAAGAGCAGACGGTTTCGCCCTCCACCATCTCTGCGCATTGCTTTAGAGTTCCTATCGGCGAGGTTCGGAAATTAAAACTTTTTCTAAAGCTTCAAACTCTTCGATGCACTTTCCAGATCCTTCTACAACGGCATCGAGGGGGCGCTCTGCAACATGAATCGGCATTCCCGTTTCTTTACGCAGGCGCTCGTCAAGGCCTTTCAGCAATGCACCGCCGCCGGTCAAAACAATTCCACGATCCATAAGATCTGAGGCTAACTCCGGTGGTGTCTTATCTAGCGTGCTCTTGACCGCATTTACTATGGCATTAACCGGTTCTTCGATAGCTTTGCGAATCTCTGCCGCTGATACGACGATTGTCTTTGGAAGTCCCGTGGCTAAGTCACGTCCACGAATTTCGGCATCATTTTCACCAGCCAGTGGATAGGCCGAGCCGATTGCCATCTTGATCTCTTCTGCCGTGCGCTCACCCAAAAGTAGTGAAAATTCACGCTTAACCCAGTTAATAATAGATTGATCAAGTTCGTCACCACCGACGCGAATTGAGAGTGAACAGACAATTCCGCCAAGAGAAATAACTGCAACTTCAGTTGTGCCACCACCGATATCTACGACCATATTTCCAGTCGGTTCATGAATAGGAAGACCGGCTCCAATTGCGGCCGCCATTGGCTCTTCAATAATATAAACTTTACGTGCACCTGCTGCATAAGCCGCATCTTTAACGGCGCGCTGTTCTACACCAGTAATTCCTGAGGGTACACAGACAACAATGCGAGGTTTTGCTAAATAGCGACGGCGGTGAACCTTTTGGATGAAGTAACGCAACATACGCTCAGTAGTTTCAAAGTCAGCGATAACACCATCTTTGAGTGGACGAATTGCAACGATATTTCCTGGAGTACGGCCAATCATATCTTTAGCCTCTTTGCCAACGGCTAAAATTCCGCCAGTATCTTGATTGACTGCAACCACCGATGGCTCGTTCAAAACAATTCCACGCCCTCGCACGTATACGAGAGTATTCGCAGTGCCGAGGTCAACGGCCATATCCCGGCCAATAAACGACATTCTGTTTTGTGACGCCATGCTTATACTCCTTGATTAATTAGGGAAGAAAATTTTAATCTCGCGCGCGGCAGATTCTGTTGAATCGGAGCCATGCACAATATTTTGAACTACTGTAGTTCCTTGATCTCGAGCTAAGTCCCCACGAATGGTGCCCGGTGCGGCAACAGTTGGATCGGTGAGACCAGCTAGAGCACGAAATCCCTCAATAACGCGATTGCCAGATGCAACGATGGCAACAATCGGGCCTGACATCATGAACTCAACGAGCGGTTCATAAAAAACCTTACCGACATGTTCTGCATAGTGTTGTTCTAGTAACTCCCGATCGGCATGCAACATTCTCAATGCATCAATGGAATATCCCTTGGCTTCAATACGGGAAATAACTTCGCCCACTAAGCCTCTATGGACCCCATCTGGCTTTACTAGGACCAGCGTTTTCTCAGTGCTCACCCGCCTATTCTATTGGCCCTTTTCCTGGGCCTGCGCCATGAGGGCTGCGCGAGCGGCCTCGCCCTTTCGCCCAACAATGATGGCAGCGACCCATAAGCCTGCAAAAATCATCCCTATGACAATAAAGGATGGCACGAAGTAGCCAAAGGAGATCATGAAGATCTGAAGTATCGAGGCGAAATAGAAAGCTGAGCGGTGCTTGAGGACTCCAGCAGTTACACATAGAAGAAGTGAGATTATGGAGCCGTAAATGATTGCCGAGGCAGATTGATCCTTAGTTGCTAGCAAGATTGCAAAGCCAAGGGCCAATGACTCCATTACAAGTACCGATGCACCTAAAACTCTCACTGAGAGAACCTCTTACGTATGTAAGTGCGAGCTTCGCCAACTGTAACTACAGATCCCGTCACAATGATTCCAATCGTGTCCTCACTGAGCGGACGGAGAGCATCCTTGACTGCGCGATCAAGGGCGGCATGAAGTCCACCCACTTCAAAAACGCGATCGTCTCCAAATACTCTTGAAGCGATTTTTTCAAGTTCACCCGATGGCATTGCACGATCAGATGAGCTTTGAGTAACAATTACATGATCAACAACCGGTTCTAACTCTTGCAAAATTCCAGTGGCATCTTTATCGGCAAATACTCCTACAACTGCCACAATCTCATCAAAGTTAAACTCGTTCGCCAATGTCTCTGCCAGTGCCTTTGCGCCATGCGGATTATGTGCCGCGTCCAGAATTATCGTCGGGTCGCGATGAACAACTTCACAACGTCCCGGTGAGGTGACTGCCGCAAAACCGGCACGGACCGCCTCAATATCTAAAGGCTGTTCACCAAAGAACGCCTCCACTGCAACTAGGGCACTTGCGGCATTGGAAGCCTGGTGCTTACCATGTAGCGGTAGAAAAATATCTTCATAGGTGTCTTGTATACCTTTGATCGTAATTAATTGACCACCTACTGCTACTGCACGAGATGCAAGTGAGTATTCGATACCTTCGCGAACTACATCGGCGCCAACTTCAGCGGCTTTTCGAATTAACTCTTTTGCCGCTTCGGGCTCTTGCTGAGCCAGAACAATAAAGCCACCTTCTTTAATAATTCCAGCTTTCGTACTGGCAATCTCGTGAAGAGTGTGGCCCAAATACTCCATATGATCAAAACCAATTGGCATGATTACTGAAACGTCGGCATCAATGACATTTGTTGCATCCCATTCTCCACCCATGCCAACTTCAATAACGGCCACATCAACGGGATGCTCGGCAAATGCGACAAAGCCGAGTGCAGTAATGGCTTCAAAGAAGGATATTGGATCTGGAAATTTCGAATCAATCAAATCTAAATATGCTGCTATGTCGTTATAAGCAAAAATCAAGGCTTTTGGGTCAATTGGCTGACCATTAATTGCAATCCGTTCTAGATAAACCTCTAGATGCGGACTCGTAAAACACCCTGTTCGAAGGCCATGTGCAAACAAAAGCGCGTCAATCATCCGTGTTGTCGTTGTTTTACCGTTCGTTCCACCAATGTGAATGGTTGGATAAGTCAACTGCGGTGAGCCGAGAATATCTACTAGAGCGGCAATTCGCGCCGTCGTAGGGGCAATTCTAATTTCAGGCCAACGAGCTAGAAGCGCCTGCTCTATCGCATCTATTCGTTCTTGATCGTCTGGTGAGATAATCATGCCTTGAGCAACTTTAACAATTGCGCAGAGATGCCTTCGATTTCTGCAGATGACTTCTCTAATCTCTCGCGAATCTCGACTACAACGTTCTCGGGGGCTTTAGCCATAAAGCCTTGATTATTTAACTTTACCTCTGCGGTTTGCTTATCTTTTTGTGCGCTCGCCAAATCTTTTTCAAGTCGAGCTCGCTCTGCGGCAACATCGATCGAGTTAGTTAAATCAAACTCAACGGTTACATTTCCAATTTTACAGTGTGCAGTTGGTGTGATTTCGCCTAAATCTAGCCGTAAAACAAAAGCCATCGCACCTACGTACTCATTTAAGTGAGCTGGAGCAACAAAGCGAGCTGGTATCTTCTGCGAAGTTTTAATTCCTTGGTCATTACGGAATCTACGTACATCAGTAATAATTTCTTGAAGTTCACCAACTAGCTTTTCAGCTTTTTTATCTAAGTGGTCTGCCTGAGCTAGTGGCCACTGCGCGATTACTAGGGATTCTCCACCAGTTAACGCGGTCCACATAGTTTCCGTTATAAATGGCATAACCGGATGCATTAAGCGAAAAAGTTGGTCAAGAACAAAACCAAGTACACGCTGTGTTCCTTCGGATTCTCCAGATGAGAAGCTAAGTTTTGAAAGCTCTAGGTACCAATCACAAACATCATCCCAAGCAAAGTGATACATCAATTCACAAGCACGCCCAAACTCGTACCGCTCGAGGAGAACATCAACTTCTGAAATCGTTTCAGATAAACGGTTTAGAATCCACTTATCGATGGCGTTTAACGAGTCAACATCTGGTAAATCACCTGCAACGGTGGCACCGTTCATCATTGCAAAGCGTGTTGCATTCCATAGTTTGGTCGCAAAGTTACGGGATCCTGCGATCCACTCTTCAGCAATGGCTTGGTCTTTACCCGGGTTTGCACCGCGCGCCAGAGTAAAGCGCAGTGCATCGGCGCCGTACTTATCCATAAACTCAAGCGGGTCAACGGTGTTTCCCTTTGATTTCGACATTTTCTTACCGAATTGATCGCGTACTAGACCGTGAAGAGCAATAGTATGAAATGGTTGCACACCATCCATTGCAAAAAGGCCAAACATCATCATGCGAGCAACCCAGAAGAACAAGATGTCATAGCCGGTTATTAGCACGGAAGTTGGATAAAACTTCTTTAAATCATCGCTATGAACGGGCCATCCAAGCGTTGAAAATGGCCAGAGCGCCGATGAGAACCATGTATCTAAAACATCTGGATCTTGCGTGTAACCAGATGGTGCTTGTTCGCCAGGTCCAACTACAACTACTTCACCAAGTGGTCCATACCACACTGGAATTCGATGTCCCCACCACAGCTGGCGTGAAATACACCAGTCATGCATGTTGTCGATCCAGTCAAAATAACGGGGCGCTAACTCGTCTGGTTCAATTTTTACCCGACCATCTCGGACTGCATCCCCTGCTGCCTTTGCAAGTGGTGCAACTTTTACAAACCACTGTTTTGATAATCGTGGCTCAACTGTGGTGTCGCATCGAGAGCAGTGACCTACTGCGTGAATATACGGACGTTTTTCTTCCATGATGCGACCTTCGGCCCGAAGTGCTTCAACTACGGCCTTGCGTGCATCAAAGCGATCCATGCCATCAAATACCGTTCCTGATCCATCCATTACGCCGTGCTCATTCATAATGACAACGAATGGAACGTTATGACGTACCGCCATTTCAAAGTCGTTTGGATCATGGGCTGCAGTTACTTTGACCGCACCTGTTCCAAAATCCATTTCAACTAACTCATCGGCAATAATTGGAATGTATCGATTTGCAAGAGGAAGCAAAACAAGCTTGCCAACCAAATGCTTATAGCGTTCATCGTCTGGATGAACTGCGACTGCACCATCTCCGAGCATGGTTTCGGCACGAGTAGTTGCCACTGTGATGTGAATGTCGCCTTCTCCGTAACGAACTTGAACAAACTCGCCCTCATCGTCCTGGTGGTCAACTTCAATATCTGAGAGAGCAGTTAAACAGCGTGGACACCAATTAATGATTCGTTCTGCGCGATATATAAGGCCTTGGTCATAGAGTTTCTTAAAAATTGTTAGTACTGCGGTGGATAGTCCAGAATCCATTGTGAAAGCTTCGCGTGACCAATCGACACTATCTCCTAAGCGACGCATCTGATCTAAAATCACTCCACCCGATTCTGATTTCCAATCCCAAACTTTTTTAACAAATGCCTCACGTCCCAAGTCATGACGTGACAGACCCTGCGCCGCTAACTGTTTTTCAACCACATTTTGAGTCGCAATACCGGCGTGATCCATTCCAGGTAACCACAAGGCTTCAAAGCCCTTCATGCGTTTCATTCGTGTGAGAGTGTCTTGCAACGTGTGGTCTAAGGCATGGCCGATATGCAACGAGCCCGTGACATTTGGAGGCGGAATAACGATTGTGAAAGGTGGTTTTGTAGAGTGCGGATTGGCTCTGAAGTACCCAGCGGCGACCCACTTTTCATACAACTGTGCCTCAATATCGGAGGGTGAAAAGTTGGAGGAAAGGTCGTCGGACATAAGGAGCAGTCTAGATTATGCGCTCTTCTCCTCTTGACCTTTTTGCCCTCGTGAGCGCTTTGGAATATCGCCTGAATGCATAATGAACTCTGGTTGTGCACCGGATTCAATGCAATCTTTGGTTACTAAGACCTTTGCGATATCACTTCGGCTAGGAACGTCATACATCACTGAAAGCAGCACAGATTCCATAATCGCGCGCAAACCACGGGCACCTGTTCCGCGGATGAGCGCTAGATCTGCAATTGAATCGAGAGCTTCCATGGAAAATTCAAGTTCGACGTTATCTAAATCAAAGAGGCGCTGATACTGCTTGACAAGGGCGTTTTTAGGTTCAGTTAGAATCCTCATTAGGGCGCTCTTGTCTAAGTTCTCAACACTAGTTAATACTGGAAGCCGACCAATGAACTCAGGGATCATGCCAAATTTCAATAAGTCCTCAGGCATAACATCGGCGAAAATATCCCTGCGGTTCTTTTGCTTAGCATCCTGCAAGGTTGCATTGAATCCAACGCCTGCCTTACCGCTTCGTGATTCGATAATCTTTTCAAGTCCAGAGAATGCCCCTCCAACGATAAAGAGAACGTTCGTAGTGTCAATCTGAATAAACTCCTGATGAGGGTGCTTACGTCCACCTTGTGGAGGAACCGAAGCGATTGTTCCTTCTAGTATTTTTAGTAAAGCCTGCTGAACACCTTCTCCTGAAACATCTCGGGTGATAGATGGGTTTTCTGATTTTCTAGCAACTTTATCGATCTCATCGATATAAATAATTCCTGTTTCAGCTTTTTTGACATCATAGTCTGCGGCCTGAAGAAGTTTAAGCAAAATATTCTCAACATCTTCGCCAACATATCCCGCCTCAGTCAATGCAGTCGCATCTGCTATCGCAAAAGGCACATTGAGCATGCGCGCAAGCGTTTGTGCCATTAAAGTCTTACCGCAGCCGGTTGGACCTAAGAGTAAAATATTGGATTTTGCTAATTCAACTGAATCATCACGATGCCCACCTTGCACACGCTTGTAATGGTTATATACGGCGACCGAAAGCGATTTCTTGGCGCGGTCCTGACCAATGACATATTGGTCGAGAAAATCAAAAATCTCATGTGGTTTTGGGAGTTCAGCTAAGCCAAGAGAAGTAGCATCGGAGAGCTCTTCAACAATAATTTCATTGCAGAGTTCAATGCACTCATCACAGATATAAACGCCAGGACCGGCAATGAGTTTTTTAACTTGCTTCTGAGTCTTCCCGCAGAAGGAGCATTTGAGCAGATCGCTAGTTTCACCGATTCTTGTCATGGCCAAAGTTTAGATTCTCGGGGTATTTTTCGCCTTGGTATTTAAGCATGTATGTGTTCGCCGTAAGAATAATCAAGGTTGTTTCTCTGGCATTTTCATATCCTTAACTCCAGGAACTGCGAGAACCAAGAAACCCACAATGACATGAAAAATTGAAGCTCCAATTAATAACTCCTTTTCGCCAAAGAGCGTGACTGCAGGACCAACAAGTGCCATTCCCAGCGGCATCAAGCCAACCGAGCCCATGTGGTCCAGAGAAAAGACTCGTCCCTGTAACTCCCGAGGAACTTCACGTTGGATTGCAGATGCCCAAAAAGCCTCCCATGGACCCACGGAAAAACCAGCTAGCAGATATGCACCTACAACAAATGTTTGAGAGATTGGGAATGCAAGTGAGAGCGGGGCTATTATCAGTAACATCCAGACAAGAACTGAAAACTGACCTTGATGCTTAATCTTTAACTTCACACAGGCAATTGCGGAGATGATTCCACCGACAGAAAACGCGGCCGCCGAAAGCGCGAAAGCAGTATTTGTGCCAAATTCTCGGCGAGTAATTACCGGCAGTAAAACCACTTCAGCGGCAAGCACGACCATGAGCTGGAAAGATGCCATGGCAATCATCGCGCCAATCCATGGTATTTCAATAACAGTGCGCAAGCCTTCACGCATTTCAACCATAAAAGGTTCTTGTGGCTTCCTATCGGTATTCATATCCTCTTTAATCTTCGCCAAAAAAATAGTCCCTATGGCGAATGCAATGGCAGTAATGAGGAATGTGAGTCGACCACCAATTAAAAATACTGAGACTCCGCCTATGCCAGGTCCAATAATCGAAGCGGATTTAACAACTATTCCTCGCGCAACATTACCTGCAGGCAATTTCTCATCGGGCAACAGTGAGGGCATGATGGCACCTGCTGATGCGGCGCCGAATGCATCTCCAACGCCCATTAAGAAAACGGCCAAAGCTAATAGGAAATGCGGAAGTTGCGGAGCAGAAATAAATACCATTGCAAAGACAATTCCTGCACGTGATAAGTCAGCGACGATCATTACCTGTTTGCGTGGTAATCGATCCGACCAAACACCGGCAAAAGGTGCAAAGAGAACACCTGATAAAACGCGCGCCCCGAGAATTAAGCCAAGTGATGTAGCTGTTCCGCCTGCATCTAAAACTGTAACCGCGAGCGCAATCGGAAAGGCCGATGCGCCGAGAACAAAGATTGTCGTTGAAATCCAAAAGAAACGGTACCCCCTGTAGGACCAAAGGGAGCCCACCTCAAATATCTTCATACCTGCAGATTACTGGACAGGCTTAGCCTTACGAGAGGCCAATACTTGATCGATAATTCCATATTCCACTGCCTCGACGGCAGTTAAAATCTTGTCGCGTTCAATATCTTTTTCAATCTCAGCTGCAGATTTAACAACGTGTCGCGCAAGAAGCTCTTCCTGTAAACGCGCGATTCGTGCAATCTCTTTAGCCTGAATCTCGACATCAGATGCCTGTCCGCCACCCTCAGATGAAGGCTGGTGAATCAAGATACGTGAGTGCTCGAGTGCATAACGCTTACCTTTTGCACCACCTGCAAGGATTACTGCCGCCGCCGATGCCGCCTGACCAAGGCAGATTGTGCTGATATCAGGACGAACAAACTGCATCGTGTCATAAATTGCAGTCAAGGCGGTAAAAGATCCACCGGGTGAATTGATATAAATCATGATGTCGCGATCTGGATCCATGGATTCAAGGGTTAATAACTGCGCCATTACATCGTTTGCAACTGTGTCATCGATTGGCTGACCCATAAAAATAATGCGCTCTTCAAATAGTTTTGTGTACGGATCAAGGCGCTTGAATCCATAAGCGGTCTTTTCTTCAATTGTTGGAAGTACGTAACGTGCGCTGATTTCTTGGATATTTTTCATTACGCTTTTCCTCCGAATACTTGACCATCAGATGTTGCAATGTGATCGATGAAGCCGTATGCCTTAGCATCTTCGGCGTTAAACCAGTTATCACGATCTGAATCGATAAGAATCTTTTCAAGAGTCTGACCTGTGTGCTTGGCATTAATTTCAGCCATTGTTCGCTTAGTAATCGCCATCTGCTCAGCTTGAATACGAATATCTGTAGCAGTTCCACCGATGCCACCAAGTGGTTGGTGCATCAAGATGCGAGCATTAGCTGTTGCAAATCGTTTTCCAGGTGCGCCAGCGGTAAGCAGGAACTGACCCATCGAAGCTGCGATTCCCATTCCAACTGTTGCAATATCGTTTTTGACGTATTGCATCGTGTCGTAAATGGCCATTCCGGCAGTAACCGAACCACCAGGTGAGTTAACGTACAGATAAATATCTTTATTTGAATCTTCGGCCGCCAAGAGCAGGATCTGCGCGCAAATTGCATTCGCCATTTCATCTCGAACTTCACCGGCTAGGAAAATAATGCGCTCGCGAAGCAGGCGGTTATAGACCTGATCATCTAAGCCAATCATCCCGATATTTGACGAGCGAGCTTGTACCTGTCCAACTTGTGGGCTAAGAAAATCCACGGCTCTTCCTTCCGGTTGCATATGTAATACCTGTAGTGAGGCTAACAATGTTGGGCACTAAATGCTTCCCACAATGGTGAAAAAGGAGCGTGATACGCCTTATGTTCGCTTAGGGCTAAAGCCCACCTGTTAGAAACAATAAGAGAATTATGCCTCGTCCACCACATCAGCGAGTTCGGTCTTTGGGCGAAGCGCCTCAAGATCAATCACATTGCCCGAAGCATCTTTAACGGTGATTCGGCCCAAAACTGAAGCCAAAGCTTTAGCGCGAGTTACTTCGGCCACTAACTGCGAAATCTGTCCAGCCTTTTGCAACTCTTGGGCAAATTGCTCAGGTGCCATTCCGTAGCGTTGTGACGTACGGACTAAGTACTCGGTAAGTTCCATTTCATTTACTTGGACATTTTCGCTTTGAACTATCGCATCAAGTAAAAAATCCGACTTCAGTGATGAACGAACCTGGCCATCGACCTCCGCGCGATGTTCGGCATCTTCCAAACGACCTTCACCTTCAAGGTGTTGGGTAACTTCAAGCTCCACCAAATTATCTGGAACTGGAATATCTAGGTCGGCTAAAAGTTTTTCAACTAAGCGATCACGGGCTTGAGTTCCTTGT
>JAUSFN010000030.1 GCA_030649935.1 Candidatus Planktophila sp.
GACTCGACCACAACCCATGATGACAACGTGCATATACATTAACTTACACCCATAGGCTTGCTTCCATGACATCAACTAATGCAAATCGCTTGGCCGCTGGAGATGTCCTTGATGTTCTTATAGAGAAGGTGGCCCATGGTGGTCATTTCATCGCAAGGCATAGTGGGGCGGTAATTTTTGTTCGCCATGCAATTCCAGGTGAGAGAGCTCGGATAACCATTACCTCTACAGGTTCATCATTTACTCGGGGCGATGTGGTAGAAGTTCTAGAACCATCTCCTGATCGGGTTATAGCCCCTTGCTCCTTTGCTCACCGCAATGGTTGCGGTGGTTGCGATTTTCAACACATAAGCCTGACTCGTCAACGAGCGCTCAAGGCTGATGTAATAACTGAACAGTTTTCGCGCATTGCCTCAATGGATGTAGTTGTCAGCGTCGAAGAAGTCGCAGAACCATTGCACTGGCGTACACGTTTAATTGCGACCACGAATCGGGAGGGTAAACTAGGTTTTTTTGCCGCCAGAAGCCACACGGTTATTCCAATAGATGACTGCCTCATTGCCGTTAAAAGCATGAATATATCTGAGCTTACTGCGCGCAGATGGAAACCCGATGTTCGAGTTGAGGTGAGTGCATCATCAAGTAAAGAACGCACAATTGCACTATCTCCAAAGATCGGCAAAGGCAAAGCAAGATTGACTGAAGGTAATCAGATCGTGCATGAAGTGGTCAAGGGTAAGACATTAGAAGTGAGTCAGAATTCTTTTTGGCAAAGCCACATCAACGCCCCTACGATTCTCACCGAGGTAGTTCTTGATTGTGCGCAATTAGTTGAAGGAGATCATGTTTTGGATCTCTATGGTGGTGTTGGTCTCTTTACATCTTCAATGGTCGAGCGCGTTGGAGCCAGCGGAAGCATCTATTTACTTGAGGGAAGTAAAAGCGCAACGGCCGATGCGATGCGAAATTTTGCAAAAAATCCGAATGTAAAAATTCTCTTAGGTGATGTAGCAAAACTCTTGCCTCGTGTGTCTAACGCCGATGTGATTGTCCTGGATCCACCTCGAGAAGGTGCCGGTAAGATTGTGGTTGCAGAATTAGTACGGTTGCAACCTAGGGCTATCGTTTATGTTTCGTGCGATCCAGCCTCACTTGCGCGTGATACTGCTTACTTAAAAGCGTTTGGCTATTCATTAAGCACTTTAAGGGCTCTTGATCTCTTTCCAATGACGCATCATGTTGAGTGTGTTGCGCTGTACCGACCAGATTGAGTATTATTGCCTTCAATTAGCTATGTTTTAGCGAAAGGTGAGATTATGAGTAGAAACTCTTTTAACGCAAAGAAAAATTTAGAGGTTGCGGGCAAGAGTTTCGAGATATTTGATATCTCTTCTATTGAAGGGGCCTCTAACCTTCCATATTCACTTAAAATTCTTTTAGAAAACCTTCTCCGCACCGAAGATGGCGCCAATATCACCGAGACTCACATCAAGGCGCTAGCTAACTGGGATCCAGCGATTGAACCAGATACTGAAATTCAATTCACACCTGGCCGTGTGATCATGCAGGATTTCACAGGCGTGCCCTGCGTCGTAGATCTTGCGACAATGCGAGAGGCGATCGTTGAATTAGGGGGAGATGCCTCAAAAGTAAATCCATTAGCACCTGCTGAGCTCGTCATTGATCACTCGGTTATTGCCGATGTATTTGGTACAAAAGCCTCCTTTGAGCAGAACACTGATATTGAGTATGAACGCAATCAGGAGCGCTATCGCTTTTTGCGATGGGGTCAAAGCGCATTCGATGAGTTCAAAGTTGTGCCACCTGGTACAGGAATAGTGCATCAAGTTAATATTGAGTACTTAGCTCGAGTGGTAATGGTCCGAGAAGTTAACGGGGTAGTTCGGGCATACCCAGATACCGTTGTGGGTACAGATTCTCATACAACCATGGTGAATGGACTTGGAGTGCTTGGGTGGGGAGTCGGGGGAATAGAAGCAGAGGCCGCTCTACTTGGCCAACCTGTTTCAATGTTAATTCCACGTGTAGTTGGTTTCAAACTCACCGGTGAGCTACTTTCCGGTACTACTGCAACCGATCTGGCATTGACTATTACAGAAATTTTGCGCAAAACCGGAGTTGTTGGAAAGTTCGTAGAGTTTTTTGGTCCCGGTGTTGTTTCTGTACCAATGGCTAATCGAGCAACGATTGGAAATATGAGTCCAGAGTATGGCTCGACCTGCGCAATTTTTCCAATCGACGATGAAACGTTGCGATATTTAAGATTGACGGGACGAAGCGATGAGCAGGTTGCATTAGTTGAAAGCTATGCAAAAGTTCAGGGATTGTGGCACGATCCTTCAGTCGCACCGCGTTATTCTCAAGTTGTTGAACTGGATTTATCAACGGTAGTGCCATCAATTTCAGGACCAAAACGCCCTCAAGATCGTATTTCTTTGCGTGATTCAAAGGAGGCATTTGAAAAAATCCTTCCAACCTATTTCTCAAAGGAGAGTGCTCTAGGAGAAGTCCCTGCAGGTAACACGCGCGTAAAAAATGGTGATGTCGTTATTGCATCGATTACCTCTTGTACAAATACTTCGAATCCCTCAGTAATGATTGGCGCAGCCTTACTTGCAAAAAAAGCAGTGGAAAAAGGCTTGAAATCTAAGCCATGGGTAAAAACAACACTTGCTCCTGGATCTAAAGTAGTAACTGATTATTACGACCGTGCTGATTTAACAAAGTTCATGGAGGCGTTAGGTTTCTACTTAGTTGGTTATGGGTGCGTGACGTGTATTGGGAATTCAGGGCCACTTCCTGTGGCAATTAGCAACGCAATTCACGAAAATGACCTGGCAGTTGTTGCCGTTCTTTCAGGAAATCGCAATTTTGAAGGTCGAATCAGTCCTGATGTAAAGATGAACTACTTAGCCTCTCCACCCTTAGTTGTAGCTTATGCAATCGCCGGAACGATGGACCATGATTTTGAAAGTGATTCACTTGGTAACGATCTCAATGGAAATCCCGTCTACCTTAGAGATATTTGGCCAACTCCACAAGAAATTCAATCGGTAATAGAGAGTTCGATTTCATCGGCTATGTTTACTAAAGATTATGCATCAGTATTTGATGGAGACCACCGATGGAATTCACTTTCTACTCCCAGCGGTAAAACATTTGAGTGGGATGCTGACTCCACTTATGTTCGCAAACCTCCCTACTTTGAGGGGATGTCGAAAACCCCTGCGCCTGTTACTGATATTTCAGGCGCGCGAGCCTTGGTTATGTTAGGTGATTCAGTGACTACAGATCACATCTCACCTGCCGGAAATATTAAAATTGATTCACCAGCGGGGGTTTATTTAGCCGAACATGGAATCCAGCGTGGCGATTTCAACTCGTATGGTTCGCGTCGAGGAAATCACGAAGTAATGATTCGTGGAACTTTTGCAAATATTCGCTTGAAGAATCTTTTACTCGATGGCGTAGAAGGTGGGTACACTCGCAACTTTTTGAACAATGGTGATCAAACAACAATTTTCGATGCTTCTACTGCCTACCAAAGCGCCGGTGTTTCGTTGGTGATTCTGGCAGGTAAAGAGTATGGATCGGGTTCTTCACGTGACTGGGCGGCAAAGGGAACTGCGTTGCTAGGAGTGCGGGCTGTAATCGCCGAAAGTTTCGAGCGTATTCACCGTTCTAATCTAATCGGTATGGGAGTTCTGCCCTTGCAGTATATGGATGGTGAGAGCGCCGAGAGTTTAGGAATAGATGGAACTGAAGTATTTTCTATCAGTGGAATCATTGCGTTAAATACAGGTGGGGTTCCAAAAGAACTCATCGTCACGGCGGGAGATAAGAGCTTTAGTGCGAAAGTACGTATAGATACACCAGGAGAGGCAGATTACTATCGCCACGGTGGCATTATGCAGTATGTTCTGCGTTCGCTCTTATGAACCTAAGCATCTAAAATATCTCCATGCTAGAAGCGATTAAATCTCCTGCAGATTTAGCGGGGCTCAATTCCGAGCAGTTAAAGCAGCTCAGCGATGAAATCCGTAGCTTCCTGATTGAGAAAGTCTCTAAGACCGGTGGTCACCTAGGACCTAATTTGGGTGTAGTCGAGCTGACGATCGCTATCCATCGAGCTTTTGAATCTCCTAAAGATGTCATTCTTTTTGATACTGGCCATCAATCCTATATTCATAAAATTCTAACGGGCCGAGCAGATAGCTTTGATCAGCTACGCCAACGGGGTGGCATTTCTGGCTATCCAAATCGCGGTGAGAGCGTTCATGATGTTATTGAGAACTCACATGCCTCGACCGCGCTTTCTTGGGGCGATGGAATCTCTCGTGGTTTTTCAATACAAGGCGTTGAAGATCGTCATGTCGTAGTAGTTGTAGGCGATGGAGCACTCACTGGTGGAATGTCGTGGGAGGCACTTAATAATATTGCAACTGCAAAAAAGCGAAATCTAATTATCATTGTCAATGATAACGAACGTTCATACTCACCAACTATTGGAGGTGTCGCAACCTATCTGTCGACACTTCGCGTTACCAGTGGATATGAAAAGTTTTTAGATTGGGGAAAGGACGTTCTTCATAAGACACCCGTTGTGGGTGGTCCAATTTATGACACATTGCACGGTATGAAAAAGGGAATTAAAGATATAATTGCACCGCAAGGCATGTTTGAAGATTTAGGTATTAAATATATGGGCCCAATTGATGGCCATGACATCCTTGCGATGGAGCGCGCATTGCTTCAAGCGAAAGAGTATGGTGCGCCGATTTTAGTTCATGCAATTACCGAAAAGGGAAGAGGCCATAAGCCGGCAGTTGCCGACGAGGCTGAAAAGTTCCACGCGGTAGGAATTGTGGATGCTGAAACCGGTGAGCCACTTTCTAAGGGCGCTCTGACGTGGACAAATATCTTTGCTTCCGAACTTGTTGAAATAGGCAAAGAGCGAAGAGATATTGTGGCGATTACAGCTGCGATGCTAGGACCAACAGGTCTTGATCAATTTTCCCAGTTGTTCCCAGAGCGCACAGTTGATGTTGGAATTGCCGAACAGCATGCTGTCACTAGCGCCGCG
>JAUSFN010000020.1 GCA_030649935.1 Candidatus Planktophila sp.
GTGGCGCTAGAAGTTGTCGAGTCATTTATAGCTCAAATATCGGTTAAAGCAACGACTGCACTTGAAACAATTCAATCTGGCACTAGCCAAGCCAATGCCGTCTTCGAGATTGTAAATGCTTCACTCATTGAAATACTCGGCGGTCAAACCCGTAGAGTACGTTTTTCAAAAAATCCACCAACGGTCATCATGTTGGCAGGTCTTCAAGGTGCGGGCAAAACTACTTTGGCTGGTAAATTGGCAAAATTCTATTCTGACCAGGGCAACACTCCATTACTTGTCGCCTCTGATTTACATCGTCCAAATGCAGTGACCCAACTTCAAGTCGTAGGTGAGAGCGTTGTAATTCCGGTTTTTGCACCTGAAGTTGGTAATGGTGTGGGCAATCCAGTAGAAGTTGCGCGTGCAGGAGTGGCCTTTGCTAAAGCAAAGTTGTACAACATGGTTATCGTCGATACCGCTGGACGTTTAGGTATTGATGCAGATTTAATGAAACAGGCAAGTGATATTCGCGATGCGATTAAACCAGATGAAATTTTATTTGTTGTTGATGCAATGATTGGCCAAGATGCCGTCCGCACATCGCAGGCATTTCTAAATGGAGTTGGATTTGATGGAGTTGTTTTAACTAAACTCGATGGAGATGCGCGCGGCGGTGCCGCACTTTCGATTGCATCATTGACAAAACGTCCAATTATGTTTGCATCGACCGGTGAAAAACTAACTGACTTTGACATTTTCTATCCAGAGCGAATGGCATCTCGAATTTTAGGCATGGGTGATGTTGCAACTCTGGCTGAATCTGCAAAGAAGGCGTTTGATACTCAGACCTCTGCCAAACTCGAAGCGAAGTTTGCAAGTGGCGAGGATTTCACTCTGGAAGACTTCTTGGATCAGCTGAGTGCAATGTCAAAGATGGGATCTATCTCTAAATTAATGAGAATGTTGCCAGGTTCAGGGGCGCTTAAAAAGCAGATAGAGGGCTTTGATGAGGGAGAAATTTCCCGCACCACGGCAATTGTTCAGTCGATGACTCCGAAAGAGCGTCGGGAGCCAAAAATCCTCAATGGCTCTCGCAGGGCGCGTATCGCTTTGGGGGCTGGGCGAAAGGTTTCAGATGTCAATAATCTTATAGATCGTTTTAGTGCGGCCCAGAAGATGATGAAGCAGCTTCGAAACGGCGCGATGCCTGATGGTATGAGCGGAATGGGTATGCCACCGATAAAAGCCCCAGTGAGCGCTCCTAAAAAGAGGTCTAAATCTGGTAATCCAGCTAAACGCGCTCTTGAAGAGTCACAATAAGGGATTTCGCGTATTTAGGCTCTAGATGGCAGAATAAGCACCCTGTTGAAGGGGCCCTCTACCCTCTCTCAACATCCATAAGACCGATAGTTGCATCAATTTCTCCACGCACCCCGCTGTGGTCAAAGAGATATGACATACATACAACAGGAGATACCTTTCTTGGCTACAAAAATTCGTTTAATGCGCATGGGCAAAATCCGCACACCGTTTTTCCGCGTCGTTGTCTCTGACTCACGCAAAGCACGCAACGGTCTCTCAATTGAAGAGATCGGTCGTTATGTTCCAGGACAAGAGCCGTCACTTATTGAGATCAATTCAGAGCGCGCTCTGTACTGGCTCGGAGTAGGAGCTCAACCATCAGAGGCAGTAGAGGCGCTTCTGAAGATTACTGGAGATTGGCAAAAGCATAATGGTCTTCCAGGAACTGAAGGTACTCTTCGCGTTGCACCACCACGAGTAGGAAAGCATGTTGCCTACGAAGCTGCAGTTAAGAATGCAATGGATGAGCCTAAAGAGGGCGCTACAACATTAAAGAAGAAAGCGCAGGAGAAGTTAGCTGCAAAGGCTAATCCGGTGGTGTCCGAACCAATCGTCAACGAAACGGTGTCCGAGGTTCCAGCTCCAGAGGCGACTACAGACGTTGTGGTTGTGTCCGAGCCAATCGTGAACGAAATGGTGTCCGAGGTTCCAGCTGAAGTTGTGACTGCTGAAGTTGTAGTCGAAACAGAAGCGGCTGCCGAATAATTATGATGGATGAGGCCCTCGAGCATTTAGTCAAGGGGATCGTCGATAATCCTGATGATGTCGTTGTTACCGAAAAGACGCATCGTCGTGGAACAACTCTTGAGGTTCGTGTTAATCCTGAAGATATCGGCAAAGTAATTGGACGCAATGGTCGCACCGCTAAGGCGCTGCGCACCGTTGTTAGCGCGCTCGCAGGTCGCACAGTACGTGTTGATCTTGTCGAGAGCGACGAACCTAATTAAGTAACGTCTTAATTAGCCATGCGTTTACTCGTAGGGCGAATTGGTCGAGCCCATGGAATCCTGGGTGAGGCGACAATTGAAGTTCGAAGTGATAATCCAGATAGTCGTTTTGCCGTCGGTGAGAAACTGCAAAGCGATGAGCATGGGGATTTAACAATCACTTCAGGGCGGGTGCATAACGGAATATTGCTCTTAGGTTTTGCTGGCTACAACGATCGAAATCAGGTTGAAAAACTTCGCAATACGCTTTTGTATGCCGAAGTTAATATTAATGAGGTTCGCGAGGATTCCGATGATTACCACGTCCTGCAGTTAATTGGTTGCCAGGCTTTTCTTGAAAACGGTCTTCTTTTTGGTGAGGTAACCGATGTCATTAATCTTCCAAGCCAGGATTTACTAGCGATTAAAACTGAACACAACGAAGTGTTAATTCCATTTGTTCATCAACTTGTGCCAATCGTAGATATCACAGCAAAACGCTTAGTTGTCATACCTCCTAATTTGAGCGAGGTCACGATATGAAAATAGAGGCAATAACAATTTTTCCCGATTATTTTGAGCCATTAAAATTGTCGTTGCTAGGCAAAGCAAGTGAGGCTGGAATAGTTGAGTTTCATATTCATGATTTGCGCAGTTATGCAGAGAATAATCACCATACAGTCGATGACACGCCTTACGGCGGCGGTGCTGGAATGGTGATGCTGCCTGAGGTGTGGGGATTGGCTCTTGATCCACTAATGGTTGAAGACACTGATTTAATTATTCTAACTCCAGCTGGAAAGCGATTTGATCAACCCATGGCGGAAGCTTTATCTGCAGCTTCACACATAGTCTTTGCCTGTGGTCGTTATGAAGGCATCGACGATCGAGTTCGCCAACACTATTCAACGCAACTTTATTCTTCGCGAAATATCCGTGTGCATGAAGTTTCGATTGGCGATTATGTTTTAGGTGGGGGAGAAGTTGCATCCCTAGTGATGATTGAAGCAATTACACGTCTTTTACCTGGTGTGCTTGGAAACCCACTATCTTTAAATGAGGAGTCACACAATGAAGATGGCTACCTCGAGTACCCAAACTTTACTAAACCATCGAACTGGCGAGATATCCCTGTTCCTGAGATTTTATTAAGTGGAAATCATGGAGAAATCGCTAAGTGGCGTGCTGAACGAGCCAGAAAACGCGCCGAAAAAAATATCTAACTCGCTAGTAATGCCGGTTTTACCATAACGTTAGCCCATGGGTAATGAAGCCGATGAGATTCAGGCACGGTTAATTCGCGATCTCGAACCAGTAGTCACAGTTGAACTCGAACGACATTTAAGCGTTCAAAAGAACTGGTATCCACACGAGTATGTCCCGTGGTCGGAGGGCAGAAATTTTGCTGGACCACTCAATGGTGATGCATGGGAGGCAAAGGATTCACGATTAACTCCCGTTGCTCAGGACTCTTTAGTTTTGAATCTTTTAACTGAGGATAACTTGCCGAGCTATCACACTGAGATTGCTATATCCATGGGCCGAGATGGGGCATGGGGAACGTGGATAGAACGGTGGACTGCCGAAGAGGCACGCCACAGCATTGTTATTCGGGATTATTTAATGGCGACACGTGGAGTTGATCCGTATGAGCTTGAAGATCTGCGTTTAGCCCATATGTCATTGGGTTATCAAACGCCATATGAAAACGATATGGTGCATACGATCGCTTATGTCTCATTCCAAGAGTTAGCCACTCGTATATCTCATCGAAATACCGGCAAGATTTCAAATGATCCTATCGCTGAAAACATGATGCAACGAATCGCTTTAGATGAAAATCTTCACATGCTTTTCTATCGTAATACTCTCAACGCAGCGTTAGACATGGAGCCTAATGCGACGATGCGAGCAATTACCGACGTAGTAACTAACTTTGGAATGCCTGGTGCGAATATGCCAGGCTTTGGTCGCAAAGCGGTGCAGATTGCCCTTGCTGGAATCTATGACATGACTCAACACTTGGAAGAAGTTGTAGCGCCTGTGTTGCGCGCTTGGAATATTTTTGAGCGGACCGACCTTTCGGGTGATGGCCTTAAAGCTCGTGAAGAGTTGGCTCTCTTCTTAGATAAAACTGCGCAGGAGGCCAGTCGTTTCAATGAAAAACGTGAAGTTTATTTTGAACGATTAGTTGCACGGGGACAGGAGACACATAGACTAAGTAAGTGATCGTGCAGGGATTAGGATGAGGATGAAAGAGTTAGAGAATAAAGTTGCGCTTGTAACGGGTGCGGGCCGAGGTATTGGTCGAGCCATCAGCCTTGCATTGGCCCAAGAAGGAGCCACGCTCATTCTTACTGGAAGAGATCTTGAAGCTCTAAATGAAACTGCTCGTTTAATCACCGATTTGAAGCGCGGACCCGCTCCGCACGTCTCGCAGATGGATATTTTAGACTCAACAGAAATACAACGGTGCATTAACTCAGCGCTGGAGATTTTTGGTCACATTGATATCCTCGTTAACAACAGTGGAATCACTGGAAAATCGGCCCGTCTGTGGGAACTCACTGAAGCTGAGTGGGATGAATGTATTGATACAAATTTAAAGGCCTCTTTCTTGGTATCTAAAGCAGTCATACCTTCAATGCTTGTGCGAAAATCTGGTTCGATTATCTTCATCGGCTCGATAACTGGAAAACGACCGCTCATTGACCGTAGCGTCTATGCCGCCTCAAAACTAGGCATGGTAGGAATGATGCGGACTTTAGCCTTAGAGCTTGGTAGGCATAACATTCGAGTAAATCTCGTTTCTCCAGGATTCGTCGAAGGCCCTCGTCTGGATGGAGTAATAGCTCAAGTGGCCAAAAACGAGAAAGTTTCACCCCAGGAAATGAATCGGCAATGGCTAGAAATGATTCCTACAGGAAAATTTATTACACCTGAAAATATTGCACAAGGTGTTTTATTTCTTGCAAGCGAAAGATCTGGCAGTACGACCGGTGAGGATCTCAATATTTCAGGTGGATTAGTGATGTACTCATGAGTCAGGAAACCAAGCGTGTAATTTTTATAGAACATGACCATGTCAGTGCGGGTGGCCCGATCTGGGCGCAGTTCGAGCGACGGGGTTATGAAATTTCACGATTCGTCATCGTAGATGAGGAAAATGCTAAAACTCCAAATGTGAGTCCAGAGTGGCCGGATTTACTTACCTTTGACGCAGTCGTCGTGATGGGTGCTCCATATGCCGCCTACGATGATGAGCGAATTGGGAACTGGCTTTTACCTCAAGTTCAAAAGATGAGAGAGGTTCATAACGCTGGCATTCCTATCATGGGAATTTGTTTTGGCGGCCAACTTATGTCACGGGTTTTAGGCGGTACGGTTTCACGCTCTCCTCGTGCAGAACTTGGTTGGTTTGAAATTGAGAGCGTTGATGAATCACTTGTACCTCGTGGTCCGTGGTTTCAATACCACTGGGACCGATTTACATTTCCGCCGGGCTCTATTGAAATCGCACGCAATGAACTATGTCCACAGGCTTATGTTTTTGGACGCACCTTGGGAATGCAGTTTCACCCTGAGATTGACCTACACGTATTAGATATGTGGCTTGCAATGGAGGGCGGAGTTGCCGAAGTTGAGGCTGAAGGTGTGGATGTTGAAGAGTTACGAAAGCAGACGAAATCATTGGAGTTAGAAAGCAATCAGCGCGGCTACGACTTAGTTGATCAATTTCTTGATCGAGTCGCCACCGCGCCGATAGTACGTATCTAATCGTTTGAAATAAAGACGTTCTTCACTTCGGTAAATGAATCAAGTGCATCTGGCCCAAGTTCGCGCCCAAGACCTGATTGCTTGAAACCTCCAAATGGTGTCCAAAAACGCACCGATGAGTTGGAGTTAACTGACAGAGCCCCTGTCTCAATTCCACGCGAGACGCGAAGTGCTCGGCCGATATCTCGAGTCCAGATCGAACCCGATAAACCATATTCGCTGTCATTGGCCATGGCAATTGCTTCAGCCTCATCTTCAAATACCATCACCGATACAACTGGCCCAAAGATTTCTTCTCGCCAAGAACGAGCCTGTGTATTTTTAGGCAGCAAAACCGTCGGAGCCATCCAATAGCCAGGGCTAGTTGGGGCGTTGCCTTTAAAGGCGATCGGTTCATCTAGAAAAGACTCAACAACATCAAACTGCTTTTTTGAAATCAGCGGTCCCATTTCAGCTGTTGAAAGATTTGGATCTTCAACTCGGAATTTTTTAACTGCAACTTCAAAGTGTTCCATGAAATTATCAAATGCCGATTTTTGTACCAAAATTCGCGAGCGAGAGCAGCAGTCCTGACCTGCATTATCAAATACAGCCCCCGGTGCACCTGCAGCTGCTTTTTCTATATCGGCATCAGCGAAAATAATATTAGAGCTTTTACCACCAAGTTCGAGAGTGACACGTTTAACTTGCTCCGCGCAGCCGACCATAATCTGTTTTCCAACGGTTGTTGAGCCAGTAAATACAACTTTGCGTACAAGTGGATGCGTAACAAAGCGATTTCCGACAACACTTCCCTTACCTGGCAGAACGTTAAATACACCCTCGGGGATTCCAGCGATAAGGGCGAGTTCTCCTAAGCGGATCGCAGATAGCGGTGTGTATTCGGCAGGCTTTAAAACAACGGTGTTGCCTGCAGCTAAGGCTGGCGCAAAACCCCATCCAGCGATCGGCATTGGAAAGTTCCAAGGAACGATAATGCCAACGACGCCAAGAGGTTCTTTAAAGGTTACATCGATGCCACCAGGAACTGGGATCTGGCGGCCAAAGAGACGCTCCGGCGAAGCGGCGTAGTACATCAAAGTATTAGCAACGTTGTCTGCCTCCCACAGCGCATTTCCGCGGGTATGGCCAGAGTTAGTAATCTCAATCTGGGCTAACTCTTCTCGGTGATCGGTTACTACTTGTGAAAAACTTCGGAGTAACCGTGCGCGCTCACCGGGTGCGATGTGGCGCCATGTCTCAAAAGCTTTGGCCGCCTTTACAATTACAAGATCGGTCGCCTCTAAATCCAAATGAGGTACATTCTTAACAATCTCTTCGGTCGCAGGGTTGATTACATCGTATGAAGTAGACACGGTTGATTTAGAACCTTTCGAAGTTGCGGAATAGTTCCCAATCGGTAATTGCTTTACCGTAAGCGGAAATTTCAATCTTTGCCATATTTGCATAATGTGCTTGAACTTCTGCGCCAAATACTTCCTTAATCCACGCACTATTTTCCCAGAGCTCTAGCGCCTCAGGCATAGATGATGGAAGGCGGGCTGAATCTGATGCATATGCATTTCCCTGAAATGCCGGTTCTAGAACTAATTTATTTTTAATCCCATCTAAACCGGCGGCAATAATTCCTGATACAGCCAGATAAGGATTTACATCCCCGCCAGCGGTTCTGTTTTCTAGTCGCAGAGATGGTCCATGTCCAACAAGTCGAAGTGCACAGGTGCGGTTATCACGGCCCCAGCGGATTGCAGTGGGAGCAAATGAGCCGGGAACAAAGCGTTTGTACGAGTTAATATTTGGCGCAAAAAGAAGTGTCATTTCTCGCAAATGTGCGATCTGGCCAGCTACAAATTGGCGCCCAACATCACTCATCCCCTGCTCTTTATCGCTTTCATCGGCCATCACCAGTGAGCCATCGAGGCCGCGGAATGAAAGATGAATATGAGAAGAGTTGCCCTCTTTCTCATTAGGTTTTGCCATGAAGGTCAATGCATAACCATCTTGGGCGGCGATCTCTTTAGCGCCGTTTTTATAAACTACATGGTTATCACAGTTTGATAGGGCATCTGAGTATTTAAATGCAATCTCATGCTGGCCAAAGTTGCATTCACCTTTTACCGACTCAACGGTCATGCCAGCTTTTGCCATCGAAAGGCGAATACGGCGCAAAAGTGGCTCAATCCGCGAGCCGCCCATAATTGAGTAGTCCACGTTGTATTGATTTGCTGGGATTAAATTGCGATAAGACTTGTTCCATGCCTCTTCATATGTATCTTTAAAAACTACGAACTCTAACTCCGTGCCACACATCGCTTCCATGCCGGCATCTGCAAGCGCTTTTACTTGCTTGCGTAAAATCTGGCGGGGAGAGGCAACAACATCGGTGTGATCTAGCCACTGCACATCAGCTAAAACCAAAGCTGCCCCTGGCTGCCAATCAATTAAACGTAACGTGTTCATATCCGGCACTAAAGCAAAATCGCTGTATCCGCGCTCCCATGAGGACATTTCATATCCATCTACGGTATTCATATCGACATCAACGGCTAGTAAATAGTTACAGCCCTCGGTGCCGTGCTTGAGGACTTCATCTAAGAAGAATTGCCCATGGATTCGCTTGCCAGTTAAACGGCCTTGCATATCGGTCATTGCAACCACGACGGTATCAATAGATCCGTCGGCTACCCCTGCTTTTAACGCTTCAATCGACATTGATTTCATGAGGTGATGCTATCTATTTGCGCTAAAGAAATCTACAAAAGAAAACCCTTGCCACCTAAGTGGCAAGGGTTTTCCTAGTGTTAGTACTCTTTTATGTGTTGATATTGCTACGTGGGCCTGTAAACCATTTCTTAGCCGACATATTCCACCAAACCCATAGGATTATTAAAGCGCCACCAGTAATAATCGGTGCATAGTTAACTGCAGTCCAAGTAAAGTCTTTATTTCCTGGAGTACCTGCAGGTGAGAATGGCAAAATGAAGTAGATAGAAATAACAGCAATCTCTGTCACTGCAATTCTGCCCATCCATTTATATTTTGAGCCAAGTGTCCACGGTCCAGGCTTGAAGGAGTCTCCGGCTTTAAGGCGTAGATAAATTGGAATCAAGAATGCAAGATAAAGAGAGATTACGCATACTGATACCACTGCATAGAAGGCAGTAGGTGCACCAGTTGGACTCTTCCAAAGAGCTGGAAGGGTCATCACAACGCCACCTACAGCTGAAGCCAACACTGCATTCAATGGAATGTGGTGCTTATTGACTTTCTTCCAAAGGTTGCCCCCAGGAACTGCACCATCTCGGGAGAAGGCAAACATCATGCGTGAACAAGATGTTAGGCAGGCTGTGACACAGAAAATTTGACCAGCTGTAGTGATAAGCATGACCGCCTTAAATGCGATACCGCCACCGAGTGAGGTGTAGAGGATAGAGATTACAGAGCCTCCACCATATGGATTAACTGCCGGATCAAATGAACTGATGGTATCGACACTGGTGGCAGCATATAAAAATGCCATCAACAAGATGTAACCACCGATTGCTGAGTAGAAGATTGACTTCCAAATTCCCTTAGCGGCATTTACATCTGCGCTATGCGTTTCCTCAGAAAGGTGAGCTGATGCATCGAAACCGGTGATTGTATATTGGGTGAGTAGGAACCCAAGTGGCAAAACATAAAGCCAGTATGAGTTATCACCAAATCCCGAGCTGTTAATTCTCGTTGTATACATCCATGACAGAGTTTGGTGATCGTTAGGAACAATGAGAAGTATTCCTACTACAATTAATGCCCCAAAGACGTGCCACCAGACGGAGACATTGTTAAAGAGGGCAAGTAGATGTCCACTATAGATATTTATTAATGTAACTATGAGAATAATCGCAACAAAGAGAAAGAACTGCTGCTTAATGTAGTCACCGCCAAGGAAATCAGTTGCATAACTTGGCCACTGAGATCCGAGTAAGACGTTTAAGAAGCTTGCCGCGCCGTAGCCAACTGAAGCTGTTACGGAGACAAGGCCAATTAAATTCAACCAACCAGTGTAGAAGCCGGCCTTAGGTCCGCCAAGCTTTGAAGACCACCAATAAATTCCACCCGATGTCGGGTACGCCGATGCAAGCTCTGACATACAAAAACCAATAATGAGAATAAAAAGAGATATCAGCGGCCAACCAATTGAAATCGCGATTGGACCGCCGTTATTCCATGCCTGGGCAAAAGTAGTGAAACATCCTGCCAGGATTGAAATAATTGAAAAAGAGATTGCAAAGTTAGAAAAGCCAGACCAGCTTCGATTTAACTCCTGTTTATAACCAAGTTCAGCTAATCGTTTTTCGTCATCATTTGTGATTGCCAAGATGTACTCCTCCTTGAGCCTCTGGGGTATCATTTCTACCTCATAGTGTGACTCAAGCGATAGGGGTTTACGCAATTATGTGCCGATTAATGGGCTACGTGTCGCGGAGCAAAACCTCTTTTCCTAACATTGTGGGGGATGGTTTTTCGGAGTTTGTAGCCCTGTCATCAAGACATTGCGATGGCTGGGGTCTTTCCACGGTGGATCAAGATGGCGCGCATACAGTTGTGGAAAAAAGGGTGGAGTCAGCAGCTAACAGCGATTCCTTTGGGGCAACGGTTGCCGATAATGCCGCCGATGGCGCACTTTTGCATCTGCGTTGGGCGACAAAGGGCTTATCAATTAGCGAAAACAATACCCACCCATTTATGTATGGTGACTACTCCTTTATCCATAATGGCTCGATTTTTCCACCCGATGCGATTGCACCTTTTATCGATTCAAAATTTCTTCCACTCATTGTGGGAGATACAGATAGTGAGAGGTATTTCTATTTGGTGATGACCGAAGTTGAAAAGCTAGGTATCGTCGATGGGGTCAAAAGTGCACTCTCAATAATTAAGGCGCACGGTGATACGACTAGTTTAAATTGCATGCTCATGAATCGAGAGTTTTTCGTCATTGTAAGTGAACACAATGTAGATCGAAAGCCTGACTGGGCCGTCGATGATTATTATGAGCTTAAATACTTGGCCGGCCCTGAAGGCCTATTATTTGCTTCTACCGGCTGGGATCAGCCTGGTTGGAAAGAGCTGGAAAACCATCATATGGCTGTAGTACATCGCTCAACCTTTGAGATTGAAGTTATCGCACTCTAAACCAGGCTCTACGATAGGCGCATGAACCGTACCTATATCGTCGAAACGTACGGCTGCCAGATGAATGTTCATGACTCCGAGCGTATCTCAGGGATTTTAGATGAGGCTGGTTATATCCCAGTTCTAGATGGGCAGACGGCCGATCTCGTCGTTTTCAATACCTGTGCAGTTCGAGAGAATGCCGATAATAAACTCTATGGAAATCTCTCTTTTCTAGCGCCAATTAAAAAATTGAATCCAGCAATGCAGATTGCAGTCGGTGGTTGCTTGGCACAAAAAGATCAAGCCACAATTTTAAAGAGAGCTCCCTACGTTGATGTGGTATTTGGAACACATAACGTTGGATCTCTACCAATTTTGTTAGAACGAGCCCGCATCGAAGAAGAGTCTCAGATCGAAATTTTAGAGTCTCTAGAACACTTTCCATCGACGCTACCTGCTCGCCGACTATCGGCCTTTTCTTCATGGGTGTCGGTCTCTGTCGGGTGCAATAACACCTGCACCTTTTGCATTGTTCCTACTCTGCGTGGTATAGAAAAGGATCGAAATTCTAAAGATATTCTCGACGAGGTCCGCGCGCTCGTTAATCAAGGGGTAATTGAAATAACTCTGCTCGGGCAGAATGTGAATGCATATGGTGTTGATTTTGGAGACCGCCGTGCCTTCGCTAACTTACTTCGCGACTGTGGAACCATCGATGGCCTAGAACGAGTCCGGTTTATGTCCCCACATCCACGCGACTTCACTGACGATGTCATTGAAGCAATGGCAGAGACAGCAAATGTAATGCCACATTTGCACATGCCTCTGCAATCAGGTTCGAACTCAATTTTGGCGTCAATGCGTCGCTCGTACCGAAGCGATAGATATTTAGGTATTTTAGAACGTGTTCGCAATGCGATGCCCCATGCATCGATTACAACAGATATCATCGTTGGATTTCCGGGTGAGACTGAAAGTGATTTTCAAGCGACATTAGATGTATGTACTCAAGCGCGCTTTGCCGCAGCGTATACATATCAATATTCAATTCGACCAGGTACACCTGCTGCAATAATGCCTAATCAAATTTCAAGTGAAGTCGTAGGGGAGCGGTACACCCGATTGCACAATCATCAGCAGTTAATTTCCCTTTCGGTTAACCAAGAAGCCATAGGTAAAGATTATAAAGTTTTAGTCGGAAGTTATGAAGGGCGACGTGATGTGGCACATGAGCGTCTTACTGGTCGTAGCGAAGATTTCCGTCTAGTGCACTTTGATAATACTTCCACTGCGCGCCCCGGAGATGAGGTAGAAGTAAGAATTACCGATGCATCGGCTCACTATTTAATTGGAGCCCCACGTGCGATTCGCCGAACACGCGGGGGAGATGCTCATGAGGCTCGCAATAAGGAGGTCTCCAAAACCTCAACAATGCTTGGAATGCCAACAATTTCCAAATGAATTTACTAGTGGTTTGTGGTGCAACTGCGACTGGTAAGAGCCAGTTAGCGATTTCACTTGCCCATCACTTCGATGGAGAAATAGTAAATGCAGATTCAATGCAGATTTATCGCGGAATGGATATTGGAACTGCAAAATTAAGCGTCGAAGAGCGAGAGGGAATCGTTCACCACCTTTTAGATGTTTTAGACGTTTATCAAGACTCTACAGTCGCCTGGTATCAAAGCGCGGCGCGTGAAGTTATTACTGATATTCATGCCCGCGGTAAGAGCGCAATCGTTGTCGGCGGGACTGGACTTTATATAAAGTCGATTTTGGATGAACTCAACTTTCCAGATACTGATCCCGCTGTACGCAATAACCTCGAGAAAGAGCTAGAGAGTATTGGCCTCAAGGCACTCTTTGAAAGATTGGAAAAGTTGGATCCAGCTGCAGCGATCGCTATAGATAGGGAAAATTCTCGCCGTGTCATCCGAGCCCTAGAAGTTATTGAAATTACTGGAAAGCCTTTTACTGCAAACCTTCCACGTGAGGCTAGTACGAGATATCCAGATGCTGCACAGTTTGGTCTAGTTATGGATCGCGAAAAATTAAATGAGCGAATTAGTGCCCGCGTAGATCGTATGTGGGACGAAGGCTTCGTATCCGAAGTCGAAACCCTCATAGGGGTTGGCATCAAAGATGGACGTACAGCCCAACTCGCTTTGGGGTATTCGCAAATAATCGCCTACTTAGAAGGAAGAATGAACCTAGACGAGGCGCGTGAAGACACTAAGCGCGCAACGCGTCAATATGCGCGTCGACAAGAGACCTGGTTTTCGCGCGATGAACGAATCACCTGGATTTCACCAGTTCAGCCACGTTTGCACAGTGTTCTTGCGCACTTAGAGAAGTTAGACTTGTCGCAATGATTGCAACATATGGCCACGGCACTGAAAATGATTTTCTCCTTGTATTTGATCCAGGTGATGAACACTCAATTACTACTGCCCAAACGGCGGCGATCTGCAACCGTGAGACCGGAGTAGGGGCCGATGGTCTTATTCGCATTATCAAGCGCGATGGAAAATGGTTTATGGATTATCGCAACGCCGATGGCTCAGTTGCAGAGATGTGCGGTAACGGGATTCGCGTGATGGCCCGATACTTAGTTGAACGTGGACACATGCCTGAAGGTATTTTTCCAATAAGCACAAGGGATGGAATCAAACACTTACGGGTACCTTTAGTGGGGGATATCTCCGTCAATATGGGTCAGGTCACAGATGAGGCTGAAACTATCACCGCGGCCGCTAACTCCCATGTATGGAACGGCTACAACATTAGTGTTGGAAATCCTCATGCAGTTGTCTTTGTAGATCAACTGAGTGAGGTTGGTCCACTACTTGAGCCTCCTGTCATACGTCCACGGGATTCATATCCAGAGGGGGTAAATGTCGAGTTTGTTCAAATCACTGGCGAGTACGAACTCTCTATGCGTGTGTATGAACGTGGAAGCGGTGAAACTCGCTCCTGCGGAACTGGAACATGTGCCGTTGCATTGGCGGCCAGCATTCATACCAAATCGCGCCTTCCATCTACATGGATTATTAATCCACCGGGGGGCCGACTAGAGGTCAGCATTGATGGACATTCAAATGCAACTCTGATTGGTCCTGCAGTGGTGGTGAAAGACGTGGATATTTCGGAGTATTTAATTGCCTAACAATCAAGCGGGCGATGAATTTGAGGCGTTAATGCAAGAAAGCGCACGCGTCGCCGCCGAATTTGATGCGAGTGAAAGCGATGAATTAATAGATTCAACACTTGAATTATCTGAGCGCCATGCATTGCGACGGGTTAAAGGCTTTTCAACACAGCTTCAAGATATCTCTGAAGCCGAATACCGCGAGCTTCAACTCGAGCGCGTGGTTCTTGTAGGAGTGTGGACTGAAGGTAACTCTGCGATGGCTGAGAACTCTTTAGCTGAACTTAAAGCTTTAGCCGAAACTGCGGGCTCAGAAGTTCTTGATGGTTTAATTCAGCGCCGCGATAAGCCCGATCCTGCGACTTATATTGGTTCGGGCAAAGTTGAAGAGCTTCGGCAAGTTGTCATAGCCACCGGTGCCGATACGGTTATTTGTGATGGCGAACTTTCGCCTTCGCAACTTCGACAACTAGAAGAAAAGGTTAAAGTAAAAGTTGTCGATCGCACCGCATTAATCTTGGATATTTTTGCGCAACATGCGAAAAGTAAAGAGGGTAAGGCGCAAGTAGAGTTAGCACAAATTGAATATTTGCTTCCACGACTTCGCGGTTGGGGAGATTCGCTCTCACGCCAAGTCGGTGGTCGTGCTGCAGGCGGTGCTGGAATTGGTGGTCGCGGACCAGGTGAGACAAAGATTGAAACAGATCGTCGTCGAATTCGCGACAAAATGGCAAAACTGCGTGGTGAGATTGCGCAGATGAAAACTTCGCGAGATACAAAGCGCCAAGAGCGTAAGCGATTTAATATTCCATCGGTTGCAATTGCAGGCTATACAAATGCCGGTAAATCCTCTCTATTGAATCGATTGACAGATGCTGGTGTGTTGGTTGAAAATGCATTATTTGCAACTTTAGATCCAACTGTACGAAAATCCCAAACTAGTGACGGGCGCGTTTACACCTTAACTGACACTGTTGGTTTCGTGCGTCACTTGCCTCATCAACTTATTGATGCTTTCAAATCAACTTTAGAAGAAGTTGCAGATGCCGATGTAATTGTGCATGTTGTAGATGGTTCTCACTCAGATCCTTTTGAACAAATTCGTGCAGTGCGCCAAGTTATTCAAGAAATTGGCGGCGAGAAAATACCAGAGATTATTGCAATCAATAAAGTAGATATCGCAGATTCTCATGTAGTTATGGAGATATTGCGCAAAGAGCCCAATAGTTTTGCTTTCTCAGTACGCACGGGTTTTGGCGTAGCAGCATTAGTGCAAGCGATTGAGAGTTCGCTGCCTCGCCCTACAATTGAGATTAAAGCGGTGATTCCATACAGCCGTGGTGATTTAATTCACGCCATCCATGAACAAGGTGAGATTTTTGCAGAGGAATACGTTGAGGTTGGAACTGCCATTCACGCTCGAGTTGACGCGGGGCTAGCTCAGGCGATAGACATCGCCCAGGTGAGTGGGGAATAACTCCGACACGCCGACCGTTATATCAACCAACGCCTACGTTGTAAGCCATGATGCGCCCGAAGGCAAGAATTGAGAGAATCGAGGTGAGAGAAGTGGCAACAGATTACGACACACCCAGAAAAACTGATGAAGAACTCCACGAGGAGTCGTTAGAAGAGTTAAAAGCAAAACGTGTTGATGCTCAATCCGGCCAAATTGATGTTGATGAAGCAGAAGCCGCTGAAAATCTAGAGCTTCCAGGTGCCGATCTCTCAGGTGAACAACTTGCCGTCCGCGTGGTTCCAAAACAGGAGGATGAATTTACTTGCTCACGTTGCTTCTTAGTTCACCATATAACCCAGCTTGCAAAGGGTGAAGGTGCAAAGGCAGTGTGTAAAGAGTGTTTCTAATTAGTAACAGTATTTAAAACCTTTGCTAATTCATCGCCATTCTTGCTACTGATTACCCAATATGGTGTTGAATCTCGTACATCATTAATCAAAACCTTTACACCAGTTGGCGTCCAAAATCGGATACCAAGATAAGCCGCTGGGTCAGCATCTCTCGTACGAAGTTTTCGCATATCTTCAATCGATAAGTCGACTGCGCTTCCTAAAAATTCAAAAGGTATATGGGCCTTACCGACTCGAAGTTCTTCTGAATCAATCTCTATCACCATGGCACTTTTTAATGCGATAAGAAGTAAAAGCGCGCTTGTAAAGATAAGCGAGATGAGCCCAGCTCTATCACCGAGCGCTGCCCAAATCGAGAGAACAAGTGAGAGCAGAAAAAAGTAAATTAACGCCAGTAACCACACTGGCATACGAACAACTTCTCTATAGTGCATAGGAGTTACGGTATCGGATACTCTATGCACATGAGTCGGATTCCAAGTACAAAGGCCCCAGAGGGTGCCCAGATTCCAGAGCGCCACCCTAAGGCGCCGCCTATTGGCTCAAAAATTCCCTCGCATTTCGGTCACTGTTTTGGATGTGGAGATCTTCACCCAACGGGTCTTCACTTAGTTGCCTATGCAGGCGATGGTTTAGATATAACGGCGCAGTTTACAATTACAGAAAATCATCAAGGCGCGCCGGGCTTAGCACATGGTGGCGTGTTATCGCTTGCACTTGATGAAGCACTTGGAAAACTCATGTGGCTACTGCGCGCCCCGGCAGTTACTGCGCGTCTGGAGACTGACTTCTTAAAACCGGTACCGATGGGATCTACGCTGCACATCAGCGCTCAGATAACTGGTCAAGTAAATAGAAAGGTATACACAATGGCTGAAGGCCGACTTAATTCGCCAGATGGTCCTTTGGTAGTTCGCGCCGCTGCACTATATGTAATTGTTTCGATGGATCACTTCCTTAATAACGCTCCAAATGAGTATTTAGAATTTATCTCCAAGAGGCCAGAGTTATTAGCATTTGTTGACCCTGATTTCGAGATAAATCCTTAAGAAATGAGCGAGGTCAAAGTTCTCATCTCTCGTCTTGATCCGACCCTTCCTTTCCCACGCTATGCCAAATCGGGAGATGCCGGTGCAGATTTAGTGTCGGCAATTGATTTCACTCTTGCCCCCGGCCAACGCCAACTAGTTCCTACTGGAGTCGCAATCGCCCTTCCACTTGGATTTGTCGCCCTTGTTCATCCACGTTCAGGTTTGGCGATAAAACATGGGGTCACATTAGTCAACGCCCCTGGCACGATCGATGCGGGTTATCGTGGAGAGATTTCATGTATTGTGATAAATCTCGATCCAAAAGTGGAGGTTTCCTTTAAAAGAGGTGATCGCATCGCTCAATTAATTATTCAAAAAGTTGAGCGAGCTGAGTTTATTGAAGTTACCGAACTTCCGGAATCGGAGCGCGGTAGTGCTGGATTTGGATCGACGGGGAGTGCATGAGCGGACATAATCAAGATCGTGAGAAGGTAATGAGCGCCCTTGGTGGCAAGAAAGGTCTTATCGATTCCGGCCTTCCCGCTATAGTTTTTCTCATAGTTTTTAATATAGACAATGAACTCAAGGTGGCGCTTACATATGCAGTCATTCTTTCAACGCTTTTAACAATTCTGCGTTTAGCAAAGAGAGATACGGTTCAACATGCTATCTCTGGATTACTTGGCGTTCTTATTTGTGCTTACTTTGCTAACAAAAGCGGCAATGCATCAGATTTCTATATTCCAAAACTTCTGACTAATTTGGCTTATGGAAGTGCCTATTTGTTAGCAAATCTGGCTGGATGGCCGATTCTTGGCGTTGTATTAGGCCCATTGCTCGGGGAGAATTTTCTTTGGAGAAACGACCCGGCGCGAAAAAAGGTTTACATACGCGCGAGTTGGATCTGGGTTGCAATGTTCTTTCTGCGAATTGCTGTTCAGTATCCGATTTATCGCAGTGGAAACGTTAATTTATTAGGAACTGTAAATCTAGCAATGGGCTATCCGCTCTTCTTTGCAGCAGCCTATTTATCATGGCTTGTCATCAAAACCGCCCCACCGATTCACACTCAGGGGGCGGCTAAGAGTTAAGGTTTTATTGAAGTCGCATTACGCGGCGAAGTCTTACAATCTGCGCGATAACTGTCACAAAAACTATGAAGACTAGTGTGAAAAGAACCTTTACTAGCACTTGACCAGCTCCAGCTAGAAGCTTAGGCGCTCTTTCTTCGTACGGAGAAATTGCGCCGTTTATATCAATATTAGTGGATGCGATGGCCGGCTCACCTTCTACATCTGCATAGTAGGTAACCGATACATTCTTTGGACCGTTAACAACAGAAGTGTAAGTCAGACTGGCGATGCCATTTAAATCAGTTAGCTCACGCCCAAGTGGAATCGGATTTGTTCCTGGCTTAAACATTTTAGTACTCTCGTAAAAATCAACCGGTGCGTCAACCACAGGAACCGTTCCATTGAGAACAGTGGCAGTGAGAGTGACTTTAGCCCCACTTGTTATGGCAGTGAGAGAGATGTTGTCTTGTGCTGCAACAGAGGGCGTTGCGCCAACGATGCTAATTGCACTAACAGCCGCAACAAGAATTAGTGCTCCAACTGAGGCCTTCATTGCCATGGATGTGGATTTTGAAGCTTGAAGTGCTTCTTCTTCGCTCTCGGCCTCTTGGATCTCATTGATTGCAAGAATGGGAAAAACTCGAAAGAGGAGCATAAGCAACAGCGGGATTGCTGCAGTTGCCGCGAGAGTGATTGCTATAGGAATCCATGTGAAATGGTAGTAATCACCGAAGGACTGGGTTAAACGATCGTAATGCGCGGTTTCAATTACCATAACTAGTCGCTTAAGCCACAACGCAATTACGACAAGGACCGAGGCAATGACTATGCCCCAGATATTTCGAGTCTGTGGGAGCGCTACAAGGATAATTGGAGCTACACCTCCGGCGATTATAAAGAGCCAAAAGGAAATGGCAAATTTACCGGCGATTGTGTCGAAGACCACCTGACTTACGCCCCTCTCACCAAGATAAGCACCTGGCAAAATGTCGGCAAAAGTTAAATATAGATATGTTGCTCCGAGTGCGGCCATTAGGAATCCGAGACGAATGAAATGGCGTTCATGAATAAATTCTTCCAAATGATAGCCGCGACGAAATGCAGCAGTAACGATAATCACCAATGCGACTCCTGAATATAGTGCGGCGATAACAAAGTAGGGAGCCCAGATACTTTCATGCCAACCTGGACGACTTACTAATGAAAATGCCCAGGAGAGGACGGAGTGCACAGAAACGGCTAAGGGAATGATTAAAATTGCGAGAATCGTAATCGCCCCATGTAAGGTTTTATGTTGTTTGTTTGAGCCAATCCAGCCTTTCGACAAGAATTTATAAAGAGTTGTACGACGCTTACCGAGCTCATTCGGATGTTCTTCAAGTAAAATTGCCATGTCTGGAATGAGTGGAACGAGGAAAAATACGAAGGATGCAAGCATGTATGTCGTAATCGCGACAAAATCCCAAAAAACTGGCGACTTAAAGTTAGGTTGCAAAAACATATTCATTAGACGATCTGGGCGGCCAAGGTGAGGAACAATCAGTGCGGCGCCAATCAAAACTGTAACTACGGCCATTCCCTCCGATAATCGAGCTAACGGGGCACGCCAGGAGACTCCAGTAATTAAGAGAATTGCCGAAACAACAGCCCCACCATAACTAACGCCGATAAAGGCAACAACATCGGCAATATAAATCGCCCAAAAAGAACGATCTGTGTAACCAGCTGCTCCCATACCTACGCGTAATTGAATTACCCAAGCGAAAATTCCAACAAGTACAATTGCACTAAGTACACCGATCGCAATCCAAAAATTAACACTCGCTTTTCTAAATGGTCGAATCGCTGCTTGAATCGGGTCGGCAGTTGTAATCATTTGACAGCTCCTTCTGGACCACCGAGAGGTTGTCCGTTACCTAAGATGTAGTAGGTGCGTGGATTCGTACCAAGTTCTTCCTTAAATCGAACTGCGTTGTTCTCACTTAGGAACGTTGAAAGTTTTACAGTTTTACGGCCATTGACTGCTACATCGGTTACGAAGTCACCGATGTAATGAACTCCATTGGGGCAGGCGTCAACACAGGAAGGCAGTTCATTTGTATAAGGCATCCGATCAGCACAGAGCACACATTTACCTACAGTGCCCAATTGATTCTTTGGAAATTCGGGTGTGTTAGGTGATGGCGCTGGCATTCGATTTGTCTCAGCTGGCTTGCTCCAATTGAAATATCGAGCTTCATAAGGACATGCCGCCATGCATGCTCGAGAGCCGATGCAGGTTTCCTGATCAACAAGGACAATGCCTTCAGGTGTGCGAAATGTAGAGCTGACAGGACATACATCCAAGCAGGGGGGATTTTCGCACATCTGGCAAGGCACTGGCATGAAGAATTCTTTCCCGACCTCATCTTGCCAGGAGAGAACGCGCATCCATGTCTGCTCAGGTGGAAGTCCATGTCGCGTTTGACAGCTTGAGACACACTTCCTCTCACCCGTACAAGCCCGAAGATCGATGACTCGGCACCATTGATGTTCTAGAGAATCCGTAGCAACCGCTTGCGCTTCTTCGGAATAATTAATTAAACCCAGCGCACCGCTCATAGATGCAACTCCGAGAGCGCCAAGTCCATAGAGCATATTTCGCCGTGATAGATCTGCTTCCTCCACACAGGGGTCGCCTGCGGGAGTTAGTCCTAAATCTTTTCTATTTCCACGTTTTACGCCTTCACTTAACATTGCCTGGCCTCTAATTCTCTCAGTGGTTCAATTATTAAAATAGAAACTCCCTGGGGGATCGCCCCAGGGGATTCCTAACTACTTGACTACAATTGTTGCTTTCATGTCTGTACCCTCATCGAGGAGAGTGTATGTTCCTGCTTTAGTTGGGATAATGTAAAGATTTGCAGCTCCACCAACTTCAAGGTCTGATGGACGAATGATGCCGCCCGTCACACTTCCCTCTGTGCTAGTAATCTTAAAAGCAGCGCAAGTCATCAAGAATTCTTCTGCCTCAAAGACATGGAGAGTATTTCCATTGTTTGCAAAAGTGAGGATTACTGGCTCATTTAATTTGAGATTAATAATCTTGGTCTTGTAAAAGTGAGAGTCACCGTTATCTCCCATTTCTTCTGTAATAGTTGCTGCCGAGTCCCAATCAGCTGCGGCAATAAGTGCATCTGCACCTGCAATTTCACCGACAGTGCTAACACTCTCAATAACCGGTGCTGGTGTAGTTGGAGCGGTACCTTCAACTGAAATTGTTCCGCTAGCTGTTAAAGCACCATCAGTGAGGTTTTCCATCTTTAATACGCCGGGGATAACTGGCACAACGAAAAGATTCATGGTCATTCCCGCGAATATTGTTATATCTTTGAAGAGACGCATCTTTACTTCTGCTCCAGGAGATTCAACTTTGCGAACAGCTGAAGCGCGCATGAAATCTAACGCCGAGAATGTATGGTCGACAGTGTCGCTGTTCATAATTTGGATCTCATAGGGCAAACCTGCCTGGAGAACCAGATTTGAAGGCGATATTGTTCCTGCGCCTAAATCTAACGCAAGTACTTCGGCGGCATCCCAATTGACTGCCTCCTTATAGTCACTAAAGTTAGAGATCCACTGTCCCGCTGGAAGGGCCTCAACTAGGGCAATAGCTGTATCAACTGGATCTGCTGCCTCGTCGGCCTTTGAACCACCACAGGCAGTTAAAGTCAGTAGCGCGGCTGCCGTTAGCGCAATTGCACTAACAACTCCACGCCTTGATTTAATCTTTGAACTAATCATTATTTCCTCCATTTAAGTGTAAAAAGACTCTATGTGTTCTTGGGTTACCATCTCAAATACTTCACTGGATCGAGTAGGCACCACATTGATGCTTAACGCACTCTTCGTAGGTGAAAATACTTAGAAGTCGGTAAGTAACCATCTCGTTGAACTTCAATGTAGGTGAGCAAATAAGACATATACTCTTCAGATTATGAACGAAAGCACCTCGATCGATAAGACAATACGCGTTCTTGTAGTTGATGATCACTCCATATTCCGAGCTGGCATCATTGATCGCCTTTCGGCAATAGTCAGTCAAATCGAGGTAATTGGTGAAGGTTCGAATGGCATAGAGGCCTACACATTGGCAAAAAAACATCGCCCAAACGTTATTCTGATGGATATTTCGATGCCGGGAATGAATGGCATTGAGACGACTAAAAAAATTACATCTGAATTTCCAGATATTGAAGTAATTATCCTTTCGGTTTACGATGATGATCAATACATTAACGCCTCACTTGAAGCAGGAGCTAGTGGTTACTTATTGAAATCAGTGGAGGCTCAAGAATTAAGTGAATCAATCATCAAAGTAGCAAGTGGTGGATCAGCTCTTTCGTCAACTATTGCTCGGAAGGTTCTTTCAAGAATCTCTCGAGGTGGTGCCGAAATCCATGGTTTGAGCGAGCGCGAAATTCATGTATTGAAATTAGTGGCAAAAGGATCCTCAAATAAGTCAATTGCGCGAGAGTTATTTCTAAGTGTGAGAACAGTTGAAGCGCACTTGCACAATATATTTGAAGCTCTGAATGTATCATCGAGAACTGAGGCGGTGACTAAGGCGGTCAGAAATAAGTGGATTGAACTTGAACAATGATTCAAGTTGCTAAAACTATAAGAGAACCCTTTGGTCAGAGAGCCAAGACTTGGTTGCGTAATACTGTGCCCCCATTTCGGGATCTCCGATTTTGGACAATTCAATTCATGGTACTTACGATCGAAGTTACCCATGTATATTTTGATGATAAACTACTTCTCAGTGACAAGTCAGAACTCTATTTGCTGTCAATTTCGATTTTCTTGATTCCAGTTGTTTATGCTGCATTAAACTTTGGTCGAAAAGGTGCAATCCCTACTGCGCTCTGGGCCTTTGCGCTTTCAATTCCGGAGATAGTTGGTCATAGCCTCATTGCCAGAATAGGAACTATGACACAATTTGCAATCATTAGTGTTATTGCAATTATTGTTGCAAATCGTGTCGACAGTGAAAATGAGGCAGCGTTAGCGGCGAGCGAGTCCAACCTTCGTCTCTTGAAAGCTAAAGAAAATCTTGAAATCTATATCGAGCTCGCAACTGAAGCACAAGAAGAGGAACGGCTGCGCTTATCGCGTGAACTTCATGATGAAACCCTTCAATCTTTAGTTGACGCATTAGTTGAAATTGCTGCCGTGAGTAAGTCAGAAAATTTGGAAAGTCAAAAGCCCCGCTTGTCAAGGATTCACAAAACCCTTGAGGAAATAATTGTAAATGTTCGGCGCTATTGCAAAGATTTAAGGCCGTCACTTCTGGATGATCTCGGTCTAATAGATGCAATTGATTGGCTGGCTGGCGCCCTTCAGGAAAGATCAGAAATTCAGATAGTTATGAAGATTATTGGCGAGCCACATAGATTGCCACCTAGAGATGAACTGCTTATTTTTAGGATTGTTCAAGAGGCGCTACACAATGTTGAGCGCCACTCAGGCGCAACATACGCAGAACTCCTATTACTTTTCAATGATAGAACGCTCACAGTTTCAATTGGAGACAATGGTTGTGGATTATCACCAAAAGGACCACCTGCCGAGACAGGGCTAGGGTTGCGTGGAATAGATGAAAGAACGAAATTATTAAAGGCTATTTTGACGATTGAAAGCCAGCCAAATAGGGGAACAAAAATTACTCTTGAAGTTCCCTACCGCTAAGCTATAAAACAAGCTTTAATTTTTATTTCAGCTTCCGCGGTGGCGAGAAAGAGAAGTTCATCCCCCGCTGCAAATACATCATAAACCTTAGGTGTGATAACGCGACCATCGCGAACTATCGCGGCAAGGACAGTATCATCTGGTAGATGAATCTCTTCAACTGTTTTACCGATACAGGCCGAACGATCGGGCAAGGTGAGCTCTACAAGATTTGCTTGACCGCTTTTAATTGAGAATAATCGGACAACATCACCAACGCTCACCGCCTCTTCAACGAGGGCTGAAATGATACGCGGAGTTGACACCGCAACATCTACGCCCCATGATGCATCAAAGAGCCACTCATTTTTTGGATGGTTGATTCGCGCGACTACCCGCGGAACGCCATATTCAGTCTTGCCTAACATTGAGGTAACAAGATTTGCTTTGTCATCACCAGTGGCCGCCACCAATACATGGCAATTATTCAGATGCGCCTTATCTAGTGAAGTTATCTCGCATGCATCCGCCATCAGCCACTCGGCATCTGGAACACTCTCAAGTTTGAGCGCTTTTGGGTCTTTGTCAATGAGAAGGACTTGATGTCCATTATCTAATAATTCGCGGGCAATTGCGCGACCAACATTTCCTGCTCCAGCTATAGCAATTCTCATTCGTGTTTTCTTTCTGGTGAGTTAGCGAGAATGGCTTCAACTCGAGCTGTATCCTCTTCGGCAACCATGACATGAACTAAATCGCCTTGCTGCAAGACCGTATGTTCATCGGGGATTATTCCGACTTCCCGCGTAATAAATGCAACTCGTGCGGAGGTGAGTTTATCAATGAGGAGAATTTGTCGTCCATACCAGTCGTCGTGGAGATGCATTTCACAGAGTTGAATCTTCCCACTCGCATCACGCCACTCTGAACGCGAACCATCAGGAAGCAACCTGCGAAGAATCTGATCTGTTGCCCACAAAACAGTTGCAACAGTTGGAATACCAACGCGCTGATAAATCTCTGCACGACCTGGGTCGTAAATTCTGGCAACTACATTCTTTACGCCAAAATTTTCGCGAGCTACCCGTGCGGCCAAAATATTTGAGTTATCACCATTGCTAACGGCTGCAAATGCTTCAGCCTTTTCAATTCCCGCTTCTCGCAATACATCTCGGTCGAAACCGATTCCGGTGACAGTGGTTCCTTTAAAATCTGGTCCAAGCCGCCTGAATGCCTCTCGCACTTGATCGATGATGGCCACGGTATGACCAGCCGCCTCGAGTTCAATAGCAA
>JAUSFN010000024.1 GCA_030649935.1 Candidatus Planktophila sp.
TTACTTTATCCATCTCTGCTGCGCAAGCTCTTGAACAGCTGCTAGATCCAGCACGCATTCCAAATCTGATAAAAGTATTTGAAGGCGCTTGGAGTGAGGAGATTGTAGATTTACTTCTTACTTACGGATTTAAGAAAGCTGAAATATCGAAGGCTTTCGATTCGCTAATTCTCCCTGCAGGATTTAGTAATCCCGAGGGTTTACTTTTTCCAGCTCAATATAGTTTTCCGCGGCAAACCAGCGCGATACAGGTGGTCCAGGCGATGGTTAATCGTTTTCGAAGCGAGAAATTTGGTCAGGAGATTCTTAACGCTTCAGGGACATACACTCCATTACAATTATTGACAATTGCTTCCATTGTGCAAGCCGAAGGCGACACCGCAGATTTTAGTAAAGTTGCTCGAGTGATTTTCAATAGACTCGAAATTTCTATGCCTCTTCAGATGGATTCAACTGTTCACTATGTTAAGAAAGTGCGCGGTGAAATATTTTTAAGTACTTCATCAACGCTCATTGATTCCCCATATAACACTTACAAGAGATATGGCCTACCGCCGACTCCAATTGGAAATCCAGGGGTGCGTGCAATGGAAGCTGCATTGAATCCCGCCGTTGGAGATTGGCTTTACTTCATTACTGTTGCACCCGGTGACACTCGATTTACTGCCTCTCATGAAGAGTTTCTAGCGTGGAAATCCTTGTATCAAGAAAATAGGAAGGCAGGTGCGTTCGATTGATCAAAGCGGCCGTCCTTGGCTCTCCGATTTCTCACTCTTTAAGTCCATTACTTCATACGATTGCATATACCGAATTAGGTCTCGAGAGTGAATACGTTCGGATCGATGTTAAATCGGGCGAGCTGGGAAGTTTTCTGGAGAGTTGTGGACCAACGTGGTCAGGTTTCTCTCTTACTATGCCGTTAAAAGAAGAGGTGTTGGATTTTGCTAGTAATGTTTCACCATTGGCTTCCCGAATACTAAGTGCCAATACCCTAGTGCAAAATCCTTTACAGGTATGGAGCGCTTCAACGACCGATGTTTCAGGCTTCACTCACGCCTTATCAGCACATGGAAGAGATGCCACCGGTGATGTTCTTGTTATTGGGGGTGGAGCTACGGCGCGTGCTGCGGTATCTGCATGTGATGGAGTTTCAACTCGAATAAGCGTTATGGTTCGTTCGCTATCTAGAGTTAAAGAGATTTCTAACTGTGTTGAATTTTCGGATTTAGAGTTCGTAGAGTGGGGAGATACAAACCTCTTTGAAGTGGCGGATTTAATTATCTCAACGGTTCCAGAAGGTGTCTCAGATTCACTGATAAAAAACTTCCCATCAAAGCCGGCAGGTATCTTCTTCGACGTTCTCTACTATCCGTGGCCGACGATGGCGCTGAAAACTTGGAACGCTCTTGGAGGCCAGGTTGTGGATGGTTTAGATCTTTTAATCCATCAAGCAATTGATCAAGTGGCGATTTTTTCAGGTCACTACGTCGAACGAATCGGCATGGCGCAGTTGATGCGACGGCATGGAGAAAAGGCACTTGGGCTATCCACATAGGTTTTATTGAGTAATTCCTGATGTAGCTGTTTTGGCGCAATTTCCCAAAAATATCCCCCTATCCTTTGCAATATTTTCTGGTTCGGCCTTCTATTTGGCTGCAGAGATGAGCACATCTCTGCGACAATACGCAGATGCGTTGGTTAACAGCTGGTGAATCTCATGGACAGGCCCTCAGTGCAATTGTTGAAGGGATACCTGCCTCGGTTGCCGTCACTACAGCTGACATTGATTATCATTTAACTCGTAGACGTTTAGGCGTTGGACGTGGAGCCCGTCAAAGTTTTGAGGCCGATAAAACCACGATTCTTGGTGGTATTCGATTGGGATTAACACAGGGTGGACCTATTTCGATTCAGATTGATAACTCTGAATGGCCAAAGTGGGAGAAAATTATGTCACCAGATCCCATCGCATCGCAGGAGATTGAGAATTTAGCTCGCAACGCACCTTTGACACGTCCGCGACCGGGCCATGCAGATTTGGTAGGAATGCAAAAGTATAATTTAAATGATGCGCGGCCAATTCTTGAACGTGCCAGTGCACGAGAAACTGCATCTCGAGTAGCTCTCGGTGCCGTGGCACGCATGTTCCTCGAACAAAGTGTAGGCATTACGATTTTAAGTCACGTTCTATCGATAGGAGCTGTCCGTGTGCCTGGCACAGCGCAGCTTCCTGAAGTTGATGATATGAAGCGAATTGATGAGGATCCAGTTCGATGCGCCGATCCAATCACGAGTGCGCTTATGGTCGCTGAAATCGAGAGCGCTCATTCGGATGGAGATACTTTGGGTGGAGTTATAGAGGTTTTAGCATTTGATGTGCCGCCCGGACTTGGCTCACATGTTCATTGGGATCGCCGTCTAGATTCGCGATTGGCTGGCGCACTTATGGGAATTCAAGCCATTAAAGGCGTCGAACTAGGAGATGGATTCGAGAGCGCTTCGAGGCGGGGAAGTGTTGCCCATGATGAAATTGAAAAATCTAGTGATGGACGAATCGTTCGTCGAAGCGATCGCGCCGGTGGCACAGAGGGCGGAATGTCGAATGGAGAAATCCTGCGCGTGCGAGCGGCAATGAAGCCAATATCAACGGTGCCAAAGGCTTTAGACACTATTGATGTGGCTACGGGCTTACCTGCGAAGGCAATAAATCAGCGCTCAGATGTCTGTGCAGTTCCAGCAGCAGGCGTAGTCGCCGAAGCCATGGTCGCTCTAGTTTTAGCTGAGGCCGTTCTTGAAAAATTTGGTGGAGATAGTGTCAGTGAGACAAAGCGAAACTTCGAAGGCTACATGCAGAACTTAAATTTTAAGTAGGTAGTGGACGTGCCATATGCAATTCTCATTGGTCCTCCTGGGAGTGGAAAAAGTAGTGTAGGTAGAGCTTTGGCAAAATCAGTTGGAGTTGGCTTTATTGATTCAGATAACGTGGTGGAAAAAAACTCTGGGAGAAAGATTTTGGATATTTTCGTAGTTGATGGTGAAGAGGTGTTTAGAGATTTAGAGTTTGAAGCGCTCACAGCCACCTTAAAGGATACGAACTCTGTTCTCTCTCTTGGAGGGGGAGCGCCAATTTCTGAGCGTTCGCAAGCCGCACTCGCTGCGGCGGAATGCCCAATAGTTTTTCTCGACGTATCTTTATCGGTTGCAGCACCACGTGTAGGTTTTAATCGCGATAGACCCTTACTTCTTGGCAATCCACGTGCCCAATGGCAAAACCTCTACGATGTGCGGCGCCCAATTTACGAGAAATTAGCGACAAAGGTAATCAAAGTCGATGCAATGAGTATTGAAGAGATCGTTCAAACTATTAAATCGGGGATTTGAGTGAAATTAATAAAGGTCAAGACCGAGCACGAGTACAACGTAATAGTTGATTGTGATTGGAGATCGCAGCTTCTTGCCCTTGCAAAAAATAGAACTAGAGTCGGAATTATTCACACGCAAGGTATGTCCTCTTCCATTCAATTTGATTGCGATAGTGAGGTTTTCTATTTCACAGTCCCAGATGGGGAAGATGCTAAGAGTTTAAGTAACCTAACTTCTCTTTGGAGTTGGCTTGCTTCTGCCGGTTTCACGCGCTCAGACTTAATTGTCGGAGTTGGAGGGGGCGCCGTCACTGATGTCTCTGGATTTGCTGCCGCAACGTGGCTGCGCGGTATTGACTGGGTCGCTATTCCAACGAGTATTGCGGGAATGGTCGATGCTTCAATTGGAGGCAAGACGGGAATAAATAGTGTGTTTGGAAAGAATTTGATTGGTGCTTTTCACTCTCCGATAAGTGTTCTCATCGATACATCATGGTTGTCCACGCTTTCTGACCGAGATTTTTGTGCAGGCATGGCCGAAGTAGTTAAGTGTGGTTTTATTGCCGATAAGGCAATCCTAGATTCCTTAACTGGAAAAGAGTTTTCCACCCTTCGCAAAGATCTTCCGACTGTGATCGGCCTGATAAGCGCAGCAGTGGCGGTGAAGGCGGTTGTGGTTT
>JAUSFN010000029.1 GCA_030649935.1 Candidatus Planktophila sp.
TTGCCGGTATTGCAATGGGTCTTATCTCTGACACTGTCGATGGAAAAGTTGAATACGTCGCACTCACAGATATTCTCGGAGCAGAGGATGCTTTCGGTGATATGGACTTCAAAGTCGCTGGAACTAAAGACTTTGTTACCGCTTTGCAGCTAGATACTAAGCTCGATGGAATTCCTGCATCAGTTCTTGCTGGTGCACTTCTTCAAGCTAAAGAGGCGCGTCTTGCAATCCTTGATGTGATGAATGAAGCGATCGATGGCCCAGATGAGATGAGTCCATTTGCTCCACGTATTATCTCAGTCAAGATTCCAGTTGATCAGATCGGTGCAGTAATCGGACCTAAGGGCAAGATTATTAATCAGATCCAAGATGAAACTGGCGCAGATATCTCTATTGAAGATGATGGAACGATTTACATCGGTGCTGTTGATGGCCCATCGGCCGAAGCTGCACGTGCGCAGATCAATGCCATCGCTAACCCACAGATGCCAGAAGTTGGCGAGCGTTACCTAGGTACGGTCGTAAAGATGGCCGCCTTTGGTGCCTTCATCTCATTGATGCCAGGAAAAGATGGTCTCTTGCATGTATCCCAGATTCGCAAGATGCATGGTGGAAAGCGCATTGAAAACTTAGAAGAGGTCATGAAGGTTGGCGACAAGATTCAAGTTGAAATTGGCGAAATTGATCCAAAGGGCAAGTTGTCTTTGATACCTGTTCTTGAAGATGGAACCCCGGGCGCTGCGCAATAAATGAGTGTACGTCGCACAGTTTTACCTAGCGGTCTGCGTATCGTTACTGAAGAAGTTACTTCGGTACGCAGCGCCGCGATCGGTATCTGGGTAAATGTTGGTTCAAGGGATGAAACCCCGGCAGTTGCTGGGGCTTCACACTTTCTCGAGCACTTATTGTTTAAAGGTACAACTCGTCGAACAGCGTTAGAGATTTCATCATCTATTGAATCCGTTGGTGGAGAGATGAACGCTTTTACGTCTAAGGAGTACACCTGCTTTTACGCTCGGGTTATCGATACAGATTTACCGATGGCAATCGATGTAATCTCGGATTTAATTACATCGTCACTTGTTACTGCTCTCGATGTTGATGCCGAACGCAAGGTTGTTTTAGAAGAGATTGCAATGCGCGATGATGATCCAAGTGATTTAGTTCATGATTTATATGCAGAAACATATTACGGTGATACTCAATTAGGTCGACCTATCCTTGGCACAGTCGAGTCAATTAATACAATGTCGCGCAAAAACGTTTTTAATTACTACAAGAAACGCTACCTGCCTCAAGATTTAGTTGTGGCAGTTGCCGGCAACATCAAACATAAGAAAGTTGTGGATATGGTTGAAGCTGCGCTTTCAGTAGATGGATTCCTGGATGTAACCGGAGCACCAGTAATTCGCTCTGATTCAGCCATTAAGAAGAGTCCGCAAAAATCAGTTGGTCTCATCTCTCGCACTACCGAGCAAGCGCACATGTTTTATGGGATGGAGGGCGTAGCTCGTCACGATGATCGACGTTTTGCGATGGGAATCTTAGCTTCGGCTCTCGGCGGCGGAATGTCATCACGTTTATTTCAAGAGATCCGTGAAAAGCGCGGTCTTGCTTACTCGGTGTATGCCTACGCCCAACAATTTGCAGGTAGCGGTCAAATAGGTTTTTATGCCGGATGCAAACCAGCCAAGGCGATTGAAGTTTTGGAGATAATCCGTGAAGTTCTCGCCGATGTGGCCGACAATGGAATGAGCCATGAAGAGATTGAACGGGCGAAGGGTGCGGTACGGGGTTCGCTAGTTTTGAGCCAAGAGGATTCAGGCTCTCGCATGAGCCGCATCGGTAAAAATGAGATCGTTTATGGCCATGTCATGGGCTTTGATGGAATTTTGAAGGCGGTCTCAAAAGTTAATGAGAGTGACATTCGCGAAATTGCATCTGCCTTTCTCACTAAAACGCCTACGCTTGCTCTCGTCGGGCCATTCAAAAGTAGCGCTAAATTTGAGAAGGTATTGAGATGATAAACGTTTCTGTTTTAGGTGCAAAAGGACGCATGGGCGCTGAAGTTGTTAATGCCGTGGAGTTCGAAGCGGGCATCTCTCTTATTGCCACCCTTGATATCGGTGATTCATTAGAGCAGTTGATTGGATCTGGAACTCAGGTCGTTGTGGACTTTACGACTCCTGAAGCAGTTATGGGAAACTTAGAGTTCTTAATTAATAATGGAATAAACGTTGTGGTTGGTACCACTGGTTTTGATGACATAAAGCTTGCGAAAGTTAGCGGTTGGCTTAAAGAAAATCCATCAGTTGGAGTATTAATTGCACCTAACTTCGCAATCGGTGCGGTACTTATGATGGAGTTTGCAACTAGAGCAGCACGTTACTTTGAGTCGGCAGAAATAATCGAACTTCACCACCCAGATAAAGTGGATGCACCTAGTGGGACTGCAACTCGCACAGCGCAGTTAATGAGCCAGGCTCGAAATGATGCTGGATTACCCGCCATGCCGGATGCGACAAAATCAGCGCTAGATGGTGCACGAGGATCAAAGGTCGGTGATGTTCCAATTCATTCAGTTCGCGCACGCGGATTAGTTGCACATCAAGAGGTAATTTTTGGTGGCTTAGGTGAGACGTTGACTATTCGCCATGATTCAATTGATCGCGCAGGTTTCATGCCGGGAGTATTATTAGGAATCCGCAGCGTGATCACACGTCCGGGGCTAACTCATGGCCTCGACAAATTAATGTAGGGGAATAAATACTCATGTCGCAAAGCCAGATCACCATGTACAGCGCCGATTGGTGCGCCGATTGCCGTCGATCAAAGCGTCTATTAGGCGAACTCAATGTTGAATACACGCTTATTGATGTCGAAAATGATGAGGCAGCTGCCGATAAAGTTCGGGAGATTAACGGAGGGGCTCAATCTATACCAGTCATTGTATTTGCCGATGGCACGCACCTGACCGAGCCTTCAGATATCGATTTAAAGGCAAAACTTAGCGCAATGGGTATTATCTAAAACCAGTTATAGATTGCCGCTGATGTAATAGCCGACGATAAGACAACTATTGGAAATGGCGCTTTTAAGAGCAATGAAATGACGGCGACACTCACACCGGCAACTCGGTGGTCGATTAGGATCTCATTTTTTTCAGTAAAAGTTTGTACACCCACTAGTGCACTCAGTAATGCGATTGGAATCAGTGCATTGATGCGCTGAACTATTGGATGTTCCAGCCAATGCGCAGGTATAGAGTGTCCAGATAGTTTCAGAGCAAAGGCGATAACACTTGTACCAATAGTTGCTATCCAGAAAGTATTCATGGGCGCAGTCCTACGGCAATAGCGATAAATGCCGAAGCGATAATGGGTAGACCTGCAGGTAAAACTGGTGTCATTGCCAGAGCAAATAAAACCGATCCAATTGCAAGGGCTCGGTCTCTATTATTTTCAAGTCGCGGCCAGACTAAACCTAAGAAGGCCGCTGGCACGGCCGAGTCCAGACCCCACGCCCGCGTATCACCCATAGCTTGGGCACTGAGAGCACCGAGTAATGTAAAGAGATTCCAAAAAAGAAAGACTCCAAAACCTGTTAGCCAAAACCCATGCTGCATGGCATCTGGGCCGCGTTTTTCAGCACCAAGTGCAACGGCCGTTGATTCATCAATTGTTATCTGTGCCGCGATAATTCGCTTGAAGCCCTTTACTTTTAATCGAGGGGCCATAATCACTCCATACAAGCCATTGCGCACTCCAAGTAAAGATGCTGAAGCGATTGCACTGAGTGCGCTACCACCTGCACCAATAACTCCAATAGCTGCAAATTGAGATGCACCTGAAAATGTTAAGATTGATAAAAGACAACTCTGCACAACTGAAAAACCATTAGCAACCGAGGCCGCCCCAAAAGCGATGCCGTAGGCACCAACTGTCAGGGATACGCTCAAAGAATCGCGAAGTGTGATGGCTTCAACTTTGGACACGCGGACAGTCTGCCGTAGAAATCCAAAGCCACCAAGGTGGGCGGGGATAGGGTCACGCTATGGTTGAAGAGATTATTTACCGTGACGATGTGACCGTAGAGCTCGTGAAATCTAGTGCTAGCGATGCAGATGTTATTTGGGCTGCACGTGTGTCAACGGCCGGCGAACAGTCGATGGAGGAGATTGGCGAAGATCCATCAAGATCGGCTGGATTGATCAATTATTTAGCTCGCGAACGTCACGGATCCCCCTTCGAACATACGTCAATGACATTTTTTGTCTCTGCCCCAATTTTTGTCTTTCGCGAATTCATGCGCCATCGCATCGCTTCCTATAATGAAGAAAGCGGTCGCTACCGGGAATTAAAACCGGTCTTCTATATCCCATCGAAATCTCGCAAACTCTTACAAGTTGGCAAAACTGGTGCGTATACATTTGAGGATGGAACACAAGCGCAGTTTGAACTTTCAATTAGTGCAATGAAGGCCGCTTATGTTGTTGCCTATGAAAGTTATCAGAAAATGCTCGATGCGGGTATCGCACGCGAAGTTGCACGTGTAGTTCTACCTGTTGCAACGTACTCTTCTATGTATGTGACTATGAATGCTCGCGCATTAATGAATTTTTTATCATTACGTACTTCCCGCGAAGGCTCGCACTTTCCAAGCTATCCACAGCGTGAAATTGAGATGGTAGCTGAGAAAATGGAGGCCGAGTTCGCACGTTTAATGCCATTAACACACGGCGCTTTTGAAAAATCTGGACGTATCGCGCCTTAAAACGGGTAGAGTTAGCGGTATGAGTACGCCTGCACCTTTTGGTCGAATGTTGACCGCAATGGTCACTCCCTTTAAAAAGGATGGAAGCATTGATTGGAATGGCATAGAAACAATCGCCGATCACTTAGTTAATATCGGTCATGACGGAATCGTTGTTAATGGAACTACTGGAGAGGCACCTACTACTAAATCCTCTGAAAAAGAGGAGATAATTAAAACCGTAAAACGAGTAGTTGGCACGAATATCAAAGTCGTCTCTGGTGCAGGTGATAATGAGACCGACTATTCAATTAACCAAGCCAAACGTTCTGAGGCGGCAGGTGCCGATGGCATCTTGGTGGTGACGCCCTATTACAATAAACCTCCGCAAGCCGGTATTAAGGCGCATTTCTTAGCGATGGCAAATGCTACAGGCCTGCCAATGATGCTATATGACATTCCAGGGCGAACTGGAGTTGAAATTGAATCCGACACGATCGTTGAACTCTTCGAGCATCCATCGATTGTTGCCCTTAAAGATGCAAAAGGAAATGTAGCTGCAACCTCGTGGGTCATTAAAAGGTGTGGAATTCCGGTCTATTCAGGTGATGATATTTTGAATTTGCCACTTCTTTCAGTTGGCGCCGTAGGTTTTGTTTCAGTATGTGGGCACACTGTTGGAGCGGATTTAAAAGCGATGCTCAACGCTTGGTTTGATGGTAATCCTGGAGGTGCACTAGAGATTCATCAAAAACTCTTGCCAGTATTTACCGGAACTTTCCGCACACAAGGTGCCATTATGACAAAAGCAGCGCTAACGCTGATGGGTCTGCCTGGCGGACACACTCGTCTTCCACTCGTCGATGCAACGGATGCGCAGATAGCGCAGTTGCGCGATGATCTTAACGCCGGTGGCGTTCTCCTTAAATAATGAATCATCCACATCCAGATTTAGATTTGCCTCCAGCGTTAATACATGGCGGATTGCGCATCGTGGCCCTTGGCGGCCTTGCTGAAATTGGTCGCAACATGACTGTCTTTGAAACTAAAGGCAAGCTCTTGATTGTTGATTGTGGTGTTTTATTTCCTGAAGATACTCAGCCCGGCATAGATTTAATTTTGCCTGATTTTTCGTACATACGAGATCGCTTAGATGATGTTGTAGGTTTGTTTTTAACTCATGGTCACGAAGATCACATTGGGGCTGTTCCGTATCTACTTCGCGAGAGGGGCGACATTGCAATTTATGGATCTGCTCTGACTTTGGCGCTCGTTACAGCTAAGTTGAAAGAACATCGCATCACACCACTGACCCGCGAAGTTCGCGAAGGCGGACATGAAGATATCGGTCCATTTGAACTCGAGTTTGTGGCCGTTAACCACTCAATTCCAGATGCCCTCGCAGTTGTCATAAATACAGGAGCTGGACGGATTTTACATACGGGCGATTTCAAAATGGATCAGCTCCCATTGGATGGTCGAATTACTGATCTGCGAACTTTTTCTCGACTTGGTGAAGAAGGTGTGGATATATTCATGGTCGATTCGACCAATGCTGATATTCCCGGCTTTACTCCATCCGAACGTGAAATTATGCCTGCACTTAACCGAGTTATTGCCTCAACTAAGCGCCGTGTGATTGTTGCATCGTTTTCCTCCCATGTTCACCGAGTGCAACAAATAATCGATATCTCGTCCATGCATGGCCGTAAAGTTGTTTTTATCGGTCGATCTATGGTTCGCAATATGAAAATTGCACAGGAGATGGGCTACTTAACTATTCCTGCTGGAGTTTTAATAGATGTTAAGGAGCTTGATTCATTTGACGACAATGTTGTACTCATCTGCACAGGCTCGCAAGGTGAACCAATGGCCGCCCTGGCTCGAATGGCCAATGGAGATCATCAAATTCGAGTTGGTGAGGGAGATACAGTTATTTTGGCTTCTTCTCTGATCCCAGGGAATGAAAACTCTGTATTTAGAATCATTAATGAACTCACGCGGTTCGGTGCAAAAGTTGTCCATAAAGCAAATGCCATGGTCCACGTTTCTGGTCATGCTGCAGCAGGCGAACTTATGTACTGTTACAACATTGTAAAACCGAAATATGTAATGCCTGTACATGGCGAGTGGCGCCACTTAAAAGCAAATGCCGAATTAGCGATTTCAGCAGGAATGCCCGCTTCTAACGCTTTAATAATTGAAAATGGAGTTGTCGTAGATTTAGTCAATCACGAAGCTTCAGTTGTTGGTGCAGTGCCGTGTGGTTTTGTTTATGTAGATGGTCAAAGCATCGGTGATATTACTGAGGCTTCACTTAAAGATCGGCGCATTCTAGGTGAAGAAGGATTCATTTCCGTCATAGTTGTGATTGATTCGCAAAATGGAAAAATCGTTGCGGGACCTGATATTCATGCCCGTGGATTTAATGAAGATATGGCACTCTTTGATGATGTTAAATTGAAGATTGAAAAAGCTTTAGCGGCTGCAGCAAGAGATGGTATAAATGGAACTCATCAATTATCCCAAATTGTACGTAAAACAGTTGGTGGTTGGGTTGGGGGAGAGCATCGGAGAAAACCAATGATTGTCCCAGTCGTTATTGAAGTGTAAGCGCGGCGAGCCTAGCGAAGCGAAAATTGCCAAGCCTTTAAGATTGTTTGTGTGGCTAAACGGCGAAAATCGAAATCGAAGAGTCGCGCAGTAGGTAGCGCTCTGGCTCGAGCAGTGAGCTCTGTATGGAGATTTATCGCAAAAACCATCGGAAGTAGCGTTCGATTTCTGGCCCGGGGCGCCCGAGATTTAGATCCAGCCCATCAACGTGATGGCATAGCTTTTTTCATATTGATTCTCGCACTTGTAGCTACTGCGGGGACATGGTTTCATGCAGATAATTTCTTAAGTCGTGCCTTGTATTCATTCATTTTCGGCGGCTTTGGACGTGTCGGTTTTGTTGCACCACTTGTCCTCATATATTTTGCTTTTAAATTATTTAGGAGCCCAGAAGACAAGAAGGCAATCGGTAGAGTTATTGTCGGAACTTCTGCGTTGCTTATTTCCTCAACTGGACTTGCGCACTTACTTAATGGTTCAGTCGGCACTGGAGCCACTGCGATGCGAGAAGGTGGTGGTTGGTTAGGTTTTGGAATAACAACGCCGTTAGTTGCCGCAATGACATCTGTTTTAACTTACCCGGTGCTAATAATAATCTTAATCTTTGGATTGCTTGTCATAACCGCTACGCCAGTTAGTGAACTGATTTCAGCAATCAGATCAACTTCATCGTGGGTGTGGTCAAAACGTCCTGAGAGGGCAGTCAGTGAAGAAACCTTTGAAATAACTGATACACCACCTTTTGAAACGCCAATAGTTGCAGCATGGAACCAAACACACGTTGATGAAGAAGAGTTAGATGAAGATAGCTTTGATGAAGAGTTTACAGTTCCAGTTCCGGTCTCTACAGCGCTCGTTGTAGGTAATAAGCGACCAGAGCAACTGCTATTAACTGCAGATTCAACATATGAACTTCCCCCATTAGATTTACTAAGATCAGGGCCAGCGGCCAAAGCGAAAAGTAAGGCAAATGAAGTCGTGGTCGCGGCATTAACTGAAGTTTTTCTACAATTTGAAATTGATGCGCAAGTTACTGGTTTTATGCGTGGACCAACTGTTACTCGCTACGAAATAGAACTTGGTAATGCTGTAAAAGTGGAGCGAATTACCGCTCTTGCTAAGAACATTTCTTATGCAGTTGCTAGTGGTGATGTGCGGATCCTTTCACCAATTCCGGGAAAATCAGCGGTTGGTATTGAAATTCCTAATGCAGACCGCGAGATTGTCGCATTAGGAGATGTATTGAGATCGTCGGTTGCCGGTCAAGATCACCACCCTATGCTCGTTGCCCTTGGGAAGGATGTTGAGGGAAATTTCATCTTCGCAAACCTTGCCAAAATGCCTCATCTTTTAGTCGCAGGCGCAACTGGTGCAGGGAAATCATCAATGATAAACGCAATGATCATCTCCATCTTGGCACGTTCGACTCCAGATGATGTGCGATTAGTTTTAATTGATCCCAAACGCGTTGAGTTAACGGCTTACGAGGGGATTCCACACCTCATCACGCCGATTATCACAAGCCCGAAGAAAGCCGCCGATGCGCTGACATGGGTCGTTCGTGAAATGGATTTACGCTATGAAGATCTCTCGACATTTGGTTTTAGGCATATCGATGACTTCAATAAGGCAGTACGGGCTGGAAAAGTAATTCCACCCGAAGGTAGTGATCGCACTATAGAGCCGTATCCATATCTGCTCATTATTATCGATGAACTTGCCGACTTGATGATGGTTGCGGCTAAGGAGGTGGAAGATTCGGTTGTTCGTATTACGCAGCTAGCTCGTTCAGCTGGAATTCATTTAGTCCTTGCAACCCAACGCCCGTCAGTTGATGTTGTGACCGGTCTAATTAAAGCTAATGTGCCATCTCGTCTATCTTTTGCAACTAGTTCATTGGCCGATAGCCGCGTAATTTTAGATACTCCCGGAGCCGAAAAATTAGTCGGCCAAGGTGATGCGCTATTTATTCCGATGGGTGCAAGTCGTGCGGTACGTATTCAAGGCGCTTATGTATCTGAGCGAGAAATTGAAGCCGTAACAGCTCATGTGAAGAAACAACTTAAACCACGATACCGCGATGATGTCACTGTTCCTATGAGCCACCCAAAGATGATGGATAAAGAGATTGGCGATGATTTAGATATTCTCTGCCAAGCTATCGAATTAGTTGTTGGAACACAGTTTGGATCTACATCGATGCTTCAAAGAAAACTTCGAATAGGTTTTGCTAAGGCCGGGCGCATGATGGATCTTATGGAGTCACGCGGAATCGTTGGCCCATCAGAGGGTTCAAAAGCTCGCACCGTTATGGTCCGACCTGATGAGTTGGATTCTGTACTTGCGACCCTTCGCGACTACTAAAAATGGCCGACCATGCGATTTCTTACGAATTAACCCTTTGTTTTGACCCTTACATCTATCGCAATGAGTGGGTTGAGTTCTAGAATTAACCTTTGACCTCCGCACAAATTTTCTTAGGGATTCTTTTATGACGCTCGGCTCAATGATTAGTAGGGCGCGCAAAGATGCCTCCTTTTCAATTGAGGATCTAGCTTCTCTAACCAACCTTCGAACCGCTCTTTTGCGTGAAATTGAGGAAAATGACTTTTCACATTGTGGCGGCGATACGTACGCTCGAGGACACGTCCGAAATATTGCTCGGAAACTAGGGGCAAACGAGGCGGAGTTCTTACGAGTATTTGAGGAGGAGCAGGCTAGCGTAAAACGAACTATGCAAGAGCTTTTGATTGAAAATAATATTATGCGCAAAGCCAAAGATAAACGCAAGATTTCACTTAAGACATTACTGCTGATTTCAGTTATTTCACTAGCTCTTGCCGCCGTTGCTCAAATCATCATTTCAAATATCTCCATCGATGAAGTGGCATCACCAACGGTTTCTGCATCACCAACGGTTTCTGCATCACCAACAGTGCAAAACTCTTATTCAACCGGCATCGGTGTCGAAGTAGTTTTACGTGCCGCCCGAGAGAAGAGCTGGCTCTTTGTCTCTGATGCATCGGGTCGAACGTTATTTAGTGGAGTGATTTCTCAGGGCTCTACACTAAAATTCACCACTGACGTGAGATTGGATCTAAAAGTTGGCAATGCAGGGGGAGTAGATCTTCAGGTAAATGGCAATAAGATGGCCTCCATCGGTGCAAATGGTGCGGTGGTTAGCGTGTCGTATGGAGTCGATTCATAACCCGATACGATTTGCCCAATGAAACGCACCGTTGCTGTCGTCACTTTAGGGTGCTCACGAAATGAAGTTGATTCTGAAGAGTTAGCGGGACGTTTGGCCGCCGACGGATGGAGCTTAGTCGATGATGTTGAGTTGGCAGAGGTCGCATTAGTTAATACTTGTGGCTTTATTGAATCGGCTAAAAAAGACTCTATAGATGCTTTATTGGAGGCCAACTCTCTAAAAGGACATGGCACAACTCGCGCCGTAGTTGCAGTGGGGTGCATGGCAGAGCGTTATGGAAATGCTTTAGCCGATGCCCTGCCAGAAACCGATGCTATCTTGGGTTTTGATGATTACAAAGATATTTCCGCACGGTTGCAATCAATCGTCAATGGGAATAAACATGTAGCTCATATACCCAGAGACCGGCGTGCACTATTGCCAATTGCACCCTCAGATCGTGCTGATATCCGTCCCACGGAAGAGTTCACGCGCAAACGCTTGGGAAATGCACCATGGGCACCGCTAAAGATTGCATCGGGATGTGATCGGCGCTGTTCCTTTTGTGCGATTCCATATTTTCGAGGCTCCTTTATTTCACGACGGCCTCACGAAATTCTGGATGAAGCGCGTTGGTTAGTGGCCAATGGAGTAACGGAGTTATTTCTCGTAAGCGAGAACACAACTTCATATGGAAAAGATCTGGGTGATTTGCAGTTGATGGAAAAGATTTTGCCAGAGATTGCAACCATTGAGGGCGTCGAACGAGTTCGTTTGTCGTACCTGCAACCAGCTGAGATGCGCCCCACATTGATACAAGCAATGATTGCAACACCTAAGACTGTGCCCTATTTTGATTTATCCTTTCAGCACACCAGTGCAACTGTGTTGCGTCGAATGCGCAGATTTGGTGACAACGAAAAGTTTTTACATTTGATTCATCAGATTAGAGTACTTTCACCAGAAGCTGGAATTAGGTCCAACTTCATTGTGGGATTCCCGGGCGAAACCCAAGATGACTTTGATGAACTTGCAACGTTTATTACGCAAGCAAAGTTAGATGCAGTAGGAGTTTTCGGCTACTCCGATGAGGACAATACTGAAGCGCTCAACTTGGGCGAAAAAGTTGGTTCAGATGTCATAGCCCAGCGCATAGAAACTCTCTCTTCATTGGCTGATGAAATGGTGAGTAATCGTGCCCAAGCTCGTATTGGTGAACATGTGCGCGTACTTATTGAAGATTCTGATTTACAAGAGGGAAGAGCCGCCCATCAAGGTCCAGAAGTCGATGGTTCGACGGTTTTCGTAGGAACAGATTTCCTTGTTGGGCAGTATGTTGATGCGGTGGTAATTGATTCTATGGGCGCTGATCTGGTAGCAAAACCCTTATGAGGCTTCCAAACTACATTACTCCCAATTTTATTACAGTCGCACGATTACTTTTTGTTCCAGTAGGTGCATATACATTGTTTAAAAATGGGGGAAATGATCCTGTATGGCAGTACATCTCATGGATAGTTTTTTTCATTTTAGGTATGTCGGATGTTTTGGATGGTAATTTGGCGCGCAGTCGAAATTCGATTACCGAATTTGGGAAGTTTTTAGATCCCGTAGCCGACAAAGTTATGATCGGGACTGCGATGATTTCTTTATCGATCTTAAATAGATTGCCGTGGTGGATCACTATTGTTATCTTAGTTCGAGAAATTGGGATTACTATTTTCCGATTAGCCGTTATAAAGCGAGGCGTAATTGCGGCCAATAAAGGCGGCAAAATTAAATCAACTTTCCAGAACTTCGGGGTTGGCTTTTACGTTTTACCCTTAAATGAAAACCTATATTGGTTTCGCGATGGCTTTATGCTAATCGCGGTAATACTCACTATCGCAACCGGCTTTTATTATGTACAGTCAGCATTCAAACTAGGCAAGTAGGTACACGTGGCGCTTTCACCTGAAATAATTGAGCTCGCAACCGAGATTATTGATGCCCTACGCGAACGTAATGAAACCCTTAGTACTGCCGAATCTTTAACTGCCGGATCAGTGAGTTCGGCTATTGTGACAATTGCTGGAGCCTCCGAAGTTTTTGTTGGCGGCGTCACCGCATACCGTGATGAAATAAAGATCTCTCACCTCCACGTGGACCCGACTTTAATTACAGAACACACATCGGTGAGTGAAGAGGTTGCAGTTGCTATGGCACAAGGTGCTCTCGCATCATTTAAAACGACGTGGGCAATTGGCACGACCGGAGTAGCCGGTCCGAATCCATTGGATGGACATCCCGTCGGCGTGGTCTGGGTGGCAATCGAGGGTCCGATATCTCAGACAATCGAACTTTCTCTCTCCGGTGAGCGTGAAACTATACGAAACGCTGCTACAGCGAGTGCGATTGCAACATTTGCGCGTATCCTTAGGCATCGAAGTTAACGAGTTAGATTCTTAAAGAGAGCGGGAGTATCACAATGGTTCTTGTCCGTGAAGCCGTCGGTCTGACCCTTCGCGCTTCTCGCACCTCTCAATCACGTACGTTGCGTGATGTGGCTCGTGCGGCTCGAGTTTCTCTTGGATATTTGTCTGAAGTCGAACGTGGTCAAAAAGAGGCATCCTCCGAACTTCTTAACGCAATATGTGCCGCGCTTGGCCTTTCGCTCTCAGATCTCTTTAGCGATGTTTCAATTGAACTGGCGAGCCACGAGATCGTGGTTCTTACTGTAGTCGATGCCGCTTAATAAGTACGCACCACAAGTAAGCACTCACCGCCGCACACACAGTGCAATTCTCATTGCTACTAAAGAGCTTATTGCTACGGTAGGCCTGGCCAATATGACCATGATTGAAATTGCTGATACATCCGAAGTTTCTCGTGCGACTTTATATAATCATTTTCGTGATAAGGAGAGTGTTGTTGCAGCTCTTTGTGAATCTGAATGCGAGCGCTTAATTTCAATTGCGCAGAGTGCAGCTAATGCTTGTGAAGCGCTAGAACTTCTCTCAATTGATATCTCAACCGATACCGCGCTGGCGCACATGCGAATTCATGATCCATCTCTACTGACCAGGGCGTTAGGATTAAGAGAGCACCGGTTGTGGAGCAGGTTTGCTCATGAGTTGGTACTCATTACAGGTAGCCAGCTCCTTGCTCATGTTTGCCTACTGTGGCTTATGGGACAAGTTCTCCAACCTATAGCCGCGCATAATTCGCGATTGCAGGCAGAGTTATTGATTTCCCGTGCGCATATCTGATCTTCGAGAGCGTTTAAAGCTTTCATTTGGCGAAGGATCGCACTTTCCAATCGATATTGCGATTTCCGAACTTGGGAGCAAAACAGTCAATGAGGCGTTAGCGCTGGGTTTAGAGGCAGATCAAATTTGGAAAGCAGTGTGTAAAGCTCATCCAAAAGAGACAGAAAAATATAAGTATTAGAAATGAAACTCAGCACGGTTCTTTCTGAAGTTGATGCCACACATCCACCACTTGTTTTAATCCATGGACTTGGCTCAGCTGCAACCGCTTTTAAATCAATTCTCGCAGAGTTGTCGAAAAATTTTCGTGTCATTAACGTTGATTTGCCTGGTCATGGACAAAGCCCATATTCAAAGAACCAAGCAATGGACCCAGTTTCACTAGCAGCAGCGATTTTTGAAACTATAAAAAGTGAGTACGGGATTGAAAAGTTTCACGTAGTGGGTAATTCGTTAGGGGGATGGATAGCACTAGAAATGGCCGCATCCAAGCCCGAGCAGATTTTGAGCGTCACTGGATTGGCACCTGCTGGATTGTGGCTAGTTCCAGCTACAGGTCGATTACCGAGTGAGGCGCGCTCGTATTATTTCGCAAAAACCCTCAAACCTTTTATCAGAGTCGGTCTTAAATCGAAACAGATGCGCAAAATTGGTTTTGCGCGAGTAAGCCCTAAATGGCGAGAGCTAAGTTATGAAACCTGTTTTGATGCAAGCATCGCCATGACTAACTGTCGAGGTTACTTTCCGGCTTGGGATGGCATGATTGGACGGCGTTTTGATGCAAAAGTTCCAGATAGCGTTCAAGTAACAATTCTTTTTGGTGATAGTGATAACACATTGCCTGCCAACGTTTCGCAGGAACGATCTTTAGCACCTTCTCACTGCACGTGGCTGACGATAGAGAACTGTGGCCATGCTCCAATGTGGGATCACCCTGATTTAGTTTTAAAGGTAGTGTTAGAAACTTCTGCCAAGAGCGGCAACGGGTCTGAATATTTAGATAGCGCTATCTTTATGCGTAATCAAGGCACCGATAAAACTCGGTTGAAAAGGTAGTAAAGGCAGTAGACAGGCATTGAGGGCATGGTAAATATCTGGTTTTCCCGGCCAAGTAGTTTCAATCACTTGCAACTGAGAATTGAGCTCATGATGCCAAGAACCAAACTCTCTATCGATAACATGGCAATCAATGAATAACCACCAATGGTCATAGTCAATCAAGAAATTTTGATCACCTGTCATTCGCCAGAGCACATACGCTGCCATGACCGCCTCTGCCGCAACCCAATGCATTCGGGAATGAACAACCGGTCGCATCTGCCAATCCATCGTGTAAATAAAGCCGGGTGAATTATCGGCATTCCATCCATACTCTTTGGCGTGCTCGTAAAGCTTTCTGGCACCTTCTTCAATCCATTCATAACCTGCTTGACCTTTTACGAGTAATCCAACCTGCATCACCAGCCTTGACCATTCAAATAAGTGGCCAATTGTGACCCCATAAGGTCGAAATTGATCTGCCGGATAATCGTGATTGTATTCCAGCTCTACTTTCCAGCTGGATGAGAAATGTTCTGGAAGTAGCCAGTGATTATTCCGTGCAAACTCATTTATAGTGCGTTTACAAATCGCCAATGCCCGATCAAGGTATTTTCTGTTATTAGTTAGATCAAAGGCGGCTGTAAGTGCCTCTACCGCGTGCATATTTACATTGATGCCACGATAACCACTCAAGGTGCTAAATTCAAGATCCCACTGATCATTCATCATTTCAAAGGCAGGATCCCAAAAAAATGTATCTATGGCATCTTCTGCCCTCTGCAAGAGCTTCGGTGCACCATCGACTCCAGCAGCGGTGGCAGTAATAGAGGCTAGCAGGACAAACATGTGATCGTAACCGAGCTTTGAATTTCCAATCGGCTTTCCAGATGTATCAATAGCGTTAAAAAATCCCAAGTTTTTCTGGTCGAAGAACAGAGCATTAAGAGCGTCCACACCATGTTTAATGAGTCGAGAAGAGTCTTGCAGACCCATTAAATGGGTAAGACCAAAAACTTGAATCATGCGGCACTGAACGTAGGCTTGGCGAGGCTGGCTCGTGTCGACCTGCCCCTGCGAATTCAAGTAACCAAAACCGCCGTTGATTATTTCGGAGCCACGGGCAAATTCAATGAGAGATTGTGCCTGTCTTAAAAGGAATTTCTCCCCATAAATCGTCGATCCAGTCTCATCAAGTAAAGAATTACTCATGATTTTAAACTGAAAGCTCTTCACGTGCATCAACGAAGGCGTTCACGCACTCCCTAATCTCATCGAAGGTATGGCTTGCACTAAGTTGAATTCGAATCCTTGCTTTACCCATCGGAACAACGGGATATGAAAAGGCAACGGCATAGATGCCACGATCAAAAAGAGCTTTAGCCATAGATACTGCAATATGCTCACTGCTAAACATCACGGGAACGATGGCATGTTCGCCCGGAAGCAGATCAAAACCCTCCTCAACCATTAATGCTCGAAAGTGGCGGGCATTTTCTCTTACCTTAATTGCTAGCTCCGGAGTTGACCGTATTAAATCTAAAGCTGCAATAGTTCCTGCCACGACCGATGGTGGCACAGAGTTTGAAAATAGGTATGGCCGGGCTTTTTGGCGCAACATCTGCACTATTTCTGGATGCCTTGAGCTAATGAAACCTCCAGATGCCCCACCTAGCGCCTTTCCAAGTGTGCCTGAAAGAATATCGATTCGATTTTCAACTCCACAATAGGTTGGAGTTCCAGCTCCGCCGGTTCCGATAAATCCAGTTGCATGTGAATCATCAACCATAACCATGGCCCCATATTTTTCTGCTAAATCGCAGATTCCAGCAAGAGGGGCGAGATAACCATCCATAGAGAAAACTCCATCGGTGACGATTACAACGTTCTTTGCATTGGAAGCGGCCTGAAGTTGAATCTCCAAATCAGCTAAATCTCGATTTTGATATCGAAATCTCTGTGCTTTGCACAATCTAATACCGTCGATAATCGAAGCGTGATTGAGAGAGTCAGAGATGATCGCATCATTTTCGTCGAAAATCGCTTCGAAGAGACCACCATTTGCATCAAAGCAGGAAGGGAAAAGTATCGTTGCCTGCGTAGAGAGAAAGGATGTTAATTTATCTTCAAGGGCAATGTGCTGTGTTTGTGTGCCAGCGATAAATCGAACACTTGCCATACCAAAGCCAAATTGATCCAAGGCTGCCTTAGCGGCAGCAATTACCTGATCATTATTTGCCAATCCTAGATAGTTATTTGAACAAAAATTCAAGAGGTTTTTTCCGCCAGCATACACAAGAACTTGTTGCGCACCAGTAAGAGAGCGTTCATGTTTATAGAGGCCGGCGTTACTTAGGCTATCCAATTTAGTTTTTAAACCATCAATGAATTCAGGAATCGGCGACACCGTTAGCTCCAATCCAAAATAATTTTTCCACAGTTACCTGATCGGGCCAGTTCAAAAGCCTCTTGCCAATTATTTGCAGCAAATCTGTGAGTAATTACTGGAGAAACATCGAGACCTTTTCCAACCATTGCATTCATTGAGTACCACGTCTCATACATTTCGCGACCGTAGATTCCTTTGATAGTCATCATATGTGTCACAACCTTTGACCAGTCAAATGAAATCGGAGCTTTAGGTAGGCCAAGGGCGGCAATTCGCGCACCGTGCCCAACGTTCTCCAAGATCATGGGCAAGGCTGATTGATGTCCGCTCATTTCAAATGCAACGTCAAAGCCCTCTTTCATTCCTAATTTCTTCATGGTTGGAGAAACACCTTCCGTTGTAATATTTATCGCAGCGTCAACTCCCATTGAGCGAGCTAGATTCAATCGATACTCGTTGACATCGGTTATAACAATAAAACGGGCACCCACAAAGCGAGCAATGGCTGCAGACATAAGACCGATTGGTCCGGCTCCCGTGATGAGAACATCTTCACCAACTACCGGAAAACTCAACGCGGTATGTACAGCATTGCCTAGTGGGTCAAAAATTGCGGCGAGTTCCAAATCAATATCGTGAGGGTGCAGCCACACATTACTTTCAGGAATTACTACAAACTCTGCAAAAGCGCCATCGCGATTGACCCCAACGCCAATTGTGTTCTTGCACAGGTGGCGTCGGCCAGCTCTGCAGTTACGGCAAAGCCCACAGACTATGTGACCTTCACCAGAAACTAAGTCTCCAATTTTTACTGTTGTAACGTCTGCGCCAATTTCAACAACTCGTCCAACAAATTCATGGCCTGGGATAAAAGGGGGAGTCAGATTCGCTTCTGCCCAAGAATCCCAACTTTCAATGTGCAGATCCGTTCCACAGATTCCGGTTTTAAGAACTTTGATCTTTACATCGTGCTCACCAGTTACAGGCTCCGGCAAATCAATGAGCGCTAAACCTGGAGCGCGATTGCTTTTGTATAGAGCCTTCATGGGAACTCCGATCCTACTCTAGGCTCATAACATTACTCGCAGGCTTAACTACGCCATCAATTGAGGGCACGCCTAGTTACTTATTTCTTGTCTGGAAGCCCAAACCAACGAATTGGTCCGACATGAGTGACCCAGATTTTTTGGCCTACGTTAAATCCGAGCGGTCCAGCAATGCGCGCCGTAATCTCTTCTTCCGGCCATGAATCTAATAAAAGTTGAAGCACCGCATCATGTCCGTAGTAATCCACTTTAGAAACGATGGCGCTCAAAGCCGCGGCTGATGGCTCTGCAGAAACTATTAACTCCTCGGGCCTGATAACTAACTGCCCGATCTCTATCTCGCCTTTAAGTTCAATCTGTGCAAGAGCAAAACGAATTGAATTACTCGCATCGCGCTCTGCCTTTAAGAGCAGAACATCTCCTGTACTGACTGCGATTTCAGGAGAGATCGGATTGGAGTAGACGCTACGTGAGCTTCCATACTGGAGGATTTGTCCATGACGCATGAGTGCGACGATATCTGCCGAAACTAACGCCTCTTCGCGATCATGAGTAACCATCAACGCAGTTGTCTTCCTCTCCTTTAGTAAATAGCAGACCTCTTCGCGCAGCTCATTTCGCAGAGCGGCGTCAAGGGCGCTAAAGGGCTCATCAAGAAGTACTATCTGCGGTTTGATAGCAAGAGCTCTTGCCAGAGCAACTCGAGTTTGCTGCCCACCACTTAATTGGTATGGCTTCCTAGTGGCTAAATTTTTCATTCCAACGAGATTGAGCATCTCATCGACTACTTCGATATTCTCACTTTTGCCTACTCCAAAACCAATATTTTCAGCAACGTTCAGGTGCGGAAAAAGTCCTCCCTCTTGTGGAACATATCCGATGTGTCGCTTGTTAGGCGGGAGTACAAGAGAGGAGATGCTAACAAGTTGTGTACCAAAGCGAATCGTTCCCGAAGAAGGTGTGATTAATCCGGCGATTGAGCGCAGGAAAGTTGTCTTGCCACAGCCAGAAGGTCCTAGCACCGCAGCAAAAGCTCCTGATGGAACTTCAATCGATAAACTCTCGACAATGGGTCTGCCATCGAAGTGAATGGTTAACTCATTTACTTCAAGTGAAGTCATTGGATAAGCCCTTCACTGTCTGCTTGGGAATCCGACTTGTCCGGCCGAGTAAGTATAAATGTTGGAATCGCTGCGATGATAATTAATACGAGAGCATATGGAGCCGCCTCGTTGAATTTACTGATGGAGGTTGCCGCCCAAATTTCCGTGGCAAGCGTCTCGTATCCAGTAGGGCGCAACATTAAGGTCGCAGGTAGTTCCTTCATTGCAGTAAGAAGCACTAATAAAAATCCAATTAATATCCCGGGCGCAGCTAAGGGAAGGGTCACGCGCCGAAAGGCTGCAAAGCCTGTTATACCAAGCGTATTTGAGACATCATTGAGGATAGGAGCAATTCGCTGCAGACTGGCTCGAATAGAGCCAACTGCCTTCGCCAAAAAGAGGAGGGCGTAGGCAAATGCCAACACTGGCAATGTCTGATAGATCCAAGGAAACTTCGAACTCAGGGCGACAAGTGCCAAGCCAATAACGACACCGGGTAGGGCATGAGTGAGCAAGATAGAAGACTCTGCCAACTTTGGAATGAAGCCAGATCTGCGCGCCAGAAGAATGCCCAGCGGGAGCGCGAATACCATGGCAAGAGTTGCACCGGCAAATGATGCAATCACAGTGGAAAAAGTTGCTGAGATTAAAGAAGTTATATCGATACTTTCACTGTTTTGAATAAATCGTGTAGTCAGAACCCAGAATGGAACACCGAGGGCTAAGAGCGCATAGGTGAAGATCAAAGAAAGTAATGGCCATCTAAACCAACCGATTTTTATTTTAACGTGTGTTTTAACAATTCCAGCATGAGATTTAATCACAGTCCGTCGACCACGTAATCTAAACTCCAAAGCGATGATGAGAGTAGCAAGGAGTATGAGAGCAAGTGAAATAACGGCTGCGCCATTGCGATCAAAGGTAGCTCGATACATCGTATAAATATTTCTGGTAAAAGTATTGACTCCAAGCAGAGATACCGCGCCAAAATCACTTAACACATAGAGAAAGACAAGGAGTAGGCCTGCAGAAAGACTTACTCTCATCTGTGGCCAGATAACTCTCCGGAGCACCGCCAGTTGAGATAGACCTAACGATCGACCAACTTCGACTTGGGTAAAATCAATTCGCCTCAGACTAGCAACCGCTACCAAAGTGACATAGGGGCTAGTGCTCAGTGTGAGAATTAGAACCGCGGCCCAAAAACCGTTAAAACCAGGATAAATTGAGATCCAGGCATACGTTAAAACGTAGGATGGAATGGCTAGCGGAAGAACGGACAAGATAATTGGCAGAGAGCCAAAAGGAAGTGTGACGTTGTGAATGAGCCATGCGAATGTTGAGCCAACGATGAAGGAGAAGAGCAGAACAATGCTGGCTAATAGTAATGTTGTTGTATAAATCTCAATAGTTCTATCGCGTAGCAATAAATTAGTCAGTGATGCCCGATCGATTTCGCTACCACGCCAGATTAGATAGAGCAGTGGAATTGCAGCGATCGCGATTACTAGGATCGCAGTGAAATTCAGAGAAAAATCTTTTTTGAAACCAGCATTGCCTCCAGATCGAACAACTCTGGAGGCAATCGCGCTGAACTTAATTATCAGAGTAACCCGACTTTAATAAGCAACTCCTGTGTTTGCTTGAGATCTTTAAGCGAGTCCAAGTTAACAACTGGCGCACCAATCTCCTTAAGAGTTGGCTGCCCTGCCGGGGTTATCACATTAGGTAAAACCGAATATTCGTGGCTCTCTGAAACGAATCTCTTTTGATTTTTCTCTGCAAGTAAGTATTCAATTAACTTATTTGCGAGAGTCTGCTTTTTACTGGTATTGAATACCCCCGCACCCGAAACATTAATAAGATTTCCGGCATCTCCTGGCCCGAAGAAACCATTTACTACATTTATTTCGCGCCCAAGCGCCTTAGAGACTTCCCAGGTGTAGTAGTGATTAACAAGGCCCAGTTGGATCTGTCCAGCATCGATCGCTTCAACGATCTGACTATTCTTTTCAAACAATTTGGGATTATTGGCGACAATCTTGGTTAGCCAATTCTTCGTAGCTTCATCCCCGCGAATAATCCGAAGAGCGGTGACGAAAGCCTGAAAAGATGCGTTAGTCGGTGCAATTCCTATCTTTGAACTCCATGATGGATCGGTTAAATCATCAATTGAGGCGGGAAGGGTTGTGACGGCATTTGGATTATAGGCAAAGACCCGAACTCGACCTGTCAATCCCACCCATTGTCCTGAAGAGGCTTTAAATGTGGCAGGTACTAGTGAGAGAAGTTCATTGGGAAGTTTCTTAAGTAATCCAGCCTGAGCTACAGCTCCCAGAGCTCCAGCATCTTGGGAGATAAAAATGTCGGCCGGGGAGTTTTCACCCTCCTCTAATATTTGAGCGGCAAGCTCGGCTGAGTCTCCATATCGGACATTGAGTTCAATTCCACTCTCAGCTTCAAAATCGGCAAAGAAGGCTCCGATGAACTCCTCGCTGCGCCCGGAATAGACTGTCAGCGTTTGGCTATCTGAACCACCGATTCCGCAGGCGGTTACAGTGAGAAGAAGTACTACAAATAAGATGGTTGCTTTTATTGTGCGCATTCGATTCCTTAGGTAGGCAGGCACACACTGAGTGAATATGCCTCAATGCCGAAGAGTATCTAGATTTTTCCTATTTAAGCAACATTAGTGTTGCGTAAATACTAGTGGTATCCCTCACTCCTTCACTTGTTGGAGTTAATCTCGCCGCTTATCTCTTTTCGAGACACGCATCGATTTGTCAGTGGTACCTGCTACTTTTCGAACAGGTGTTCGGTTATCCTAACCCTGTACAACCAGAGCGGTTCCACCTTCCGCGCTCACGTTGCCCACAGCCTCTGTGGTCAGTAGTGAACTCCGTCGGTGGGTCTCCGTACCTTCTGGGCCAGACCCAAACGAACTGTCGTAATGGCAGGTGCGTTCTATCGAAAGGAATGAAGTGGCTACTGAAAAAAATAATAAAGCGCAAGATGCTGCAGCAGAAAAAGCAACCACCGAACGCCAAAAGGCGCTCGACACAGCCCTAGCCCAGATCGAACGTCAATTTGGAAAAGGCTCAGTTATGAAGATGTCAGATCGAGCTAACCAGATTGTTGAAGTAATTCCAACTGGCTCCATTGCACTCGACATCGCACTTGGAATCGGTGGATTACCGCGAGGTCGAATTGTAGAGATCTACGGACCCGAGTCTTCGGGTAAGACGACTCTTGCATTGCATGCAATCGCAAATGCACAGAAGGCCGGTGGTATTTGTGCATTCATCGATGCAGAACATGCCTTCGATGCTGAGTATGCAAAGAAGCTAGGTGTAGATATTGACGCGCTATTAGTTTCACAGCCCGACACCGGTGAACAAGCTTTAGAGATCATGGATATGTTGATTCGCTCCGGCGCACTCGACCTAGTCGTTGTTGACTCAGTTGCCGCTCTCGTTCCGCGTGCTGAGATCGAAGGCGAGATGGGTGATTCGCATATGGGTCTTCAGGCCCGACTCATGTCACAGGCTTTACGTAAAATTACTGGAGCTCTTCATCAATCTAAGACAACTGCGATTTTTATTAACCAGTTGCGCGAAAAAATCGGTGTTTTCTTCGGATCCCCTGAAACTACTACAGGTGGTAAAGCGTTGAAGTTCTATGCATCAGTTCGTTTAGATATTCGCCGTATTGAAACTCTTAAAGATGGACAAGATGCCGTTGGTAACCGCACACGCGTTAAAGTTGTTAAAAATAAGATGGCACCGCCATTTAAGCAGGCCGAGTTCGACATTATTTACGGAACTGGTATCTCTCGTGAGGGCTCCTTGATTGACATGGGAGTCGACATCGGAATCGTAAAGAAATCAGGTGCCTGGTATACATATGAGGCTGATCAACTTGGTCAGGGCAAGGAGAATGCACGTACCTTCCTTCTCGATAATCCAGATCTTTCAAATGAGATTGAGAGCAAGATTCGCGCTCACTTTGCACCAGTACAGGTCGATGCCGACTTAATTGCAGCCATAGATGAGGCTGCAGCAGAGGTTGATTTCTAATTAGCCTCAACTTCACAAAAGTTGATCATGGCGCTGACCCTTACGAGCTCGCACACACGATTGCATTAAATGCACTCGTTACGCGGGCCAAGAGTAAGGGTGAGCTCCTGGCTCATCTTAAAAAGCGCGGCATAGCCGATGACATTGCCAATGCAATCATCTATCGCCTTCAAGAGGCGGGATTGATAAATGATGCCGAGTTCGCAAAAGCGTGGACGCAGTCACGACACAACGCTAAGAAATTATCTAAGCGGATGATCGCTGGTGAACTGCGAACTAGGGGAGTTGATCAACTCTCTATCGATACCGCTTTAGATGAGATCGATGGAGAAGATGAGTATCGAATGGCATTTTCACTTGCGATGAAAAAATATTCAACAATGTCGCGATTGGAAACCGATGTTCAAATCCGCCGTATTCAATCGCTCTTGCAGCGTAAAGGCTTTGGCTTTGATGTTATTGGTCGAGTTATTCGCGAATTAAATATTCACTCAGACGAGCAGCTGTAGCGACGACTGCCGCTGCATGAATGCGGCCAGGTTGGCGACCTAAGCGTTCAATTGGTCCGCTAATACTTACCGCAGCAATTACTTTTCCATTAGGTGCTCTCACAGGGGCCGATACCGATGTAACTCCGGCTTCGCGCTCTCCAACTGACTGTGCCCAACCGCGCCGACGATCAGCTGCTAACTGGGCCGCGGTAAAGCGAGCGTTAACTAAACCACGGTGAATTTTTTCACTATCTTCCCATGCCAATAAAATTTGTGCGGCCGAACCTGCAGCCATCGTCAATGCACTTCCTACCGGAACCGAGTCGCGAAGACCTGAGAGGCGCTCGGCAACGGCTACGCAGATGCGCTGGTCGCCCTGTCGTTTATATAACTGCGCACTCTCTCCCGTTGCATCGCGCAGAGCGGCAAGAGCAGGGCCTGCGGCGGCGAGTAGGCGATCCTCACCAGCGGCTGAACTTAACTCACCGCTGCGAGCCCCGATAGTGAAGCGTCCTGATAAGTCACGTGTAACGAGCCGATGAAATTCAAGGGCCACGGCCAGTCGGTGGGCCGTGGGGCGCGCGATGCCTGTCGCGGCAACGAGTTCTGCTAAAGAGTGGGGTCCTGCCTCTAACGTGCTCAAAATCGCTACGGCTTTGTCTAATACGCCAACTCCGCTATTCTTTCTGACCATAGAGTGATATTAGCATCCCACTATTTGATATGGCAATATTTAGGCAAAGGAGTAAAAAACAAGGTGGCTAAAACATTAGCGGAGAAAATTTGGGACGAGCATATTGTGCGCGCCGCCGCAGGAGAGCCTGATCTTTTGTATATCGACCTACACCTAATTCACGAAGTTACTAGCCCGCAGGCCTTTGACGGTCTGCGCCTTGCAGGTCGGGCAGTGCGACGCCCAGATTTAACTATTGCTACTGAAGACCACAATGTTCCTACTCAAAATATCGATCGACCTATCGCTGATCCAGTTTCGAGATTGCAAGTAGATACATTGCGTGCAAATTGCGCTGAGTTCGGTGTGCGTCTTCACTCGCTAGGAGATAAAGATCAGGGAGTGGTACACGTGGTTGGACCCCAGCTTGGCTTGACGCAACCTGGAATGACAATCGTTTGTGGAGATTCACACACATCAACGCACGGGGCTTTTGGAGCTCTAGCCTTCGGCATCGGAACATCTGAAGTTGAGCATGTATTAGCTACACAGACACTTCCATTAGTCCGACCAAAAACGATGGCTATTAATGTTGAGGGCGCTTTGAAACTCGGTGTGACTTCCAAAGATATTATTTTGGCAATAATTGCAAAAATCGGTACAGGTGGCGGGCAAGGATATGTGATCGAGTACCGTGGTGAAGCAATCCGTGCTTTGTCAATGGAATCACGAATGACAGTATGCAATATGTCTATTGAAGCCGGCGCCCGAGCAGGCTTGATTGCACCAGATCAAACTACTTTTGATTATATACAAGATAAGCCACACGCACCGTACGATTTTGATGCAGCGCTGGCCTATTGGGAAACTTTATTTACCGATGAGGATGCGAAATTTGATGTAGAAGTAACTATCAATGCCGACGAACTCGAACCATTCGTTACTTGGGGAACAAATCCTGCCCAAGGTGCGCCACTTAATTCACATGTTCCTAATCCTGCAGATTTAGAAGATGATGAGGCGCGAGGAGCTGCAGAACGTGCTTTGATTTACATGGGTCTTGAGGCCGGTATGCCCCTTAAAAACATAGCCATTGACACTGTTTTTTTGGGCTCTTGCACTAATGGTCGAATCGAAGATTTGCGAGCGGCAGCGCAGGTTATCAAGGGTAAGAAAATTGCATCGACACTTCGCATGTTAGTAGTACCTGGTTCTGCCAGAGTGCGTTTAGAGGCCGAAGCCGAAGGTCTAGATAAAGTATTCATCGAGGCCGGCGCTGAATGGCGAAATGCAGGTTGCTCAATGTGTTTAGGCATGAACCCAGATCAACTCGCGATCGGTGAACGCGCGGCATCGACATCAAATAGAAACTTTGAAGGCCGACAAGGCAAAGGCGGGCGTACTCACTTAGTAAGTCCGCTTGTGGCTGCAGCAACGGCACTGCGCGGCACACTTTCATCACCGGCAGATTTGTAAAGGAGCGATTACACAATGGAAAAATTTATCAAGCACATAGGAAGTGCAGTTCCGCTTCGACGTAGCAATGTAGATACTGATCAAATTATTCCTGCCGTTTATTTAAAGCGTGTAACACGTAGTGGCTTCGAGGATGGTTTATTTGCGGCGTGGAGAAGTGACCCTGAGTTTGTATTAAACAATTCGGCCTATAGTGATGCTACGATTTTAGTGGCCGGCGTTGATTTTGGTACGGGTTCATCTCGCGAACATGCAGTGTGGGCGCTGCAAAACTATGGCTTTAAAGTTGTTATCTCTAGCCGCTTTGCCGATATCTTTCGAGGTAACTCCTTAAAAGGTGGACTCATAACGGTTATTTTGGATCAAAGCGAAGTCGAGGCGATGTGGCTTGCCATTGAGGCCGATCCGACAACCCAGATAAGTGTTGATTTAGAGCGCCGAAGCGTTTCATATAACGGTACTGATCTTGAATTTACAATCGATGATTACACCCGCTGGCGATTAATGGAGGGTCTGGATGACATCGGTTTAACCATTAAAAACAGTGATTCCATCGATATTTTTGAGAAATCGCGCCCACATTACAAGCCTCTCACGCTTCCAATTCGCGCCTAATTCGACAAATATAGGCGTAAATCACTGATTATCTATCAGGGAAGCGTGAATAGAGAGAACCCTCAAGGCTCAATCGAGAGTTTTCTATGCGTAAAACAGGTGATTTTTAAGGAATTTTACGCAAAATAAATATTGCGACACACCTATAAGAATAAGCACATCACACCTAATAGGCGCGTAAGTTTAAGAACACGTTAAGCGATTGCTTAACATTTACACGTAAATAAGGGGATTTCAATGAATAAGGCCCAATTCATTGCGGCGTTGTCACCACACTTCAACGACAGCAAGAAAGAAGCAGCTCACGCTGTAGATATCGTTTTTGACACAATCGTTCGCACGTTATCAAAGGGCGAAGATGTAATGATCAACGATTTCGGCAAGTTCAAGAAGGTTGATCGCAAAGCACGTATGGGACGTAATCCATTCACTGGCGAGACAATCAAGATTAAGGCTTCAAAGAAGGCCCGTTTCTTGCCTGCTAAGGGCTTGAAAGATGTCATCTCAGGTGAGCGCAAACTCGGACCTGCACCAAAGCCAGCACCAAAGCCAGTTGTTAAGGCTAAGGCTGTAGTTAAGGCGGCTAAGAAGGTTGTTGCCAAGAAGGCTCCAGCTAAGAAAAAGTAAATCCTTAATAAGGGCGGGGTCGGCTAATGCTGGCCCCGTTTTTATTTTATCGGCAGTATTATTGCAACTATGAGGGAGTACAAGGTTTCTTATGCTCCACCAACTGGCAAACCTCTCGGTACGAATTTAACTTTTAAAATCTGTACAAAGATAGCCATCCCTGTGCTGAATCTAGTCGGAAAGAAACAGTGGCGAGGCGGACACCACATTCCACAAACTGGACGAATAATTATTGCCAGTAATCACATTTCATACCTAGATGTTCTATTCCTGACTCACTTTCTATTCCGAAATGGTCGTGCGCCTCGATACATTGGCAAAGAGGGAGTATTTAGGGTTCCAATAATTGGCAAAATTCTTCTTGCAGCTGGACAAATACCTGTGGTGCGCGAGAGCAAAGATGCATCCAAGGCACTAGTGCACGCCGTGAAATTACTCGAGGCGGGCCACTGTTTAGGCGTCTATCCAGAGGGCACACTAACGAGGGATCCAATGGGTTGGCCGATGATTGCAAAAACTGGATTAGCCCGCTTGGCAATCACGACGAAGACGCCTGTGATTCCAGTTGCCCAATGGGGTTCGCAGATTGTGATGCCGACGTATGTAAAAAAGATTAAATTTTTCCCTCGCACACCCATCAAGATTTTAGTGGGCGGACCCCTCGATTTATCGAATTGGTATGGCAAGGAAAACGACTCCGTGGCATTAACTGAGGCAACGGCCTTTGTGATGCGGGCAATCACTGATCTACTTGAAGAGCTTCGCGGGGAAAAGCGCCCTATAGAAATCTTTGATCCACACAATTCGGATTTACCTCGCACCGGAAATTTTAAGAAAAAGCGATGAGTAAAGTAACCGTCTTTGGGGCCGGGCAGTGGGGCAGTACGATGGCTCAGGTTTTAGCAGATGCCGGCAACCATGTTCTTATTTGTGGCCGGGATCAAAGAGTCGTAGATGAGATTAATCAGAGGCATACAAATTCGAAGTACCTAGATAGTAATGTTCTACCGACTGGCTTGCGCGCAACAAGTGATTTACACGAGGCATTCGAATACTCATCAATCTATGTATTAGCCGTTCCCGCTCAAACTCTGCGTGAGAATCTCAAAACTTGGAAACCATTCGCGGCTGAAAACGCCCTATTTATAAGCACTTTAAAAGGAGTTGAACTTTCAAGCCTACTGAGGATGTCTCAAATAATTGAAGAAGTCATGGAGACTTACAACGTTGCGATAATTACTGGGCCAAATCTTGCAAATGAATTAATTTTGCGACAGCCCGCCGGAGCCGTAGTTGCTGCACATACCATGATTAACGCTGAAAAAATAGCCAAAATGTTTTCAACGCCTTACTACCGTGTCTACACTTCGATAGATGTATTGGGTTGCGAATTTGCTGGTGCAATCAAATCCGTTATCGCCTTAGCTGTTGGCATGTCCATCGGCATGGGCTTTGGTGAAAATACCCAGGCCATGGTTATTACTCGTGGTCTAAATGAAGTTGCACGTCTCTCTGCCGCCTATGGTGCAGATCCTCTAAGTGCTGCAGGATTAGCTGGAATGGGCGATTTAGTTGCAAGTTGTGGATCGCCACTCTCACGCAATAGAACTTTCGGTGAGGTATTAGGGCGCTCTGGGTCAATGGAGATTGCTAGAGAACAAGTAGTTAAAACCGTTGAAGGCATTGCCTCATCGGGTGCAGTTCTTGAAATCGCCCAGCGAATTGGTATTGAAGTTCCAGTGATTGAGGCCGTTGCAGATGTCTGTGCAGGTACTCTTTCTCCAATGCAGGCCTTTGACCGCTTAATGGAGATTACTACTCGATCTGAAAACTTTATCCGATGAAAAAAACCGTCGTTGCCATTATCTGTGGGGGTCGAAGTAGTGAACATGAGATTTCCTGTCTTTCAGCTGGCGGAGTTTTAGCAGGTTTGGATTTGGGGAAGTTTGAAGCCATCCTCATTGGAATCACCAAGGCGGGTAACTGGGTTCAGCTGCCTAGTGGTTACCCATTATCAATTATCAATGGTGTACTCCCAACCGTTATTGAGAGCCTCACACCTATTGTCGCCGATGTCCATGGCTTTTCGGTCAACGGAAAACCATTGAACATTGATGTAATTTTCCCCACCCTGCATGGTCCTTATGGAGAAGATGGCACCATTCAAGGCTTCTTTGAAACTGCAGGTATTTCCTACGTTGGAAGTGGAGTCATGGCATCTGCAGCGGCCATGGATAAGTCATTTTCTAAGATGATCTTTGCCGCTTCAGGCATGAACGTGGCCAGCGGCGTCGTCGTTAGTAGAACTGACTGGAAATCAAAGTGTGCAGATATTGCCTATCCAGTCTTCGTCAAACCCGCTCGCGGCGGATCAAGTCGTGGAACTAACAAAGTTAAATCGAGCACAGATTTAGAGGTTGCACTCAAAGACGCATTTACTTTTGATCGCAAAGTGATGGTTGAAGAGGCAATAGTGGGACGCGAGATTGAGTGTGCAGTTCTTGAAAAAGATGGTCAAGTGATGGCATCGGTTGTTGGCGAAATAGTAATTGATAGTAAATATGAGTTCTATGACTTTGAGGCGAAATATTTAGATGATGCAACAACAGTTAATGTTCCAGCTGACATTCCGGCCTCTGCCAGTGAAGAGATTCGCGCCAAGGCAGTACAAGCATTTAAATCACTTGGGTGTAGTGGATTGGCTCGCGTTGATTTTTTCTATACAGAAATGAAGGAAATTGTTATTAATGAGATCAACACAATGCCAGGATTTACTGGAACTTCCATGTATCCAAAGTTAATGGCAGCTTCTGGGGTCGACTACTCATCTTTAATTACTGCGCTAATTGACACTGGGCTCACGCGAAGCAATGGAGTACTTGGCAATTAAGCCCTTAAAATAGTTAATCGCAGCTAACTATTAATCCTTTAACTTCCTTTGAAGGCCTTCATAATCTGTGCCATTCCACCACTTAAGTCGGCAGGAATTACCCAAATCTTGCTGGCAGTACCATTTGCAATCACTGGAAGCTGCTGAAGATACTGATATGCCAGTACATTCTCATCAGGATTTGCAGCATGCACCGCACCAAAGACCTTCTTTATCGCCTCGGCTTCACCTTCAGCGCGCAAAACTGCGGCCTGGGCATCGCCCTCAGCGCGCAAAATCTCCGCCTGGCGCGCACCTTCTGCGGTAAGGATCTGGCTTTGTTTTTCACCCTCTGCAGTCAAAATTGCAGCACGCTTATCACGCTCGGCGCGCATCTGCTTCTCCATCGACTCCTGGACGCTTGGCGGTGGATCAATTGCCTTAATCTCAACGCGGTTGACTCGGACTCCCCATTTACCGGTTGCATCATCTAGAACAACTCGAAGTGCGGTATTAATGGAATCTCGTGAAGTAAGCGCCGCCTCCAGATCCAAACTACCAACAACGTTACGAAGAGTTGTTACGGTTAACTGCTCAATACCTTGTATGTAGTTTTCAATCTCATAAATCGCAGACTTTGGATCAGTGACTTGAAAGTAGATAACGGTGTCGATTGATACTACTAAGTTATCTTCTGTAATTACTGGTTGTGGCGGAAAAGAGACTACACGCTCTCGCATATCGATCAACGGCTTCAAGCGATCAACGAATGGAATAATAATGACAAGACCTGCACCAATTGTACGATGGTAGCGACCTAATCGTTCTACTAAGCCTGTGCTAGCTTGTGGAATTATTCGAATCGCTCGGGAAAGAACGACCGCAAAGATTAGAACGAGCAACGCCAAAACTCCATATTGAACCATCTCTATTTACCCTTTCTGCTTAACTACTGCAGTTGCGCCTTCAATGGCAACAACTACGACCTGAGCACCAATGTGAATCTGACCAGTATTACTACGAGCACTCCACGTTTCTCCGTTGAGTTTTACTAAACCTTGGTCTTGTGTAACAACTGATAAAGCAACCGCATTCGCACCGATAAGCGCCTCTACATTAGTTGCCTGATTTGCAGGCTTCTTTTTCAAATGGCGAAGTGCGATTGGACGCAAAAACATCAGCGAACCAGCAGCCCCGACACCAAATACAACGCCCTGAACAACAACTCCAAAGCCCATCCCATGAGCACCAGCTGCAAGTAGGGCTGAAAAGGCAAGGGAGGCGAAGAGCAAATCAACGGTCAGCATTTCCACAACGAGCAAGATTCCTGCGGCAAGAAGCCACATCCAGATCTGCATCTAATGAACCTCCATCTAGAGAGTGCAACTTTTCTCTTTTAGCAAGCCTACTCGGGTAGTTGGATGCAGCCAATCGAAATCCTGGGAAACCAGCTGCTTTCAACACCACCTTAAGGAGTTAGGTTCATAGATACATATATGCCAATCTATGGGTGTGTCAGAGACTGGTGCCGAGAGAATTGCCTACCGGACGTGCCCATTGTGTGAGGCAACATGTGGACTGGCAATAACTCTAAAAGATGAACAAGTTTTGCAAATTCGCGGTGATAAAGATGATGTTTTCAGTAAAGGTTTCATCTGCCCCAAGGGCACAACACTAAAAGCGCTGCACGAAGATCCAGATAGATTGCGAAAACCACTCATAAAGCGCAATGGTGAGCATGTTGAAGTTTCTTGGCAAGAAGCCTGGCAGGAAGTTGAACGTGGTTTGATGCAGGTTATAAATACGTACGGTCGTGACTCAGTTGGAACATATGTCGGAAATCCTAATGCACACAACCTCGCACCGCTCTTATACAACAGAACATGGATGCAAGCCCTAGGTACAACTAAGCACTTTAGCGCTTCATCAGTAGATCAACTTCCAAAACAGATTGCGTCTGGATACATGTTTGGTAGTGCAACTTCAGTAGCGATTCCTGATCTTGATCGAACCGATTACGTATTAATGTTAGGTGCTAATCCATATGTTTCAAACGGCAGTTTGTGCACTGCTCCAGATTTTCCAGGAAGGCTCGAGGCAATGCGTGCCCGAGGCGGAAAACTTGTTGTGGTTGACCCACAACGAACACGTAGTGTGGAAAAGTCCGACGAATGGTTAGCAATTAGACCAAATGGAGATGCATTTTTATTGGCAGCAATAGCGCACACAATTATTAACAACGGGCGCGCTGATGTCGGTGATCATCTGCGCCTTCATACAGCCGGCTTTGATGAATTGCCTGCCGCACTCAAAGCGTTCTCTCCAGAAGCAGTTGCGAATGTGACAGGTATTGAAGCCCAAACAATTAGAAGAGTTGCAATGGAACTCTGTGATGCACCTACCGCCCTTGTTTACGGTCGTATCGGTACAACGACCGTGAGTTTTGGTACTACCGCATCGTGGTTAGTTGATGTAATTAACATCATTACAGGTAATTTAGATAAAGTTGGTGGTGTCATGTTTACCTTGCCCGCAGCGGGTGGACAGACAACTCGAGGTAAACCAGGGCGGGGTAAAGGATTTCGGATTGGAAACAGATTCTCGCGAGTTCGAGGTTTTCCTGAGGCTATAGGTGAATTTCCAGCAGCGCTCATGGCTGAAGAGATTCTCACCGAGGGCCCTGGTCAGATAAAGGCTATGGTCACTATGGCCGGTAATCCGGTTCTTTCAACTCCAAATGGGCAACAAATTGAACGAGCTTTTGAATCGCTAGATTTTATGATCAGCGTTGATATTTATCTTAATGAAACAACACGCCATGCCAATGTGATTCTTCCACCACCATCACATCTAGAACGCAGTCACTACGACATGATTTTCACATCATTTTCGGTGCGTAACGTTGCTAATTACTCGGCTCCTGTACTTGAAAGAAAAAGTGGAGATCCAGATGAGTGGCAAATCCTTGCAAAGTTAGCAGGAATAGCGCAAGGCTATGGTGCAGACATTGATCCTGCTGTGGTCGATGATCACATATTTAACTCGCTTCTAGAAAAATTTTTAAAAGATGAATTATCCCAAATTCATGGGCGCGATGAAAGAGAAATCCGAGAGGAGATTGATTCTTCCGGAGCTCGCGGACCAGAGAGAATTTTAGATTTACTACTTCGTACTGGACCATATGGTGATGCATATGGGGCTAATCCAAAGGGAATTAATTTACAAACCCTTAAAAATCAGCCACATGGAATGGATTTTGGGCCACTCATGCCAAGAATTCCAGAAGTTCTACGCACGCCAAGTGGAAAGATTGAACTGGCCCCTGCTGAGATAGTGGCTGATTTAATACGTCTGGAAAATGCTCTCGATGATTTTGATGTAGAAGAATTCTTACTAGTTGGTCGCCGACATCTGCGCTCGAATAATTCATGGATGCATAACATAGAAACCCTAGTTAAAGGCGCTACTCGTTGCACATTACAGATGCATCCTGATGATGCCCACCAGATTGGCATAAGTGATGGAGAAAAGGCTCGCATCTCAAGTCGAGTGGGCACACTTGATGTTTTTGTAGAAATAACTAAGAATATTCGCCCCCGAGTGGTCAGTCTTCCTCATGGCTGGGGCCACAATCTAGTTGGCACGAAAATGAACATCGCCTCTGCCGTATCTGGCGTCAACACAAATGTGCTCACAGATGAAGAACAAATGGACCCATTATCTGGAAATGCAGTGCTCAACGGAATTCCAGTAAAGATCCTTGCAGTTGCCACGCCACTATAAAAAATGGGAAGAGGCGGCTTTATTAGAGAGCTAGTGATTAAGAGCTATCCGAAAGCCAATAAAGACTATGATTTGTACTTTAATCGCCACGGCCTTGTATCGCACTAACAGAAATTTAGGTAATTAATTCATGGTACTTAAAAAAGAGTTTGCTGACTATCTTGCGCTGCGCGAAAAAATGAACCTTCCTGCTCCATGGGAAATTTCAATGGAGGATTTTAGATCCCGCACACTCCCTATAAGGGACTTTATTGGACAACCTGAGCCAATCTTTAGCATTGAAAATCGAATTATTTCAGGACCTAATGGTTATTTGCCAATAAGAATCTACCGCCCAAGCGCAGAGCCTAACCTTCCCGTGATGCTTTATTTCCATGGTGGGGGTTGGGTTATCGGGAATATGGATGGAAATGAGCCCACCGTATGTTCTCTCGCCAATAAAGGTAATTTCGTAGTTGTTCAAGTTCAATATCAGAAAGCCCCTGAGCATCCGTTTCCAGCTCCATTTAATGATTGCTATGCGGCCTTGGTTTGGGTCGTAAGAAATGCTGATCATTTAAAAATTGATGCAACGAAAATTGGAGTTGGTGGCGATAGCGCTGGGGGAAATTTGGCTGCGGCAGTTGCAATAAAGTGTAGAGATACAAGTTTGGTTGAATTAGCGTTTCAGATGCTTGTGTATCCCTGCACTGGTAATGATGGTTCACTGCCTAGTGCAATAAAAAATGCTGAGGGCTATGGCTTAACTTCAAAGATTATGCGTTGGTTTGAATTTCAATATATTGGTTCCGATTCGGATCTTCTCAATCCATATGCATTTCCAGCTTACTGTAAGAATTTAACTGGCTTGGCACCAGCAGTTTTGGTGACTGCTGAATTTGATCCTTTAGCCGATGATGGCAAGCTTTATGCGCAAGCACTGAATGCCGCCGAAGTTCCGGTTGTTTTTAAAGAGTTTGAGGGTGCGATTCACGGCTTTAATGCATTGGCAGGCGTTGCACCAGATGTTGCAAAAGAAGCTCAACTCTATCTAGCTCGAAGCATCAATTCTTTCTTGGCTCGACTTTAGAATTTTAGAGGCCAGACTCACAATGATATTTCAACTGGCAGACCATTTTTATATAGCGCTTTAATACCCACTGTGGATACTTGCCAAGGTTCAATGTCCAGCAAGTTTTTATCTAAAACTATGAAGTCAGCCTTCAAGCCTATCTTTAGCTCACCGCGTTCTAGCTCGCGAAACATTTGATAGGCAGCGCTTTTTGTGTAGAAAGTCAGTGACTCCTCTAATGTGATCGCTTCGGCTATGTTCCATCCATCCCCATCTTTGACTCCAGGGGCTAGTCGATTAACAGGAACCCCTAAGGCGCGTAGTGGAATTTCACTTGTTACGGGCCAATCACTTCCAAAGGCAATAGTTGCGCCGCTATCTATCAAAGTGCGCAGGCGATACTGAGAATCATTTCGCTTTCGACCAATGCGCGGCAAAAACAACTCTTTGTTCATTGGATCTAAGTAGCACCAGAGCGGCTGAATATTGGCGATTACCCCCAAAGCTTTAAAACGAGGTAGATCCTCATCGCAGATCAACTGGGCATGAACAATGACAGGACGCCGATCCCACGTTGGATTTACCCGTATCATGGCTTCAATTGAGTCCAAGGCCTGCTTTACTGCGGCATCTCCAATGGCATGAATATGAACTTGGAACTTCAGCGCGTCGAAGGCAACCAGAGCATCTATTAACTCATCATCGCCCCAAATTTTTATTCCATTCGTATCTGGATTATCTAAATAGGGATCTACTAACGCGGCAGTACCGGCCGAAAGCGCGCCATCGGCTAAAAACTTAATGCTATTGACTTGTACTAAATCTGGATTGGGTAATGCTGCGAACTCATCTCGCAAAGAATTACACTCTTCTAACTTTCCTCCCCATGTTGTTGGAGTTACTAAGAGAGATAGGTTCATTGCAATCGTTAAATCTCCAGATTGTGCTGCAGACAAGTAAGCCTTGGCCATATCTTTCTCAACCCACGAATCGATGGCGCATGTGACTCCAGAATCTAAATATGCAGTACATGCACTTTTAATCGCTTGCACATCACTTGAAATCGAGTCTGAGGGTGCTCTATCTAGGATTAAGGCCATTGCTGTGGGTTCGCGGAATGTGCCTTTAGGTGTGCTGTCGTGGCGACGGGCAATCGTGCCACCAATCGGATCCACTGTTTCAAGAGTGATTGCGGCAAGTTCCAACGCTTTGCTGTTAACCCAAATCGTATGATGATCTACTGCATGTAATACGACGGGGCGATCACTAACGACTGAATCTAACCAGTGGGCATCAAAGTCCCCGCCATCAATAATCGCCGCTTCATATGCCCCGCCGATAATCCACGCTTGATCTGGGTTATTGATTGCAAAACTTTCTACTTCTCTGAGAATTTCATCGACTGAGTCGAGCCCATTGATCTTTGGGCCGGCCGCTTCTCGACCGCCAAAAATGGGGTGAGCATGCCCATCAATAAATGAAGGAATTACAAATGCGCCATTTAAATCAATGCTTTGATCGAACTGCGATTCTAGGGCCTGTACACCAGTTGCGATGATACTTTCACCTTCGATGAGAATTCCATCAAAGATTTCTTTTCCATGAGACCAGCACGCGGCATTATGAAATAGCGTACGCACTGTCTGTTAAAAAATTAGTAAGTTACTGGGCAAGTTAGTGTACGAGTTATTCCAGGGACTGCCTGAACCTTTGACAAGATAACGCGGCCAAACTCTTCCATGCTTGGCGCTTCAGCACGCATAATGACATCGTATGGTCCAGTTACACCTTCAGAGAGAGTCACGCCAGCGATTGACGAGACGGCTTTCGCAACCGAACTAGCTTTGCCGACCTCGGTTTGAATTAAAATGTAGGCCTGAATTGACATCGCTTTTTCCTTTCGTTGGTGGCCAAAGGCTACTTCAGAGAAGGTGTTACTGACCAGTGGATTAAGGTTAGGGCTATGAACTTTGATGAGGCTCACGTCATCGCCACCGTAGCAGAAATCTTCCGAGGCGATCACACTGGAGTTCTTGTTGGTATTGGCGATGACGCAGCGGTCGTTAAAACCTCACCGCACTCGGTTATTACTACCGATATGGCCGTGGAAGGTACACATTTCAATCTCGAATGGTCGTGTGCATTTGATATTGGACGAAAGGTAACGGCTGCAAACTTAGCCGATATTTTTGCGATGGGGGCTACGCCGCAGTACTTGGTAGTAGCGCTGACTTTGACTGGCTCTGAAACGATGGAATGGATAAGTGATTTAGCCCATGGAATAGCCCATGAAGCTAAGAGTTGTGGAGTCGTAGTCGTCGGCGGAGATCTAACGCGGGGTGTGATTAAAGTTATTTCAATGACGGCAATTGGTGAAGTCGAAAAGCCTATAACTCGAGGTGGCGCTCAACTTGGTGATTCAATCTATGTAACATCACTTCCCGGTTGGTCGGCTGCCGGTCTTGCAGTAATTCAAAAAGATGGAATCGATGACCTTGAAGCCTATGCAATAGAAGAGTTTTGCGCACCGAACGTTGATTATTGGGCGGCACGTGCGATGGCGAATTCAGGTGCCAGCGCGATGTGTGATGTTAGTGACTCACTCATTACCCAGGCTGAGCAAATGGCACTGGCCTCTGGGCTTGGATTCACATTTTTTAAGCATGCCTTCATTGCAGATTCCGAATTTACTGCGCTCAATGAGTTAGCTAAGAAAGAGGGAATTGATGTGTGGCAATGGATATTTGCTGGGGGAGAGGATCATGTTTTCCTTGCAACGGGCCTGAATTTACCTGGCCTGTGCGTTGGGGAAGTTGTTGTAGGCAGCGGTGTTACAGGTTTGGAAATGAAAAAAGCGCCAGATACCTGGCGCCATTTCAATTGAGAAAATTTATTAACGCGTAACTTTGCCAGCTTTAAGGCATGATGTACACACATTTTGGCGCTGAGGTGTTGAGCCGACCATTGTGCGCACACGCTGAATATTTGGATTCCAGCGACGACGCGTTTTTACCTGTGAGTGGGAAACGTTATTGCCAAAACTTGGTCCTTTGTTACAAATATCGCATGTTGCTGCCACAGTGGTACTCCTTTTTAGATCTAGTTTTGAGTGCAGAGTCCATTACAGACAGGGCGAAAGGGTATCGCGAGGGGGTGGGAGTACGCCAATCCGCAGATATTGAAGGGCTGGCTCTCAATCAAATGGCCTGAATTTACGCGTAAAAAAACCTTAGTGAGTGCTGCCACAGGGAAATTAAATGAGAAATTCTCTGATATCACACAAGATTGGAACCGAGCCGGTAGAGCGGTTCAGACCTAGGGGAAAACGTTTCATGGAAGCTTTAGATCTAGCGCGGTGGCAGTTTGCAATAGTAACTGTTTATCACTTTTTATTCGTTCCAATCACAATTGGAATGTCATTTCTAGTCGCAGGATTGCATACAGCCTGGTATCGCACGGGCAAGTTGCAATACCTTCGCGCCACTAAGTTTTTCGGAAAACTATTTCTAATAAACTTCGCAATTGGAGTTGCAACTGGAATTGTTCAGGAGTTCCAATTTGGAATGAACTGGTCTTCCTATAGCCGATTTGTAGGAGATATTTTCGGGGCTCCGCTAGCTATCGAGGGTCTTCTTGCATTTTTCCTTGAGAGCACATTTCTTGGGCTTTGGATTTTTGGATGGGACCGCCTTCCTAAGAAGTTACATCTTGCCTCAATCTGGTTAGCAGCAACTGGAACATTGTTATCTGCCTACTTTATTTTGGCCGCTAATGCGTGGATGCAACATCCAGTTGGTTTTGTTTATAATCCCGAAAAAAACCGCGCTGAGTTAACGGATATCGTTGAAGTTCTTACTCAGAAAACTGCACTTGCGACTTTCTTCCATACTATTCCGGCGGCGGCCTTTACTGGTGGTGCATTTATCGCAGGAATTTCGGCGTATTTAATTATTAAGGGTAAAGATCTAAAGATGTCGCGCTCAACATTTAAACTTGGCGCGATAACTATGCTCATTAGTTTTGTTTTCGTCAGCGTCTCGGGTGATCTGACTTCTCGTATCATGACTGAACAACAGCCAATGAAGATGGCTGCCGCTGAGGCGCTCTACACGACTCAAGCGTCAGCGCCTTTCTCTCTGCTTACAATCGGCACGCTCGATGGATCTAAATCCGTATTTCAGATTGGTATTCCATCACTGCTTTCATTTTTATCTACAGGTGACTTTAACGGGGTAGTAGAGGGAGTCAATGATCTAGAGGCGAAGTATGACAAGCAGTATGGTGAAGGCAATTACACGCCTAATATTCCGCTGGCATATTGGTCGTTTAGATTGATGATCGGTTTCGGAGCTATAGGTGCATTTTTCGCACTCCTTGCACTCTGGCAGATGCGAAAGGGTGGTACGCCTAGGGGTATGTGGTTTGCTCCAGCGATGTTCTCACTTCCATTTTTGCCATTACTTGCAAACTCATTTGGTTGGATTTTTACCGAAATCGGTCGTCAACCATGGGCCGTTTTTGGTCTCATTAAAACTGCCGATGGCGTAAGTACGGTTGTATCTGCCGGGGCAGTTCTCTTCACAATGATTGCCTTTACGCTTTTGTACGGTGTATTGGCATTTATCGAGGTTGGTCTTATTGTGCGAGTAATTAAAATCGGTCCCACAGAAGAACATGATTACGCCGATCCACACATAGGTGGTTCTGCCGACAAACCCCTAGTGATGTCCTACTAAGAAAGGAGCATGAACATGACATTTCAAACGGTGTGGTTCCTACTCATTGCAGTTCTATGGGTCGGGTATTTTATTCTTGAGGGCTTTGATTTCGGTGTTGGAATGCTTCATCGCTTTGTATCTCGTAACGAGGCAGATCGACGTGCAGTTCTGACAACGCTCGGACCGGTCTGGGATGGCAATGAGGTATGGCTACTAGTTGCAGGAGGCGCAACATTTGCAGCTTTTCCTGAATGGTATGCGACTCTCTTTAGTGGTTTCTACTTTCCGCTCTTCTTGATTCTCGTCTCACTCATTGTACGCGGTGTTGCTTTTGAGTATCGCTCAAAGTACGGCAAAGCACAGTGGAGACAACGATGGGATATCGCAATCATGGTTAGTAGCGCAATCCCAGCCCTTCTCTGGGGTGTTGCATTCGCCAATATAGTAAAGGGCGTTCCAATAGAAAAAGCTTCCAATGGATCCCTTGAATATGTTGGCGGTTTCTTTAACTTACTTAACCCCTTCGCACTTCTTGGCGGAGTTGTCACTCTTACCGTTTTCTTAACTCATGGCGCAGTCTTCCTTTCATTAAAGACCACTGGTGAGATTCGAGAACGCTCACGTGCCATTGCTAAAACCACTGGGTTATTTGCCGCAGTATCATGTGTTGGTTTCTTGACTTGGACCAATCTCTTGTTCACTGATATTAACTCACAAGTTCTGATTCTTTCAGTGCTTGTTGCTCTCCTTTGGGTCGCAGGAATGACGGCAAACTTTGTTGGTCGCGAGGGCTGGGCATTTATATTCAACTCAGTTGCAATCGCAGCCTTTGTTTCGACACTCTTTTATGCGCTGTATCCACGCGTGATGCCTTCATCATTGGGAGCTCAATTTGATCTCACCATCACAAATGCGGCAAGCACGGATTACACCTTAAAGGTAATGACCATTGTCGCCGTTGTTATGACACCGATTGTTCTTATATACCAGGGCTGGACCTACTGGGTATTTCGTAAGCGGGTGAGCGCCTCGCAGATCTCTAACCCAGAACATGGCGTTCTTGATGTGGTAAGCCATATCCTGCATAAGTGAAATCAAGTGATCTGCGGCTACTGCTCTCTCGGAGTGGTAGCCGCAGGCTTTTCTTCCTCTCAATCGCTGCTGCCACAATTTGGTCGACAGTTATTGTTTTAAGCGCACTTGTTTTATCTTCGATTATCGTTGGTATTATTAAAAAGTCCGAAGGCATTTCAACGCTACTCATTTATTTGTCATGCATTTGGTTTTTCAGAGCGCTCTTTCAAGCCCGCTTTGAATATTGGTGCAGTCTACAAGCCGTGCGTATTAAGCAAGAGATCAGAAGTGAGATCACATCGAGCCTTGATGCATTCTCAAATCTTTCGAGCTCAACTTTAAGCACGCTTCTTATTAAGGGTCTTAACTCTCTGGATTTGTATCTAGGTCGATTTCTACCTCAACTCTTTTTCGCCTCAATCACACCTGTAGTTGTGATAGTTACGCTCTTAATTCTTGATCCCCTCTCAGGTGTGATAGCGATCCTGACTCTGCCTTTAATCCCTCTCTTTGGAGCTCTCATAGGCCGTTATACGGCAGATTCCGTTGCCAAAAAATGGCAGACCCTCGGCTTGTTGTCTCAATACTTCGAAGACTCACTACGTGGCTTTGTAACGTTAAAGATTTTTTCTCGTCTTAAGAGCCAGCCGCAGAGAATTGAAGAGATGGGGGATGAATATACAGATGAAACCATGAAAGTTCTTCGGATCTCATTTCTATCTGCCCTAGCTCTCGAACTCTGCGCAACAATCTCAGTAGCCCTGATTGCCGTTTCTATTGGATTGCGTTTAGTTGATGGCACGATTGGATTTACCTCATCTTTGGCAGTTTTAATTTTGGCACCGGAAGTCTATTTTCCACTTCGAAATGCGGCCTCACTTTTTCACGCTTCAGCCGATGGCAGTGAGGCATTTGCCCAACTCACACATATTCAATCGCAGCGCACTGTTTCGGTAATAGAGGAACCACATGATTTTTCTCGAGTTTCCACGCTTGAATGGAGCGACTGGTCACTCAACATTCCTGGACGAATCGATACCTTGATACGTGGTGAGGTTCTACACACCGGCGATATATTTTTTATTGTTGGTGAATCTGGAATAGGTAAGAGCACCTTTGCCCTTAATCTCCTAGGTGTTAATAACCAGGCGACCTTAGTGGCAGATGGAGTCGAAGTAACCGCCGAGCGGCGAAAATCCTGGTTCAAAAGTATTGGCTGGGTCCCGCAGAATCCTCAACTTGCACATGGGAATGTAGGCCATCAATTCACAATCGTTGATGAGGGGTTAAGTAATGATGAAGTCACCCAAATTCTTGGACTTTGTGGATTAGCGTTAAGCGATTTACCAGAAGGTTTAGCTACTGCAATCGGAGCTTCGGGTGAAGTTGGAAGCGCGGCATCGGGAGGACAAATTCGAAAGATTGCACTGGCGCGTGCAATCGCCGCCAAACCTCGTGTACTAATCGCCGATGAGCCAACGGCCGATTTGGATCAGGCAAGTGGCGAATCAGTAATGAAAACGCTACGAGATTATGCAAGTAATGGTGCAATCGTTATCTGTATTACACATGATCAAAGCGTGCTCAGAGACGGAGATTTAGTTGCTACTTTTTCCAAGGCGCTCATCCAATGATGTTTATCGCATACTTACTTGGCGCATTCGCATTTATTGGCGGAATCGGCCTTACCATATCGAGTGCATGGTTAATCACGATGGCATCCATGCAGCCACCGATTTTGACTTTAAGCGTGGCGATTGTCTTAGTCCGTTTCTTCGGAATCTTTCGATCGGCTGCACGATATAGCGAGCGGTTAGTAAGTCATCAGGCGGTCTTTAGTCGATTAACTGCTTTGCGTGTCGGAATTTATAAGAAGCTGAGCCAGAACTCAATTGTCGTGGCACACGTTTTTAATAGCGGCACTGCCGTTAAAAGTATTGTCGATGATGTAGAGCGCGCGCAGGAGTATCAACTTCGGATAAAACTGCCACAATCATCGGCGGTTATTTCATTGGCATTTGGAACCTTGCTAGCTTTTTGGGTCCGCCCTGAAAGCATTGTATTTACACTGCCAGCTTGCGCACTTCTACTGGCGCTTTTCCCAGCGCTGATTAAAAGCGGTATCGAACCAGTTGCCCGAAGTATCGAGAAGGGTGAAAACGAATATACCCAACTTCTCGAAGGCTCAATCCATGGTGTCACCGAGGCGGCAATTTATGGATACTTGGATGAAAATGTTAAACGCACAAACGAGTTAGAGATAGAGATTAAAGTAATGGAAGAGCAGCTTCTACGGCAGAGTTGGAGATTCTCAGCGCTCACCAATTCGCTCATTGCATTGTGTGTTGTTGGCTTTGCGTGGCTGGCAATGACACTGACTCAAGCGCAGGCAGTCCCGGCTGTTCAGGTAACGATGCTTATCTTTATTCCACTAGTTATTTTTGAAGCGATCACAGCGTGGTACCCCAATCTCTTTAATGCCGGAAAACTTCTCATGTCCCAACACTCCGTAGATACTTTGATGAGTTTTCCAAGTGATGAAAAGATTGGAGCAGAATTAAACTCCGCTATTACGAAAATCTCTGCAAAGAATATAACAGTTGCGTGGGATCAAGATTTTATGAAGCCAACTTCATTTGAAGTTAGCAAGGGCGAACTATTAGTTATTCGTGGTCGAAGCGGTAGTGGGAAATCGACACTCGTAATGGGTTTACTCGGGCTCTTACCGTACAAAGGCGAATTGAGATTCGATGGGCGAGACGCAAAAAATTTTAGTGATTTGGGTGGCCGGGTAGTTGGGACGGTTCAGCGCTCACATATCTTTAATACATCGTTGCGAGAGAATTTAAAGATTGGAAACCAAAGCGCAACTGACGAAGAGTTAATTAATGTGCTAACTCTTCTTGAGCTAGATCAGCTCATTCATGAACTCCCGCATGGGCTCAATACGGTAATTGGAGATTTTGGACGCACTATCTCTGGAGGAGAGGCTAAGCGATTATCAGTTGCGAGAGTTTTACTTTCGCAAGCCGACGTATATATCTTTGATGAACCCACCGAGCATCTCGATGAGGAGCTAGCACAACGCATTGAGAAAAGAATTACCCAGCACCTTGCAGGCAGGATAGCAATTGTCATCACCCACAGTGGGTGGCCGAGCAGCGATAAAACTCTGGTAATGGCGCGTTAAGAGATGCAAAAGGGCTACTAGACGCGAGAGAATGCACATGTGGGCAATCTCGATAACAAACTGTCAAACGTTATAGGGGATCGCACTGCAAAAGTATTGGCCGATGCATTTGGCATAAAGAGCGTTGGAGATCTCATGCGCCACTATCCACGTCGATACATGGTCCGGGGAGAGCTCTCCGATATTGCCGAACTGCATGAAGGTGATGAGGTAACAATTCTTGCGCAAGTGCATAGCTCTGCTAACCGTCCAATTCGCGGAAGGAAAGGGAGTATTTTGGAGGTGATCGTCACTGATGGTCGCGAAAAATTAGCGCTCACATTCTTTAATCAAGCCTGGCGTGAAAGAGAGTTAAAGGTTGGCAGTCAAGGTCTATTTGCTGGAAAAGTTGGAGTTTTCAATAAGCGAAAGCAGTTGGCTCATCCTGATTATCAGATGATCGCCGATGGCGCCGATGTTGAAAACGCAGTTGAAAGTTTTGCAGGAAAGTATTTGCCCGTTTATCCAGCAACCGCGAAAATGCCGTCATGGAAGATTTCACAGTGTGTAGATATGGCAATTGCCTCCTTGAATGAGGTGGAAGATTACTTGCCCGAAGAAATTAGAAGAGCGCACAATTTTCCAACCCTGAAACAGGCTCTAGTTCAAGTTCATGCACCAGTGGATTTAGATGATGCCGATGCAGCACGGGCGCGATTGACATTTGATGAAGCTTTTGTGCTGCAACTTATGTTAGTAATGCGTCGCAATGAGTTGAAGAAGCTCAACACAATTTCGCGTAAAGTTATTAATGGTGGGCTCTTAGAATCCTTTGATGCCGCGCTACCATTTGAACTCACGGCAGGTCAATTAGCCGTCATAAAAGAGATTGAAGATGATTTATCACAGCCCCATCCCATGCACCGACTTTTACAGGGTGAAGTTGGCTCCGGTAAAACCATAGTTGCGCTCCGCGCTATGTTGGCCGTTGTTGATAGCGGAGGACAGGCAGCTCTACTTGCGCCAACTGAAGTTCTGGCGGCACAACACCTGCGCACTTTCGAAAAACTCTTAGGAGCACTAGCATTTGGAGGAACGTTAGGAAGTGCCGACAAAGCAACACGAATTACTCTCATCACTGGTTCGCAAAACGCTCCAGCACGCAAGGAGGCGATTTCATTAGCTGCAACCGGTGCGGCAGGAATTATTATCGGAACCCACGCTCTTCTTGGAGAGAAAATTGAGTTTGCTGATTTAGGTCTAATCGTTGTCGATGAGCAACATAGATTCGGTGTTGAACAGCGTGATGCACTAAAAGTAAAGGCGCAGAAGCCGCCACACTTGTTAGTTATGACTGCGACGCCGATTCCTCGCACCGTTGCAATGACCGTATTTGGTGATCTGGATGTCTCTACTTTGCGCGAACTACCTCTTGGACGCCAACCCATTACAACGCATGTGATACCGGCTGCGGAAAAACCGGCCTTTCTTGAGCGAGCGTGGGAGCGAATCTGCGAGGAAGTAGCAACTGGGCATCAAGCCTACGTAGTAGCACCGCGAATTGAGGCGGGTAATGATGTAAGTGCAGATATCGATTTTCTCTTCGGGCAGGAATCCACTGAAATCGCTTCGGTTAGCGAGCTCGCACCGCGCCTTGCGAATGGGGCGTTAAAAGCGGTGAGAGTTGCCGAACTACATGGTCGTCAGAGCAGCGACGTTAAAGATGCAACGATGCGGGCATTTGCTGCAGGTGAGATAGATGTCCTAGTTTCAACGACCGTCATTGAAGTGGGAGTCGATGTTGCCAATGCCACGGTCATGGTAATTATGGATGCCGATCGCTTTGGCATTTCCCAGTTACATCAATTGCGTGGTCGCGTGGGACGTGGCACGTCACCCGGTTTATGCCTGTTAGTAACAAATACCTCCAGTGAATCTGCAGCGCGAGTACGACTCGATGCCGTGGCTGCGACCCTTGATGGCTTTGAATTATCGCGCATAGATTTAGAACAGCGCCGAGAAGGTGACGTGCTCGGTGCAAGTCAATCAGGCACTCAGTCGCACTTAAGGTTACTTCGAGTACTTCGCGATGAGGAGTTAATTGAAAGCGCACGCGCCGATGCAGTTGGCATAATTGCTGCTTCTGCGGATTTATCTGGTTATCCTGCACTGAGGGCAGAAGTAGCACTGGTGGCAAAGAATGCCGCTACAGATTATTTAGATAAGGGTTGAGCATTGAGAATCATCGCTGGTGTTGCAAAGGGTCGAACATTGGGATCAGTTGCTGGATCAACTCGCCCAACATCTGACCGTGCACGCGAAGCGCTATTTTCATCTTTGGCATCTGAGTTTGGAGATTTTCTTGGTCTTCACATATTGGATCTATTTGGTGGATCAGGTGCAATTGCACTCGAAGCCCTTTCACGTGGTGCATCAACTGTGCATGTGGTTGAGAGCGAGTTTGAAGCGCAAAAAACAATTCAAAATAATTATGAATTAGTTCAGAGGAATCAACCAGCTGGAGATTTTCACCTCTATTCAATGTCGGCTCAACGCTTTGTAAGTGAAAGTGCCAAAGAAAAATATCACTTCGTCTATATAGACCCACCATTTGATTTAGACGATAGTGAAGTAGAGGATATAGTTAGCAAATTGCACATTGCAGGTTTCCTCAAGAGCGATGCAATGGTTGCAGTAGAGCGCACCACGAGAGGATCAAAATTTAGCTGGCCTGACGGTTTTACTCCGCTCAGGCAGAGGAAGTATGGCGCAGCGACGATCTACTTCGGCAATTACGCGCCTTAAGAATGGATAACTGCGCCATCTCTTGCTAGCGTTTGAACCATGAAGCGTGCAGTGTGCCCTGGATCCTTTGACCCGATTACATATGGGCACCTAGATATCATCAAACGCGCGAGTATCCATTTTGACCAAGTTGTAGTTGCGGTTCTAGAAAATCGAACTAAGTCAAGTCTTTTTACGGTTGCTGAGCGCATTGACATGATCCGTGAAACGGTTGCAGATCTACCCAATGTGATCGTTGATTCATGGAGTGGTTTATTAGTGGACTATTGCAAAAGTAAATCGATAACTACTATCGTAAAAGGACTTCGAGCAGTTACTGATTTTGATTACGAACTTCAAATGGCGCAATTAAATCTCCAAGCCTCCGGCGTTGAAACGATGCTTATGGCGACAGCACCAGCGTATTCATTCCTATCATCTTCGATCGTAAAAGAGTTGGCACATTACGGAGGAGATGTATCAATGATGATCCCTCCAAATGTCAATGATGCGATCAAACTTCGAGTAGACAGGAAATAGTTGATGGATTCAATAGAGAAATTAGCTTCTGCAATCACTTTAGTGGAGGAGGCACGTGGAGTTCCGCTCTCTGCGAGTTGCGTTATTCACCGTGGTGAAATGCTTGAGCTTCTCGATGAAGCTCGCGCTGCACTTCCTAAGGATTTTGAATCGGCTCAGAGGGTAATTTCGATGCGTGATTCAATCATAGAAGAGGGTCGTTTGAGCGCTGAGGCGATGATCTCTATGGCACGTGAAGACGTCGCGCGAATGGTCGAACAGACGTCCATTGTTCAAAATGCACGCGATGAAGCCCGTAAAATTCTTGATGATGCACGAGAACAAGGCATACAGGAAAAAGCAGAGGTTGAAGAATATATTGATGGCCGCCTTGCAACACTTGAAGTAATCTTGAATAAGACGCAAGATGCCGTATCTCGTGGGCGTGAGCGCTTAGCTGGCGCTGGCGATAAAGATGCACTTTCACAACTCTCAGACGCTGATTAATTTTGGTGAAAAAATCTCCTGAGGTTTATAAACTAAATACCTACGAGCTTCCTCGCAGAGCAGGCGAGATGAAAGAGTATGAACTCGATATTGAGATTCCAGAGAGAGTAGGAGTAGAACTTATTGCGGTTCCGGCCGGCGATGTGATTGAAGTGGATGCACGTCTTGAATCAGTTACAGAGGGAGTTTTACTCAGCGCGCAAATTTTTGCTACGGCTAAAGGTGAGTGCGGGAGGTGTTTAGATCCGGTCGAGATTATTATTGAAAGACGGATCCAGGAGCTCTATCTCTATGAAAAAAAACTTGAGCGTAAGAAATACCTAGCAACTGAAGATGAGCTAGATATTGAGGATGAATTAGTAATGGAGGGAGATTTCATTGATTTGGAGAGTCCTATCCGCGATCTCATCGTGCTTGCTTTGCCAAGTACGCCCTTGTGTGGTGACGATTGTGAGGGTCTGTGCCAAGAATGCGGGGGGAAATGGTCGGAACTGCCTGCAACCCACGCTCATGAGCAGCTGGACGCTAGATGGGCGGGGTTGGCAGCTCTGACCTTAGATGAGCCCGATTTCAAGAATTAGAGTTTTTAAGGGATACTTACGCCCTGCAACCACCGTTGCGCAGGAAGAAGAGGTTAGAAAAGTGCCAGTACCAAAGCGGAAGACTTCGCGTTCTAAAACGCGCTCACGCCGAAGCCAGTGGAAAACAACTGCGGCATCACTGGCAGCCTGCCCACAATGCCAAGCTCCAAAGCTTCAGCACACGGCCTGCCCAACATGCGGCACATATAACCGTCGCCAGGTATTAGAGGTCTGATCTGAGCCAGTTGCTCAATGAGGTGTTGGGGGTTGTCATTGAACCCTCACTGCTCGAGTTAGCTTTTACTCATCGTTCATTTGCATATGAGTCGGCAAGTAAAGAAACAAATGAGCGCTTAGAGTTTTTAGGTGATTCAGTTTTAGGTTTAATCGTAACTGAAGAACTCTACAAACGTTTTCCAGAGTTTGATGAGAGTCGACTCTCTCCACTGCGTTCAGGCGTGGTAAATATGCGCGCGCTGGCAGATATCGCCCGTGAGTTAGATTTAGGAAAATATATTCGTCTTGGCAAAGGCGAAGAGGTAACGGGTGGGAGGGATAAGAATTCACTTCTTGCCGATGCTCTTGAGGCGGTTATTGGTGCTATTTATCTCCAGTTTGGTTTTGAGATCTGCACACAGATTGTTCGTAGATTAATTTCTCCTACTTTAGATTCTGCTGTTGCTCGTGGAGCAGGGTTAGATGGCAAAACCGCACTGCAAGAGTTGGTGGCAGCACTTAACCGGGGCGTACCTGAGTATGTCGTGAGCGAAGATGGACCTGACCACGATAAGAATTTCACCGCGGTTGCCATGGTCGAAGGCGCTAGTGTTGGCGAAGGAGTTGGTAAGAGCAAACGTGAAGCCGAACAGATCGCTGCTCGCATTGCCTATGAAGCATTAAGAAACGAGCCTGTCTAGCCGAAATTGCGTTAAAAACGCTGCATTTACGCGATAGGTTTACCGCGTGTATTTGAAGAGCATCACCCTCAAGGGATTTAAGTCCTTCGCTTCGGCAACCACTTTGCGTTTAGAGCCAGGAATCACATGCGTTGTAGGTCCTAATGGTTCAGGGAAAAGTAACGTAGTTGATGCACTTACGTGGGTAATGGGAGAGCAAGGTGCAAAATCTCTGCGTGGTGGAAAGATGGAGGATGTCATCTTTGCTGGCACAAGCGGAAGGGCACCCCTTGGTAGAGCAGAAGTATCTCTCACAATAGATAACACTGATGGTGCACTTCCAATCGAGTTCATTGAGGTAACTATCTCGCGAATACTTTTCCGGAATGGACATAGCGAGTATCAAATAAATGGTGAGGCAACACGATTGCTCGATATTCAAGAGTTATTGAGTGATTCAGGCATTGGCCGGGAGATGCACGTAGTCGTTGGCCAGGGTCAACTTGATGCAATTTTGATGGCAACACCTGAGGAGCGACGCGGATTCATTGAAGAGGCGGCGGGTGTTCTAAAGCACCGCAAGCGTAAAGAAAAAGCTCTACGTAAATTGGATTCTATGCAGGCAAACCTCGCCCGTGTCCAAGATTTGACCGTCGAACTTCGTCGTCAACTAAGACCACTCGGGAAACAGGCAGAGGTAGCAAAGAAAGCAGCGACGATCCAGGCCGACTTGCGCGATGCAAAACTACGTCTTTTAGCAGATGATTTCATCTCTCTTTCCAAAACTTTAGATGCTGAAGTTGCCGATGAGACTGCGTTGCGAGAAAAGCGCGCTGAAGTCGAGAGCGAAGTGGAAACCATTCGCTCTCGCGAAAATGCCCTTGATGTTCAGTCCGCAATTGAGGGGCCACAACTTGTTCAAGCTCAAGAAACCTATTACCAATTGAACTCTCTACGCGAAAAATTTCGCGGAACGCAATCACTTGCGCAGGAGCGTTCACGCTTCCTCAATGAAGAGGCAGAGGAGGCGCGCGCATCTGGGCGCGATCCAGATGAAATTGACAAAGATGCACAGATTTTACGAAACGAAGAGCGCGAATTACGCGAAAGTGTGAGCACATTCCAAAAAGCTCTGGCTGAAGCAACTTTGGAATTAGGACGTAGTGAGCAAGCGTTGAAAATGGACGAAAATAAAATCGCAGCGGCAATGCGTGCAATCGCAGATGCGCGTGAAGGTACAGCCCGACAAGAGGGTCATATCAAATCCCTTCAGGCACGGTTAGAAGCTATTTCTGAAGAGATTGCACGTCTGACCCGTTCGCGAAATGAGGCGCAGGAGCGCGTTAATGCGGCGCAACGCGAATATTCAACCTATGAACTTGAAATTGCTAATGCCGATTCTGGGGAAAAGGGTTTAGATTCTCAGTTTGAAAACACCAATGCGGCTTTAACTTCGGCTAAAGCACAATTACATGAGCTGATCGAGGCAGAGCGTTTAGCAGATCGTGAACGAAATGCGATTGAATCTAAAATTGATGCAATGAAATTGACTTCACAAAATCGTGATGGGGCAACAGCACTACTAGGTGATTCACATGGTGTTCATATTCTTGGTTCGATTGCTAGCCTTATTGAAATTGACTCAGGCTGGGAGTCTGCCACTGCCGCCGCTCTTGGCACACTGGCCGATGCGCTCGTAGTTAAAGACTTAGCCTCAGCGGTTACCGCTTTAACGACTTTGCGCAGCGAAAATCTAGGCCAGGCCGATGTTTTGGTATATGAAGAAGGCTCTCACAGTGATGCGTGGATTCCACCGGGCTTAGTTTCTCTCGCATCACATGTGCGCTCGCAGTCAATTGGCACGCTCATCGACTCTCTACTAGCAAATGTTGTTGTTGCCGAGAGCGCACGTTCAGCTGAAGTAATCCTTGGCGCTAATCCAGATGTCACCGTAGTTACGCGCGATGGCGATGTAATTACCCGACTGCGAGCAAGGGGAGGATCTAAATCTTCTTCATCACTTATCGAAATTAATACTCTCATTTCAGCGTTAGAGGTCAAATGTATTGATATCACTCATACCTGCGATCGTTTAAAGTTTGAAATTTCAGCTCAGAATTCTGAAATTGCCACGCGCCAAAGCGAATATGACCTTGCCTTGTCACGACTCAATGAATCTGATGCTCGGATTAACTCGCTTACAGAGCAACTTGCAGTCTCTGGCCAAAATATGAAATCGGCACTGGCTGAAGTGGAGCGACTCAATAAATCTATCAACGAGGCCGGCCTAGCTAAATCGCTCGATGAAGGCGAGCTAACCATTGCCCAGAATCAGCTTGCGCAGCAGGGCGTTGTCGCCGAACCTGATCACACTTTGACCGAGGATTTGCGCAATGCAGTATCCATTGCGCGAACCCGGGAAGTTGAGGCCCGACTTGCAGTACGTACGACTGAAGAACGCGTTTCATCACTCTCTGCTCGTGCGCTGGCGTTAGAAGAATCGGCACGTAGCGAGCGGGAGGCATCAGAGCGCGCGCTCATTCGCCGCAGTGCTCGCGCCAGAGCGGCTGTGATATCTGCAGCTATTGCTGAGTCGGCTTACGAAGTACTCATTCATATTGAGCGATCACTATCTAAGGCGGCACTTGAACGGGCTCGATTAGAGGAATCACGTGTTCTTCGAGAGGGAGAAACTCTCTCAGTACGCACTCGAGGACGTGAACTTGCTTCTGAACTTGAAGCTCTTACTTCCAGTGTTCACCGCGATGAGATTGCACGGGCCGAGCAACGAATGAGAATTGAGTCTCTTGAAAATAGAACCGCTGAAGAGTTCGCTATCGATACTGAAGTTCTCGTTGCCGAGTATGGCCCACATAATGATGTTCCCACCTTCTTTGAAAACGAGGCGGGAGCGATCGTCACAACTGAGTTAATTCCCTATCGCCGCGAACAGCAGGAAAAACGGTTGGCTTCGGCAGAGCGTTCTCTCAATTTGTTGGGCAAGATAAACCCGTTGGCTCTGGAAGAGTTTTCCTCTCTTGAGGAGCGCCTAAAGTTCTTAGCTGATCAATTGGAGGATTTGAAAAACACTAAAAAGGATCTTCTTGACATCATTAAAGAAGTAGATGATCGCGTTCAGAGTATTTTCATAGAGGCTTTTGAAGACACAGCCCGTCACTTTGAAGATATCTTTGCACGGCTATTTCCTGGAGGAGATGGCAGGTTAATTTTAGTTGATCCGGATAATCCCCTGACAAGTGGAGTTGATGTCGAAGCGCGTCCACCAGGAAAGCGGATTAAACGCCTTTCACTTCTCTCCGGTGGAGAAAAATCACTGACAGCTGTAGCCATGCTTATTGCAATATTTAAAGCACGACCAAGCCCTTTTTATGTTCTAGATGAAGTTGAGGCGGCTTTGGATGACGTCAACCTTGGACGTTTACTAGGAGTTCTTGAAGAGTTACGAGCAAGCTCTCAGCTAATTATAATTACTCACCAAAAGCGCACTATGGAGATTGCTGATGCACTCTATGGAGTCACAATGCGCGGTGACGGTGTAACTGAAGTAATCTCGCAACGGTTGCGTGAATCAGACACTGCGTAGAAACTTTTATATGGGTCTTTTTAGTAAGTTCATTGCGAAAGTCAAGAGTGAAAACTCTTTTGCGCCTGCCGACTGGAAAGAGCTCGAGAGCGAGCTATTAGCGTCAGATATAGGCCCCACTCTCACACGCAAACTTCTGGAGACTGCACGGAAAGTAAAAAGTGAGAATGCTCAGGAGGCGTTAATCGAAACTCTGACTGCACATTTGTGTACCAAATCTCGATTGCCCCTCATCAATCTAGAGGGTACGACGGTAATCATGATTGTTGGAGTAAATGGAACAGGTAAAACCACATCGGTGGCGAAATTGGCCGCGCATATTAAGAAATCCGGTTTCTCTGTGATTGTTGCAGCCGGAGATACTTTCCGCGCCGCTGCAGTAGAACAGTTGCAGACGTGGGGTGAACGCATAGATGTAGAGGTTATTTCAGGTAAGACTAACGGGGATCCAGCCTCGGTAGCCTTCGATGGGGTAAAAAAAGCTAAGCAGGAGAAAGTCGATTATTTAGTCATAGATACCGCAGGACGATTGCACAACAAGAGTGATCTTATGGATGAGTTAGAAAAGGTAAAGAGGGTTGTTGAAAAAGTATCGCCGGTGAGTGAGGTCCTATTAACAATCGATGCGACTACCGGTCAGAATGGGATGGCACAAGCAAGGGTTTTCTCGTCTGCAGTAGAAGTCACTGGAATAATTCTTACAAAGATAGATGGAAGCGCACGTGGCGGGATTGCTCTAGCCATTGAGAGTGAGCTTGATATACCTATTAAATGGATTGGAACCGGTGAGACAGAGAGCGATTTCGCTCCCTTCGACTCAGAGGCGTACATACTGGGGCTACTTGCGTAACGTAGATGTAACACAAAAGAGCTTTTTGCAACGCGCCTGAAACGTTTTCGAGCCTGTCTTGTAACTCATTGAAGGCATCTTTACTCCATCTCAAAGGCGAGAACTCTTGTATTTATTACTCGAAAGATGGCTCTTATGACCGAAACAGTTTTGAACTCTGGCGACACGGCTTGGATGTTAGCAAGCACGGCTCTCGTACTACTCATGACACCAGGACTCGCATTTTTTTATGGTGGAATGGTTCGAACGAAGAGTGTTCTAAATATGATGATGATGTCGTTTATAACAATCGGCATCGTAAGTATTTTGTGGGTTATCTACGGTTTTGAATTAACCTTTGGATATAAGGCGGATTCACCGTGGTATGGAAATATTTCTTTTTCTGGTCTGGGCGGAATGGTCAATGATTTCACCAATAACGGAGGAATCTATCCAATTCCAGTTCTAGTTTTTGCAGCTTTTCAATTAATGTTTGCAATTATTACGCCTGCCCTAATCTCTGGAGCGATTGCAGATCGGGCCAAGTTTATTTCGTGGGCTGTTTTTGTCACAATCTGGACGACGATTGTTTACTTCCCGGTTGCTCACTGGGTCTTTGCTTTTGGAAATAAAGTCGGCGATACGGTTACAGGTACCGGCTTTCTTGCAGGCAAAGGTCTTGAAGATTTTGCAGGTGGTACTGCGGTGCACGTCAATGCAGGGGCGGCCGCTTTAGCACTTGCAATAGTTTTAGGTAAGCGAGTTGGATGGCGCAAAGAGTCAATGCGGCCCCATTCATTGCCACTTGTTCTATTGGGTTCGGGTCTCTTGTGGTTTGGGTGGTTTGGTTTCAATGCCGGTTCTGCCTTAGCTGCCAATGGAATTGCTGGGCTTGCATTTATAAATACTCAGGTCGCAACTGCTGGCGCACTCATTGGTTGGTTGATTGTTGAAAAACTACGAAATGGACATGCGACATCGCTCGGGGCGGCCTCTGGTGCAATTGCAGGCTTGGTGGCGATTACCCCTGCCTGTGCATTTGTGGCTCCATGGGCCGCAGTTGTAATCGGTTTATTTGCCGGTATTTTCTGTGCACTTGCAGTAGGGCTTAAATATAAGTTCGGCTTTGATGATTCTCTAGATGTTGTCGGAGTTCACTTAGTTGGTGGGGTTTGGGGCTCACTTGCTATAGGTCTGTTTGGCACAAGCGTTGTCAATAGCATTGGACTAGATGGTCTCTTCAACGGAGGGGGTACTGCTCTTCTTGCAAAGCAGGCTCTCGGAGTTGGAATGGTTGCAGTATATTCATTTGTCGTAACTTTGATTCTTGGATTTGCAATTGAAAAGACGATTGGTTTCCGCATCAAGTCAGATAAAGAGGTAGAGGGCATAGATTTGAACGAACATGCAGAAACCGCCTATGAAATGTCTAGTTCTTCACGAGGAGGATCGTTCTAATGAAACTTATAACTGCAATCTTAAAGCCATTTAAGTTAGAGGATGTCAAGAATGCACTGCAAGCTCATGGTGTAACTGGAATGACCGTGTCAGAGGCTAGTGGTTTCGGACGTCAAAAAGGTCACACGGAGGTTTATCGAGGTGCTGAATACACCGTTGACCTAGTGCCCAAAGTTCGTCTTGAAGTTCTAACTGATGATGCCGATGCAGACGCAGTTGTTGATGTGATCGTCAAAGCTGCTTCAACGGGATCGATTGGTGATGGAAAGGTTTGGACCACACCAGTAGATCAAGTTGTTCGTGTTCGCACGGGTGAACGCGGGTCGGAGGCAATCTAAGATAGAGCACATGGGTACGCGTGAGAGAAGAGAGCGGTCGAACGAGAGCGATCGCGCTCTTCTCTCACTTTTTTACAGTTCTGCAAACGAGTACTTAAAAGTTAATGGCGAGAAAGGAGTAGCGCTAGCGGCAGTTGGTGGTTATGGTCGTGGAGAGCTTGCTCCTGGCTCGGATCTGGACATTCTGATACTTCATCAAGGGCAATTTTCACATGAAAAACTCGCTGCATTTGTCAATGCTCTCCTTTACCCACTGTGGGATAAGTTCTCTGTCGATCACTCGGTACGGACACAAAGCGAGACGGGCAAAGCATCTACAAGTGATCTAAGAGTGGCACTTGGCCTACTAGATATCCGATTGATTGCCGGCGATGCCAACATGGTTGCCAGTGTCTTATATGAAAACCTAAAAACATGGCAGAGAAATTCGCGCGCACGACTTCCAGAGTTAAAAACATCTATGGCCATTCGTCACGAGCGCTCAGGGGAGTTGGCCTATCTTCTTGAACCAGATTTAAAAGAGGCACGCGGGGGATTACGCGATATCAGTGCTCTGCGTGCTATTGCATTATCTGGCAGCGTTCCTGTACCACTTGAACGCATCAGTTGGGCCGAATCAACACTCAATAACGTGCGCGAAACGTTGCACACAACTACTGGGCGCAACAAAGATCGACTGCTTTTTCAAGAGCAGGACAAAGTTGCCTCTGCACTTGGTTATAGCGATGCCGATGCCATGATGAGCGAGGTCGCAAAAGCGGCACGATTAGTTGATTATCTTCTTGAGTACACGTGGCATTTACTCGATCACAAAGGGCGAGATGGTCTAGGTCGTTATTTACGAAAACCTCGGACCGTATCTGTGGCGAAAAACATTAGCGTCAACAGCAATGAGATTGTCATCGATCCACTAATCTCATTTTCTAAAGATCGCGTTATCGGGCTACGTGCAGCGGCTACGGCTGCTCAGCTTGGTTTACCCATTGCACTGGAAACCTGTGCCTTGATTACCGAAGCTCTTATAAATGGGAGCGGCACATTGCCGACTCCATGGCCGCGTGAGGCGAGAGAGAATCTTATTGCACTTATTGGCGCTGGCGAATCGATGGTTCGAATTTTTGAAAGCCTTGATCAAGAGGAGATAATTTTCTGGTGGATTCCTGAATGGCGTCCACTGAGATCATTGGCTCAGCGAAATGCGCTACATCATCACACTGTTGATCGACATATGGTTGAAACCGCTGTACAGGCCGCAAAGTTAACTAGAAAAGTACATAGACCTGATTTATTGCTTTTCGCAGCGCTCTTTCATGACATTGGCAAAGGAGGTCAGGAAGATCACTCTGTTCGTGGAGAACGATTAATCGCTCCGCTTGCTACTCGAATAGGTTTCACATCTGCCGATGTCACTACACTTCAAATTTTAGTGAGGCACCATTTATTACTCTCTGCAACTGCTACGCGTCGTGATTTAGATGATCCAGCAACAATCGCTTCAATCATTGATGTTATTCCCGATTTAAATACCCTTGAACTCTTGCACGCGTTGAGCATCGCCGATGGAGAAGCAACCGGGAGTACAGGGTGGAGTGACTGGAAGGCATCTCTGGTAGGCGATTTAGTAAATCGCGTCAGGAGCACAATGTCGGGTTCTATGATTGCCGAGCAACCGGCGCTTACTCAAGAACAGTTAGTGATGGCACAAACTGGAGTTTTAACGGTAAATCTTGCACCCCACCCAAGTGGATACTCCATTGAAATCGTTTCACCCGATAAACCCGGCCTTCTTTCTCTAGTTGCAGGAGTGCTCAATACTGCGCGCTTAGATGTTAAATCAGCGCGCACAAAGAGCCATGGACAATCGGCCGTAATGTACTGGATCGTTACGCCAGAGCCGCACGCTCCAGAGATGACGCAAGTAAAACTGCGAAATGAGATTGTAAAGGCATTTGAAGATTCGACTCTTGTGGAGGAAAAACTCCTTGCACGCGCTAAGGCCTATGCAACAATTCCGAGCATTCCTGTTCCGCCTCCTGAAATTGTTTATTTCAATAACGCCGCAACCGATGCTACGGTCATTGAGGTAAGAAGCCATGACCGACCCGGACTTCTATTTAGAATTGGTTCGGCGATTACTCAATCTAGAGTCGATATTAATTCGGCAATAGTTACCACTTTAGGTGCTGAGGCGATCGATACACTCTACGTCACTGAGCTAGGTGGGGGGGCCTTGAGCAGTGCGCGAGCTGAAGAGGTAACGGCGAAACTGCGCTTAGCTCTGAAGTAGGCTTGGTGAATCATGTTTGACACACTGACTACGCGCCTTAGTGCCACGTTCACATCACTGCGCACTCGTGGGAAAATATCTAAGGGCGATATTGAATCAACGTGTGCAGAGATTCGAGAGGCTCTACTTGAATCTGATGTGGCATTAGAAGTTGTTGAGGTTTTTATAGCTCAAATATCGGTTAAAATAACGGCTGCACTTGAAACAATTCAATCTGG